>NZ_JACJPY010000047.1 GCF_014696345.1 Pseudanabaena cinerea FACHB-1277
ACGATCCAAATCTACACTTGCTTAATAGCGTATGTTTTATTAGAGCTAGTAGAGATACCAAAAGAGTTTGGCTGTAAGATGTTAGATAAACTGAGGTATTTACAAGCATTCATGAGTGAGAATATCAGTTATGTACATTGGTTTAGGAAGATAGTGATATTAAGCTGAAATCACGCTTTTTGCAGGAGTAGTGTGTCCACTTTTGGGATAACCTCATGTCTGATTCAACACTTCTGCTTTAGTTGACTTGAATACAAATGCACCACTGTATCACCTTGAGCAATTTTTGCTATTTCAAATTTTTTGTGACTATTTAGGTAATAGCTCATAAAAACTCCGTTTTGATTGCAACGAATTACATTTATATCCCCACCTAAAGCTACACCATCTAATAAAAGACAAGATGCTGTTGCGATATCTAGCTTTGTTTCACCAGATGAAGGCATAAGCACATCATTATTACTGCCTATAAAAAGATCTGATATTGCTAAATTAGTTCTTGAGACAATGCTATTAATTGTTTCTTGGTAATGTGTATAAAGTTCCCCATAACGAACGCATGGCAATACTCCATCATCATTAATATCTGACTTTGAAATACCTTTCCCTTTATAAAAAGATGCTATTTCTCCTAACTTTTTTTCTTCCCACTCTCCCGCATCCCAAAACTCAGGGAATCGCAACTTTGGCAGGGTTTCGCCTTCTGCGGGGAAAAGCTGCTGCATTAGCCCTTTTTTGTGGGCTTTGAGGGTGTCGAGTTTTTGGGCTTCTAAGGTGATGCGATCGTCTATGGAAGAAAGGCAGTCAGCGATTTTTTGTTGTTCGGGAAGGGTTGGCAATGAAACCTTAATTGTGGAAAAGTTCTCGTAAAAAAGATAATTACGTATTCCTCCTTCAACATTATTATTTACTGATTGATTAAAAATTTCCGTATCAAAAAAATGTTTCAGATACTTATCAATAACTACATCGGTGGATTTAAAGCACACATATAATGAACTAACTATAATGTCGTCTAAATCTTCGCTATAACCGATAGATCCGACATTGATTCTTGCGGGATTGTATGCAAATGTTCTTTTGTTAATTATTTTATAGAGTGTGATGTCGTAGCCACGCTTGTTACTGTCAACACCTTCAAATTGTTCTGCCTGTGGCACAAAACCAACTTTATTGTTAATTGAGTAAATGGGATATTTTTTCCCTTCCTTATTCCTTTTATCAGTCTTGTATGTTACATCCCCAAGATTTTTCTCCTCCCACTCTCCCGCATCCCGAAACTCAGGAAAACGCAACTTAGGCACACTCATAGCTCACCCCCATACGTTATAGAACCACCCCCTGCCCCCTCCAGAGGAGGGGAATTAAGCAATCCCAAATTCCCCTCCTCTGGAGGGGTGTCCCGAAGGGACGGGGTGGTAAAAACCTCATGACCGCGCAAAAAATCCATCACACCCGCCATATTATTTTTCACATCGCGATCGCGTAAATGAATCACCGTTAAGCCTAAGCCCATCAAAAAAGCATCCCGAATTGCATCATATTCCACCTTATCATCATGACTACTACCATCCACCTCAATCACCACCGACTTTTCCGCACAATAAAAATCAACAATATAGTTACCGATGATTTTCTGGCGATCGAAATCCAACCCAAAAAACTGCTTCCGTTTAAGTTGATTCCACATCAACACCTCAGCCAAATTACCAGCACGCCGCAACTCCCGCGCCCGTTCTTTTAGGGCTGGGTTATAGGGGAGAGACATATAGTTTTTAGTGTCACGCATAGTATTGATTTCTTGGCTTCGTTTGTAAGTTTTACCACCCCGTCAGGCTACGCCTGCCCCCCCTCCAGAGGATGGGAATTTTTCGGCTTATTCCCCTGCTCTGGAGGGGCAGGGGTGGTCTTATCACATCTCTCATTAGCTATCCTCCGCAATCCAGACAGCAAGTTTTTGGCGAATCCGATACAATCGCCCATGACCGATCGCCCCCAAACTGCCCATAAGTAACGAACTTTCTAAAACCGCAAGGCGAGATAATCTCAATACACTCGCCACTTTTAGCCCTGTAGCCGCAAAATCAGGATCACTAGTCAACAAAATCTCATCAATTTGTTGATCAGCTTGCCGCAACTGCGAAGAAACCATACAAACGAGCCAATCATCAAACTGAACCGAGGCTTGGCGTAGCATCAGCACTGGGCGCAGTTTTGCGCCAGAAAGATCGGTAAAAGGAAAAGGTACAAGCACAATTTGCCCCGATTGTTTCATTGCCAACGCTCCTCAAGATCATCGAGACTGTAGAGACAAGGTTCGTCTTCCATGCCACGCATTGCCTGAGCCATCGACATTTGCCTAAAATCTTCATCCAAGTCAACATCAGGCATCTCTAACAACCACTGCGCCAAAGATTCACTCTTTAATTGGTTTGAGTTAGTCAGTATTTTTTGCCGCGCTCTTTCCTCTAAGTAAAGAACATAATTCAGTAACTCTGCCTGTGACGACAACGGCAAAGCAGCAGCATGATATTGAATCTGTTGCAAAATTATATTCATAGTCTTGCCAACTCCTGTGAAATCACCCAAGCACTAATCAAATTATCACTCATACGCCTTTAACCCCGAAATTTCTCGACCCTGTGCCAACCTGTGCAACAACGGAATTAAATCCGCCATCAAAGCCAACTCCTTTTTAGTCCGTGCTTTCCAGCCCAAATCTAAGGGAGCTAACAGATCATTAAGCTGCTCACCATCAAAAATCATGCGCCGCAAAATGCCATCCACAAAAGTTTGTAGCGCCGCAGCTTCTAAACCATGCTGAGAAGCGATCGCCGCCAACTCCCGCGCACTTTTTTCCGCCTTGAACTGCTCATAACCCTCACGAATTGCCTTTTCATCAAACGCCTGACCCACAGGCAACGTATTGATATAACCAATCAAATCCTCATCAATGAATTTTGCATCAGCCTGAATCAAACCAATCAACTCAGCACGGGTCATTTTCTGCTTGTCGGGCTTGTCATAGGTAGACCGAGCGATTAGCCCCATGATGTAGTCATAGTCAATCACCGCCGAAGCAAACAACACAAACTCAAAATCTAATTGTTCCACTTCTGGACTGGTATTACCTTTGCCCTGTTGCACCTTCAGCCTTTGAGCAGTATCCAGATAAACACCTCGAAAAGCTTGTAACTGCTCTTGGGGAATCACCTTAGCGATCGCCTCTGTGTTTTCAGTCGTCAGGTCAGTATATTGATCGATTTGAGTCTTTAGGCGTTGCACCTCCTTAAACAGATTCACAAACTGCCCCCTTGCTGCATCACCTTTGAGGTTCGGCACTGATTCGGGGGCATAGGTCAAGCCCTGCGACTGCATAAACTTATCGAGATTTTGAACCGCTACTTCGAGCTTGGCGATCGCCATAGGTGCAGGCTCAACCAACCAAATTTCCTGCGCCCGTTCCTTAAACTCTCCAGAGAATAGCTTGATCGCTTCATCAACGGGATCTTGCTGCTGCCGAAAGTCGAGAATATTGCCATAGGGCTTCGTATCATTCAGTACGCGATTTGTCCGCGAAAAAGCTTGAATTAGCCCGTGATACTTCAAATTTTTATCGACATAGAGAGTATTCAAATACTTTGAGTCAAAGCCAGTCAGCAGCATATCCACCACAATTGTGATGTCAATCTTTTGAGCATGGGGCAAATCACTATTAGAGTATTGCTGATCTTTAATTCGCTTCTGCACATCCTGATAGTACAGATCGAAATTATTAATATCGTGATTGGTTCGGAATTGGGCATTGTAATCAGCAATAATCGCCTTCAGTGCTTCCTTTTTACCTTCTGGGTCAACTTGGTTGTCTGCCTTTTCCGTAAGTAGATCTTCTTGCAGTTGTTTTACATCCTTATTGCCCTCCGCAGGCGGCGAAAATACACAGGCAATATTTAAGGGCTGAAAGTCAGGATCGGCTATCTGCTTCTGTGCCTGAATTTGTTTAAACAACTCATGATAGGCGATCGCATCATTAATCGAGCTAGTCGCAAGAATCGCATTAAACTTACGCCCTGCCGTCGCCGCATGGTGCTTTGTCAAAATCGCCTCAGCGATCGCCTCTTTCGGTATTGCCTCCCCTGACTTGGGTGGATTCTTGCCTTCAGGCTTGTAATAGTCAATATGAAAGCGCAAAACATTACGATCCTCGATCGCATCAGTAATCGTATAAGCATGAAGCTGCTGCTGAAAAATCGATTCTGTAGTCTTATAAGAAGCTTGATTACCCTCAATTTGTTGCACAGTCGCATTTTTATCAAAAATGGGCGTACCCGTAAAACCAAATAACTGAGCATTCGGGAAAAATTCGACAATTGCCCGATGGTTCTCACCAAACTGTGAGCGATGGCACTCATCAAAAATAAACACAATCCGTTTATAGCGCAGTGGCTCTAGCCTTTCCTTATAGTTGCGCTTTTTGCCATTCTTACTATCATCATCCAGCGCTAGGCTCAATTTCTGGATTGTTGTCACAATTACCTTGTCTGCATAATTATTGGATAGCAAACGCTGTACTAGGGTTTCCGTATTGGTATTTTCTTCGACACAACCCTCCTGAAACTTATTAAATTCTTCCCTCGTTTGGCGATCAAGATCCTTGCGATCGACTACAAACAGGCATTTTTCAATATCGGGATTATCTTTTAATAAAGTCGAAGCCTTAAAAGAAGTGAGAGTCTTGCCACTGCCCGTAGTATGCCAAATGTACCCATTGCCAGAGTTCTGATGAATGCACTCCACAATCGACTTAACAGCATAAATCTGATAGGGACGCATCATCATTAGTTTCTGTTCACTCGCCACCAGCACCATATAGCGGCTGATCATCTGCCCTAGCGTACATTTCGCCAAAAACTTTTCGGCAAAGGTATCAAGATGGGTAATTTTGCGATTATCTTCCCCAGCAAATTGATAGATCGGTAAAAAGCGCTCTTCAGCATCAAAACTAAAGTGGCGGTTATTGTTATTCGCGAAGTACCAAGTATCGCTACGATTACTCACGATGAACAGTTGCAAAAAACACAACAATGTTTTCGTGTAACCATTGCCTACGTCGTTTTTGTAATCCACAATCTGCTGCATCGCTCGACGCGGCGTAATGCTTAAGTTCTTTAGTTCAATTTGTACCACTGGCACACCATTGATTAGCAGCAGCACATCGTAGCGGTGATAGCTATTGTCTGTATTAATCCGAAGCTGGTTAATGACTTCAAAGGTGTTTTTGCACCAATCCTTAACATTTACGAGAGTGTAAACAAGAGGTGTCCCATCGTCACGCTCAAAGCTATTGCGATCGCGCAAGTGTTGAGAAGCCGTAAACACATCAGGCGTAACAATCTGCTCTAACAGTCGCGAAAATTCGCCATCTGTGAGATGCACACGGTTAAGCGACTCGAACTTTTCACGAAAGTTTTTCTCTAGTGTTGTGCGATCGCGTATATCAGGACGATAACTGTATTTGAGATCGCCTAACTTTTCAATCAAGGCTTGTTCGATGGCTTGTTCGTTCAAGGTCATGCTCAGCAGTATACAGGTAGGACAAAACTAAATGAGGGTAGTATTTTTACAATCAGTTTACCACTATGGAATCCGCAACGATGAATAATCGCATTCTACTGATTGAAGATGACCCCAAGTTATCGAAATTTATCGAAATGGAACTTGGTTTAGAAGGTTATCAAATAACTGTGGCAATGACAGGCTTAGATGGTTTGCAACTAGCCCGTAATACGCAGCCCGATCTGGTGATTTTAGATTGGATGTTACCCGAAATATCAGGATTAGATATTTGCACAAGGCTACGCAAAACGGGGGTACAAGTACCGATCATTATGCTGACGGCCAAGGATGAAATCAGCGATCGCGTCACAGGTTTAAATGCAGGAGCCGATGATTATCTCACTAAGCCCTTCAGTATTGAGGAATTACTCGCCAGAATCAATGCGAGAATGCGGCGAATGTATCCCGAAGCGATCGACAATTTGCAGTTTGAAGATATTACTTTGCGGCATACTAGCCACGAAGTCCATCGGGCGGGGCAGAGGGTCGATCTCACCGCTAAAGAGTTTGATTTACTAGAATTTATGCTGCGTCATCCCCAGCAGGTTTTAACCCGTGACCAGATCCTCGAATCGGTGTGGGGCTATGACTTCATGGGCGAGTCAAATATTATTGAGGTGTATATTCGGGCTTTACGCATCAAATTAGAAGTGCATAATCCGAAACGGTTACTGCATACAGTGCGCGGTGTGGGCTATGTCCTACGCAGTCAAGCATAGGCGCAAAGCTGTAGATCGAGCCTGACGACAAAGGGATACAGCAATTATGGCATTTATTTGGGGAGATTTGGCAGTCAATCAGGTTAATCATATACCCTACAGACTCTCTATACTACCTATAGAACCCGTAGATCCCAATACATTCCCAATACATATTTATGAGCTTCACCCCCGACTATTTGTCAAATCCGCAGCCAAATCAAAAACTTGTCCAAGCATCTAGTTTAGAAGGATGGCTAGTGATTGGCTTGTTTATTGCCATGAATATAGTCTTATTAATCGCAGGCGGGATTGGCGCAAGGGTGCTGAGTATTGCTTTCCCCCTCGGCACATTTGTGGTGGCTTGGTTTCTCTATTTTCGCTATCCAATACTCTATATCGGCTTTGTGTGGTGGATCATCTTTTTAGTAGCTTTTGTGAGAAGAATTGCTGATTTCCGTCTGGGGGCTTTTACCGACTCTAATCCAATTTTGCTGGCTCCTTACTTAGCAATTTTAGCTTCTGCAAATACCCTGTATCTCAACTTGCCCAAGGTTAAAGAAAGAGGAACTCTGCCCTTTTTGTTGGCTTTAGCTAGTGTGATGTATGCCTATGGGATTGCGCTTTTATATCCTGGCATGACGGTAATTAAAGCCACGCTTACCCTGCTTACTTGGATTACACCTATACTTTGGGGCTTCTATACTTACATCAATTGGCAAAGATATCCAGAATATAGCAAGGTTACACGCCGAATATTTCTTTGGGGCGCTTTAGTTATGGGGCTTTATGGCATCTATCAATATGTGTCTCCTCCAGAATGGGAGAAAATGTGGTTGTTAGGATCGGGTATGGATGGTAGTTCTGGCAGTCCTGTGCCTTATGGGTTGAGGGTTTGGAGTACTTTAAATTCCTTTGGGGTTTATGCAGATGTGATTGCGACGGTGTTGCTGATTTTGCCTAGTTGTAGTAGTCCTTTGGTTTTGCCTGCGGCGATCGCTGGCGGATTATCCCTTCTATTTACCTCTGCGCGGACGGGTTGGATCGCTTGGTTTGCAGGTTTTTTATTTACAACATCCTTTTTACCGACCAAACAAAAACTTCGCCTAATTGCGGGTTTATTAGTCATATCCCTAGTTATGATTCCTATTGCCTCAATGGAACCATTTTCCACCAACCTGTCTAAGCGCCTTAACAGTCTGTCTGATTTAGAAAACGATAATAGCGCTCAGGTTAGGAAAATGATTTACCAGGACTTTTTTCAATATCGAATTTATAACGTCTTGGGTGATGGCTTAGGGGTGCATGAAATTGTGGATAGTGGACCAATGTCTTTAATTGTAGATTTGGGATGGGTTGGTACAGTTCCCTACGTGGGTGGTTTAATACTTTGCTTGATCAGCTTGTTTCAGAATTTAAAGAATTATTCGGATTTATTTATTAAGTCCTGTTGTGGTGTGCTGTTGAAATGTTTGGTGGTTTTCTTGGCTGCGAGGAGTACGGCTGGAACCCCAGGCATATTAATTTGGGGTTTTTTAGGGATTGCGATGGCGGGTCAAAAATATATCCAACATAGTCAAACTCACAACTTAATTCAGGATTTGCGATCGCGACAGATACAATAATCTGTATATGAAGGCTCATAAAGGCTGTATATGAAAATTTGCATTGTTACGCATAACATTATTAAGGGTGATGGTCAGGGACGCGCAAATTATGAAATTGTGCTGGAAGCTTTACGGCGTGGCCATCAGGTCACGTTGGTAGCGATGCGGGTTGCGCCAGACCTGTTACACCATGATTCGTTAAAATGGGTCAAAATCTCCACAGAACGTTTCCCCACGGCTTTGTTAAGTAATTTTGTGTTTGCGTGGCAAAGCCAACAATGGCTCAAACAAAATCATCGCGAGTTTGATCTTTTACAGATCTATGGTTGCGTGACTGATTTTGACTGCGATATTAATACGGTGCAGTTTGTGCATAGTGGCTGGTTGCGATCGCCTTTTCATACATCTAAGTTGCGCGGCGGTTGGTATGGTAAGTATCAATGGCTCTTTAGTGCTTTAAATGCGAGTTGGGAGAAGAAAGCATTCCAGAAATCGAAGTTGGTGATTGCCGTATCAGAGTGCATCAAGCAAGAGCTAATGGAAATCAATGTACCTGCGGCAAATATTCGCGTGATCCTCAATGGTGTGGATGTGGATGAATTTTTTCCAGGTAAGGGCGATCGCGCTAAGTTGGGGTTGCCAGAGTCAGTGCCACTAGCGATGTTTACAGGCGACATTCGCACCCCCCGCAAAAATTTGGATAGCGTTTTGAAGGCTTTGGTGAAAGTGCCTGATTTGCACCTTGCCGTTGTCGGTGCGACTGCCAGAAGCCCCTATCCTGACCTCTCCCAAGAGTTAGGTATAGCCGATCGCGTGCATTTCTTAGGATTTCGCCGCGATGTGCCAGAGATCATGAAGGCGGTGGATTTCTTTGTGTTTCCATCCCGCTATGAGGCCTGTACATTGGTATTGCTAGAGGCTTTGGGTACAGGCATTCCTGTGATTACGGCAGTAACAACAGGAGGAGCCGAGATTGTTAAGCCTGAATGTGGCATTTTGCTATCTAGCTCTGAGGATGTGGCGGCATTGGCGGATGGCATGGCAAGGTTGGCAGCCGATCGCGAGTTACGTTTACAAATGGGCAGATCCGCCAGGGCGATCGCCGAGCAGCATACTTGGAAGAGCAAGGCTGAGGCTTACAACAACCTGTTTGAGGAATATTTAACCATGTCCGCTAATAGCTAAAAGCCAAAATTCAACCAGAATAATCATGAAAATTACCGTAGTCGTACCAACTTATCGCCGCACTAAGGATTTGCAGGTTTGTTTATTAGCTTTGAGTAAACAGGTGCGTCCAGTGGATGAATTATGGATCACTGTTAGAGACATTGATACCGAAACATGGCAATTTTTGGAGAATCTGAGTCCAGAAATTGCCGCTTTGCCAATGCAAACAATTACGGTCACGGTCACAGGCGTTGTGGCGGCGATGAATTTGGGGTTAGCGGCCGCCACTGGCGATATAGTCGCTTTTACTGATGACGACTCTGGGGCGCATCCCCATTGGCTAGAGCAGATCGAGCAGGTTTTCTTGGCAGACCCTCAAGTTGGTGCTGTGGGTGGGCGCGATTGGGTTTATCACGGCAAGGAGCTAGAAGCAGGCGCAAAAGAGCGCGTGGGCAAAGTGCAGTGGTTTGGACGGTTGGTTGGCAATCATCACATTGGTGTTGGTGGGGCGAGGGAGGTGGACTTTTTGAAAGGGGTAAATATGAGTTTTCGGCGCGAGGCGATCGCCGATCCGCGTTATGAACCGATGCGTTTTGATCCAAGGATGCGCGGCACTGGGGCGCAGGTAAATTTTGAGGTAATCTTCTGCCTAGAGCTAAAGCGCAGAGGCTGGAAATTAATTTATGATTCGGAAATTGGGGTGGATCATTTTCGTGGCGCTCGCTTTGACGAAGATAAACGGGACTCCTTTAACCCCCTAGCAGTGACCAACGCTGTGCATAATGAGTCTCTGGCAATTTTAGACTATTTATCCGACTGGGAAAGATTTGTGTTTGGCATCTGGGCGATCGCTATTGGCACTAGAGACTCCTTCGGGCTATTGCAGTGCTTACGTTTTTTGCCAAAGCAGGGAAAGACAGCAATCCGCAGGTTATGGGCAAGTTGGCAAGGGCGCTGGCAGGGATGGCGGACTTGGCAAGCAGGGCGAGCTGCCAGCAATGGAGGTTAACAATTTGCACCTCATCGAAGTCTCAGCAGATTTAGCAGGGGAACGCATCGATCGTTTTTTAGCCTTACAGCTTGCAGATTTGTCGCGATCGCGCATTCAAACCCTAATTGACGAGGGCTATATTTCCGTCAATGATCTGCCCTGTGGCAATAAAAAAGACTTGATTAAAGCTGGCGACCGCATCTGTGTGATTACTCCCGATGCCCAGCCCCTCGACTTAGTGGCGCAGTCCATAGAATTAGATATTCTCTATGAAGACCAAGAATTAATCGTGATTAATAAACCCGCAGGGATGGTCGTGCATCCTGCGGCAGGACATCGTGATGGCACATTAGTAAATGCGCTATTGGCACATTGCAACGAGCTTTCAGGGATCAATGGCACACAGCGCCCAGGCATTGTGCATCGTCTCGATAAGGATACAAGCGGCGTGATGGTGGTGGCAAAGACCGATCGCGCCCATCAGTCTCTGCAAGGGCAAATTCAAGCCAAAACCGCAAGGCGCGAATATTTGGGGATCGTGCGCGGTGTACCTAAATCGGAGACAGGCACAATTGATGCGGCGATCGCCCGTCACAAAAGCGATCGTAAAAAAATGGCAATCAGCACCGATGGTCGCCGCGCCGTCACCCATTGGCAAATCCAAGAGCGTCTGGGCAATTACACCCTCGTTAAGTTTGAGCTAGAAACAGGACGCACCCACCAAATTCGCGTCCATGCAGCGCATATGGGTTGGGCGATCGCCTGCGATCCTGTCTATGGTCATCCCCAAAAAGAATTTGCTCAATATCTTTCAGGGCAAGCCCTCCACGCATGGCGGCTCACCTTTGTCCATCCTCTATCAGGGCAGGTCGTTGAAAATACAGCCCCAATTCCCCAAGGATTTGCCAAATTATTAGCCATACTGCGCCGCCGCTAGCTATTTGCCTTGAAATGGGGTAAACTTGCCGCCCAAGCCTTCCACAATAGTCCTTGTATTGGCGATCAACATACCTGCATAGGTTTCCGCTTCACTCCCTTTTACTCCCAAACCATCAGCATAGAGTTCCCGTTCCGACACCTTGACATTTGCCTCCTTCGCAACGGTCGTAATCAACTTAGGATTAATAGATACCTCAGCAAAAATAGTGGGAACTTGACTAGACTTAATAACATTCACTAGCTCCTTCACCCTTGTGGGGGTGGGCTGTTCATCGGTACTTAGTCCATTCAAAGCCCCCTCCACGGTAATTCCATAGGCCTGAGCATAGTAGCCAAGGGCATCATGGGTGGTGACTAGCTTCCTTGATGCTTCGGGAATGGTAGCAATTTGGGTCTTGATCCAAGCATCAATTTGTTCTAGTTCATTGACTAACTTAGTGGTGTTAGCGCTGTAGATTGCCGCTTGATCTGGACGTAATTCACTCAGACTCTTGCTAATTGCTTGAGCAATTTTGATTCCATTTTGGGCGTTATTCCACACATGGGGATCGGCTTCTTTGGCATTTTCGTCAGCCTTTTTTTCTTCCTTGTCATGATCGTGATCGTGACCATGGCTATGACCATCGGCAGTCATGATGGGGCTAGGCACAGCTACTTCATTGATCGCAATTTTGGGAGCTTTGTTAGAACTTGCATTCACCAATTTGATCAGACTTGGCTCAAAGTCATAACCACCATAGAGGATCAGCTTGGCAGAGTCGATCGCTTTGCGATCTTCAGGACTTGGCTGATACACATGAGGGTCAACACCCGCCTCCACTAGGCATTTGAGGTTAATGGTATCCCCTGCGATTTGGCTGGCTAGTCCACAGGAAACAGAATTTGTCACTACAACTAGGGGCAAATCCGTAGTCTTTGCCGTAGTTGCTGGTGTTTGGGCAGTAGTTGTATTGGGCTGTTGTGCCGTGTTGCTGACCGAACAAGCGGCTAGGCTTGTGGCGATCGCAAGCACCATGCCTAAGGAATAGAGCTTTGTCCGATCATACTGATTTAATCGTGGATTTAAAGTTAGTTTATTGAGCTTATTGAACGACATATTTAGCCTTTATTGCAAGTAATGATAATCATTATCATAACACTTTAAGCTTGAATACTTTCGAGCAGCACGACGTAGCCATTTCTTAATTTTGGTATGATTTAGTGGCATAAAAGTATTGCTCAATCAGATTGCCCAGACCTATTATTTGCAAGTAACAATCCCGATGACCAAAGAAACCATATTTGGGCTGTCCCTATTTCCCTATCTCGCCTTCCTATGGTTTGCGACTAAATCACAACAATTTCCCAAATTAAGTTTATGGGGATTTTATGGAACCTTGATATTTGTGGCGATTACCATTCCCGCAGGTATCTATGCTCAAGTTCAATATAATGATGTCCTAGCTAATGTGGATTGGCTGCATGGGAGCGCTGAATCTTTTTTAACGATTACGAATATTTTGTTGGTTTTAGGCTTCAAATCTGCCCTTGAAAATGAATAATTATGATTCTTGCTGTTCCCCTAGCTTGGCTGCAACTTACCTACGAAAAAAGCCGACTACTCGCCGCGATCGCGGGCATTACCTTTGCCGTTGTCTTAATATTTTTGCAACTGGGGTTTCGTGATGCTCTATTCAGTAGTGCCATTCGCTTACAGAGCAACCTGATCGGCGATCTCGTAATCATTAGCCCGCAATCTACTAATTTAGTGGGAATGCGAAATTTCTCACAGCGCCGCCTCTATCAAAGCCTTGGCATTGATGGTGTAAAGTCTGTTAATCCTGTCTATATCGGTCTTGGTGCATGGAAAATTAAGGAAGATCCTGCGGGGCAAACCCGCAATATTTTGGTGGTGGGTGCAGATCCTGATACTGAAGTATTTAAGGTGGTGGGCGCATCGACAAATATTGATCGGACTAAGGTGCAAGATGTGGTGTTGTTTGATCGCGCTTCCCGTGCTGAGTTTGGTCCGATCGTCAGTGAGTGTGGGGCGATCGCCCTCAAAGCGAAATTTACCGATGAGGCATTTGCCTGTAACAGCTTTGTCACCCGCGAAGTGGAAAACCGTAAATTAACTATCGGTGGTCTGTTTGAGTTGGGGGCATCCTTTGCCGCCGATGGCGCATTAATTACTAGCGATACTAATTTTTTAAGGATATTTAACAATCGCCGTGCAGGGTTGATCAATATCGGCTTGATTAATTTAGAGGCTAAAGTTTCCCCCTATGCTGTCATGCTCAAGTTTATTCAGGATATGCCTGAGCATATGGTGATATTACCCCGCGAAAAGCTAGAGCCAGATGGCAAGAGAATTCTGGTTCTCTATCAAGAGCAGGTGGATGCTAATGGGAAGGTTGTGCGGGAAGAGAATAAAAATAAGGTGGCGATCGCCCAATCAGATCTCACGATCGCTGATTTAGAAAAAACCCAAGATGCGGCGATCGATGATGCCCGCATCATGACCATACAGGGATATATCGATTTTGAGAAAGGTTACTGGCAAAGAAGTACAGCGATCGGTTTTATTTTCACCCTTGGCACAGTCATGGGCTTTATCGTTGGTATCGTGATCGTCTATCAGATTTTATATACCGATGTCTCTGACCATATGGCAGAATATGCCACCCTCAAGGCTATGGGCTATGGCAATTTCTATCTCGCAAGAGTCGTAATTCAGGAAGCTTTTTTATTATCAATTTTAGGATTTATTCCAGGCTTAGGAATTTCCTTCTTCCTATACAACTTGACCAAAAATGCAACCTTACTACCTCTCTATATCTGGGATAAGGCAATCCCTGTACTGATGCTGACCATGATTATGTGCGTAATTTCTGGCACAATCTCCTTACGCAAAGTCCAATCTGCCGATCCTGCGGAAATTTTTGGGTAATAAAATTAAAAAGCGCGGCGTAGCCGCGCTTTTTAATTTTCTGATTAGTAACTAGAATCTAAACTGTGTACGGAGATTGCCGACAAATACAGTTGGGTTAGTTGAGAAGCTATTGGGATTGAAAATGGCATAAACCGCAGGCACGATCGCGATGTTATTGCTAATTGGATAGTAATAAGAAAGCTCTAGATCATACTGAGTTGCACCATTGCCGCCACCAGATAACAAGAAGTTGCGTCCACTGCTATACATATGGGGAATAACAAAAGAAAGCACGCCAAGGGAGCCTTCTTTAAACAAATCAGGGAATGCCATGCCGAACTGCACAGAATGAGCCGCAATGTCGCCACCTTGGACAATAGCACTCACTGGCGAAATCTTGGTGTTACCGTAGGAATAACGTCCAAACAGCCCAAAATTCTTAGAAAGCAACCAATCAAAGTTAAAAACAATTGTGTCAGCTGTCGCTGTTTTGATCGCGCCGCCTTGACCATCATCAGCTATACCATAGGGCAATGGCTCGCCTGTAGCTCCCCCGATAAATTGTTGGGTAGCTCCACTGCTAGGCAGAATATTGGATCGGGTATACATTAAACGGATATTGGCATCACGGCTTGGAGAATAGACCAACTCAGTACTAATCGTATTCGTACCTCCAAATAGACCCTGCAAAGGATTACTGGAGGTATTAACATTGGGGTTAGTAGCAGGATTTAGGAATTCAGTGTTTTCACCGAGATAGGCGGTTGTCCACCTAAACTGAGGGCTAAGCGTCCAAGTCACAACTGCGCCCGAACCACGGTCAACGGAATTAGACAAGGTGCTACCATTGGAGTTGAAACTGGTCGCGCCTGTTAAGAAGTTAGTGAAACGGTTGCCATCAAAGTAGCGATAGAAGTTAATCCTTGGACCAACGGCAATATTCACGCTATCAGTGAGCGGGAAGCTATAGAACAACTCGCGAACATTAAATTGATTAGCGGTTGGTACGCCTGTTTGATCTAGAAATGGCGTTCCCCAAGAGTTGGTAAAGCCTGCGGATACAAAGTTGTTAGCGGGGGAGTTGCCGTTGCCAGTTACCAATTGAGTAACTAAAGCATCTTTACCCGTAAAAGAGGTAGTTAGCGTTAAGAATAGGTAGTAACTAAAAGTAACATTAGGGTTAGTCCTTTGAACGGTAGAAGGGACTCCGCCAACTCCACGCACAGGAGCGGCAAAAACACTACCACTAGGACCGCGCTCTGCGGTTACAGAACCACCTGCGGTTGCGCCTGTGAGGTTAAAGAAAGCGAGACCACTGAGCTTGGTTGTAGGGGAAAATTGTTGAGCTTCGAGGGTGGCAACCTTCTTATCAAGGGCATCAACCCTTCCGCGCAGGGTGGTGAGTTCGGCGGCAAATTCTTCTTGCAGCTTTTGTAATGCCGCTAGATCTTCCTTAGATACCTTATCAGCTAAACCTGCGGCAATAATCTCATTGATTTTATCTAGACAAGCATTCAAACCAGCCGCAAACTCGTAACGGGATAGAGCCTTGCCGCCACGAAAGGTGCTGTCAGGATAGCCAGCAATGCAGCCGTAACGCTCGACTAGAGATTGCAAAGCTGTAAAAGCCCAATCGGTGGGGCGCACATCGGATAGCTGAGAAACCGATGTTACCGAGGCAACTTCGGCGGTTTCTGCTAATTGATCCACAGCTAAACCGCTAATTGGGGAGTTGGCGGCTGGGTTAAGCTGAAGATTGACGGCATTTTCTTGACGATTAATCAGATCGGCGATCGCGGTATCCTTTGTTTCCGCAATTTTTACGTCCTTCGCATCTGCGATTTTAGGCTCTATGATCGCCATATTTGCAGGATCTTTTACCTCGGCGATCGCTGCATCTTTAGCTACAGGATCTGGCGCTGCCTGGGCAGAATTTGCAGCTACACTCGATAGAGCCGCGATCGCCACTAGGTAAGATATAGAATTCTTGAAAGCCTTTGACATAACTCCTCAAACCAATGGATAGATCAATGACGGATACTGTATACAGTATCCATACGTGCTTTAATCTAACTTTAAATTTATGATTGGTTTCTGTATTACAGAATACTAAGCCTTCGATCCAAAGTCTCTACTACTGCTAATTTTTACAATCTTGTGACTTAGATAACGTTTAGAATGAGCGCTAATGTCCACAATAATTATTCGACAGGACATAATAACGAGCAGTTTTAGAAGATATGGCAACAAAGCAAGCGGCGATTTTGGTCTTAGCAGATGGTACTTGTTACAACGGCTATGCCTTTGGTGCTTCTGGCACAGCGATCGGTGAAGTGGTCTTTAATACGGGCATGACGGGATATCAAGAGGTCATTACCGATCCTAGCTATCGCGGGCAAATTGTTACTTTCACCTGTCCCGAACTAGGCAATACGGGCGTAAACCCCGAAGATGAAGAGTCCGATCGCCCACAGGTACGCGGTGTCATTGCCAGAAATATTACAGTTCTGCCTAGCAACTGGCGATCGCGCCAAACCTTACCCGACTACCTCAAGGCGCATAACGTAGTCGGCATTTCAGGAATTGACACCCGCGCCCTCACCCGCAAGCTGCGATCGCTAGGGGCAATGAATGGCGGCATTTCCACCGAAATCCTCGATCCGCAAGCATTATTGGCTAAGGTTAATGCTGCCCCCTCTATGCAAGGACTAAACCTCGCCCAAGAAGCCTCCACCGATCGCATTTATGAATGGACAGAAAAAACCCTCACAGAGTGGGAATTTGTCGAACCCGCCCATTTATCAGGTGATACGCTCACGGTGGTAGCGATCGATTTTGGGGTCAAGAAAAATATTTTGCGTCGTCTTGCCAGCTATGGTTGCCGCGTGATTGTTGTCCCCGCTAATACACCTGCCGAAACCATTCTCGCTTACAACCCCGATGGCATCTTCCTCTCCAATGGACCTGGCGATCCTGCGGCGGTCACAGAGGGCATTGCTACCGCCAAAGTTTTGCTAGAGGCAAATAAACCCATGTTTGGTATTTGTCTGGGGCATCAAATTCTAGGCTTATCCATGGGCGGCGACACCTTTAAGCTCAAATTTGGACATCGCGGACTCAATCAACCCGCCCAAAATCAGGCCGAAAACGCCGATCGCCGCGTGGAAATTACTAGTCAAAATCACGGCTTTGCCCTCACAGGTGAGTCCTTTGAAACCTCCCCAGCCATGCTCACCCACATCAACCTCAACGATCGCACCGTTGCAGGACTAGAGCATAAAACCTTGCCGATTTTCTCCGTGCAGTATCACCCTGAAGCAAGCCCAGGTCCCCACGATGCCGACTATTTGTTTGAGCGCTTTGTAATGGCAATGCGCGAACATAAAAAAGCCGTCGCCTAGAGCTTGCTTGAAAAGTCTCGACATTCGCTAAAAAAAACGATTGATCCCCCCCAGCCCCCCTTATGAAGGGGTGAGGGTTTTCTTCTTCCCCCTTCACAAGGGGGATTGAGGGGGATCAACGCTTTTAAATGCTTACTTTTAAATGCTTACTTAAATGCTTACTTGATTTGGGTTTGAGCGCAAAGCGCTGTAAAATCCTTTAATACCCAGTACCTGTAAGATCATGCCCGTTCCTGTTGAAAATTTTCCTGCCGATTCCGAAAGCCTATTGAAGCTATTGCGCCACAAACAAGGAACTTGGGTACAGTGGGGGCAGGCTTGCCAAGCTCTGCAAAAAATGGGTGAAACCTCCCTAGCAATTTTTGAGAATACAGGTTTTGAACCCATTCAACAAAATCAGATCGTGGTGGCATCACAGGTATATGCCAGCCTCGAAGCAGGCAGTGCCGATGCCCATGTGCTACATCATTTCCAGCAAAAAGGTAGTGATATTCTCCACGAGTTGCGCGTACTCACCCAATCCGAACGGGTGACGATGGCAACCTTTGCCCTTGAGAAGAATTTAGATGTTTTAGAAGCTAAGGATGTCGTTAAGGCAATCAAAGAAGCGGCGAATATGGCAAATCTACCCGAAGGCTTCACCCGTCATCCTGGGGATGCGGTGGTACTGCAAGTTCTCAAATCTGCACAGGGTAAAGTCGATCCGCAGGAAAAAACGCGATTAATTGCTAGAGGTTTGCGCTTTGCCCATAGCCCCAAGGCAAGGTTAGCGATCGAGCAGCTATTGCTAGACATGGCAAACCCCAATCCCAAAAAAGCGCCCAATCTGCCCAACTTTCGCTATGACGGCGAAGATAATATTCCGCGCATTTTGCCTGTGGTGGGCAATCTGCCCCTATCCATTGAGCAGTTTCTCAAGGTGGCACAGGTTCAAGAAACTGCGCCCTTTGGCATTGTCCATGCTCAAGCCGAGACAACTTGGGTGACGCTGCCAGGGTGGTTGGTGGTGCATCAAGCTGAGGATGGCGTGGTGGTTGCTTGCAATACAGATACTTTGCAACCAGTAATTAATCAAGATGTATTGAGTTCTGTACGCGATCGCGCCGAAGATGTATTGATATTAATTGATCGCGCCCAAAGGGAATGGGATGAAAATAGTTATTTTGCGATCGCTGGTGCGGATGGCAATCTCAATTTTGCATGGTTTGACAGCGCCCCCAATGTCGAACTCTTCGGTAAAATCACCCTCACCCTGCGCCCTAAGCGTTTCTTCGATGAAGAAGCCTCAAAGGAGCGCTGGCAGTTTGAAGAGTAAGCATTAACAGTAAAATTAATGGTTAACTCCTAGCGATAAGCAAACATGAAAATCAAGAGTCTCCATATTCAAAACTTGCGTGGAATTAAAGATCTATTCATTTGGAAATAGAAGAGATTAACAAAAAGTCAATCTCATATCGACATTGGATTTTATCAACACTGATGCAGGGATTGTTGCAGAATTGCGGCAAACCTATGGCAAAGACAGCAATCGTATTTTAGAAGAGGATATAAATCTTTGGGATGCTTAATCAAGTTGGTTGGCGAAGTCACTATGTAGCAAGTCATTTTGCTGCGAAGATGATGACTCAACGCAAACAAGTAAATAGCTTTTCAAGTACCTTTGCATATAGCAAGCGATCGCCTAAGCCATCCATTACAATATAAAAAGTCGATAAGTTAACCCAATTGAGAAGAAAGCCATGACAGAAGCAGTTGCTGAAAATGTTAAGGACATTAGGGCGCGATCGCTCTATGAGCAAGACATTTTGCTATGGGTCGAAGATACTGTGGCAAAGCTCAAGGCTGGAGATTTTCAAAATTTAGATCTTATTAACTTAATTGAGGAGGTGGAGTCTTTGGGGCTTTCGCAAAAAAAGGAGCTATTGAGTCGTCTGGTGACATTGCTAGAGCATATTCTCAAACGGATGTATGTAGATATTCCCAATGATTATAACGGATGGGAGCGCACAATTCGTAATCAGCGCGTTGAATTAGAACTTTTATTAAAGCAAGTACCAAGCTTAAAAAATAGATGGGATGATAGTTTTGTTGAGGCATGGCGAGTTGCTTTAAAAACAGTACGGAAGGAATATCGTCAGATAAATTTTCCCAATCGCTGGCAATATCCCCAAGACATTGAGACTATGCTCGATCGCGATTTTTGGGAGGATGTTTAGTTTGCTTGAGTTTTGCGTATGATAGTATTCATTAAATAATCGCTTAAAATCTGCTGAATATGACAAATAACAATGACGGCAAGCGCGAGATTAAGATCTACAAGAAAACCTATCGGCTGCCAGCACTATCGGGGGGCAAGCTAGATGATCTGCAACAGCAAATCCGCCAGCGCAATGAACATTTGAGTAAAGGGCGATTGATTGTCAAGAATGAGTCAGTCATTGTGCCAGAAGAAAAAATTGTCATCGAAGAAGAAAAACGGGGTTTATTCGGGAATAAGGTTATTAGGCGCGAAAAAAAGGTCATTGAACAAGTACGTAAACTTGTTAAGCGAGAGAAGCGGGAGCCTCTTAATTTTGAAGAACGCTATCGAGAGCTAAATGCGATCGTGCAGAACTATGACGAAATGGTGCAGGTACTCAAGCATCATCAGTACGATTATCAAAAATTCTTTCAGGAATTAGCAAAAGAAATCAAGGAAACCATTGGCGAAAACTGTAAGGCGATTGCTGAGAAAGAAACTAAGCGTTTGCAAAAGGAACAGCAAGAGCTACAAAAAGCTAATCCTAACTCGCAAGTACTAGCGATGCTGGGTAATATGCGATCGCAATTGTTTGATATTGCCAAATCAACGGGATATGCGGCAGTGCTAATGCTCAAAAAATTGGACTTGATGAGTGAGAGTCTTAAACGTATTGCCAGCGATCAGGATTCGCAAAAGCAGTTATTGGCGCAAGTGCTAGAAGAAATTCGATCGCAAAAGGATCTCTACGAGTTGCAATTAGAAATTAATGCGTTGCAAGCCAAGACTGCTGAATTTGTAGATATTGCTCTCAATTTTGAGGAATATATGAAGCCTTTTATGGGCAGTTTTCAGGACCTGCTAACCAATGTCTCTAAAGTGGACAAAGAGCTATCAAAGGCAATGAATGAGATTCAGAATATTGCGAATTTGCTAGAAGCCCAGCAATTTCAAAGTATTGAATCAGATCGCGAATCTCAGCGCATTGCTGACTTTTTGGTGACTGGCGAAATGAAAAAAGATCGGTTACAGGATGCGTTAGACCGTATGAATAGCGTCCAGTCACAAGCTGATTTTGATGCTCAGTTGATGGGTGCTGGTAAGGGGGTAACTATTTCTGATTGTTTGGCAAATATTCGCGAGTTTCTGGATCTAAAACTGGAGAAGGTTACAGAAATTGATATACCTGCGATCACAGTGGATGAAAACATATCTGCTGACCTTGGATTGCCGCATATTTCTCTAAATCTAACCAATTACTCTGAAGATGACCTGACCCTCGACCTCAGTAAGGGCATCACCCTAGAACTAGTGCGTGTTTCTGGTGGTAGCTTTATGATGGGATCGCCTGATGGTCAAGGCGACAATGATGAACGTCCACAGCATCGGGTGACATTACAGGAATTTCTAATTGGCAAATATGCAGTCACTAATTCCCAATGGGAAGCGGTGATGAAAACTAAAGGATCAGCAAATTGCGATCCAAAATTTCAAGGTGCAGATCAGCCTGTGGTTGGAATTTCGTGGCATGATGCTAAGAAGTTTTGTGAAGAACTCTCTCAAAGAGTCAAAAGGAATGTTAGATTAGCTAGTGAAGCTGAATGGGAATATGCCGCTAAAGGAGGCAATCAAAGTAGAGGCTTTATCTACTCAGGCAGTAATGACCTGAATGATGTCGGCTGGTATGGCAGCAATAGCGGTTCCGTAACTCATACAGTGGGTGAAAAAACAGCTAATGAACTTGGCATTTATGACATGAGTGGCAATGTTTGGGAATGGTGTGAAGATGTCTGGCATGAAAATTATAATGGTGCGCCCAGCGATGGCTCTGCGTGGCTGACTGGCGGCGAACAAAATAGACGCGCCCTGCGTGGTGGCTCGTGGTACTTCAATGCGCTCGATTGTCGTTCGGCAATTCGCGTCAGGGACAATGCAGGCTATAGGTACTACGGCATCGGTTTTCGGGTTGTCTTGTGAGTTTGCCTTTTCGCGTGAGGACTTTTTCTTTATACTTTTTCCCTTTTTCCCTTTACCCTCTTTCTTATATACTCTTCTTAGCGCCTGTGGCGCTTTTTTTTATTTTTTAGAAGTCAAATATGAAATAAAGATGAGTACACAACCAGTTGATTTGCCAGTTATCCAAAAAACTTACGATCTGATTAAATGGTATATTCCCATTATTAACAGAATGCCCAAGCATCATAAATTTGGACTAGGCGATAGAATTACCAACTATCTCTATGATATCATGGAATCATTAATTATTGCCAGATATACAAAAGATAAAATATCAATTTTAGAAACTCTCAATGCTAAGCTAGATATACTCAGGCATCAATCAAGGCTATTACTAGATTTTCATCAAATTGAAGAAGAAAGATACGTTTATATTAACACCCAATTACAGGAAATAGGCAATGAAATTGGTGGTTGGCTAAAATATCAAAAAAACAAAAAATAATCAAAAAATAATTTTGATTGGTTTTAACAAAGTTAGATTATAAAATTAAATTGCAATGCTCTATGAAACGAATTGGTAATCTTTGGGAAGAAATTATTAGCTATCAAAATATTATATTAGCCGCAAAAAAAGCCCAAAGAGGTAAGAGATTTCGCCCCAATGTTTTAGAGTTTAATTATAATTTAGAAAATGAAATAATCACCCTCAAACAAGAATTAGAAACCCAAACCTATATCCCCAGCGATTACAAAGTATTCCAAATCATCGATCCTAAACCCCGTCAGATTTCGGCTGCACCTTACAGAGATCGAGTAGTACATCACGCTCTCTGCAATGTTATTGCTCCCATATTTGAGAAATCTTTTATCACCGATTCCTATGCTAACCGTAGAGGATTTGGTACGCACAAAGCCCTGCGCCGCTTTATCAAATTTGCTCAGGCTAGTCGCTACATTCTGCAATGCGATATCAAAAAATATTTCCCAACTATCGATCATGCAATTCTCAAACAAATCATTCGCCGCAAAATTAAATGCCCCAAAACCCTCTGGTTAATTGACCTAATTATTGATCACAGCAATCCTCAAGAACCAGTCCAGTTATACTTTTCAGGTGACGATCTATTATCACCCCTAGCCCATCGCAAAGGCTTACCCCTTGGTAATCTCACCAGTCAATTTTTCGCAAATATCTATCTCAATGAATTTGACCATTTTGTAAAAGAACGACTTCAAGCCAAACGATATGTGCGTTATGTCGATGATTTTGCCATATTTTCCGACGATCTTGACTTTCTCAAATTCGCCAAGCTAGAGATAGAACTATATCTTGCAAAAATCAGATTGCAACTTCATTCGGGCAAAACTCAAATTTTTGAAACCAAGTATGGTATAAATTTTGTGGGATTTCGGATTGTAAACAATCAGATTCGTGTGATATCTAAAAACATTAGACGAGGCAGAAAACGTCTTAACCGTCTATACAAGCAGGTAAGTTTAGGTGAAGCGAGTACAGACCAAATCCAAAGTTCAATCCAAGCATGGAGAGGACATCTGCAACATGGCAATACATGGCAGTTGCAGCAACAGTTATTTAGTGGTCTTGGGTTCGCCCAAGATGCTAGAGAAGGTGCAAATCCATAGCGCCCTGCGTGGTGGCTCGTGGAACAACAATGCGATCAATTGTCGTTCGGCAAATCGCAACAGGAACAATGCAGACAATAGGAACAACAACATCGGTTTTCGGGTTGTCTTGTGAGTTTGCCTTTTCGCGTGAGGACTACCAATAGTCAGAGTCATTGCATGGGAATGTAACGAGTGTACATGGTGGCAGTCCAGATTTGTGCCTGTGGTGTTGGTGACAGCATTCAAATATAAACCTGAGTCAGTTATTTTAGTAGGGCAACCGAAAGATTAGCTGACTCTCTCCATTTAGCTCTCTCCATTTATATGATCGTGGTTTTCACCCTAGTACAGACAAGGTAGAAACCGAAGACAAAAAATAACGATACTTGGAGAGATTTTAGAGAACCAGATAAAACTGGATTTCATTGTCACCATGCCCACAAATTCAAACAGCTTTATTTTTCTTGTCAAATAGAACTAAAACTGTTTGCACAATTAGTTTAAGGTCATACCAAATACTCCAATTCTTACGATATTCGATATCATAATTGACCACTTCAGCAAAGGTTCTGACACTAGAGCGACCATTAACCTGCCATACTCCCGTAATTCCTGGCTTCACATCAAGGCGATTCCATTCTGTATAACGCTCATCATGATATTCCACTTGTAACTCATAGGAATTGATTTCGTTGTAGGTGGGGGGGCGCGTACCAACTAGGCTCATATCCCCAATCAATACATTCCAAAACTGCGGAAACTCATCAAGACTAGTTTTTCTGAGAAATTTACCGACCTTGGTGACACGAGGATCATTAGCATTCTTAAAGAATTTATCCCCAGCACTATCGTCAGAATTGGATGGACTATCCTTTGATTGAGTATTTGCTTCGACTTGATTTTCGACCCTTGCCTTTAACTGTTCCGCATTCTTTACCATTGAGCGAAATTTCCAAATCCGAAATGGTTTGCTGAGTAAACCACAGCGAACCTGCCCAAATAATATGCCGCCTTTGCTTTCCATCATAATGGCGATCGCAATTGGGATAAATAAAATTGAGGTAAAGCTCAAGCCAATTAATGCACCGATAATATCGATCAATCGCTTAATAGGACTGCGGACTGATGGGTGTACTGGCACACTAGGATCAATATCAATCCAAGGAAACAAAAATTTCAAAATCGGGTAAAAAATCCTTAAAATAGGAGTTTCAATTAGTAAAATATGCAGCCGAAACAGCAACATACCTGTTCTCGTAATATTTGCCACCTTTGTTCTTTGGATAGGATTAGAAAATCTAAAGGTATTACTTCTTTGATCAATTACAAATAAGTTACCTAGGGAAGATAATCCAATTAAAGCGCTTACTGCGTCACTGACGCTCCATAATGACAAATCCGTACCATTAGCTCTGGCTATACGCAGACAGTTAGTTAATGTGCCGAGTCCTGCGCTATCCATTACCGTTGTATGGCTCATATCAATGATAATTTTTTGATAGTTTTCATCGGGGTTACAAAGGGCTTGAAAGTCTTCGAGAAACTGCCTTGCGGTGGAGAATTCTAACTTTTCGGGGCTAAAAATAAAGGCAATGTCATCGAAAGTTACAATCGAAGCCTGCTTATAGTCTCTGTGCAATGAACCAGCAGTGCTATCATCCTTGTTGTCAATGGGAGCATACAAGGTTTGAGAGTATAAATCAGCGATCGCTTTACTTCTGACCACCAATAAATCTAGCACTCTTAATTTCATTAATATCCAAGCAGGTAAACTAATGTCTTGGAAACGTGATTTGGATTCAATATAAACTACATGACTGCGAGCAAACCACTTTGCCACAATTAGATAGGGGATTGAAAAGCTTGATCCCGTAGAAATCACTAAATTTGGCTTTTTTTTGGGAATATGTTTGAATGCCACTACAAAATTTTTGACAACATTTAAGAAATTATTCTTAATAGGCGTATATCCCCAGTAATGATTGGCTTCAATCTCCTGCTCAGTAATACTATTCTTGCCAGCAATCCAAAAGCGATCGTCAAACTTACCCCAAAAGTCAACTAGGCTTTGCATATATCGAAAAGCTCCCCCCGCCGCACAAACTAGCATTAATTTGGGAAATAGCTCTTGCGAATATTTTTGTTGTAGAAATTCGCACAATTTGGCTTCGTCGACTTTAGGAATTACTTCTGATGTTTGTTGAAGTTTGAGAAATTTAACAATATCGCCAGGGGAGCGGGCGATCGCAATCCCGCGATTCTCAAATTCATCAGCAACATCCATTTGATGATTGTCAGCATATTCGCCAAACCTCTGCAATCTTGGCACTAGGACATAGGGCGTATCACGCTCCTCTAGCAACTGAGCGATGTTTTCATCACAATGGCTGATGATCAGACTGGCATTATCAACTAAACTTAGGAAATCAGCATCAGCTAAGTAGCGGTAAGCCCTTGCACCATCGGGAACATAGGAAGACGCTCCATATTGAACTATCACATCTTCATTGATAATTCGGTATTGTATTAATATTTCTATCCATTGCATTAAAGCATTAAACTGATACTGCTCTTTACCAACTGTAACTAAAAACATATTTTAAGCCTTGCGCCATTTTACAATTGAGATTCAAGTTTGGGTTGAAGTTGAGTTGTTTTGCGTTGCAGGCTCTGGACAAGCAAACCTTACTAAACAGAGGAATAACTAAGAAAATGTTAATATACCCGTGACCTATATACTGTTTAAGCTTTGACAGATACTATACCAGACCATTGGTGACGAAACTGTTATCATGAATATACTAAATAAGCATAATATCTAGATAAATCAAGGGAAATTAGTCTGATGTCAAAACAAGCTACTTGGAATGGGGTTGTTCTTGCGGAAAGCGATCGCTGTGAGGTTGTCGATGGGAATCAATACTTTCCCCCTGATGCTCTGAATATGGAATACTTCAAGCCCAGCAGCACCCATACAACCTGTGGATGGAAAGGGGTAGCCAGTTATTACAGCATTGAGGTCAATGGCGAAAGGAATAATGACGCGGCTTGGTATTATCCAGAGCCTAAGGATGCAGCTAAGAACATCAAGGGCTATGTTGCCTTTTGGCGCGGTGTTAAGGTTGCCTAAAGCTCCTAAAGCTCCTAAAGCTAAGTAAGATATGATTGGCGGTTGCTATGCGCCGCCTTTCTCTCCTTTGGTTTTAGACTGCTTTGATGTGGGTAGGACGCAATGGAGCGGAGCTAATTCGATGTAAAGAGCTGCGCGGCAAAACTCGCAGTATCTCGTCACTGGTGGTGATCCCCGCGTTTAGTTTGGCGATCGCTGCTCTACGAAAGGAATCAAAATCTATCTCACTTAGATAACGATTAATCTGGGTAATCGTGCCTTCATAGATCAATTGCCTAAAAGTATCGTCAATATCAATTAGCTCCACTATTGCCTCCCGCCCAATATAGCCCGTGCCAAAACAGCGATCGCACCCCTTACCACGCCGCCATTGCCCAACAGCGACATCGCCCCAATCTAGCCGCAGAGACTGCAACTCATTGGCTGTCGGTTGGTGAGTGGTCGTGCAGTATGGGCAGTTTTTGCGGACAAGGCGCTGTGCTACAACGCCAAGCAGGGCATCGCAGATCAGCCCAGGATCGGGTCCCAAATCTCTCAAGCGCGGAATTGCACTTGCTGCATCATTAGTATGCATCGTGGATAAGACCAAATGCCCTGTCAGCGCCGCTCTCACCACTGTTTCCGCCGTTTCAGGATCACGCACTTCCCCCACCATCACAATATCTGGATCTTGGCGCAAGATCGCGCGTAGCCCTGCGGCAAAGGTCATGCCTGCGGGTTCACATACTTGCGTCTGGGTAATATTCGGCAGTACATATTCCACGGGATCTTCAACGGTGATTACATTGACGTGTTCTTGGGCGATCGCTTGCAGACTAGTATAAAGAGTGCTGGTTTTCCCTGAACCCGTTGGGCCCGTCATAATAATTAGCCCCTGTGGTTGTCGTAGCCAACTGTCATAAACACTTAGGGCGCGATCGCTAAATCCTAAACAATCTAGGCGATTGGAGAAGGGATTGTCGCGGGGTAAGAGTCGCACCACTGCCTTTTCACCACCAACACAGGGCAATGTACTCACTCGCATATCCAGATTTAGCAGCAAGTTTTCGGTACTGGTATATTCTTTGCCAATGCGACCATCTTGGGGGCGGCGACTATCGGCAATATCCATATTAGACATCACCTTCAGCGCCACAATAATTTTGCGACTAATTTCTAAGGGCAGGGTTTTGATATCGCGCAAAATACCATCAATGCGATAGCGTACTCGCAACCCCTTGGGTGTTGGCTCTAGGTGAATATCACTGGCGCGATGTTGCAGGGCAACAGAAATCAGCGCATTGATCCTGCGGGTTTGATCAAAGGCTTGCGATAAATATAGGTCAGTTACTTCCCCAATATCCACCTGTTCCGATTCCCCTGTAAGCGGGTTGATCGATTGTGAAGAATGAATTTGATTGGGGCTAGGCAAATTTTGACGACGAAACCAAGCGCGATAACTATCGCTGCTAATCATTAGCGCCTTGACTTCGGTAAGGGTGCGATCGCCAACTAATTTAAGATGCATATCCGTAAGTGTCTGCGGACTGGCAATGTAAAAACAATTGCGCCACAACAGCAAAGGAATTAAGGGCGGTAAAATGCTGCGGTCTTCAAATTCCCGAAAAAACCGATAATTTAGATCCTGATCGAGCCAATCAATATGCAGATTGCCAAGGGGATCAACCAAAAGTTTTAAAGCCTCTTCACAGGTGGCAATATCGCCGTTGCGAAGGCGTTTCCAAACCGACTCGACCCTTGATGCGTTCTCCATATTGTTCAGTCATATTTCTTGTTAAATTGTTTTTTTGCCTCTTCATAAACCTCAAGGGTTATCTGTGGATAATTACGATCTTGGGCATATTTTTCAATTTTTTTGAAGGCGAAGGGTCTAACAAAAAATGGAATGTCCTTGAGTTTAGCCTCTGCTTCAGCAGTCCATGATATTTTTTCGCTCATCGTTTTATGTAAAGGATTTTAGATTTCACTGTACATACAAGTTATAGCGCTTTTCAGTTGAGTGTGACGCACAAAATGTAGTGGCAATCCATTAAATTACCACTACATTTTTCAGGCTTTCTTGCATAGCAAACATTTGCAAACCGTATCAGCTATATCGCTAGTTGCCAAGGATCTCTCGGTGCGATCGCGCTAATTGCTGCCATAGCTCCTCTATTTGGGTGTAGGCTTCCGCCGATGAAATTTTGCCCCCTGTCTCAAGGGCGCAAATAATACTGATGCGATGGGAAAATTCTTGTAAATTAGAATTAAACATGAGATTTTCTGGTGTAAATTTCCCGTAATAACGGGATTGAGGAAACATAAGTTTGGTGGCGAGCATAGCCTTTTCCTCCTAGATTAACTTTAGGTTAACTTAATCTTAACCCAAACTTAACTTTAGTTGATCAGCTCCTTAAAGACAATTAATGTAATACAGTACTTTGCGCCATTGGTATAAAACTAATCTATATGGGCGATCGCCTGATCTCGCCCGCATTTCTTGGCTTTGTAAAGAGCATTATCAGCATTGCTAATCAATACTTCTAAACTTTGACCAACCGAGGGGATCATACTCGCTACTCCTAAACTTAAGGTAACACGATCGCTGACCATTGAATTTTGATGGGGAATGGCAAGATCGGCGATCGCCTGCTTGATAGATTCTGCAATAATCAACGCACCTTCAGTATCTGTATTCGGTAAAATTACTGCAAATTCTTCACCGCCATATCTTGCGACCAAATCAACAACTCGTTGAGGTACTTTGGCGATCGCCTGTGCAACCTGAATTAAGCAATCATCACCACCTTGATGCCCATAGGAGTCATTATAAAGCTTGAAGTAATCGATATCAATGAGAATTAGTGACAGCATTTTTTGTTCCCGTTGATGATGTTGCCAATGGAACAATAAGTAATCATTAAAACGACGACGGTTGGCAATTTGGGTTAATCCATCTAAATTAGCAAGTAATTCCAATTTACGGTTCGCTTCTTGTAAGGCAAGTTCTGTTTGCTTGCGTGAAGTGATATCTCGCACTGTTACCGCAAATCCATCGCCCAATTTGACAGCAACATAGTGATACCAGCTAGAGTCAGAATCATCTAGGGGATAATAAAAATCTTCGTCTAAGGGGTCGCCAGACTCAACAACTTCCACAAAACGCGCAAATAAATGGGGATCAATATGTTCGATAAACCTACGAAAGACTAATTTACCAATCAGATCATCACGGTTACGTCCCAACATTTTGGAGATAATGGGATTGACAACGAGACAACGGAAGTCTTCGATCTCGCCTGTGGCTGGATCGCGAACTGCTTGCATTGCGGCAATTCCATCTAAGGCACTATTTAAAATACTCGAAAGCAGCGATCGCGATTGATATAAAACCTCCTCAATTTCCTTGCGCTTAGCAATTTCATCCTGCAAACTGCGCTGTTGTTTCTGAATGATTAATTGAGCTTCCAAACGAGCGAGGACTTCCTTAACTTGATAAGGCTTAGTAATATAATCTACGCCGCCAACTTCAAATCCTTTCAATTTATCGACTGTATCCCCCAAAGCGCTAATAAAAATGATGGGAATATCGCACAGATCAGGATCGGCTTTGAAGGCTTGACAAACTTGGTAGCCATTCATCTCTGGCATCAGTACATCCAAAAACATCACATCTGGACGTTTTGCCTTAGCAGTTTTGATCGCCCTAGCACCACTAGTAACGCTGCGAGCAGTGTAGCCATATTTAGAAAGTAAATCGCTCAATAATTTTAAGTTTTCAGGTAGGTCGTCCACCAACAAAATATTGCCTTTTGAGTCAGGCTGGGAATTTGTATTCGTCAAAGCTTCGTTAATTAGATTATACATATTGATCTTGTTGATCTTAATTGATTCAGATTTACCGACTAATTTTTGAGACTAGTAGGATTTACGGGATTTGTAATTGAGTTTAAGTCTTAACTAATTCTACAATTTCGTCAAAGTCAAATTGACGAGCTAGATTTTCTAGAAATTTCGCTGTGTGGGATTCTGTTGGGGGGATTTTTTGTAGCAACTCCATAATGTAATTACCATCAGCTTCGATTGCGGCTACATACAATTGAGATCGCCATTCTTCTCCCATGATTGCTAAATTTATTGAATTTGTTTTGTGGCAAGACTCGTCAACAGACTTTTCAGCCTCTTCATCTTCATACATAAATTGTACGCCTAAATGCTTGTGCAAAGCATCAAAAATAGTCTGCTCTCTAAATGGCTTGCGTAAAAAGTCATCGCAACCTGCGGACAACACGATCGCTTTTTCTTCTTCTAGCACACTTGCTGTCAGGGCGATCACTGCTGTGGCATTGCCTTTAGTGGTGGCTTTAATATATTTCGTAGCCTCATAGCCATCCATTACAGGCATTCGCATATCCATCCAAATTAAGTGCGGTTCCCATTGATCCCAAACCGCGATCGCCTCTTGTCCATTGGCAGCTTCTTTTAATTCAAAACCTAGAGGACTGAGCAGTTTTACCAACAATTGGCGATTAATTTCTTTATCATCAACGATCAAGATTTTATAGGTAGACTGATGGGGCGCTAGAGCAATGACATGGCGTTTATGGGGTTCATTTTCTAGACTATTGGCGATCGCATTGTTAATGGCTTGAGCTTGAATATCAAAATAGAATGTCGTACCTCTGCCAAGTTCACTTTCTACGGAAATATTACCACCCATTAACTGAACAAATTGCCGACAGATCGCAAGACCTAGCCCCGTACCTTCTTGCATTTCCCGCCCTGCCTCTGCCTGCACAAAGGCTTCAAAAATATTAGCTAATTCTTCCTTCGCTATGCCCACACCAGAATCACTCACACTTATATAGAGCTTTAGGTCATCAGATCCTTGTTCTTCATGGAATATCTTGAGAATCACGCTCCCTTGTTCGGTGAATTTGATGGCATTGCTGAGGAGATTGATGATAACTTGGCGCAGTTTTAATTCATCGGTGTAAATGTAACGCGGCAGCGATGGTTGCCTTTCAAAGAATAATTCCAAGCCTGCTGACTCTGCTTTGAGATGCAGCATATCCTCTAGATCATCCAGTAAGCGATAGAGATCGAAGTTATGGGGATTGAGGGTAGCTTTCCCCGCTTCAATTTTGGATAAATCGAGAATGTTGTTGATCAAGGTTAAGAGAAATTCGCCACTGCGATGGATAATGCCCACATTTTCGTACTGCTCTGGGGAGAGTCCTTTAGCGCGTAACATCAATTGTGAGAAGCCAATTACAGCATTTAAAGGCGATCGCAATTCATGGCTCATATTGGCGATAAACGTACTTTTGGCTTGATTGGCAACTTCTGCTTTTTCCTTGGCAATTACTAACTCCGATGTACGCTGCTGTACACGGATTTCTAGATTTACAAATGAGTTCTGTAACTGTTCTGCCATGTTATTAAAAGAGGCGGCAAGTTGGGCAATTTCATCGTTAGCACTGGAGCTTACCCTTACATCAAGATTACCTGCGGTAAATTGAGAGACAATTTTGGTCAGATGAATAATTGGTTTAGTAAGAAGTTGGGCGATCGCTAGGGCAATCATAGTTACGATGATGGCGATCATTGCGAATAGAAACATGGCATCACGAATTTGGCGCTCTAGGGGCGCAAGGGCAACGGCGACAGGACGGGCAAACAGTACCGACCAAGGCTTATATTGCAAATTAGCGATCGCCACTAGATCCTTTTGGTTGTCGGCACTTAAATTAGCTACTAGGTAAGATTGTTTACTGTCTAATGCTTGTTGGAGGATGGGTTGATTGATGGCTAATTCCGCCGATGGCAATTTGGGTAAGCGCCCTGCATTTTGTAATTGCGTCACCACGCGATCGGGTAAGGGAACGATGGATTTGAATAGCAATTTAGGATCGTTGCTATGGGCGAGGTGGATATAGTTCTCATCGAGAAGAATTGCCAAGGATTTTTCGCCCGCCTGCTCGGTTTGCCTTGTCACTAGTTGTTGCACAACCGCAGCATTGTACGTAACCCGCAATATTCCTAAAATTTGTCCCCGCGCATTGCGAACAGGACTACTAAATACCAAGATTACCAAGTCTGGAATAGTCGGCGATCGCTGCATACTAGAAACAAAAGCTAACTGCGATCGTAATGGTTCTTGAAAATAATCCTGCGATGACTCATCTTTACCAAGATCAGGAGTATTGGTATCTAATACATTCTTACCATTGAGGTCAAGCAAGGCATAGGATAGAACATTCAGCATATCCTTTCGGCTCAACCGAATCAAAGTTTCCATCGCCAACCTTGATTCTGGGCTATTCTCACGATTGGCTGCTGGCAAACTTAGGTAAGTGGATAATCCTGGTAAAATTGCCTCCACGCGCACCGCATTGAGGTTGCCATCAATAAAAGCATCAACGCGATTAGCAGTAGCATTCGCCGCCGCCGATAGAGATTGTCTAGCATTTTCGGTCAAGGTGCTTTCTGTCGATTGCTTATTGATTGCCCCCAATAACAACATCGGAATCAGTGCCACAATCAAAAAAGCAAAAATTAATTTCTGGCGGATACTACTAAAACGCATATTCTTGATACTTTGGATTTAATGATTTAGATTTTGAGAGCCACTTAGAGCCTGTTTGAAAAGTTTTGATCCCCCTAAATCCCCCTTTCTAAGGGGGACTTTTTTAATCTTTTCCCCCCTTTCGTAAGGGGGGCTAGGGGGGATCAATCAGTATTTTTAGCGAGTGTCCAGACTTTTCAAACAATCTCTTAAATCAACTTAAGAATCAATTTAAGAGTCAGTTTAAAAAGGAGGAATTGAACAGAGACTTGAGTTCAGGAATCCGCGTCACGTTGCCAGAACGAATGAAAAAGTCGGCATAGATTTTGGCAGTATTATAGATAGAATTAGGATTATCGGAACCAAAAAATTGCTGGTTTTCTTGCAGATTAGTGAGATTTACCCCATCTAAGGAAATTGTCTCAATGGGAATTTTGAGGGCTTTAGTGATAATTTCATTGCCATCTTTAAGATTCTGTTCCCAAAAATTTATGGCTTGCAGCCAACCGCGCACAAAAGCCCTAACATCTTCGGGGCGATCGCGAATGGTTTCATTGCGAAAAGCCACCAAATCCAAAATTAAACCTGGGGTTTGCTTGCTTGTAAATAGGGTAACTGCTCCTTGCTTAAGTGCTTCTGATACAAAAGGTTCCCAAGTATGCCCTGCTTGAATATCATTATTCTTTAGCCTTTGCGGGATTTCCAGCGCATCAAACTTGACCAGATTCACATCATCGGTAGTTAAGTTAGAGAGTCTCAACATCTCCGTGACAAATACTTCACTAAAGCCACCGAGATTTGAGCCAATTTTTTTGCCCCGCAAATCCTCAATGGTTTTAATTTCAGGCTGAGCAACAACCACATCGGCTCCATTGGTCTCATCCACAACCAATACGCTTTGCATATTGGGATTATTCGCGCTCAAAATAATGAAATCACCCAAGGTCAAGCCAATCCCGTCATACTTCCCTGCACTAAAGTCAGCCTGCTGTAACTGGGCAAAATCCACATAACTCAGTTCCACATCTACACCCTGGGCTTTAAAAAAGCCCTTTTCTTGGGCAATAATGGCGGGGCGATAACCAACAAAAGTGATACAGGCTAATTTCAATGGCGATCGCTTGACAGAAGCAGGAGGATTTTGACAGCCCCACAATAGGCAGACGAGCAAGCAGCAAATTATCGAAATAACTAATGGCGATCGGACTTTGATCATATGTTAATAAATATTAAATGAAAATTTGCACTGCCTAAAGTCTCTATAGGCTGAAACTACGATAGAAATTCTAACATTTCATCAAATGCAAATTGATGAATGAATTTTTCAAATGTTTTGACTAAACTTGATTCTTGGTTGGGTATTTCTTGAACTAGTGTGATAACGCGATTGCGATCGCCCTCGATCGCCGCTTCAAATAACTGCGATCGCCACTCGTCAGACATTGTGGTTAATATTGATAGATCTATAGATCCGATCGCGGGATTATAGCCTTCATGGATTGAGTGATCATCTGCCGACTGCTCATAAATATATTGCACACCCAAATGTTTTGTTAGTGCATCAAAAATCACCTGCTCCTTAAAAGGTTTACGCAGAAAATCATCACAACCTGCGGACGAAACAATCGCTTTTTCTTCTTCTAAAACACTTGCAGTCAAGGCAATTACTGCCGTGGCATTGCCTTTGGTGGTGGCTTTAATATATTTAGTCGCTTCATAACCATCCATAATCGGCATTCGCATATCCATAAAGATTAAATGCGGTTCCCATTCTTCCCAAATAGCGATCGCTTCTTGTCCATTACTGGCTTCTTTGACTTCAAAGCCGAAAGGCTCAAGAAGCTTAACTAATAACTGTCTATTCACACTTTTATCATCCACAGTCAAAATCTTATAGAGGGAGCATCCCAAGTTTGCGGTAAGTAAATATACTTATGTACAAGCAAGGAAGAAATAGGAAGAATAAAGAGGAATAAAAATAGTAACAAGAAAATGCAGT
>NZ_JACJPY010000048.1 GCF_014696345.1 Pseudanabaena cinerea FACHB-1277
ACTGCATTTTCTTGTTACTATTTTTATTCCTCTTTATTCTTCCTATTTCTTCCTTGCTTGTACATAAGTATATTTACTTACCGCAAACTTGGGATGCTCCCAGCCAATATTACTGAGAGACGTAATCGTCAGATGCGTGATGCTGTCAACAAAGCGGCGCGTATCGTGGTTAACCACTGCCTATCTAATGGCATTGGCACTATTGTTTTTGGATGGAATAAAAAACAAAAAGATTCTGCCAACATGGGAGCAAAAACTAATCAAAAGTTTGTGCAAATTCCCACCGCTAGGCTGAAAGAAAGAATTAAGCAATTATGCGAAATCTACGGTATTCAGTTTATTGAAACTGAAGAAAGTTACACGTCTAAGGCTAGTTTCTTAGACTCAGATACAATCCCTGTCTACGGTGAAAAACCCGAATTGTGGAAAGAATCTGGTAAGCGCGTAAAACGTGGTTTGTATCGTACTGCTAAAAATATTTTGATTAATGCAGACTGTAATGGCGCTGCAAATATTGCTAGAAAAGTAGCGGCGACACTAGGCTTAGACCTAGATGGAGTCAGTAGAGGCGCTTTGACTACGCCTCTGAAGTTCAATCTTTGGACTGTTCAGGAATCTCAGTCGCTTCAGCGTTGAGAGTGTCAAAGTCTTTTCTCATTCAATAATTAGAACCGCAAGCAAACTTCAAAAGCCTCGGCAAGCAGCACTTTTAAAATTTGCTTGGCTGATACCTTAGCCTGGGGGCCAATTTAGCGATCGCCCACCCAAAACATGAATGTGCAGATGAAATACAGTTTGTCCTGCCTCGGCTCCGTTATTGGTAACTAACCGAAAGCCCTTGAGGCCCTCCTGTGCTGCGACCTTATTGGCAACTAGGAGCAGATGCCCAAGCAGAGCCTGATCCTCATCCTGAGCATCGGCAAGATTGATTAGGGGCTTTTTGGGAATTACCAGAAAATGTACAGGTGCTTGGGGGTTCACATCCCGAAAGGCAAGGGCGAGATCATCTTCATAGATAATCGCCGCAGGAATCTCGCGTTTAATAATTTTACTAAAGACAGTTTCAGGCATAGTTTCAGGCATAGTTTCGCGATCGGGGGCTTGATTGAGCAATTATAATCAAAATGTTGAATCCCACAACCAAGCACTTTGCAATCAAGCACTTTGCAATCAAGCACTTTGCAATCAAGCACTTTGCAATCACTGCGCTCGGCAATGTAAAGTTTTTGAACATATAAACATCCTGTAATCTAGCCCTATGAATTCTGATCAACTGCCTGTAGAAGAAAATTTAGGAAAAATTGATGATGCTCAAAACTTTGAGTTGAATACTGATCTGAGCATGGAAGCAAGTCCCGATCAACAAAATATCAAACAAGATATTCAGCAAGATCCTCATCAAAACTCCTATCAAGATCAGCAGCAGCAGCAGCAGCAGCAGCAGGTTCAGATCGGGCAGCAAGATGTTGAGCGCTCCCATGATCAAGTCAATGAGCTAGATCCAGCCCTGGTAATCATCGCCGATGATCCCCAATCAGCGCCTAATTCTCTAGCCGATGACGAAGCGGCGGCTCAAGCAGCGATCGCCCAACTAAAACAGCAAGAAAGTCAATTGCAACTTGAGCTAGAACAACTCAAAACCACCAAAACCAAAATCCTGCAAGACCAATTAGATGACCTGCAAGCGGGGATCATACGCTTAGCACAGGCGGATGTGGCAAGGCTAGAGTATCAAAAAAATGAACTACAGGCAGCGATCGCTGTCTTAGAAAAGCGTAAAGAGCGCCTTGATAAGGAAATGACCAGCACCTATGCAGGTATCTCACAGGATATTGCAGTGCGGGTACAGGGCTTTAAGGAATATCTGGTGGGTAGCTTGCAGGATCTTGTCGCCAGTGCTGAAAAACTAAATCTTGTGCCGCCAGAACCTCAGCCTGTGGCAGTGACCGCCGAAAAGTCCCCTGCCCCAGCCAATGAACCTTTGCAACTTTCGGCGCAAACATTTGCGGAATACAAACAAAGAGTGGATCAACTACTCGAACGCTATCGCACCCTACCCGATTACTATGGTCCTGCTTGGAAATTGCGGCGCACCTTTGAGCAAGTCCATAGCGATCGCGTTGCCAAATGGTTCTTTGAGCAGTCGGGACGTGGGGCAATTCGGACGATGGGGACGCGCTTGCAGAATATTTTGGTTACATCCGCCGCGATCTCAGTACTAAAAGCGATATATGGTGAAAAATTGCGAATCTTGGTACTTGCCACTTCTCCCGAACGTCTTGGCGAGTGGCGGCGCGGTTTTCAAGACTGCTTGGGGCTAACTAGGGAGCATTTTGGCTCTGAAAAAGGCATTGCTCTATTTGAAGATCCTGAACCCCTCGCCACTAAGGGCGATCGCCTTGTCAAAGAAGAACTAATGCCCCTTGTGGTGATTGATGAATCTGAAGAATTAATAGCGGTTGATTTATTGCGATTCCCTTTGCTGATTGCCTTTGGTGGCATCCCCGAAGCCAGACCTGCGCCCACGGCTTCTAGCTTTACTAACCGTGATTTTAGTCGCGATACTGCGCGAGATATGGGACGCGATCCCAGTCGAGATTTTAATCGTGATTTTAGTCGCGAACCTTACCGCGATCCGAGTCGAGATTTTAATCGTGATTCTAGCCGTGAACCTTACCGCGATCCTAATCGTGACTATAATCGCGATCGCGACAGTCGCAATCGTGGTGTACCCCGTGACTATAGCGATCGGGGCAGCGATCGCGGCTATGACAATCGTAATAATAATCCTGACTCCGACTGGGACTGGTAATAAATTTAAGAACGCCACTAAGGGTTGTTCTCAATACCTTTTGACTTGACTGACAGCGCTTTGCCCTCAAACCCAAACCACTTCAAAAACCAATTCAAAACAATAAAAACTTTAAAAGCGCTGCAAAGCAATGCTTTTAAAGTTTTTATTGGTAATTGCTGTAAGTGAGCGCAAAGCGCTTTAATTATTTATTTTTAATTAATTTTTAATTATTTATTATTTAGGCTTATTGGCAGGAGCCGGGGGAATGGTTCGTGGTGCGGGTGCGGGTGCAGCTTGGGGTGCAGCCGCCTGATTATTTTTCAGAATGTACTCAAAGGCTGTGCGTGAGGGAACAAACTGAAAACGCTCTACATCAGGATTGGGCTTGTTGTCCTTAGTAACCATCGAATCTAGCACTTGAAATAGGGAAGTAACTTGAATTTTGGTGGTTTTCGCAATATCAGGCTGTTCCTTGCGAGCGCGATCGAGTAAATTTTGCAGATCAGTTTGATCAAGGAAGAATGGCACAATTTGTTCACGCTTACCATTTTGATCAATGCTCATGGTCAACAAACCTTGGCTATTAGCCTGACCACCTGTCGCAAAAAACACAGGCACATTAGGAATTCTGTCGGCGGCAATGCCTTGAGAAGTCAAGATCGTTCTTGCAGAATCGACGCTTGATTTAGAGGGGATGAACTGAAAGACAACTTTCTTATCCTTGTTATCCCGAATGACTTGATATGCTTCGTTCATAGAACGGACAATAATCTGAGCTTTCTTGCCAACATCGGGGTTAGACTTCTGCACTTGATTAAGCATCATCTTGGCTTCATCGGGACCAAGGAAGAAAAACAAAATTTGGCTATCATCGGGTTTGGCATTGGGCTGTTGGGGCATCGATCCCAAAAGTGGTGCGCCCTTTTCATCGGTAATCGTGAAGACAGGAATGCTACCCAAGCGCTCCAACACCTGCACTTCGGTTAGAGCTTCAGCTTTGAGAGTAAATATGGGACTAACAGCGATCGCCCCTGCGACACTGGTAACGGCTGTTAGTTTAACCAAAGATTTAAATAGAGACATATTTCTCCTAGCTACAATATGCTTATGGGAATTGAACGATTCGAGGGTGGGGGTAATAAATCGATTGTCAGCGATGTATTTTTGTTTGTGTGCAACTGTAACAACATCCCATGACAAAAGACAACCTTTATAGATAACTTATTTAGGCTTTAAGACTGAAATATCATTAGTATAGTTCCTAGAATTTAGTCCATGCACCTAGCCCGTAGTTATGTCCCAAAATGAAGACTTTCTCAGCTTTGACGAAATTTTTGAAGAACTAAACTATCGCCAAGCCCAGCGTACATTAAGGGATATTGTTGCTAATTTGGATCTATCGGAGCGCGAGCGGCGTGGTTTAGAGGAGCCGTTAGCAGAGCTTCAGCAAATGCTGGATAAATTAAATCGGCAAGTACTCCAAATCGCCGTGTTTGGTATGGTGGGGCGAGGTAAGTCTTCGGTGTTAAATGCGCTCATGGGCGGACAGGTCTTTGAGACGGGACCATTGCATGGGGTGACAACCAGTCGGCAGGCGGCGGAATGGCAGATTTCCCGTGAGGCAATGCAAACCAATGGCGATCGCACAATTCTGAAAGCATCGTTTCAAGGTAAAGGCGAAGCGAGAATTGAATTAATTGATACCCCTGGCATTGATGAGGTGGATGGGGAAGGTCGCGCAGAATTGGCGAAACGCATCGCTCAACAAGCAGACTTGATTTTATTTGTGGTGGCGGGGGATATGACAAAGGTGGAGTATGAAGCGCTTTCGGAATTGCGGGGTGCGAGTAAGCCAATCCTATTGGTATTTAACAAAATCGATCAATATCCGCCTGCCGATCGCCTCGCCATCTATGCCAAAATTCGTGATGATCGGGTCAAGGAACTCTTAACCCAAGAGGAAATCGTGATGACGGCGGCTTCGCCCTTGATCGCTAAGGCGGTGCGACAACCCGATGGCTCCTTTGAGGCAGAGCTAGTGGTGGGTAAACCGCAAATTGAGGATTTGAAATTAAAGATTTTGGAGGTTCTCGATCGCGAAGGCAAATCTTTAATCGCGTTGAATACGATGATGTTTGCGGATATGGTGCAGGAGCGGGTCGTGCAGCGCAAAATGTTCGTGCGCGATCGCCAAGCTAATCGCATTATTTGGAATTGTGTAATTACGCAAGCCGTAGCGATCGCGGTAAATCCTGTGACAGTACTTGATGTGATTACCACTGCCATTATTGATGTATCGATGATCGTTGCCCTCTCTAAGCTCTATGGCATCACTATGAGCAACCGTGGCGCGATCGCCCTCATGCAAAAAATCGCGATCGGCATGGGTGGCATCAGTGCCAGTGAGTTTTTGGCTAACTTCGGTTTGAGTTCCCTCAAGGGGTTATTGGGCATAGCTGCCCCCGTCACAGGTGGTGCAACCTTGGGCGGCTATGTATCCGTAGCGATCGCTCAAGCAGGTGTGGCAGGATTCTCCACCTATGCCCTTGGGCTAGTGACTAAGGAATATCTGGCAAATGGTGCATCTTGGGGAGCCGATGGACCTAAAGCCGTTGTGAAGAGAATCCTTGAAACCATTGATGAAGATTCGATTTTAGCGAGAATCAAAGATGAACTTCGCGCCAAAATCGATCTCCGTAGGCTTAGGAAAATTTAGCGAATGATGATATAGCTACTGGTTTGAGGGGTTCTGTAGTAAGGGTTTAAGGCTCCATTGACCGCAGGCACATTTACAGGGTAAGGGAATTGATTGTAAGTGTTCCATGATTTATGGGAGTCGTAATTTACACGATTTTCACGTATAATTACCTGCCGCGAATAATCACCACGATTAGAGCGATAGTGGGGATTATAAATGGTGCGCTTTTGGTAAGGATTTTTGTAAATGGGGGCGGAATGATAGCGCGTATTCACAGGGCGATCGCCGAGGCGAATGATAATCGAAACGTTTGCTTGAGCCGTATCAGCAAATATTGCTGATGTACCGGCTGCGGCGATCGCGATTATGCCTGTCAACATGGTTTGTGCTGGCTGTTTAACATCGGGCTTGGTGAACTGCGTAGAAAAAATCATGGCTATAATTCCTAAACTGTAATTTCTCAATTTTGATCAAGAGTTGAGCAAGACTAATGAACATTAAGAAGCCTTAAAATCCTGAAACTTTTGTCTGAGGGCGATCGCGACTTCTGGTGTCACTAGATGATCAATTGCACCACCGAATCTGGCGATTTCCCGCACCACACTACTACTCAAAAAACTATACTCATTAGAGGTCGACAGAAACACTGTTTCGATATCATTAGCTAAGGTTTTATTTGTATGTGCCATTTGCAGCTCTAACTCAAAATCAGAAACTGCACGCAACCCACGAATCAGCACTTTAGCTTGCTTCAAATGAGCATAGGTGACAGTCAAGCCCGTAAAGGTATCTACCTCAACATTATCCAAATGTGCAGTAGCTTCCTGAATTTGCAACATTCGCTCTTCCATTGTAAACAACGGATTTTTATTTGGGTTGCGTAAAACTGCGACAATTACCCGATCAAATAAATTGCCACCGCGTTTAATAATATCAAGATGCCCCAAAGTGATGGGATCAAAGCTGCCAGGATAGATTGCAATCAATGCTGTCACCCATTTACTACACAGTAATTATAGTTGTCTCTATTTGCGCTATGGCAAACTTTGGAAATGTGGTAAGGCTTCACAATTATATTGCATGGCTATCAAGCCCAAAACTTGAATAATTTAGAACGAGAAATTTTATGAAAGTCTGGAAGCGATCGCTTATTGCTTTAGCAATGGTTACTTTAGGAATGATTGGCGAAGTTGCTCCATCCTTGGCAAGGCGATCGGGTGGGCGCGTGGGCGGTAGCTCGTTTAAATCTTCGCCTAGCCGTTCATCGCCTACTAAATCTGCACCTAGTAATACTTCGCCCAGTAGATCTTCGCCCAGCAATACCTCTAATTCTGTCACCTCTCCTAGACGCTCGACTAGTCCATCACGTTACACGGGCGGAGTCTATTACAGTGGTAATGGTGATGTCATTACGCGAGGCTTTGAGTACAACATCGTCATATATATAGTGAGTGCAATTTTATTATTTGCCCTAATTGGCTGGGTTACTAAGTGCATCATAGACGCAGCACGAAAAACCAATCAAAGTAAGGTCAATTTACTAAAGCTCCAAATAGGATTGCTCGCCTCTGCCCGATCGCTACAGCAGGAACTAATCGACATGGCGCTAGAAGCTGATACTGAGTCAGTGAGTGGACTGACTGACGTTCTCCATGAAACGGCGCTAACTATAATGAGACATCCAGAATATTGGGTATATGTCCATAGCGCTAATGAATTGATCAAGCCAGAGGCGGCGGAATCTCAGTTTAATAGTTTAGTCCTGACGGAACGTAGCAAACTCAATGAAGAATCTTTAAGCAATGTGCGTGGGCGGTTGTCAACTGATGCGCCAGAGTCGGTTGAACCATCTCCAGATGCACCACTGGTTTTTGCAGAAATTAGTGAATATATTGTTGTGACGATGTTAGTGGCGGCGACTGGTGATGCTCTCAGTAAATTGCCGCCTTTGCGATCGGCAGAGCAGTTGCAGGAATGGTTGCAGTCTATCTGGGAAATTACTGATGAAGAGCTATTGGCTGTAGAGATTTTATGGGAGCCGCAGTCTGAGGAATATACGCTGACCAATGATGATGTAATTAGCGTTTATCCAGACTTAATCAGGATTTGATATCTGGCGATCGCTATATAATCGCTCGTTATCAAAAGAATTGAAAAATATGGCATAAAGTTATAGCAATAAGAAGCAATCTGTGGTATCACTTAGCAGTATTATTTTGATCCCTAGAGCTGCCCACGATAGTCAACAGCTATAGGTTGTCAACATACATGAAATAGCGTAGCTGTTTTATGTAATTGCAGCCCCTATGGGACTTGTTTTTATTCACAAAAAGGTTGTCATACTTTCGTGAATCGGTATTATGGAGTGAGTAGGGTTGGTATATGGTGCTACATACAAATAACAGAACAAGTGACAAAAGTCAGGTTTATATCACTCAGGATGCTGAGGCATATACTGATGGCGTTGACAATTTGATGGATGATTTGTTTGGCGAAGTAGAGACAACCCTCCATGTAGATCAAGGCAAATTACGATCGCAGCGCCAAAAAACTGGACAGAAAACGGGACAATCGCAATCCACTCCCTATGCTTCGGCGATCGCCTCTAGCTCTGACATCGTGGCGATCGCTAAGGTCAATAGCGACACCGAAACAGCCCAATCTAAAGATACGGTCAGTATTAGCAAGCTGAATATGGCGGATATTACTTTGCCGCCGATCTCTAAGGAGGATGTGCTTTGGATTCAGCCCTATATCATGCGAAATCCAGAGCCAACCAGTCAGATTCCCCAAAATCCGCCTGAGCCAGTCGCGCCTAAATATAATTTATTCGATCGCCTATTATTAGTTGCTGCCTGTAGCTCGGCGTTAATCGCGGCGGTGATGTGGACAATTAATCATGGCATTTGGATTGGCAAGCAATCGGTAAATGTTGCTCAGATTTTGCCAGAGGATAATTCTAAAAACAAAGCCTTTGCCCAAGAAATTCAGCAAATGTTGGCGGATATCACCAATAAAAATCGGGCGATCGCTACGGGACAAAGCTTTACTAATACAGTGGGTAACAATCTGCCAATTGTGGCGGCCCCGATGATGGCTAATGGTCTACCGATGGGTAATCCTGTGGTGGGGCTTCAGCAAGCGCCCATGTATGTACCTGTCTATCAGCCCCCCAACTTAAATAATCCCAATAGCCCCAATTTACCTTCACCTTTAGCATTACCTCCCGCCAATGCCAATAATGCGGTGGAAATTGCTGCCCCCAATAATGCCAAGTCGAAAGCTCCTGTGGCGGCGGCTGTGCCAGCCCCTGCTGCGCCAAGTTTAGCCTATACGCTGATTGGTGTTCTCGACTTGGGCGATCGCTCCACCGCCATGCTTGATATGAATGGTTCGGTGCATTCGGTGGGGTTAGGCAAGGCAGTGGGTAACAGTGGTTGGATTTTGAGCCGTGTCAGCCAACAGGAAATTACCCTCAAGCGCGGTAAAGAAACGAAAAGTGTATTTGTCGGTCAAAAGTTTTAGAGGCTAATTTTAGAGGCAGCATATGGGTCTATTAGATGACATCTCGCGCTTTTTAGAAACTCGTCTGGAGGAATTCATTCGTAATAATCCTCAGATTGAATTGCAGATTCTGGAGGACAAACTGCGCCAGCAGGAAGAGGAAATTCTTAAATTAATCGTTAGTTCTCAAAAAGAGGAAAAAATATTTCAAGATAAGGTTCTCGAAATTGCCGAAGAAATTAGGGTATGGCACGATCGCGTTGTGAAGGCTGAATCCTTTGATAGGCGCGATCTGGCGGATGCGGCACGGGAGAGGGAGGCGGCGCTATTGCGGCAAGGCAATCAGGTTTGGGCGCAGATGGAGATGGTCAAAAAGCGGGCGATCGATAGCCAAGCCTTGCAGGTGCAGATCCAAGAGCGTCGCAAGGAGGTACAGGCAAAGATTGCTGAAGCTGCCAAAAACGCTAAGCCCAAGTCCCCAACCATGCCTTCCCTTGATTGGGAAAATCTTTATACACCGCCCTTTCGTGATACCCATGATGAGCTAGAGGAGAAATTTCGGCGCTGGGAGATGGATGAGGAGCTAGAGCGCCTCAAGCGGAATATGGGTAAGTAACATAGAGTACTTTTTCGGTTTTACCTAAATCATTAGCTCCTGCGAGAATTGATCGCCCTTGACTATTGGCTAATTCTAAAGAAACTGCCCCCAATGGCATGGTGACAGTGCGTAAGCCGATATTATTTTCTTGACCGATCAGTATGGTAATTGCTAGATCTGGTCTTGGTTGGGCGATCGCTGTGACACTGACTAGACTATCGGTGCGGGATAAAAACTTGAAGCATTGAGCGCCGATCGCCCCCGTCATTGCCGCCCTGATATTTGCGGCTCTGATGCGTTTGGCGCAGCCTTCCGCCGTGACCAAGAGCAGTTCAGAATTAGGATAATTCAGCAAATCTAATACTGCCACGCCCACCTGTGATTCATTGCTACCCAAGCGTAGAGCGATATTACCTGCGGCAGCGCGTCCGACTGTGGGAATTTGTTGCTGGTCGGCTTTGAAGCGCAAAATGCGCCCTGCGGAGGTGGCGATCGCCAGTTCTTGCTCCAGTCCCACCACATCAGCCCAAAATAGGAAATCTCCTTCCTTAAATTTGGCGGCAATCAAACCACGGGCGGTCATATCCGCAAATTCGGCAAGGGGCGATCGCTTGATTTTGCCTTGACTAGAGAGCAGAACTAAACCTGCGGTGGATTCAGGATCTTGCTCCCAAACAAATTGGGCAACGGGGCGATCGCTGTCAGGTAAGAGCGTAATAAGCGGCGTGCCGCGTCCCTTGCCTTTGACGATGGGAACATTCGTGAGGGCTAGGGGTAATGCCTTGCCAGAACTGGTTAGTACCACCATCTGCCGATCGCTGCGGGTTTCGTAATTGGCGATCGTCACATCATCCTGTAAATCGACCTGCAAATTGCTATTTAGGGATTTGGAATTAGCCTCTAAAGCTTTGACATAACCTTTATAGGTAAGCTGCACCACCAGATCCTGCGGCTCAGCCACAGGAATATTTGCTTCTGTAGTGAGAGACAGTAAAGGAATTGCAGATTGCGGTTCTGGTTTGGATGTCTTAGTGGTACGGGTTTTGGGCTGCGGCTCTGGGTTTTCGGTAGTTACAATCTGTTCAGATTTGCTAGACTTCTTGCTTTTAATCGGTTCGTTAGTGATGGTTGCAACGGGAGATGGGCGATCGGCATTTGGATCATTATTTGGATCACCATTTGCATCATCACTTAAAATCTGCCATGCCAAACGGGTGCGGCGCGGATCGCTATGGCGTTTCTTATGATCGCGCAATTCTTTCTTTAAGAACTTCATCAACTCGCGGCGATCGCCTAATAACTTCTCAAGACGCTGCATCTGTTGCTGCAAGTCCGTAAGGTCATCACGGATTTTTTGTTGCTCAATGGCAGTGATGCGGCGCAAAGGCATGGAGAGAATTGCTTCCGCTTGGGTTTCAGAAAGGGCAAATTCCGTTTGTAGATCGGTTTTGGCAAGGTTGCTATTGTTGGCAAAGCGCAGAATGCGAATGAGGCGATCGATGTCTTGGAGAACTAATACTAAGCCTTCCAATAAATGGGATTTTTCCTGTGCCTTTTTCAATTCGTAACGGAAGCGCTTGGAAAGAGTTTCTTCCCGAAATTCCAGAAATTCTTGCAACAATTCGCGTAGACTCATCTGCTTGGGTTGGGAACCCTTGAGCGCTAGTAAAATCACACCAAAGTTGGATTGCAGCGCCGTTTGGCGATATAGCTGATCGATTACCACTTCGGGCAGGATATCTTTTTTAAGTTCGATTACCACCCGCATTCCCGTGCGATCGCTTTCATCGCGAATATCAGAAATGCCGTCAATTTTATTGTTATTTACTAACTCGGCAATCTTCTCAATCCATGCCGACTTATTCACCTGATAGGGAAGCTCCGTCACAATGATCGCTTGTTTTTGCCGCTTGCCCGTACCCTTGCCGCCCATCTGCTCGACAGCCGCCACCCCACGAATGGTAATACTGCCGCGCCCCGTCAAGTATGCCTCGCGCACCCCATCCGCATTCATAATGATGCCGCCCGTGGGAAAGTCTGGAGCAGGAATTATGCGTAATAGTTCTTCATCGCCAAGGTTAGGATTATCAATTAAAGCGATCGCGCCATCAATCACTTCACTCAAATTATGGGGCGGAATATTCGTTGCCATGCCCACGGCGATACCCGTTGCGCCATTAAGCAGCAACATCGGCAATTGGGCAGGCAAAACCGATGGCTCCTGCTCAGACCCATCGAAGTTATCGACAAAATCAACAACGTCCTCTTCAATTTCCCCCAATAGTGCCTCATTGCCGATCGCCGCCAACCGACATTCGGTATAGCGCATCGCCGCCGCAGGGTCATTATCCACCGAGCCGAAGTTGCCATGCCCCGCCAATAGCGGATAGCGGCTGGAAAAATCCTGCACTAGGCGCACGAGGGCATCGTAAACTGATTGATCGCCGTGGGGGTGATATTTACCCAACACATCTCCCACCACGCGGGCGCACTTACGAAAGGGGCGATCGGGCAGTAACCCTAATTCGTGCATGGCGTAAATGATACGACGATGCACAGGTTTTAGACCGTCACGGGCATCGGGCAGGGCGCGACCAACGATCACGCTCATGGCATATTCCAGATAAGATCGCTGCATTTCTGTATGCAGTGAAGTCGGGATGATTTTGCCACCATCCGACTCCGCCCAAAAATCTAGCTGTTGCTGCCCTTGTTTTGCCATAAAATCTACTGAATACCATTACGAATAGTTAAGTTATAGCGCTTTTCGCGTCAGTGGGTTGCCCGAAAAGTGCCATACACCAAAAATCACCATATCAGATACATACAATCTATGGAAAATCAACGACCGATCGCGGTGGATTTATTTGCTGGTGTCGGCGGCATGACCTTGGGCTTTGAGCAGGCGGGGTTTGACGTACTGGCATCCGTGGAAATCGACCCGATCCACTGTGCAACCCACGAATATAATTTCCCGATGTGGACAGCCATTTGTGCTAGTGTCACCGAAATATCAGGTGATGACATTCGGGCTAAATCAAAAATAGGCGATCGCGATGTTGATGTGGTGTTTGGGGGACCACCCTGCCAAGGTTTTTCGATGATGGGCAAACGCGCCTTTGACGATCCCCGCAATCAATTGGTGTCGCATTTTATGCGGTTGGTCAAGGAGCTAAATGCTAAATATTTCGTGATGGAAAATGTCAAAGGCTTGACCCTCGGCAACCATCGCCAGTTTTTAGATGAAGTGATCGAGAATTTTAAGGAAAATGGCTATCGCATTCTCAATCCTTACAAAGTTCTCAACGCTTCCCATTTTGGTGTACCCCAACATCGCGAAAGATTATTTCTGATTGGTTGTCGCCAAGATCTAACGCTTCCCAGTTATCCATCACCAAGTACTAAACCAGCTAAAGCAAAACGGATTCCCAAAGAGCTTCTTGATTTACCTGATTGTCCGACTGTACGCGATGCGATCGCTGATTTGCCAGATGTTGCTCAATATCCTGAACTAATGCAACAAGACTGGTGTGTGGCTGAATTTCACGAGCCTCAAAACGATTACAGTCGATACCTACGCGGATTTGGATCTGACAAAATTGATTTGTCTTATTCACGCTATTACAATCCTAAAGAGTTAACCGCTAGTTTATTAGAGTTCAATGTCTATGGTACTGAGGTATCATCACGAGTTAAACTGTTGGAACATTTACTATCTAAAGCTGAACAGGAAGCTAAAACAATTATTTCATCGAATGTTGATGCTAATTTATTGACTTCTAGTATCGGTACGTTACATACACCAATGTCTATTTCTCGTTTTCGCTCAACTGCAAATGGTGAAGTCGAGAAAATTAGTCGTTTTTTGAAGTTAGATCCTGATGGTATTTGCAACACGCTTAGAGCAGGAACACCAAGCAATAGAGGCGCATTTACTGCACCTCGTCCAATTCATCCCCATGAAGCACGTTGTATAACTGTCCGTGAAGCCGCCAGACTGCATTCTTATCCAGATTGGTTTCGATTTCATGTGACAAAATGGCATGGATTTAGACAAATTGGAAATTCAGTGCCGCCATTACTAGCTAGAGCCGTTGCAACAGAATTGCGTGAAATACTAGGCGTTAAACTCAAGAAACCATCTCAGAAAGTTATTCTTTCTAAAGCTAAAGATCTACAAATTAAAATGGTAGAAGCCGCAGAAAAGTATGGTGTTGATCCCCATGTAATAGAACCAAGAATTAGACAGGAAATTGATTAATGGCAAAGAAAACTAACTATGATCAAATTATTGCTGAAATCTTCAAGCGACACTATGTTGAAGGTGTTGCATCTTTTACTTTTGAGCGTAAAGAGATGAATGAAATCTCGAATTCATTAGGAATGGATGCGCCTAAAAATTTAGGTGACTTGACCTACAGCTATAGATTTAGGCGAAAACTTCCTAAAAGTATTACTGACACTGCACCATTAGGCTTAGAGTGGGTGATCGAAAATGCGGGGAAAAGCACTTATAGATTTCAACTGAGTAGGGTTAATCGGATTGTTCCCAACCCAAACCTGATTACTATTAAAATTCCTGATGCGACACCTGAAATAATTCTTAAATACGCTTTAGGAGATGAGCAGGCTTTACTCGCTAAAGTTCGTTACAATCGCCTGATTGATATTTTCTTAGGCATTACAACATATTCCTTACAAAACCACCTGCGTACAACTGTAGGCGGTATCGGGCAGATTGAGATTGATGAAATTTACGTTGGAGTTAGTCGCCATGGTACTCACTTTGTAGTTCCTGTACAGGCAAAAGCAGGTAGTGATCAGATTGGAGTTGTGCAAACTAAGCAAGACATTAGTTGTTGCGCTGAAAAGTTTCCTTCCTTAATCTGCCGTCCTATTTCTGTTCAATTCTTAGATGATGACATAATTGCCATGTTTGAATTAACTCTAGAAACTGAGCAGATTAAAATTGTCGAAGAGAAGCATTATCAATTAGTTTCTAAGGGCGATATTAGTGATGATGATTTAATGAAATATCAGGCAAATGAAAATTGATTTGTCTGGAACTGATACAAAATTGCGAGTTGTACTGATAGAGGCTTTTAGTTAATTAGTACAGAAACATTTTTGAGATTGGCACAGAGCCTTATTTTCAAAAATACTTTCAAAAATACTTTCAAAAATGCATCTGGGTTTTCAAACAGCACAAGGGGCTGTAAGTAGAACGAGCGCATGGGGGGAAATATAACCTTTAGATAACTTTTGTGTAACTTTATGTTATTGCCAATAAACAAATAACTGGTCTAATTGGGTATAGTCTACTAAGTCGCTTTACATTTCAGAGAAAGATCAGCGTTACAGAGTCATAAATTAATTTCTCTTCGGTTTGTATTTTCTTACTCAACTGTCTAAACTAGGCTGCCCCCATGAAAACAATTCTTAAAAGTCTATCTGTAGGTGTTTTATCCCTAGCAAGTCTGGGTGCTTTGTCTACCCCAGCGATCGCCGCTTCCCTCACAGGTGCAACCATTGGCGGCTCTGCCCCTAACGACTATCTGGTATATGACGCTAATGCCACTAACACTTTTGTTGTACCAAGCACATTTACCAATGTGCAGACAGTTTTAAGTGGCAATGCTGCCAATCCGACGGGTAACGTTGAGTTAAGGGCTGCTAGTGAACAAGCTGGCTTTGATTTTACTAAAAATACCACCCTATCAGGGGCGATCGCTGGCAAAAGCCTCACCCTCAGCAGCCTCACCGCTTCAGACTGGGCTACCACTGACTACAACGGCTCAGGTAAGACCTTTGGTCGGTATTGGTTTGACTCTGCCCTTGCCCAAGCATTGACACTTAATAATGTCCCTGTGCCTGTAAATTTTGGTAATACAGTCAATAATCTACTTTTTAATGCCTTCGTCGCTAATAAAGGCTTTGAAAGGTTTAGTGACCCCAATATTTCCTATGTCAATCAGAGCGCAGATGGTACAGTTGCGATTGGTTTGGCAGGTCACTACAATGCACTTTCCGTACTATTTAATAGCAATACGATCAATGCGCTTCCTCCTCTAGTGCAGCCTGTGGTTCAGGCAGTCATATCTAGACAAAATCTATTGGCTCAGGTGAGTGAGGTTGTGAAGTATAGCTATGATGGTGGCAATCAGACTGGTTATCTCTATAGCTTCAAAGCTACCCCTTCCAATCTAGTTGCCCTTGATGACGGGAGATCCCATAGTGGCAACTATGAAGTCACATTTCAAGGTGCTAAGCCTGTACCTGTACCTGCGGGATTTGTGGGTATTGCCCTAGCAGGAGCGATCGGTGGCAGGATGATTAAACGTCGCAAAAGCTTTGCAACATAGAAACAAGAAAACTCTGCTAGGCAATGCTTTCTTGTTTGATTTACAGCAATTACCAAACGAACCACAGAAAAACATTAAAAATATTGCGAAGCAATATTTTTAATGTTTTCCTAGTTTGGGTTTAAGCGCGAAGCGCTATAAGTTCACATCTGCTGCCAATAGTCCTGTAGCCATGCTTCACCTTGTTTAATCAAATGAGCAAGATCAAAGTTCCATAACCCGATCGCATTGCTGCCATGACCAGAAACAAACCCATAGCCATCAGAACGGAAGCATAAACTAATAGGCGTATGGTCGTGACAGGAGAGGGTTTGTAGCTCCTTGCCATCAAGGTTCCAGAGTTTGATCGTATTGTCGCTACTGCCTGAAATAATATTACGACCATCGGGGCTGAAGCCCACCGCCCATACCACTGCCTCATGTCCTCTAAAGGTATGGATTAACTCACCCGCTAAATTCCATAGTTTGAGCGTATTGTCGCTACTGCCCGATAGCACCAGTTCGCCATCGGGACTAAAACAGGCACTCCACACCGCACCGCGATGATCGCGGAGAGTTGCCAATTCTTGACCGTCAATGCTCCAGATTTTAATCGTGTCGTCACCACTGCCTGATAATACTTTTTGACTATCAGGACTAAACTTGACTGTCCAAATCGTGGAGCGATGTCCTGAGAGCGAACATAGCTCTGTAACATTTCCTGTACCATCGACTTGCCATATCTTTACCAGTTTATCACCACTGCCAGAGACAACCTTTTGACCATCGGGGCTGAAATCCACTGTCCAGACTGCGGTGCTATGACCAACTAGGCTTTGCTGTAGTTGCGGATGCGTTCCCATAGACCACAGGGCGATCGCATTATCACCACTACCAACGGCAAGAGTTTTACCATCGGGACTAAAACTAATACTGAGAATGTCCTGTTCGTATTCTATGGTTTGGCAAAGCCTACCTTGCAAATCCCAAATTTTGATGCACTTGTCAAGACTTCCCGAAGCAAAGCTCTGACCATCGGGGCTAATTGCCACAGTTCTTACCGCCGCGCTATGTCCATCCCAAAGCTGTTGGACGCGATTATTAATTTCCCATAGACGCACTGTGCAGTCGAGGCTGGCTGAGAGCAGATTTTTTCCGTCAGGGCTGAAGCTGACCGATCGCACCGCTTCGTCATGCCCTTTGAGGGTTTGCAATTCGTGACCTTGCAAATCCCAGAGCTTGATGTTTTTATCGGCGCTGCCTGTTGCCAAAATGTTGCTGTTTGGGCTAAAACTCAGGCTGCGAATGGCGCTGGTATGGGCTTGAATTGAGCGTATTTCTGTTACCTGCAAATTCTGAAGATCTGATTCGATTCCCATTTCCATTTGCCAAATTTTCAGCACATTATCGCCACTGCCAGAGGCGATCAACATTCCATTGGCACTGAGGCTTAGACATCGGATGTCCGCAGTATGACCTTTGAGGGTTTGTAATAGCTTGCCATCCAGTGACCAGATCATAATGTTTTTGTCAGAGCCGCCCGAAATGAGCAATTCACCATTAGGACTGAACAGCACATTTCGCACATCACCACGATGTCCCGTCAGGGTTTGGATCTCAGTGCCGTCAATTTGCCAAAGTTTGATGGTTTTGTCAGCACTGCCCGAAACGATGAGCTTGCCATCGGCACTAAATCTGGCGCTCCAGACGGCTCCTGTATGCCCTGTAAATGTGTGCAGGCGATCGCCTTGGAGATTCCAAAGACAAATAGTCTTGTCGCTACTACTAGAGAGAATCATCTGTCCATCGGGACTGAAGGAAGCGCTGCGAATTGCGCCTGTATGCCCAATTAGTTCACCGATCTGCGTGCCATTTGCTTGCCAAATCTTAATCTTATTGTCTAGTCCGCCCGTGACAAATAACGAAGCATCGGCATTATATTCCGCACTCCATACCCCTTCCAAATGGGAATTGATGCGATTCCTTTCTTTGATTTCATAAATGGCGCGGTAGATGGTGCTAGTTAATTGCCAGCGCGTCTCTGAGGCGATCGCCTGAGTTTCTGGTAGCCATTTAGCCGCCATTTGCATAGCCTTAGACAGTTCACTGAGGTCAAGGAGTCGGTTTGATAGCAAACTATTCAGGGCTAAACTATCGGCGATCGCCTGTGAGTTTTTGAGGGAACTTTCTAATTGGCGCACTGTTTGCCGCAATTCAGTTTGGGTTTTTTCTAGTTCTTTTTGCAGTTTTTGCAGTTCGGGTGATTGCGATTTGCGAATGATTACCGCTAAATAGTCATGGACTAGCTGACAGCGATTAGTAGTAGCTTCAGGAATTAGCACCACCAACCCCGAACCAATGAGAATCTGTAAAACCAATTCGATCTTGGCAATCTCGAATTCATCATGCTTGGTAGTCTCTGGAATTTCTGGAGCGCCAAAATTAGGCAAGGTTTGCCCTTGTTCCCGCACTTCGCGATCGAGATTATACAGTTCGCGCTCCAGATCGCCATAGGTTTTCAGGGGTCTTGTGCCTTTTTCATCGGTCAGCAAATACAAAATCAAATTAGTCAGACGCAAGTTCTCTTTGCCACAATCGCAAACCACACTATCCAGATAGCGCTGTACTAACTTTTCTGTAGGATGCTTACCCAGCTTTTGGTATTGCATGACCGTACTAATTTGATCCTGTTGTAGTTGTGCGCCCACAATTTGCAGTTCTATCGGACGCACCTCATCCTGTTCATTGGTTAGATCGCGCACTAATAGATCAATTAACTGCGGTTCCAGATAAAATTGCGCTCTCTCCGTCAATGTCCTAATCGTGGAATGGGCGGCGGCTGTGGAGAAATTACCCATTTGATAAAGTACATTTTTGCTGAGAATGTCATTGTCGATCGCACTCATATTGGTAATGCGATTGCCTTCTAGCAGATAGTGAATATAGTCTTCACGCAGGGATAGAACCACTTTGAGAGAGGATAAATATTGGAAGTCACTGAGCAAACTGCCTAAAAATTCAAAAAAGCGCTGCCGTTCTGCAACTTGATATTGATGCACAAAAAAGAATTCTTCAAATTGATCGAATATTAAGACCGAACGGAAATTATGGGATTCATTCCAGCGCAACTGTTCGATAATGCGATCGCATAGTGAGTGTTTATCCGAGTGTCTATCTGTTTTGGCGGGGTCAATCGGGTTAGCTAACAACGGCGCAGAATTTAGTGATAATGATTCTAAAGCATCCTTCAATAAATTGATTAATTCTAATTCCCAACTGGTGTAAACTTTCTGGGAAATGGGAATCACGGTGCGTCCACCATAGATAGTTTGCTGTAAAGCAGGCATTAGACCCGCATTTACAAAGGAACTTTTACCAACCCCAGAGTTACCATGCAAAACGATCAGCTTATAGCGAGGTTCGCTAATGCGCCTTGTTAATTCATCTAGGTCTTGTTTGCGACCTGAGGCGTAGATTTCGGGAGAGATAATGAAACGATTTTTCTGTCCCGCAAAACTCGAATATTCCTCAAGACAGGATTGCAATTGACCAGCACCGATAAAAGCCCGATATCCATAGCGCTGCTCGATCGCGAGGCGTTCTTGTTTGGTTTGGAAAGCTTCTAAATAGCGCCCCTGTACGAAATATAAATCGCGCAATTGATTCAAAATGCGAATGTACATATGGGGATGTCCGCAATGATCGCGCTTTCTGGCTTTGAGCAAATTTTCTAGGGCAGATTCAGGATGATCTAATTGAATTTGTGCTTCTGCTAGATAACACCAATATAAGCCATAGAGCCAATGATAGGTGTCAGGAGATTGGGGTAGAAGGGAAAGCGCTTGCTCAGCATATTCCTGCGCGGTTTGCCATTGTTTTTCATTAAGGGCGACTTCGGCAAGGAAGCCATAGTCAGATGCGAGGTGATGGGGTTGTGTTTGATGTATTGATAAAGCTTTGTGGGAGAGCGCTTTTAACTCTTTCCAAGATTGGAGATGATGGAGAGTGCGCTGCAATTGCAAATAGCATTCGGACATGAGATCAGTGCGATCGGCGATCTCAAAACAAGCCAGACTGCGAAAAAATAAATCCTGAACTGCTTGCCAGTTCTCTTCATGGGAATGCTTTTCTAATTTAGTTAGGTGATAGCGCCGCCGCCCAATTTGATAGAGCAGCAATCCTTGGCGCTCAAAATTTTGAATGGATTCCCAATATTGATAACTGGATTGCAAGTAAGATAGGGAAGTGCTGAAATCGGCAGTATTCATGCCGCGAATGAAATCTAGCCCTGCTTGTAAACCAGGAGCGATCGCCTGTCCTTGGTTCCGCAAATCTCGCAAAGCAAGATCTAATTCCGATAGATAAATACCCCCTAAATGGGAAATGCGCCCTAGACTATAGCTAGGGTCGATCATTTTGGCGCTCAGCGCCATGCTAAACAGGGCTTCTGTCCCTGAATATAGAGATTCCTTGAGATCATTACCCGCGATCGCGAGTTCAATAGTTGTGGTCCAACTCTCAAAATCTGGTGCTATCCGAATCATTCGTTTGAGAATGTCATCATTAATCCATAGCACAATCGGGAAGTGGCAGTTTTTGCGAAACTCTTCGCGAATTTGGTTTAACCCTTTGACTAGTCCATCAATGTTTTGACTAAGCTCAATTCCTGACACCATTACGGAGCTATTGTCCGTTGAGCCTTCTGGTTGTATCAACTGGTAAATCGATGATGTCGTTCTCTCAATGCTCACTTGACGAATCGGCACTGCACTAATTTCGCTTAGTCTAGCGATCGCGCGATCGCGCAGATTTGTATAGTTGCATCTTGCCAATAGCAGCGTAAACGTATTCTCATAAATGTCCAATAGCAAAGATAGCTCTTGGATCGCATCCTCCATCTCCGAAGAAATATTAAAGGAACTCACTAAATTACTTTGAAAGCGATCTAGCTGTGAAGTCATGGTCTGGATTGCTTGCTCAGTCTCTGGGGAAATGAAAAAGCCTGTTGTTACATCTTCCCTAGATTGAGACTGCTTACTAGAAGCATCATCATTGGCATCGCCATTGGTATTGTCATTCATAAGCTATCCGTTAAATTCGGGAGCATTGGCAAGTACAGGATTGACCTCAAACCAAGAGCCGTCCTCATCTTGATATTCATAGACATACATACTTCTAATCAAGGTTTGATAGCCCGTGTCACCAACCACCTTCTTTGTGGCATTGACCTGACGCAATAATCGCCATTCATCGTCATCAATGGATAGAGTCAATTCATTGCGGCGTTTGCGGATCGTGTCTTCCAAAACATCTGCGGTTACAGGCAGTCCCCTCTGTTTGCGAAGGGCATCATTCAACAAGCGCATGATATTGCGTACATGACCACCACTAGCAAAACAGAGGCGATCGAGGGTTTGTACGCTATCAAAGACTTGCTCGATCGCTGCCAAGCGCTGATCATCACTGTGGTCTGGCATGACCCGCGATAAAATCATCTGCCGCAACAATGCCAGCCCCTCTGCATGGGGTTGACCATTGCGGCGCACCACAGGAACCATCGGCAAGACAATGGGATCGCTCATAAATCTGGCGGTCAGGGTTCCGTAATCCCGCGAGAACCTCAATGCAAGGGGCATAGTATAAACTAAATGGCATTGCAATTTGCGAAGTTGTTCGGCGCGATCGACAAATAGATATTCGGTTTGGGGTCTTCCCCAAGGTTTTGGCGAATCATCGACGCGATCGAGGTTATCAACAATCACCACCAGCCCTTCTTTGCCCTGTTTTTTTAAGTCGGCAATGCCTGGCAAAAGAATTTCTTGATTGATTAAATCTAGCAAACCATTGGTTTTCGGTTCCATGTAGCCCCGTAGCTTACTTCGCATATCGGGGCTATCTTTGGTCTTTGCCGATAGCTTCCCAATACCCAAAGACAACGAAAATTCGCCACTAGTACTCGCTTCCACCTTACCCACCCCAGGCACATCCGCTTCTGCTGAAAGCTCTATTTCCGTTTGCAAAATCTTGACTGCCCCATTGAGCATGGCGCGAAAGCCCTTGGCTTCGGTCTTCACCTTGGCAGATTCGAGACTATCCACCACACGGCGGGCGATCGCCAATAAAATATCACTGAGATCGACATCACCCATTTCCATGTCTTGACTGGACTCAAAATAGACAACATGGAAATTTTCGGCTTCCAATTTTTGTTTGAGCTGCAAAATCTCCGTGGACTTGCCACAACCAATATGTCCTGTAAAGAGTTGACAGGTGGGCTGCCCATCGGAAAACAGAGAAATATTATCCTTTAAATCTTCGACAACCTGACCACCGCGTACCGTGGAAAAGTCAATGTAATATTTTTGATCCTCTTCATTATCCGCTCGCAAAGTTCGACTGGGATCTGTGGCTTTAAAAAACTTCTTATAATCTACGCTCATGGGTCGTCTCATTGCTCTTTTGCTAAGATAATTATAGCCACATATAGCGATCGCTAATTGTTTCTGTACAACAACAATAGGCTGTAGCGCACGCACTACAGCCTATTGGGAAAATCAGCGCATCGCGCTATTTACCGAGCTATTTCCTATTTCGATTCAGTAAAGTCAGCATCGATGACATCATCATCACCACTTGCGGCATCACGAGTGCTATCTTCAGGAGCCGCACCACCTTGAGCCGCTTCTGCACCACCCTGTTGATAGACGGAGGCACTAAGGGCGTAGAGGGCTTGCTTGAGTTCTTCGGCTTGAGCAGTGATCGCTTCGTGGTCATCCTTAGCGATCGATTCACGGAGGGTCTTGACCAAGCCTTCAATCTTAGTCTTGTCAGCTTCAGGAACCTTGTCTCCGAGATCCTTGATTTGCTTCTCCGCTTGGTATGCCAAGGAGTCAGCTTGGTTTTTCGCTTCGATGCGATCGCGTTTCTCCTTATCAGCCGATGCATTACGCTCAGCTTCATTAACCATGCGCTCCACTTCATCCTTAGGCAAGGTGGAAGCACCAGAGATGGAGATGGTTTGGACTTTGCCAGTCCCCTTGTCCTTAGCGGTTACAGACAGCAAACCGTTTGCGTCAATGTCGAAAATAACTTCGATTTGAGGTACGCCACGAGGAGCAGGAGGGATGCCATCAAGACGGAAGGTTCCCAAGCTCTTGTTGTCGTTGGACATTTCCCGCTCACCTTGGAGAACGTGAATTTCGACATTGCTTTGTCCATCAACGGCTGTGGAGAAGACTTCAGATTTTTTGGTAGGAACGGTGGTGTTTCTAGGGATAATCTTGGTCATCACACCGCCCAAGGTTTCGACACCAAGGGAGAGGGGGGTAACGTCAAGCAAGAGAATGTCCTTAACTTCACCAGCTAATACACCCGCTTGCACGGCTGCACCGATCGCGACAACTTCATCGGGGTTAACGCTTTGGTTAGGCTCCTTGCCCAAAATCTTTTTAACGACTTCTTGTACCGCAGGAATACGGGTGGAACCACCAACCAGAACGACTTCATCGATCTTGGACTTGTCAACCTTAGCATCACGGATCGCTTGCTCGACAGGAATACGGCAGCGATCGATTAGGTCAGAGCAAAGCTCTTCAAACTTGGCACGGGTCAAGGTGGTGTCTAAGTGCTTAGGACCATCTTGAGTGGCGGTGATGAAGGGCAGATTGATTTCCGTTTGCGTGACGCTAGAAAGCTCGATCTTGGCTTTTTCGGCAGCTTCGGTCAAACGTTGCAGAGCTTGCTTGTCCTTGCGGAGATCAATGCCTTCTGCGGATTGAAACTGATTAGCAAGGAAATCCACGATCTTCTTATCGAAGTCGTCCCCACCGAGGTGAGTGTCGCCACTAGTGGACATTACTTCAAATACGCCATCGCCCACCTCAAGGATCGATACGTCAAACGTACCGCCGCCCAAGTCAAATACAAGGATGGTTTCGTTGGTTTTGCTATCTAAGCCGTAAGCCAATGCCGCCGCCGTAGGCTCGTTGATAATGCGGAGAACTTCTACGCCTGCAATTTTGCCTGCATCCTTGGTGGCTTGACGCTGAGAGTCATTGAAATATGCAGGAACGGTAATTACGGCTTGGGTAACGGTTTCGCCGAGATACTTGCTAGCATCATCGACTAACTTACGCAAAACCTGCGAAGAAATTTCTTCAGGGGCAAATTGCTTACCTGCTGCGGGAGCATCAATTTTGACGTTTTCGCCCACTTTCATGACTTTGTAAGCGACTTGCTTGGATTCGCCACTAACTTCGTCATAACGGCGACCGATAAAGCGCTTTACTGAGTAAAAAGTATTGTCAGTATTCATCACGGCTTGACGCTTGGCAATTTGTCCAACCAAGCGATCGCCATTTTTGGCATAAGCCACAACTGAAGGTGTGGTACGGAAGCCTTCGGCGTTTGCAATCACCGTTGGCTTGCCCCCTTCCATGACGGCGACGACTGAGTTTGTCGTACCTAAGTCGATTCCAACTACTTTAGCCATAAGGCTTCCCAACTCCTAAGTTTTGTTAATCTTTAATCTCATACAAGATTAACTACTTTTCCCGATTAGCACATCAGGGGGACTCTACCTAATTCTGTAGTGTTTACCGTACATAGTATCCCCAAAGAGGATTGCGGCGCTTCGCGCCGCAATCCTCTTTAGAATTTCTGGCTAAAATTATAGATAAGCCGCGCATATTTTGGGGAAAGCGATCGCCTTGCTGCAATTGCTTTCCCTGATGTAATGTTTGCAGTGACTGATATATTGGGTTAAAGATTACATTGGGCTAAAAATCATGGTAATTGCTGCACCCATAATCACCCCAGTTAACCCGATCTCATATCCTTCTAGTGATGGTGAGCCTGTGGCAGAGACTTACGACCATTTCTATGCGATCGCTGTACTTTTGGAAATGTTACAGCAGTACTTAGCAGGCAAACAAGCAACAGTATTGGGCAATCAATTTTTGTACTATGCTCAAGGATTGCCCAGAATGCGCGTAGCCCCTGACGTAATGGTAATTTTTGATGTGCCTCCTGGTGGACGCGACAATTATAAAATTTGGGAAGAGGGGCAAGTGCCAGCAGCCGTATTTGAAATTACTTCCAAAAGCACACAGATTACTGACACTGGCTTTAAGCGTGATCTCTATGCCCAAATGGGTGTACAGGAATATTGGCTATTTGACCCCAAAAATGAATGGCTAGATCAGCAATTGCAAGGTTATCGTCTCCAGGGCGAAACATACGAGCCGATTGAGGATGGAAACAGTCTTGTACTGGGCTTGCGATTATCCATTGAAAATAAAAAGATTGCCCTGCATCGTCTAGACAATGGCGAAAAGCTACCCTTCCCTGCGGAACTTGCGGAACAGGTAAATCAAGAGCGACAAGCCAAATTAGAGGCAGAGCAAGCTAGGCAAGAAATTGAAGCACTGCTACAACGTTATCGCGATCGCTATGGAGACTTAGAAGCATGAATAACCCAGTGGAAACAGACGAAACTAGCCTAAGCGTACCGATGATTGAGGCTCAAAATATTCAAAAATGGTATGGCAGCTTTCATGTGCTTAAGGGCGTAAGTTTGACCGTGCAGCGTGGTGAAGTGGTGGTGATCATGGGACCATCGGGTTCTGGCAAATCTACGCTTGCGCGAACTTTTAACGCCCTTGAAGAATATCAAGAGGGCAAGATTAACATCGATGGCTTTGAGCTATCCCCTGACAACCATCGCAATATTGATGCAATTAGGCGCGAAGTGGGGATGGTGTTTCAGCAATTTAATCTGTTTCCCCATCTCACGGTTATGCAAAATATCACCCTTGCACCGCTTTGGGTGCGGAAATGGGATAAAACCAAAGCCTCAGAGGTGGCGATGCAGCTATTAGAGCGGGTGGGAATCGCCCAGCAAGCTCACAAATATCCTTTGCAGTTGTCAGGCGGTCAGCAGCAAAGGGTGGCGATCGCCAGAGCATTGGCAATGCAACCGAAGATCATGCTATTTGATGAGCCGACATCCTCCCTTGATCCTGAAATGGTGCGTGAAGTATTGGATGTGATGCGATCGCTGGCAGATTCTGGCATGACGATGGTGGTTGTCACCCATGAGGTGGGCTTTGCCCGTGAGGTCGCCGATCGCATAGTGTTTATGGATGGCGGTTTGATCGTGGAGGAAGCTGAGCCTGAAACATTTTTCCAACATCCCCAAGAAGAGCGCACGAAGAAATTCCTATCGCAAATTCTTTAGACTAAGATAATTGCAGCATCATAGGGTTAAGTCATGACAGATAGATTATCTAACACATTAACGGGTAGCAAGGCGATCGTCACAGGGGCGAGTAGTGGTATTGGCAAAGAAGTGGCGCTGAAGCTATTGCAAGCAGGCGCACAGGTGAGCCTGATCAGTCGGCATCCCGATCGCCTACTTGATGAGCTTGCCGACCATAGCCAAGTTAAGGGATATGCCATAGACCTTGGCGCGATCGCTACGGTGTCAACACAGGTACAGGCGATCGTTCAAGATATGGGTGGTGTGGATATTCTCATTAATAATGCGGGGATGGCTTACATTGGCGAATTGATTGATATGCCCTTGATGGAGTGGCAAAAATTATTTGATCTGAATGTTACTAGTGTTTGGCAATGTTTACAGGCGGTACTGCCAACGATGCGATCGCAAAAAAGCGGCACAGTCATCAATGTCGGATCGATCGCCTCAAAGCAGGGTTTTCCCAATTGGGGGGCTTATTGCGCCAGTAAGTTTGCATTGTTGGGCTTGACTCAGGCGATCGCCGCCGAAGAGCAACCACATGGCATCAAAATCATGTCCATTTGCCCTGGTTCAGTGGATACCCAACTTTGGGATACCCTCGGCGACAAAGTGCCTGCAAACTTTAACCGCGCAGCGATGCTACGCCCTGCCACTGTTGCCGATGCCATTATGTCTTTAGTTTTATTGCCTAGCGATGCGATCGTCAATGATTTTGTAATCATGCCTAGTGCGGGATTGTTTTAAAGGTTTTGAGTCTCCATCCCATCACAAGCCATTGCCACTCAATACCATCTGCTTAGCGATTTGAATTTGATCGGTACTAAATCCAGCTTCATTGAGAAAGTTTAAAAACTCAGCATTGTTATAGCGACCATCAATACTAATTGCCTGTTGCCAAGTTTGCTTTGCACTAGAGCGATCGCCTGAAGACCATTGAGCGATCGCTTTGGCAATAAAGGGATGGGGATTATTCGGTTCTAACTGCATTGCCTGACTTGCATAGGCGATCGCTAGATCATATTGCTGCAAGCGTTGGTAAGCAAGACTGAGATTATAGTAAGCAATCTCATTGTCAGGCTTCAGCATTGCCGCCCAACTATGCAAAAGCACCGACTGCGGCAAATCTCCCCGCACTAAATAAACAATGCCGATCGCATTAAATACTGGTGTGGCGGTGGGCGATCGGTAAGCAGCTTCCCAGAGGGAAAGGGCGGCGGCTTCGGGTTGCTTGGCGAGGTGCTGTGTCCAGCCCAGAATAATCCTGCCATCTAAGTTATTCGGGTCGAGGCTAACGGATTTTTCGAGGGCAGCGATCGCCTCATCAAACCTTTGTTGCTGCCGATAGCTTAGCCCTTGCTGACGATATTGATCGGCGGCGCGTTGATCCACTTTGGGCGTAACCTTGGGCGTAACTTTGGGCGTAGCCTTGGTGGTATTGTCGGCGGCGATCGTAGGGATCTCCATCAGTAGGACTGACATTAATAACAATGCTAACTTGATGGGCTTTGCCATAGCGAGTTTTAAGTATGTGAGCATTGGGGATTCGTAACGCATAGATTGCTTAGCTAGAGGCAAAGTGATATTGTGTAAATATTCGTTCAGTAAGTAGTAATCGAGAGGGATTTGTTTGACTCAGTCAATTAATCTACCCAAGTTTGACGACTTTTTGCAGGAGCTGGCGACAATTCAGCAACAAGGCTCCAAGCGAATTGCGTTTTTAGGTTCCCGCCATGTGCCATTAACCCACCAACTGCTGATCGAACTGCTCAGCTATGCCTTGGCGCTATCGGGCAATAGCATCATCACCTCTGGCGCGACAGGGACAAATTTTGCCGCCATTCGTGGAGCTTTACGCGCTGATCCTAACCTTTTGACCGTGATTTTGCCACAGAGCTTAGATAGACAGCCCTATGAGTCACGCGAGCAACTAGAAAATGTGATTCATTTGATCGAGCATAGTGAAAATGATGATTTGTCCCTAGCGGAGGCAAGTATGCGCTGCAATCAAGAAATTATTTCTAAGTGCCAGCAACTAATTTGCTTTGCCTTTCATGGCAGTGAGACATTGCTGCAAACCTGCAAAGATGCCGAAGAACAGCGTAAGGTTGTCACCTTATTTTATTTTGATTAGTCAGTCAAAACAGAGCGTTGTCGCAATGCCGCAATTCCCTATTTTCAAATTTAGTAGCAAAAAATTATTATGAGCAAGATTATTAAAGGTAAGGTTTTTGTATTGGATGACAATATTGACACCGATCAAATTATTCCTGCGGAATATTTGACCCTTGTGCCATCGAAACCTGAAGAATACGAAAAATTGGGTAGCTATGCCTTAATTGGTTTGCCCGATCGCTACGATCGCTTTATTCCTGAAAATGAAAGCAAGACCATTTACTCGATCATCGTGGCGGGAGAAAATTTTGGTTGTGGCTCTTCGCGAGAACACGCACCGATCGCCCTTGGCGCAGCAGGGTTAGAGGCAGTTGTTGCTCAGTCCTATGCCCGCATTTTCTTCCGTAACTGTACCGCCACGGGTGAGCTATATCCTTGGGAATCAGAGGAGCGTTTGGTGGAGCGTTTTGCCACGGGGGAGGAAGCAACTATTGATTTTGACAATAATGTGATTATTAATGAAACCACTGGCGCAAGGTTTGAGCTAAAGTCTCTCGGTGATGTCCGTCCTGTCATTGATGCAGGTGGCTTGTTTGACTATGCACGCCAGACAGGGATGATTCCTGTTAAGGCTTAAGGATGCTAAAAATATGACCTATCACATTCGCATCCGCGATCGCCAAGCTGACAAAATCTATGAAGCCGATATCGAAGGCGATCGCTATATTTTAGAATCCCTTGAGCTTCAGGGCGTAGATTTACCCTTTGCCTGTCGCAATGGCGCTTGTACTGCCTGTGCGATGCGGGTTAATTCGGGTAAGCTCGATCAGCATGAGGTGATGGGTTTGTCTAAGTCTTTGCAGCAGGAAGGCTATGCTTTGATCTGTTCGAGCTATGCCCTATCGGATTTAGACTTGGAAACTCAAGATGAAGATGAGGTTTATCAGTTACAATTTGGACAATTTTTTGCCAAGCGCAAACGTCATTGGTTCCAATTTGCGTTTCCTATCGATCATGATTAATAGCAAGTAAAGGCAGCGCTTCGCGCTGTCTACCTTTACTTATCTCTGCATATTTAGGATTATCTCCATGGGTGCTGTTACTGGGCAGAAGCGAGCAAGATCGAAACCTGCAATTAATTCTTGGGGTTTAATTTTGATATTGGTGATAGTCTTAACGATCGCCAATATTGTGATGATGATGACGCAGCCCATTGATCGGATCAATGGTGAACTATGGCTCGTCAATCGGGTGGTGAGTGGTCAAACCGTTGAAGCATCTTTAGTGAGTAACCCGAATACCACGGTGCAGCGTATTCGTCTCTTGGGAATGAGTGCGCCCCTCAAAGAGCAAGCCCCTTGGGGCGATCGCGCCCGACAGCGTTTATCAGATCTCATAAAAGAACAGAAGGTGATTTTAGAATTTGATGTGGAGCGCAAAGACAAATCTGATCGCCTCCTAGCCTATATCTGGAAAGATAATCTCTTAGTCAATCAGTATCTCGTATCCGAAGGCTTGGCGATCGCCGATCCCTATCCCCTAAATTCTAAATATGATGCGCGACTCAGCCGCGCCCAATCTAAGGCAAGGTTGCAGGAGCTAGGCATTTGGGACACCCAAAACCCACTCAGGCTCAGCCCTAGAGATTTTCGCCGTCAGTTAACTAATTGATGTAATTGCTTGGTAATTGCTTAGTAATTGCTTAGTAATTGCTTAGTAACTGCATCCCCCATGCACATATGCCCACCGCAGGTTTAATCATCATTTTAGGCGCAACCGCTACAGGCAAAACCAGTCTAGCGATCGCCCTTGCCCAGCACCTCCAAGCCCCCATTTTGAGCGCCGATTCGCGGCAGGTTTACCGCGATCTGGATATTGGCACTGCCAAGCCATCTCTAGCAGAGCGTCAGGGCGTTCCCCATTACCTCATAGATATTATTGATCCAGACCAAACCCTCACCCTTGCTGACTATCAAGATCAAGCTCAGGCGCTAATTGCCAAGTTTCATAGTGATGGCGTTACGCCCATTCTCGTCGGTGGTTCGGGGCTGTACATCAAGGCGATCGCCTCTGGATTGCAGATTCCCCGTGTGCCGCCACAGCCAGACCTGCGATCGCAACTAGAGGAGCTAGGACAAAATTATTGCTATCAACTTTTGCAACAGGTCGATCCCATGGGGGCTGTAAAAATTCATCGCAATGATCAAATTAGAACCATGCGATCGCTAGAGGTGTTTTATGTAACGGGAACCCCCCTCTCCGCCCAACAATCAGAACATCCGCCCAACTATCCCATTGTGCAGATCGGTCTGGAATGTGCGGATCTAGATGCTTATCGGCAACTGGTCAGCGATCGCACTGAACAAATGCTCAATCAAGGCTGGCTAGATGAAATTCGGGACTTGCAAAATCGCTATGGTGCAGATTTACCCCTCTTAAAAACCCTTGGCTATGGCGAAATGAGCGATTATCTTGCCAATAAGATTGATTTAGCCACTGCCAAAGAATTAACCATTACCCATACCTGCCAATTTGCCAAGCGGCAGCGCACATGGTTTCGTGGCTCTGGCAATGGCAATTTGCCAATTCATTGGCTACCCACTGGCAGCAGTTGGCAGCAGGTTTTGGCATTTACCAAATCCTTGGGCGTAAATCATTAGTGATTCTTGCTACATCCCTTTGCCACTAGCCAATAGGTCCGCATTTGTCCTTTACCCTTAACCTCGATCGCCCCGCGTTCTTCTAAGACAAATTGCTGTTTGAGCAGTTCGTAGGTGGCGGCAGTTACTTGAATTTTGCCCACCTCGCTATGGGATTCCATGCGACTAGCGATATTGACCGTATCGCCCCACAGATCATAGATAAACTTCTGCGTACCGATTACCCCTGCAATCACGGCTCCTGTATGGATGCCAACGCGAATTTGCAATTTGCGTCCCGTTAGCTCCCGCAATTCCTGCACCTTCTGCACCATGTCTAGTGCCATCAGCGCGATCGCTACTGCATGATTATCCGTTGGTACAGGAATACCACCCGCCACCATGTAGGCATCACCGATGGTTTTAATCTTTTCTAAGCCATAGGTTTCGCAGAGGGTATCAAAATTGGAAAAGATAGAATTCAGTAAATCCACTAATTCTTGGGGAGCCATCTCTGAGGACATATTGGTAAATCCCACAATATCGGCAAATAGGACGGTCACGGATTCGTAGCTGTCGGCAATGATGCCATCCACCTGTTTGAGGCGATCGGCGATCGCTTTCGGTAAGATATTGAGCAGTAAGCGTTCAGATTTCTCCTGTTCCGCCTGAAGCGCTTCCTCTGCCAATTTGCGTTCTGTAATATCATCCAGCACACCCAAAATGCCGATGGTTTTACCTTCACCATCAATGATTGGCAACTTGCTAGCATCTAGCCAAATAGAATGCCCTGAGCGATCGGGATTGAGTTTGCGCTGGATCACATGGAGTTCAGGCTGATTTGATGACATAATCTGGAGATCATGATGGCGGAAGATATCGGCTAAATGGGCATCTTTGATCAAGTCATAATCAGTTTTGCCAATGACACTTTCAGGGCTTTCTAGCTGAGCAGATGCTGCCCAGTTTTTATTGCAGCCACGAAATACCAAATTTGTATCTTTCCAAAAGATTTGCTGCGGAATGCTATCAATGATTAGACGCAGATAGGTTTTTTGTTCTTCTAAACCTTGTTCGGCCTGAATCCGCGCTGTGATATCTTGAAAACTCCATACCCGCCCAATGATTTGAGCATCTAGTTTTTGGGGACAGGAATAGCGCTCGATCACGCGACCATCGGCGAGTTCTAGTAAATCATAGCTTTCTTGATCAGGGTGGCTAATGATGCCCTGCGATCGCGTCATAAACTGCTCATGGCTAATCATTTGCGTAGATAGAAATTCTAGTCGCAGCAAACAATCGGGCTGAACTAAAATCTCTGGCGACAGCGCAAACATATCCACAAAGCGCTGATTGTAACTGGTAATCTTTCCTGCTTGATTGACAGCCACCACTCCATCGGCGATCGCTTCAAAGGTAGCCTTTTGCAAACTCAAAAATTCCGCTAATTCGGCTGTGCGCTGTTCTACTCTAATTTCCAATTCATCTTTGCTCTGGGCAAGGGCTTGAAAGGAGATCTGCAACTGTTGCGCCATTTGGTTAAAGGATTCTGCTAAAATCGATAGCTCACGCACATTCGCAGTTTCAATTGGACGATAGGGTCGCCCCGTTGCCAAATCTGCCGAAGCGGAGAGATTCGCTAACATATGGGAAGCTTCAATCAACTTCTCCACAGGCTTAGCAATCCATTTTGATGTATAGAAGCCAGTCACACTCGCACATACTAACGCCAGAATACATAGCACAATCGTGTTGCGGGTATTGATATCAATGCGATCGCGAAGATCTTGCTCTGGTACGACAACAATCAACAACCAATCTAACCCCTCATCGGTCTGAAGCCTTGTGATTTGAATATATTGAGTTTCTCCTTGCCACTGCAATTGGATTTGTTGGTGAGCGGCGAGATTTTGCCATTGCGGATAGCGCTGTTGCAGAGTGACGAAGATATTTTGCAACAATGGATGATGGCTCTGACTTGCTTCTAGCCGTTGTGGTGTGTTTAGAATCTGGGCGTTTAGCATAGGTGTGGAAGCAGCAACAATTGTGCCAGACCTTTCTAAGATAAATGCCTGTCCTGTTTTGGCAATCTTTAAGGATGTGAGAAACTCGCCAATTTGGGTAAGCGGTAAATCGATCGCTAATACTCCGCGCAACTGTCCATCATTGCCATAAATCGGCAAAGAAGCCGTAACCCCCAAAACTTGAAGTGCCACAAATCGATAGATCGGACTCCATGTTACGCGCCGTTTTTGCATCGCGGTTTGATACCAAGGTCGTAGGCGTGAGTCATAGTCGTTAGTGGCTATTTTTTGATTGGATCTTCCTTCCCGATTGAGTTCATAGATGACTTTTTGGGATGGTGAAATTTTGTTGGCTAATGTCTCAAGACTTAATGGTGTGAATCGATCTAAAACAGAGAGGTGAAAAAACAAGTTGCCATCAGCGCGGCGTTCTACACCCACAAAATCCCCTTTAGGATTAGCAGCATAGAAGAAATAAAGATTTTGCGCCTGCTGCATTTGTTGCCAGATCAAGCGTGCCGCATTGCCAAAATCTTGGATATCAAACTCTTGATTTCCCAAGCTTACTGAAGCTTCTGGCGCAAGCTTGGACAGATCCAAAATTCCCACTTGGGCGCTCACGCCATGCGTCTGCAAAATCTTTAAGGGAATGCCAAAATAACCACGCACATGGGTTTCGATCGCATTGCTAACTTCTTGCCCAATCTTGGGTGCGAGTTCCTGTGTTGCTTCCCGCCCATTCTGAATCGATAGCCAGCCCGTAATGCCCACAGCCGCAATGACTTGGGTGACAAAGGGAACAATTAACAATATCTTGAGAGATAGTTGGCGATCGCGCTGCAATGGAGGGGATGGGGGCAAAGACATATGGGATTGCGGGGCAAAATGTGCTATCTGCTGACAATAATATGTGTGATATGTTGCCTATGATAGTTGCATTAACCCCAAAAGGTAAAAACTTACGCCGATTGGCTCAGTCCAACCTGTAATATCTCCGCCATCTGACTTCCATATTGCCCAATATTTCATATTACGGTGCGGTGTAATAATCGCGAATTTCGATTGACTCGGTTGGAATGTCGGGAAGTGCTGCTTTATGCCATTCAAAAATGCAAAGATAAATATGGATTTAAACTCTATGCCCTCTGCATCATGAGTAACCATATTCATTATTTATTGGAACCATTGCAGCCAGAGGATTTACCAAAAATTATGCACTGGTTGAATTGGTATACAGCGATGTGTTTTAACCGCATGATGAATCGCACTGGACATTTTTGGGAGAAGCGATATCACAGTACGGGCAAGGAAAAAGTAAAAAGGCAAAAGGTAAAAATTTGTAATTTGTAATTTGTAATTTGTAGGGGTAGAGCATTTGCGCCACCATCTCGCAACTCTCCACTAAAATCTCGATCCGCAAATGCTCTACCCTCTTCGCTGTTACCGATAATTCATGACTGCGGTTTGGGGATTGTCGTTGAATATTAGAGATTTTTGGCGGTTTGGGGATTGTTGATGAATGTTCGAGGTTTAGGGCAGTTTGGAATTTTCGATGATTTGCGAAGGTTTAGGGCAGAGCATTCCCAATTTGAGATGGTTGCAGAATTTATAGATTGTGGTGGGAATG
>NZ_JACJPY010000049.1 GCF_014696345.1 Pseudanabaena cinerea FACHB-1277
GAATGCTGCTGGTTTATGGAACTTCTATTTAGATTCTGCTTAAAAATGGATGGAAAAAGTAAAACCCTTTCTGTACTTTACTTTTATTTCCCAACAGGTCTATTAATCTCCAAACTTAATTTGAGATTCTTGGAATTGTCAAAGCAATTAAAAACAATTCAAAAATATGAGTAACCAAAATCAAGTGCAAAAACAGGTCGCAAATCAAGCGATCGCCACCAACTCTAACCCCAATTTCGATGTCACGCCCCTAATCATGCCCATTAGTTATTCCATCTCAGGAGCGATCGCCCTCGCTGCGCTTGCTGCTTTTCTGCGTCAACTGTTCAACCTTGGCAGAGAATAGCCATGAATGCTGTCACGATCGCCATTCAGTTTAGATGTAATTTAGATGTGTGAGAGTCCCATATTGAAAAACTCTTGTTTTTCGCAGGTAACTCGCATTACATTTTATAGCGTCATGGCGATCGCGCAATGTGTAGCGCATGATGCTAATTAGTTTGTTAGCGATCGGGTGACACTTTGACAATCGCGCTAGTAAATTTAAGTGCTAAGATACTTGCTGCATATCAATCAAAACCTATACCCTTTGCTGCACCTGTTATGAGTACGACCGAACTTCCTAAACAATATAACCCCCTCGAAGCCGAAACTAAATGGCAAAAATATTGGGAAGATAGCGGCGTATTTGTGGCAGAGTCAAACAGCGATCGCCCCCCCTACTGCATCATGATCCCGCCGCCAAACGTCACGGGCAGTCTGCACATGGGTCATGCTTTTCAGGAAATATTGATCGATATTTTGATCCGTTACCATCGGATGCGCGGCTTTAACACCCTCTGGCTGCCTGGTACTGACCATGCCAGTATTGCAGTCCAAACCATTCTCGATAAGCAGATCAAGGCAGAAGGCAAGACCAACCAAGAAATTGGGCGCGAAAAATTTTTAGAACGGGCTTGGCAATGGAAAGCCGAATCAGGTGGCACAATTGTCTCGCAGTTGCGGCGGCTAGGTGCTTCGGCAGACTGGACGAGGGAACGCTTTACGATGGATGCAGGACTCTCTAATGCCGTAACTGAAGCTTTTGTCAAACTCTATGATGCAGGTTTGATCTATCGGGGCGAATATCTTGTTAATTGGTGTCCCGCTTCCCAATCAGCCGTATCAGATTTAGAAGTAGATAGCAAAGAAGTCCAAGGGCATCTGTGGAACTTTCGCTATCCCCTTGCCGATGGCTCTGGTCACTTGGTCGTAGCGACCACCCGTCCCGAAACCATGCTCGGTGATACGGCAGTGGCTGTCAATCCTGAAGACGATCGCTACCAGCATCTCATCGGCAAAACGGTGATGCTGCCCATCATGAATCGTGAAATTCCCATCATTGCTGATCAATATGTCGATCGCACCTTTGGTAGTGGCTGCGTCAAGATCACACCCGCCCATGATCCCAACGACTTTGAGATGGGACAGCGCCATAATTTACCCTTGATCAATATTCTCAATAAAGATGGTTCCGTTAATGAAAATGGCGGCGAATTTCAAGGGCAGGATCGCTTTGTGGCGCGGAAGAATGTGGTGGCAAAGTTAGAATCATTGGGGTTAGTGGAAAAGATTGAAGACTATACCCACAGTGTTCCCTATTCCGAACGTGGCAAGGTTCCCGTTGAGCCATTACTTTCCATTCAATGGTTCGTCAAAATCAAGCCCCTCGCCGACAATGCTCTAGAGCAGTTCGATCAGCATAATTCCCCCACTTTTGTTCCCGATCGCTGGGGTAAGGTCTATCGCGATTGGCTAGTCCGCATTAAGGACTGGTGCATTTCCCGTCAGCTTTGGTGGGGACATCAGATTCCTGCATGGTATGCCCCCGATGGCACAATTTTTGTGGCTAAGACCGAAGCGGAAGCTTACGCACAAGCTCAAGCAAAATTTGGTGCAGATGTCACCCTAGAGCGCGATCCTGATGTTTTAGACACTTGGTTCTCATCGGGCTTATGGCCATTCTCCACCCTAGGCTGGCCAGAAGCAACTGCGGACTTTCAAACCTTCTATCCCACGAGTGTTTTGGTAACAGGCTTTGACATTATCTTCTTCTGGGTGGCAAGGATGACGATGATGGCAGGTTATTTCACGGGTAAAATGCCCTTCCATACGGTTTACATTCATGGATTGGTGCGCGATGAAAATAATCAAAAGATGTCTAAATCCAAGAATAATGGCATCGATCCTTTATTGCTGATTAACAAGTATGGAACCGATGCGCTGCGTTATTCCCTCGTCAAGGAAGTGACGGGGGCAGGACAGGATATTCGCCTTGATTACAATCGCAAAACCGATGAATCGACAACGGTGGAGACAGCGCGAAACTTTGCCAATAAGTTATGGAATGCCTCACGGTTTGTGATTATGAATTTGGATGGCAATCATCACAGCGCTATAATTCCTAATGAAAATCTAGAACTTGCCGATCGCTGGATCTTGTCCCGTTACCATCAAACCATTTTGCAAGTGCGCGAACAGCTTGATGCCTATAGCCTCGGTGAAGCATCCCGCAGTCTCTATGAATTCTTTTGGGGTGACTTTTGCGATTGGTATATTGAATTGGTGAAATCGCGTCTGCAAGAGAGCGCCGATCCCCAGTCTCGCGATAGGGTGCGCCAAACCCTTAGCCTCGTCCTTGATGGGGTTTTACGGCTATTGCATCCCTTTGTTCCCCATGTCACCGAAGAGATTTGGCAACTGCTCACCTATGGAACTAGCGAACCATCAAGCGATCGTCCCGTTCTCGCCATTCAACCCTATCCCTCACTGGACAATGCCTCCATCGATCCCGAATTAGAAGAACAGTTCAATTTGCTATTCGGCACAATTCGTACAATTCGCAATCTTCGTGCTGAAGCCGAAATCAAGCCTAGTGCTAAATTAACGGTAATCTTGCAATCAGAAAACGAACGGGAGCGATCGCTGCTGGCGGCTGCCAAAAGTTACATTCTCGATCTGGCAAGGGTGGAAGACATGGCTATTGTGGAGGCAATTAGCGGCAAGGATACAGAGAAAGCGATCGCGGGTGTAATTGGCACGGTGCAGGTGATTGTGTCTCTAGTTGGCGTGGTGGATATTGCCCAACTGACGGCTAAATTAGAACGCAGTCTCGCCAAGCTAGAGGCAGCGATCGCCGCTTCTCAAAACCGCCTCAATAACGAAGGTTATGTCAAAAAAGCGCCCCCTGAAGTGGTGGCAACCGCCAGAGCCGAACTAGCGGAATCTCTCAAGCAGCAAGAGATTCTCAAGGCACGTCTAGCGCAGTTGCAAGGAAATAGCTAGAGTCAATAGCTTGTCGGCGCGAAGCGCCGATAAGCTATACAAGAGGCAAATGAAGTATAGAATAATCACAAACCTTTAAACTCATACCCATGTCAGAGTTAGTACCTTCAGAAATTCTTAAAAATCGCCTCAGTTACCAAGGCTCCAAATTCTCCTTTCATGTCGATCGCATCAAGTTACCCAATGGAGTCATTGGTGAATATTCTTACATCAAGCACCCTGGGGCAGGTTTAGCAGTTCCCGTAACCGCAGATGGTAAATTTATTCTTGTTAAACAATATCGATTTGCCATTCAGAAATATTTATTGGAATTTCCTGCTGGCACATTAGAGGTCGGCGAAGGGCATGATGTCACCATCAAACGGGAATTGGAAGAAGAAACAGGTTATAGTGCTGCCAAATGGCAATATCTAGGCGGGTTTTATCTTTGCCCAGGCTATTCCGATGAGGTAATTCACGCCTATTTAGCCGAGACACTCACTAAACTAGAACATCCCCCTGCTCAGGATGTGGATGAAGATATTGAAGTTGTGCTGTTGAGTCGGGATGAGATAGAAGCATTACTGCGATCGCCTGATGCTGACAGCAGCCTAGATGCCAAGTCAATTACCGCATTTTATTTAGCATTAAGCAGATCACCATCGACAATGGTGCTGTAGGATTGAGATTACCACTACTTTTACCTGATTAACTGACAAATTTGCCCGATAATTTGCAACAGCCAATGATTAAAGCCCCCATTAACCCCGATCAAATCAGTGAAGTCACTGATACCGTTGCCTCCCTCTACAATGTCTACCCCTTCCCTCCCGAACCATTTCTAGATGAGCCACCCCCAGGGTATAACTGGCGCTGGAATTGGCAAGCTGCCTATAGTTTTTGTACAGGCAAGAAGCCCGATCGCCAAAATATTCGCATTCTTGATGCAGGCTGCGGTTCGGGTGTGAGTACAGAATATTTGGTGCATCTCAATCCTGAAGCATCGGTGGTGGGCATTGACATTAGCGCAGGGACTTTGGCAGTGGCACAAGAGCGCTGTCGGCGATCGCGGGCGGATCGGGTGGCGTTTCATCACCTGAGTTTGTTTGATGTCGATCAACTAGCAGGAGAATTTGACCTAATTAATTCCGTGGGCGTTTTGCATCACACCGCCGATCCCATTCGTGGCATTCAGGCATTGGCAAGTAAGCTCGCCCCAGGAGGATTGCTACATATATTTGTCTATAGCGAATTAGGACGTTGGGAAATTGGCTTGATGCAGGAGGCGATTGCTTTGTTGCAGGGCGATCGCCGTGGCGACTATGCCGATGGCGTGCAGGTGGGGCGATCGCTATTTGCCACATTGCCCGAAACCAATTGTTTGCGCCGCCGCGAGCAGGAGCGTTGGGCAATGGAAAACCAGCAGGATGCCTGTTTTGCCGATATGTATGTGCATCCGCAGGAGATTGATTACAATATCAATACTCTATTTGAATTAATCGATGCTTCGGGCTTAGATTTCTTGGGCTTTTCCAATCCCCAAGTTTGGAACTTGGAGAGACTCATTGGCAAGGTTCCCGATCTGATGGAACGGCTGCAAGGACTAAGCGATCGCCAAAAATATCGACTGCTAGAGGTTCTTGATCCCCACACAATTTCCCATTATGAATTCTTTTTAAGTCGCCCACCTCTATCTAAGCAAAATTGGCAAATTGAATCCGAGCTATTAGCAGCAATCCCTGAACCTAGCCCCTGTATTTATGGCTGGCAAGAGAGTCCCAACTTCTTTGATTACAATTATCAAATTGTGAAGCTCAGTGATGCTCAGTGGCAATTTTTATTAGGCTGCGATCGCCAAAAAAATGTCGCCGAAATTCTCGCTGCGGTGAATGTTTCTCCCAATCTTTCCTTGGATGATGTACGATCGCTACAACAATTGCAGGTAATTGTATTGGGCTAAAAGTAAAAGGTGCAAAGTCCCTTTCATGGCAACTTTCAGTTAGTCATGTTACAAACAGGGGCAGTTCATGATTTTTGGTCTTCAGTTTTCACTTTGTCCGTAATAAACGGTTTTCACATATGAAATGGATAAAATGGATTTATATCGCCGCAGGAATAGCATTTGTGCTAAAAATGCTATTCCTAGCAAACCCAGCACCGCGTTTGCCCTTCTCAATCGTTGAGGCGATCGCCAAAGATAGCGGCGTGAGTAACGTGGTGTCGGGTATTATATTTCGCAATCGCCTCTATGACACAATTTTTGAAGTAATCGTTTTCACGATCGCAATTATGGGGGCAAATTTTTTGATGGCTAATGAGCAACCCTTTACCCGAATTTATCAATTTACCGATCAGACTTCCATTGTCCTTGCTCAACTAGGGGCAACAGTCGCCGCCCTAGTCGGTATCGAACTCGCAATCCGTGGACACCTTAGCCCAGGAGGAGGCTTTGCGGCAGGTGTGGCGGGTGGCACAGCGATCGGCTTAATTGCAATTACTTCGTCTCCCGAAAGATTACAAAATGTTTATAAACGTTGGCACGCCGCCACTTGGGAAAAGGTATCAGTATTGATTTTTATTGTTCTATCAGTAGTTACCCTCTCAGGGATAGAACTGCCCCACGGACAAATGGGCGACCTATTTAGTGGCGGTATTATCCCAATCCTGAATATATTGGTGGCGATCAAGGTGGCGTTAGGCTCATGGTCAGTCGTATTAGTTTTTATTCGCTATCGCGGTTTATTGTAATAATGACAGCGTTATTATTGTCGTTAAGACTTATGGTTGCGACCTATGCAGAACATATTTGCAGGTATCTTCTTTTCTATTGGATTTATATTTTTGACCGTGACCGTTTCATCTTTGGCGACCAAAGATTCTACCCCAAAAGATCGCAGTGCGGCTATGGGGGGAATTATCATCGGAGTTCCTGCAATAGCTGCGGGAACTTGGTTGGTTTTGAAGCAGCGAAAAAGGCATGATGATCTCAAGGAAGTACGGCAAAGGCAGATTGAATTTAACTTTTTAACGACATTGCAGGCTAATGACGGTAGCATTACGGCAATTAGTTTTGCGATCGCCAATCAGTTAACCCTAGATGAAGCAAAGCAATATTTAGACGCAAAAGCGGCTCAATTGAATGCTGATTTTAATGTTACTGAAGATGGCGGCGTGAGCTATAAGTTTTATCTGTCTTAAGTTTGTCCATCACGGCTTTGCCATGACGGGCAAAAATTGCACTGTAAATTATGAGCGTAACTATGGAAAAATGGCAACGTGCCGAGGGGCGAGCTTGGGATCAACTGCGTCCTGTAAGTTTGCAACGAGGCTTTACCTCTGCCCCTGCGGGATCGGTGTTAGCCAAGTTTGGCAATACGCAATTAATTTGCACGGTGTCGATCGCTGAGGGTGTACCCAAATTTTTGCTAGGTAGCAATCAGGGGTGGCTGACAGCCGAATATCGGATGCTACCTGCCTCCACGATGCCACGACAGGAGCGAGAACTGATGAAGCTGTCGGGGCGAACGCAGGAAATCCAGAGGTTAATCGGGCGCAGTTTACGGGCAGCGATCGACATGACCGCGATCGCCAATTACACTTTTAATATTGATATTGATGTACTTCAGGCGGATGGCGGCACGCGCACGGGCGGCATTACGGGCGGCTTTATTGCCCTCAAAGATGCCTGCAATCGCCTATTAAATGAAGGTAAAATTAGCCGTAATCCCATTATCAAATCCGTGGCGGCGGTATCAGTGGGGCTAATTAATGGGCATCCAATTTTAGATCTCAACTATCAAGAAGATGTGGCGGTGTCGGTGGATCTCAATGTGGTTATGGATAGCCAAGGCAAATTGATTGAGGTGCAGGGTACTGGCGAATCCGATACATTTTCGCGATCGCAGCTTAATCAAATGCTGGATGTGGCAGAAAAAGGTATTAGCGAGTTGTTGCGCTTGTCGCTAACTTAAAACCCCAAAAAATTTAGAGCATTGGCGCGAAGCACCAATGCTCTAAATTTCTTGGGGTTTTTAATAGGATGTTAATAAAACTTGCTAACTGGGTAATATCCTGCTTGTGAAAAGCATAGACAGTGCAGTGACACAAAAATGTGTCCGATGAGGAAAAGTTATGAAGGCAGTGCGATTAAATCTTGAAGACAAACAGAATTGGCAGAAGTTACAATATATTCTGACCAGTCTTGCTTCCGATTACATGGATCTAGTGGCGGCAGAGCAAACTGAATTTAAGTTTGAGCAGCAGATTCTATCCATTGCTTTTACGCTCATTAGTGCCGATGGTGATCGCGATCGCCTCAATGAATTTACACAAATCCTAGATCGTTACTTCAATCGCTTACAACTATTGGGCGCAAGGCGGATTGAATGGGAGTTTTATTTAATTGGGGAATCAGTACCAATGCTCACGCAGGGGCGGGACATTCCATTGTTGACCGCGCCTGTGGCTAATGTTGTTGCAAATAATTCTGCTCTTGCCCGTCAACCTAAGCGATCGTCACTAAGTCAAAAGAACCAAAGGAGCCAAAAGAACCTAAATCGCAGATCAGGTAGTGCCATTAGCAAGGGCAAAGCAAAGATTGCCGATCTTGCCAAGGCTGCCTATGGTTGGCTCACCGATCCCAAGACGATCGCCGCCGCCCAAACCACTAGCCGCCTCACCATTCGCGATCCTAGAGGCACTTTAATCGCGGTCAAAGATATCGCGATCGCCCGTTTCGAGCAGACCCTGCAATGGGTCGATACCTTCCCTTGGGAGACATGGACTAAGGAAAAGGCACAACAAATCAAGCGCCGCCACCAGCGTAATTTGGTAAGGGCAATCATCGAGGATGTCCTAATTTTTGCGGTCATGGCGATCGCTGCCTTCTGGTTGATTGAAGCTCTATCGCCACCTTCCTTCAACTTGGCGCTGTTACCTCAGCAGCACTATGACAGCAATATGACCAATGCTCAATATCGCTGCGGCAATCCTGCGGTAAATCTCAAAAATTATGTCTGTTTAACAAGGGGAATGCGCTATGACCAAGTTGCCAGCATTTTAGGCTCTGATGGCAAGCCTTTAGGTATTGATCATAAATATGGCGATCGCGCCGTAATCATTAGCTGGTCTAGTCCTGATTTAAGTCTCAATGCCACTTTTGTCAACGATCAACTCGTCTCTAGAGCTTACCGCCAACTATCGGCTAATAAGTAATTCTAAATTAAGAAGTGGCTTAGCCATTTCTTAACTCATCTTACACAGATAGAATTCCTGAGATAGCTAAGGTCTCGGGCTGGAGCGGGACACAGCCCTACAAAAGATGAGTTTCATCGGTTAAGAAATCAGTCCTAGTCTGCATGGATTTGAGAATACCGCACTTACTCTTGATACCCAATTGCTTCTCTCCCGCTTTTTTTCTTGCTATAGTAACTTCAATTTAGTCGCCTTGTACTAGTGTTGTTAATCTTGCTCAAATCATCAATCAAATGGCAGGGTAATAACTTTTGTCGCGCAGGAACTTCTAATTTACATAGCCTAGCTGCCTCGATCGCAAAGTCGATACAATTAATTCCCCAACAGATAGAGAACCAGCGATTAGTATACTTCTCTTCTAGGATAGCGATCGCTTCTTGTAAGATGCGATCGGGTACTTCAAAGCGGATGGATTTCTTGATATAGATTGCGCGATCAGAATGATCAACGTAGCCCCAAAATACTGGAAATTTAGGGATTTTCGGCTTAAATCCGCACCAAATTTTGATCTCTGCATACTCAAATAAGCAAGCAGCATGGGGAAAGCCTGTTTCGCTAATGATTGTGAGATTACCCATTTGGAATTTAGACTAAAAAGATGGAAAGAAAGGCATAAAGTACTTGAGACAAACTACCAAAGGAGCAATGCTCAATAAAGCCAATTGACATTGATTACCATGATTTACCAGAAACTACAAGAATTTCGCAAGTCGATTTATGAACTTCTTCGCGGAAGGTGTTTTCGAGGATGCCGCCGCGTGTGCCGCCGATGCCCTTAGCATATGCCATAGCGCGATCGCGGGCTTGTCCAGTGGCATCTTGATATACCGCCAAGGCTAATGTCGAGATACATTATGAAAGATGCTCCCACAAATATTTACGATCATGATAATCCACAAAGATTGCTATAGAGATGTCATAATGGTAAGCAAGTTATTTAGACAAAAAAGCAATCGTATCTCTAATCTCGCTCTAGACTCTAATCAACCACAAGCAAAGACTTACACTAACAAAGCAGAATAGGCGATCGCGATGAGATTTTGTCGGATACCATAAAGTTCATTGAGCAGGAATCAGTTAATTAAGCGATTACAAGCAAGCAACAGGAGTCTATATGCACTTACAAAGAGTTCAAGTTCCCGATTTTCGAGTTCTCAAGGATGTAGACATTACTTTTGAGAAAGATTTTAACCCTAGAGTTTTCCCCCTCGGCAGCCAAAACGGCGGCGGCAAAAGTACTTTATTGCAGTTGGTTTTTATATTGTTATATTGCTCAGCTAATTCTGATAGTTTGCTTGCTTTAAAAAATCTGCTTCATGGATTTAATTTGCCTAAAGATGAAGATAAAAGAATATTAGCTATTATTGATATTTGGGATAACCAAAATACAGTAAAATTAGAATTTTTCGTTTGCAAAGATTATGTCGTTCAACAAGCATCAAATACTGCTGAAAGAGAAATAGAAGAAATAAGAACAAAGTTTTCTGTGTTTACAGAATCAAAGACTTTCCAGAATGAATTAAATAATTTATCTAATAAGTTAAAACTACTACAGGAGAGCATAAAAAAAATAGACTCTAATTATCCTGAGTTATTAAATCCACAAGCTTCATATGCTCCTATAGACAGTGAACCTGATGATTCAACTAAATCATTACTTATAGAAATGTTACGAGCGCAACTATGGGAACTAGATATTTTTTTGGAAATAGAAGATATGGATAAGCTATCTTCAGAGTTAAATTTCAAACTTGAACAAGCAAAATCTAACTTAATAAAAAGTCAAAGAACAACTGACTTTAAAATAAAGGAACTGAACGCTGAGATAGACCTTTTAAAGGCTAAACTAAGAAAAGATAATATAATATATATATCTGACTACATTGCTACAGATAATTCATCAGATAATTTAGCCTTACTTTGTAATGTAAAAGATTTAAGAATTGACTCAGCTCATCAATTCTTCAACCAGCTATCAAACAGAATATTCTTAGCTGCTCCATCAACTCAAGTTTTCTTGTTCCTATCTAAACCATCAAGAAGATCTCTTTTCTTAGATAGGGATAAGTACTATTCATTACTAAGTAAATCAAATAATAAATTACCTGGACTTTTTACATACGATTTCTTAGCAGTTGACTTACTCATTGAATATTTTAAGACTGCAAGAGATCAAGATTTTAGACAAGCGCTAGAGACAGGTGAATACGGTAATAATTATCAAAATGTACTAAAAGATTTGAGGCTTTTACTTCAAGACAAAAAAGTTAATTTAAGATCAGATTTTTCAGGATTAACCTTTACTAAAGAAATATATGGCAAAACAGTTGAACTAGAACCAGAAGATTTAAGTCATGGAGAGCTAAAAAGGTTAAGTATCTATGTTTGGATAAAGCACAACAATATTAAAGATGCAATTGTATTAATGGATGAAGTAGATCTTGCATTGCATCCAGATTGGCAGTATCAGATTGTCTCTGACTTACTTGAATGGGAGCCAAGTAATCAATATATATTAGCTACCCATTCCTATGAATTGTGTAACGCCTTAACACCTTCCCATGTAAAAATATTAGAGCCAAAACTTACAGAAAGACGTAGTGATTAGTTATGAGTTTAAGTAAGGAAGAATTAGAACAACACTGCAAGTTTATTTTAAGTGATAGCAGAGTTAGAAACAAAATTATTATTCTGTGTGAAGGTGATGTTTATAAAGAAAATGGTAAATTATCTCCTCTGTACTATAAAAAAATGGAAAACTTTCCAGATGCAAATTTTTATAGTGCCTGCGTTCCCAAACCTTGGAGCAACCTTAGACCATGCTTTTTTAACTGCGGCGATCGCAACGACGTTTTAGATACATACTTTACTTTGCGAGAGATGATCAAAGAAGATACAAATAATCAGTACAATTATCTTGAATACAATCATCCCAAGAAAATCTTTGCTTTAGTAGATTTAGATATTCAAATAAAAAAGATTAATAATTATCACTTTACTGATACACAGCAAATATTCTCTAACCTTTATCAAAGTGGTAAAATCAATACTCTTAATTCAGAGCTAGATCATGAAATATGGACTACAGGATTAATTCACAAAGAGGCATACTTTCTAATTCCAGTACTTCAATCACTATTTGATGAACAAATCAATCCTCCATTTTATAAAAACAGCCAATTGTTACTCAACAATATTTATATTTCTATGTCTCACGATATCAGCAGTGATTCTGATTTAAAAAATAGTTTTGAAATTGCCTGTTCTCGAATTTGTCATTGTAACGGATTGAATTTTAGTGATGCAGATAAATTGAGAGATAGCTGGATTAACGAGTTTCAAAATACTACGGATGAAGAAAGAAAGCATGAGCTAGTTTTTAGTTTACTAACCATCAGAAAAGCTAAAGAATATTGGCATCAAATTAAACCAAGTGATGAATTGGATATAGACGTTTCTCTGTATAGGAATCAACTTCTATTAGCGATCGCTAGAAATTTCTATGCAAAACAAACCGATGATGAAGCAGCAGCGAAATATCACATTCCTTACTTTTTTAAAATGCTGCGTAAATTTGCTTAATGGGTAGAAGATCGCAGCCCTATTAAATTTACAGAACATTGATCCCAATAAAAAAGCGGCACATTGTGCCGCTTTTTTATTGAAAAATCAACTAGATCTTCTTCAACCAGCTAAACATAGCGCGGAGATCTTTACCGACTGCTTCGATCTGATGCTCAGCCTCTTGGCGGCGCATTGCTGTAAAGCCAGCCTTACCCGATAGATTTTCCAATACAAATTCACGAGCAAACTGACCAGACTGAATTTCCGAAAGAATTTTCTTCATCTCTGCCTTGGTTGCCGCATTGACCACACGGGGACCACGGGTATAGTCACCATACTCAGCCGTATTCGAGATGCTATAGCGCATATTTGCCATACCACCTTCTACCATCAAATCCACGATGAGCTTAACTTCGTGCATACATTCAAAGTAAGCCAGTTCGGGTTGATAGCCAGCTTCAACGAGGGTTTCAAATCCAGCCTTCACCAAAGCACACAGACCGCCGCAGAGTACAGCTTGTTCGCCGAATAGATCGGTTTCGGTTTCTTCGCGGAAGGTGGTTTCGAGGATGCCGCCCCTTGTGCCGCCAATGCCTTTAGCATATGCCATAGCGCGATCGCGGGCTTGTCCAGTAGCATCTTGATATACCGCAAACAAGGCGGGGACACCTTGCCCCTGAGTGTAGGTACGCCTTACCAAATGTCCAGGGCCCTTGGGCGCAACCATGATCACATCCACATCCGCAGGAGGGACAACTTGGGCAAAGTGAATATTAAAGCCATGGGCAAAAGCAAGGGTATTGCCAGCCTTTAAATTAGGGGCAATTTCTGAGGCGTAAATCGCTTTTTGGGTTTCATCGGGTAGCAAAATCATGATCAGGTCAGCCGCCGCCGAAGCATCAGCTACGGTTTTGACGGTTAAACCATCAGATTCTGCTTTTTGCCATGAAGGACTGCCTTCATATAGCCCCACGATGACATCCACGCCGCTATCCTTGAGGTTGAGGGCATGGGCGTGACCCTGAGAACCATAGCCGATAATTGCAACCGTCTTACCTGCTAAAAATTCAAGATTTGCGTCCGTGTCGTAGTACATCCGAGCCATAGTGTGGTTTTCTCCAAGACAAATAATTTAGCTAAGTTGTAATTTCTATTGTCAATTAGCTATAAACAGTTTTTCTAGTCTAGCAAAAGGCGTACATCTAAAGGAATATTTTTTTAAAAAGGCGATCGCTTAGAAAACTATGCAAAACTTTGATCATTAAGCATTAAATATTAACAAACAATTAACAAACCCTTCCTTTATGAAACGTATTACGCTGCTTGGCTCCACAGGATCGATTGGTACGCAAACCCTAGATATTGTTGCCGAATATCCTCAAGAATTTCAAATTGTGGGCATGACCGCAGGGGGCAACATTGATTTATTTGCTCAGCAAATACGACAGTTTCAGCCTGAAATTGTGGCGATCGCCAATGATCGAAAAATTGGCGAACTTAAGGAGGCGATCGCTGATTTGCCACAACCGCCGATCATGCTTGCAGGGGCAGAAGGGATTGAAACCGTGGCAGCCTATGGCGATGCCGAAGCAGTGGTCACAGGGATTGTCGGTTGTGCAGGGCTATTACCGACGATCGCCGCCATCAAAGCAGGTAAAAATATTGCCCTTGCCAATAAGGAAACCCTCATCGCTGGCGGTGAAGTGGTCGTACCACTAGTCAAAAAATATGGCGTAAAATTATTGCCAGCCGACTCCGAGCATTCAGCAATTTTTCAGTGCTTGCAGGGTGTGCCAGAAAATGGACTAAGGCGGATCATTCTCACCGCTTCGGGCGGGGCATTTCGCGATCGCCCCACTAGCGAGATGACTAACGTCACCGTTGCTGATGCCCTCAAGCATCCCAACTGGGCAATGGGTAAAAAAATTACCATCGACTCAGCCACCCTGATGAATAAGGGGCTAGAAGTAATTGAGGCACATTATTTATTTGACGTTGACTACGATCATATTGAAATAGTGATCCATCCCCAAAGCATCATTCATTCCTTGATCGAACTCACCGACACCTCAGTACTAGCGCAGTTGGGCATCCCTGATATGCGCCTGCCCCTGCTCTATGCCCTATCCTATCCCGATCGCCTGCCCACCCAATGGGAGCGCCTCGACTTGGTGAAATGCGGCACTTTGACCTTCCGCGCCCCCGATCATCAAAAATATCCCTGCATGGATCTTGCCTATGCCGCAGGTCGCGCTGGTGGCACAATGCCTGCCGTCCTCAATGCTGCCAATGAGCAAGTGGTAGAGCTATTCCTGCAAGAACGGATTCGCTATAGCCAGATTGCTGACCTAATTAAATATGTATGCGATCGCCATGATTGCGTATCACATCCAGAATTAGAGGACATTCTCGCAGCCGATCGCTGGGCAAGAAGTACCGTACTAGAGCAGGTGATGGTGAGCGTATAACCTAATAATGAAATAATGAATAATGGGCGGCTAACGCCGCCAATCATAGGTTTCATAGGTTATACGCTTTCAGAGCGTATTCTGCCGCCACTGCCACTTGAGGATGGGCATCCTTAGATAAATAGTTGAGTGCTGACAGACTTTTTTCACTTTTGAGGTTCCCCAAAGCCTCCGCCAAACGCTGTCTGGTTAGCCAATCATCCGATTGCACAAAGCGCAAAATCCGATCCACACAGCGCACATCCCCCACCTCTCCCAAAGCAGCGATCGCTGCCTGATGCAACATCGTCTCTTCACTATCAAGGGCTTGCATCAAAGCATCATAGGCTCTACCATCGCCCAAATTGCCCAACGACACCGCCGCGCTAAATCTTACCAGCCATTCTGTGTCCTCATAAAAAGCACGTAAAAGTGGCTCCACAGCTCGATTATCCTGCAAGTAGCCCATTGCCCCTGCCGCATCAGCGCGAATGCCATAGTCATTTTCCGTTTCCAAGATCTTTGCCAAGATCGGAAAACAATCCTCTGTATGCTTTAAACCTAGAGCAAATACTGCCATCGAGCGAATTTGCAGGTTATCGTCATCGATTACCTTTAAAATGAGGGGAACCGCCTGCTCAGGCTCCAAATTGCGTAAAGATACCAAAGCTCTGAGGCGATCGCGGGAATTTTCACTCTCCAGTTGTTGGGCAAGGGCGGTCAAATCGGGAGCATTGGGCAAGGGGCGATCGCGAGCATCTGAACTAATAGACATAGAAAAACCTAAAAACTAACTATTAAAACCATTAAAATGATATCAAACCTAAGAATCGAGTAATAGTACTTAGACCCGCACCTCGATTCGTCACTCAATTCTTAGATCTACGTCCTCGTGCACTAGGATGCAAATAACTTATGATTTGTGTAACTCAATTAGCAGTGAAAAGCGTTGCTTAAAGTTATATTAGCAAAGCCGCTTGTCTTGAAATTAGCAAAGAGTTTCTGAGAAAGCGCCATCTCATAGCCCCTAAGACAAAAGATTTACGCTCGTGAGGAGTGGAATATGAAAAAACTATCTTTGCAATTGGCTGGCGGTATCACCTTGTTGGGCGCAATGTTGGGCGCGATCGCCGCTACGCCCACAATGGCTGAAACCAACGTATCCCAAATCAGCCAAGCCATGAGTAGCGATGCTGTTGCTCAAAACGTTACCTCTGTATCTCAACTGAGAACAAGGTTGGCAACAGTACGCAAACCAACCTAGAAGCTTTCATTAGATTTCCAATTACCAACAACATCACCATCACTCCCGATATTCAAGTGATTTTTAACGCCAATAACAACAGCGCTAATAGCACGTTAATTATCGGCACATTAAGAACTGTCTTTAGTTTTTAAAGAAAGGCACGCTTTGCGCCCTTTTTGCGCCCTTTTTGTGATGATTTAGGATCTCACCACATACATATATAAGGTTCTCCCCCCACAATGCCAGCCCCAAAAACCGCTTAATAGGACTTCGCTTCCCCATCTGATTCCTAGACTTTGTTAAAATAAGCCAGTTGGGTGAACTAAAACCTTATCCTTGTGTGCTACGATACAAATAATCTATGACTTGTGTAACCAAATTATCAGCACCAACCGCTATATGAAGTTACTTTAGAAAAAGTGTCTATCCTGAAATCAGTAAAAAATCTTAGGAAAACGCCAACTCATAGCCCCTAAAACAAAAAATTTACTCTCGTGAGGAGTGGAATATGAAAAAACTATCTTTGCAATTGGCTGGCGGTATCACCTTGTTGGGCGCGATCGCCGCTATGCCCGCAATGGCTGAAACCAACGTATCCAAAATCAGCCAAGCCATGAGTAGCGATGCTGTTGCTCAAAACGTTACCTCTGTATCTCAACTCAGCGATGTCCGTCCTACCGACTGGGCATTCACCGCATTACAATCCCTCGTTGAGCGTTACGGTTGCATCGCTGGCTACCCTGATCGCACCTTCCGTGGCAACCAAGCCACCAGCCGTTATGAATTTGCTGCTGGTTTGAATGCTTGCTTAGACAAGATCAACGAAATCATCTCCGCAGGTTTGGCTGACAAGGTATCCAAAGAAGACCTCGCCACCTTGCAAAAGCTTCAAGAAGAATTTGCTGCTGAACTTGCCACCCTTCGTGGTCGTGTTGATGCCCTCGACGCTAAGACCGCTAAGCTCGAAGCTCAACAGTTCTCCACCACCACCAAGCTCTCTGGCGAAGCAATCATGTCCGTACAGGGCGGTAGTGGTAATACTGGCGCTCCAACCAGCACCAACGTCTTTGTATCTAGCCGAGTTCGCTTAGATCTCAACACCAGCTTTACTGGCTCTGACTTGTTAAAGACCAGACTCGAAGTTGGTAATGGGACTGTCAATATTCCTACTGCATTCGGTGCTGGCAGTGGTCCTGCGGGTAGCAATATCGGTTTCCAAACCTATGGTCAAGACTACACTGGCTTAGCTGGTGGATCTACATTTACCCTTGCCAAGTTGCGCTATGACTTCAACATTGCCGATGCTCGCGTGTCCGTTGGTCCTGTGATGCACGCCTATGATCACATCGACACCAACAGCTACGCTAACAATGAAGCAGTTGATTTCGTTTCTACTTTCTTCATCAACAACCCTCTCCACGTTCTTGTTAATAACCAAACTGGTGGCGCTGGTGCTGCCTTTGATTGGAATATTAGCAAGAGTGCATTTACCCTTCGTGGCTTGTACTTGGCTGGTAATGGCGCTCAACCTGCTGCTACTGCTGCTAACAATGGTGGTTTGTTTGGTGATGCTTATCAAGCAACTGCTGAACTTGAATTTGCACCTAAGAATGACAAAGGTGAAAAGCCTTTTGCCCTCAAGTTGCTATACACCAACGGCTCGGTTGCTAACACCGACATTAATGCGGGTGGTGTAAATGTTGAGTGGAAGTTTGCTAAGGGTGCAGCATTGTTTGGTCGCTATGGCTTCGGCTCTACCAAGCGTACACCTATTCTTGGTGCTGCTACTGCTGATCTTAGCCCTCAAACTTGGATGTTTGGTTTGGCATTCCCTGACTTGTTTAAGGAAGGTGCAATGGCAGGTATTGCTGTTGGACAACCTTTCATCGAAAACAAGGTTGGTAATGCAACCCAAACCAACTTGGAATTGTTCTACAACTTCCCTGTCACCAGCAATATCCGCATCACTCCTGATGTTCAATTCATCTTCAACCCCAATAACTCCAGCGCCAACAGCACTATCTTTGTTGGTACTTTGAGAACCGTATTCTCCTTCTAGGTTGTTAGATTATTAATTTAGCCAAACAAAAAAGCCCCGCAATGCGGGGCTTTTTTGTTTGGCTACATACCAATTAGACGCTTTGCCATCGGGAAATAGGTTGCCCATATTTTGGGATCGGGGCGGCTTGCCCAATCACGGCGCGAGACTCGTAACTGTAAAATAATGGCGGCTTTGTCTAGATCAGGGTTTTGGGCGGTCACTTTGACGGATACATTAGAAACTAAGACTTCACGATCAAAGGTGCGCTGAGCCGCCGATCGCGCTAAGATCTCCGCTTTTCGCATCATTACCGTAAAGCCCTCGTCCCGATTGGCGAGTAAGCGAATGTCGACCTCACGGCGTTCCGCCGAAGCAGGATAAGCGATCGCCAAAAATGACAGCCCAGCGATCGCCGTCACCAGAGATTGTTTAAAAGTCTGGGGTAATTTAGGGAAAAAGTCAGCAAATTTGACGTTTAGCATTGCCAGATACCCACAAAAAAAGTTAAAGATCAAGAAAGAGCAAGTTTATCAAAAGGTCGTCAAGATATTAGCAAAAAATTTGGGAAAAATTGTGCTATTGTCTGCTAACAAATTTGGCATCAGAGCTTAGCTCATTTGATTGCCTGTTTGATCATTTTTGATCATTAAAGTTAGGATATTGCGCCGCTTTGCGCCGCAACATCGTAGCCCAAAATTCTACTTTTTTAATCGCTACTCTCAAAATATGGAGGTCATCTAGGGGGCATTATGTCAAAAGCTGTGATTAGTAGTTTAATTGACGAAATTAACCTATTGCTGAGCCGTCCTGTGGGTTCTGTGTCACGCAGGGTGTCACCAGATACGATCTATCAAAGGGAGCAGCTAAAACAGTTGCGATCGCACCTTGAGAACTTAACCGACGACGCATATTTAGGCAATCTAGAACAGGAATATCAAGCCTTGGTAGAGCGTCTGCAATCTCAACAGCAACAGGGTATAAACCAAAGCGCAAATCAGCTCAAAACGGATAAACTAGAGACATTGCCCCCATCATTGGTTAGTCCGACTAGTAATCTTACTGGCAATGTTTTTAGCGTGGAACCTGACTTATTTAAGGAGACTAGCACCATGACCAATGCTACGCCCGACCCCAACCCCACATTTATCAACGATCGCATGATTGCTTCTTTACAACAGGCAATTCAGCAGACATTGCAACAGGTTGTTAAAGAGTCGGTGCAGCAGTCGGTGCAGCAAATTGTCAGTCAGACCTTGGCGGTTGAAAGGGCGTTGATGGTGGGAGAGATTTCGGCGAGCCTAAACCAAAGTATTGATCAAAGCCTGAGTCAAGGATTAAGCAAAATTGCGGAAAATCAGCAACGATCGCAAATAAGCCAAGAGTTAGCTTCGTTAAATCAACAAAAGCAAAGGTTAAATGATGAAATTGCCAAACTAGAGTCCGATCGCAGTAATTGGATGCAACAATTTCAGGAATTTCAAAGCTCACAGCAAGAATCAATGCGGCGATCGCTGCAATCGGTTGATCAATATGTGCGTGAGCAGATTGTGGATACAGTGCAACAGACCGTACAACAGACCGTACAGCAAACCGTACAGCAAACCGTGCAGCAAACCGTGCATCCGCCTATCCCATCTGTCACAGATACCACTCCTAACAGTGCCAGCAGTTATGATGCCGAGTTTGCTAGTCGTGTCCAAGCACAAAGCGATCGCTTTTTAGCCCATCTAGATGAAATGTTTAATTCTACATTTCAGTCCCTAGAGCAAGATATGCAAGAGTATCAAAGTGCGATCGCCACCAAAATCAGCTATATGGAAACCCTTGAGCAGAAGGGTGAGGCGTTAATTAGTGCTTTGGTAGAGCGCATTAGTCAGCAAAATGAAGCTCAAAATGAAGCGCCAATAGTTAATGCGCCGACAGTGCAACTGCCCGAATTACCTGCGGATATTCCTGTTAGATATTTAGAGACTGTGCCAGAGCCTGCGGACGAGAGTCTAATTAGTGCCTTATTGGCGGGTAACGAGTTTGGCGAAACAATAGTTGCTGCGGATATGGAGACAATTATTGAGCCTAGATTGGCAGTAGTTGCACCAAATATTGAGCCAAGTTCTGAGATCGAGCAGAGTAATAGTTCAAATATTGAGCTAAGTTCTGAGATCGAGCAGAGTGATAGTTCAGATATTGAGCCAAATATTGAGTCAAATATTGAGTCAAATATTCTAGCGATCGCTGCCCCTGCTGAAAATCTGAGTATCGAGAAATTACTAGATGCCCCATCAGATAGCTTATTTGAGGAATCTGTAACCACCGAAATTGATCCCCTGACGGATGAATCAGCGCAGGAAATTTATTTTGCCGATAATACAATTAATCCAGACTTTGATCTTGAGGCTCCAACACAGCTAGTTGAAAATTTTGGTCTATACGATGAACATCAACAGGCTAGTGCTTCTGATGTTAGGGAATTAGAAGAACTAGTGCAGAACCAGCAGGCTTTCAATGATTTAGAGAGCAATGGCTTGGAGCGAGGGCAATCAGTTAGTGATGTGCCTGTTAATGATGAATTAATGCCTAGGGGTGAAGATCCTGAACTTTTGGAATGGCTAGATGAAAGTAGCAATTGCCCGACTCCCACTAACTTGGCGGAGATATCGGCAGACGAAGAGTTACTATCTTGGTTGGGAAATGATGCGATCGATATGGCAAAGTTGCCTTTAGAAAGTAAATCTACAGGTTCAGCAACGAATATTTCCGTAATTAAAGATATTACGGCTGAACTATTAGTATCAACTAGTCCATCTTCAGCTATTAACATTACCTCTAAAACCCCCCCCGATGTTAAGGGCGATCGCCAAACCAATCAGCTTGCTCAACCTAGTGCTATTAATTTAGCAAAAGCCAATGAAAGAGCCAGTGAGAAAGTTAATGCACCATTCTTTCGCGAACTTATCAGCGATCAAGCTGATGATTCTGATGAGTCTCTAATTCTATTTGCCAACAATGCGGATCAAGATGATGCGGAATCGCCTGATTGGGAAGATTCTCTATTCAATGAATTAAATTCTGACTTAGAACATTTGGATGCTGGCGTGGGCATCGATCCCCTAATTGCGGCAAACATTGATCAATTTATTCGTAATACACCTTACTCTGTTAACAATTGGGAAGAAGACCTATCTTTAGAACCACAAACTATTGAAACTCTGCTGCAAAGTACTGATAGCGATCGCCAAGCTATGGAGTTACAAATTGAAAATGTGCCAGAGTTGCCCGTAGTAGCAGCTCCATCTACAGAAGCAGTCTCTGAGCAGCCTGATGAAGTTGGGAATATTAAAGCATCTGAGATCTTTCCAATTATCGAGAATCCTGATGTGCTATTTCTCAATGAGTTAAATGAAGCCTTCGATGATGAATCGACAGATGCCCCCTCCCCAAATCTAGTGGCGGAAAATATAGGCTCGTCTGCTGACGCGATCGATGATGAGATGGATGCAATTTTTGCGGATGTGATTGCGGACAACATGGCAAAGCAATCTCAGGATGATCCCTTTGAAACTGGAGATGAACTCGATTTATTATTCAAAGGGGATGCAGAGGCTAATTTAGCAGTTGACGGTGCAATTAGTCCATCTGTTAGCGCAATAGTTGCTCCAATCGAGCAATTTACCGCAGATGCTAACGCACTGTTTATTGATGATATTACGGATGATAGTGCCAATACCATTCTTGATCTTGAAGTGGAGTTGACAGGGCAGACAATCGCAAGTGTAGAGCAAAATCTAGACATTGATTTTGATAGTGAAAGCGATCTGGAAACCTTGCTATTTGGCTTCGACCCTGCGACAGAACTTGAAAGTCATCAGTCTTTAAATACTGCCAATACCGTCAAGACATTGGCGATCGATCAAGATATCCTTACACAGACTCCACCTGGTGGAGATGAGCAAAATCTGGAGCTAGATGCGGATATTCTCAAAGATATGTTTGCCTTTGAGCCATCTGAAGAAGAGATTGCGTCAACAAATAAAACTATTCAGGAAGATAATGCTGACTCTAGTTTAGTGATGGCAGAAGTTACCAGTTTTGTGGTAATGGAAGATATGGCAACAGTGTTAGAGTCTAGTATCGAGTCTGCGATCGCCTCGCCTGTTACCGATGATGGGGAAGATGACTGGACTGCGGCCCTAGAGCAGCTTGAGGCAAAACTATCTCAAGAACAAAGAAATCTAAAAATATCTTCTCAAGCTAAACCTATTACTCAAGTCTCTGAGCTATCGGCAGATGAGTTTTTTGCCTCCTTAGAATATGAAAAGGAATATGAACAACTGAGCGCCTTTGCTGATAAATCAGGTGTTGCCGATGGTGATTTGTCTGGGGACTTGATGGCGATCGCCGATGACGAAGTTGATGATAGCAATCTTGATGCAGATGACTTGCTACTCAATCAATTTGCTGACGCTCAAACTGATCAGTCCACAGATTCTGGTCGCAGAGAATGGGATAACTTACTGAATGATCTGGATACTTTTAATTTTAATCAACCACTGCTTGACGATCACCGCCAACAAATGGGTCTGTCTGCGGTTGCGCCCATTAGTGACACGAGTGAAAATGTCTTAGATATTGACTCCCTTGTCATCGAGACACAGCGCGATCCCCTCATTCCTGCACCGCCAGCACCAGAGGTTTATAGCCTAGATGACACTTGGATTTTAGGCATCGACTTTGGCAGTGTGGCAGTTAGAGCCAGTCTGCTCAATGCTAATACCAACAAGGTTTATGCCCTCTCCCTTGATGATTGTGAAGAACTAAGCTGCCAGTTAGCTTGGGCGACTGGTCAGCAAGTTGACGATCCGATCGCTGCCAATATGCGCGTAGTCACCAAAAAATCAAGAAACTTTGAGCTAGAAACTGGCGAAATTGCCATCAATCAATTTAAGCAATTTCTCAAAATTGGACTGCCCTATCGCGGGGTCAGTGCTTGGCAACCGATCATTCAATGGTCAGATCAACAGCAATTGAATTTGCGTTGGTTGGTGGGCGCTCTCAAAACTCTGTTAGAACAGATCCAAACCCGTGCCAGTCATGGCAAATTGCCAGACTTGGGCTTGATTTTGCTAAAACTGAGTGGTGTGGTGTTTGGCTATCCCGATCATTGGTCTGACGCTTATATTCTCAATGTCCGTGAGGCGATCGTGAAGGCAGGGCTAGTCAAGCAACCTGAACAGGTTTTGGCAGTGGAGCAAGCGATCGCCCCAATTTTATCCTTAATCCATAATCAAGAATTAGCAAATCAAATTACCCTCTTAATGGATGCAGGAGCCTTGACGACTAGCATTTGCTTGGTGAAGGGCGCAGTTAATCCGCAGGAGCGGGTAGATGCTACCAAGATCCAAGTCCATAGCATTGACTATGCGGGCAATGGCATCAATCAAGATATTGTCATACATCTGTTCTATCCCCATTGGCAATTAATCACCAATCCCCATCGCCATCTTTGCAACCTTGAGCATCTCAGTCTGCCAGAGGTGGGCGCACCTGCTCCAGAATTGCGGATACTGCTCCAGCAATATCTCTGCGGTTTTGAGTTAGGAAGACAGATGTTAGAGTTTGCCGATCGCGTCAAAATTGCCTTTAGTGAAGACCCTAGCCGCGAGCAATGGAATGATGAACTAATGGGACATCCGCTTTTGGTGATGCGCCGCGAATTAGAGAACTTAATTTTGCAACCCTTTATCAAGCGCCTCAATCGCGAATTGAATAATGTCTTGAGCAATGCTGGTCTATTAGGCGAAGATGTGGCGCAGATTTTGCTATTGGGTGGCACAATGGCTATGCCATCCCTATCCCGTTGGCTATCGCAAAAGCTACCCAATGCTCAAATTGAAAGCCTACCTAAGACAGCGATCGCCGATGGACTCGCCGTAGCCCCACTTTATTCACAGATGTATAATGTGGCGCGTCAGCAATATTCCGATTACTTCCTATTGCAAGAAATTTGTCGCCTTAATCTCACTAAGTCGATCAATTCTGCCCAATTGCTAAATCAGTTAAAAATGCGTGGCGTGAATATTAAAGCTTGCCGCGATCGCCTATTGACCATTTTGCAGGGCGATCTGCCCGATGGGCTGTTCCCTTGGCAAGAGCCAGAGCAAGGGGTAATCTTGGAAGATCCCACCCTCAGCAATGATTTATTGGCAGGGCGTTTGTTTGAGCTAGAAACCGATGGTACTTATCAGCCTAACGTGGTTAAATTTCAGCAATTGCGGATCTATTTGCAAGCAGTCATTAGCAATATGAGCCAATCATTAAACGAGCCACTGGTGTTTCCTGAAATTTTGGCTATCGCCAATGATTAATCTACAGCGCACTGATAAAGCGATCGCAGCAATCCCTAAGCCAATAGGTATAGACTTCGGGGCGATCGCGAATGTCCGCTTGTAATTTTGATAAATCAATCCATTGCCAATCCTCTGCTTCTTCAGGATTGAGAATAGGCGGGCGATCGCTATAGCCGAGAAACACATGATCAAATTCATGTTCGATCAAGCCTTGATCTAATTCCGCCCGATAAATAAAGCTAAACAGTTCCTTTAACTCGCAGGTCATGCCCATTTCTTCCAACAAGCGGCGTTGTGTGGCGATCGCCAGCGACTCATCGGGACGCGGATGGCTACAGCAAGTATTTGTCCAGAGTCCGCCCGAATGATATTTATGCTTAGCACGCTTTTGTAATAGCAGTTGCCCCTGCGAGTTGAGAATAAATATGGAAAAAGCGCGGTGCAGTTGCCCTAACTGGTGCGCCGCCAACTTCTCAGCGACCCCAATCTGGCGATCGTTAACATCGACCAAAATAACCTGTTCTGCGGATAGATTGCTCATTATTAAATCTTTGAATATATTCTATTGGTGTTTTACGTAGTACAAAATAACTTTTGAGCATCAGTGCTTTGAGTTGCTAACTTAAAAAATATTTTTGATTTTTAAGTTAGCAACTCAAAGCACTGTATTGTGGAATCATTTCCAACTAAAGTATCAGCACATATATTGCCTCGCCAGCTTTTTTCAAAAAATTAGTCGCAGACTGACAATCACTTTTAGTAATTGAATACTTTTGATTTGTCAAAGGATTAATATCAGCTTCATGAACAATTCTATTTCTTTGGTCAACAATCAGTTTTAGCTCAGTTTTTACAGTTTCAGTATCCATTGCCATATTACTCGCAATTTTTTGCCATTTTTGCGGCTCGTTCCATATATAACTTAGTCCCTTTGCCACGTTATCAGGAGTTTGATAAGATACTGTTTTAAGTTTCCTGATAATTGCTTGTTCAAACACAAACTCTTTTGGGGGGAATGTTGCAGATATCAACTCACTATACGTGGATATTGTTATGGCTTCTGCAAGGTATTGGGGTGTTGTCGGACGGTTTCCCATAAATATCTCAACCATTCCTATGCGAATAAGATCATGCATAAATTTATCAAAAGCGCTGACAGAGTAAACGATTTGCGCTCGTAATAAATCGTCAAAGGACAGAGGAGTAGATATAGAACCCTCCAAATACTCATACACTGGAGTAAGAGATTCTGCTTCCTCAATATTTTTCCTAAACAAATTTAACGCATTATGCATAGTGTAATAAATTAATCAATTCTTCGCCAAGGTGATTAAATCTTTCTGAAAACCCATTTCTTGTTTCACTCATTGTTGTAAGAATCTTCCCAGTCTCATTTATTTCCGCATCCGTTAACTCAAAAATAGGTACTCCAGCAACACGAGATTTTGGTAATAATCCTTGAAAATCAGGAATCTCATCTAGGCAATAACCATTACTTACTAAGTTTGGTGGATATTGTTCATTATTTAGTGCCATTCCAGCCTCAGATATTGCAACAAAAAATTCTTCACTCACCTTTTTTTTTATCTCACTAATGTTGTCTCTATATGGTCTAGCAGCAACTCCATTGCGAATGTTGAAACGTTGAATTAAAGTACCTAAAAACTTTGGTACACCTTCTAAAAGAGGATATGCAGAATCAGAAAAGTTTTGGATAGAATTTCTTTTCCAATCCACCCATCTTGGTAGTCTATCCTTTAAAGTATCAATTGCCATCACAGAAAATGGATCGGGGTTTGTTGGCACTACAAATCCGTGTGAAGACAGAAATAAATTTTGATTGATAGCGCTTAGCCCTGGATTTAAGTCAATTAATGTGTACTCAATATTGTATTTTTCTTCAGTAAGTTTCATTAATTGAGCAAATGCTCCAGGCAAATTTTGCAATGTTGGCATAGCATTGATAGATGCAAATGACAATGCTGTATCATATTCTGATAAGTTAGCGTGACCTGCCAGCAAGTACAGAGAAGTAGCTCTGGATGGAGAAAAACAATTCACTGCTTGAATGGGAGACGGTTTTCCATCAAATGCAACTGAAACACCATCTTTTATGTTGTGTTGTCTAGTTTCTGGGTCGATATAATACTTTTCAAAGTCATCACCCAGAATCAAGTTTGATAAATTACATTGAGGGTCAGCATCTACAACTAACACCCTGTGAGTTTTTGATAACATCCATCCAATGTTATATACAGAGGTTGTTTTACTTACCCCGCCCTTGTGATTAAAAAGTACTATTCGCTTTGACATATCTGCCTATTTGAGTAAAGTTTTAAGATGGATTAAGACACTACAAACCACTGTAACCGATTACAATATTAGGGTATGTTACGGATTGTTAAGAGAAATCCTGTATGGCTCCCTCATCTCCCGAAGTTATTGCTATCCCTGCGTCCTGTGCCATCAAAGGCGGCAAACCACCAGCATGGAACCGTATCGAATCGATGTGGCAGGGTAGTGAAGAAGATATTCGTCAAGGTTTGCCCTTTAGTTTACTTTCCCCTATCTGGCAAATATTTCTATTGGGTGATGGCGCTCCCACGCGGCATTTGCAGCTACTCACTAAATCGCCCATTACCGTTGATGTGGTGGCGATGACCGCCATTGGTGACGATGATGACAATGCGCCGCCCGATATTGCCGCGATCGCCTCTCCCCGCATTCGCCGTCAAATTTGGCTGCGATCAGCAGAAACGGGCGAAATCTTTTCCCATGCGACATCATGGTGGTCGGAAGCGGTGATGCAGAAATATTTAAAAGATCCCTCCTTGCCGATTTGGGTCAGCCTCAATCAAAAATATACGGAGCTTTATCGCGATCTCAAGGGCATTTATCATGGCAGTTGTCCTCAGGTGGCGGAGGCTTTTGGCTACCCTGAAATCAATACCTACTGGGGGAGACATTATTTGCTATGGCATGGAGGCACACCAATTACGATGATTTATGAAATTTATTCCCCCGCCATTGGCAAATATCTGGGTGCTAGTCATCTGTGAGCTAGAGCGCTGTAGCCTCATATTTCTGATGACAGATTTACATTTGTTTACATTAAAAGTATATTTCTATTAATAAATGTAAAGCTATTATCGAGAAGTTATAGATCATGGTTACAACTCCAGCAAAATCCGAATCAGTTAATAGTGATGCCCCTAAGCAAGTTGGATTAAATGTAAATCCGACTGGTGCAGGTGTATTTGGTTTTAGCAACTTCGCCGAGACTTGGAATGGTCGCATGGCTATGATTGGCATTGTTGCGGGTTTTGCTAACGAAGTGGTTACAGGCAAAGGTATTCTTGCTCAAGTCGGCATTACTGGTGGGATTAGTGTTTTGTTTGCTTTGTTTTTTACAGGATTTACCGTGGCGACTTTGCTAGGTTACTACGCGATTAAAGCCACTAAGAATGCTGATTAATAAAGGCTTTTAAGGGCTTGACATTCAAATTTAAGGCAGTAAAGATTTTGGAGGCGGTGCTTTCAAAATCTTTATTATTTTGTCTATAATTATGGGTATAATCGAAAATGATTATCATTTTTGGCTGGCGTTAACCCAAGATTATGCTCGAAGTGCGGGATCTGTCGGTACGATATCGTGAAACCATAGCTCTATCGAATATTTCCTTTGAGATCAACAGAGGTACTGTGGTCGGGCTGATTGGACCAAATGGGGCGGGGAAAAGCACTTTGCTCAAGTCGATGCTGGGGCTGATTCCCAATCAAGAGGGACAGGTTTTTTATAATCAACAATTTCTGAAGCAGCAATGCCAAAAGGTTGCCTATTTACCGCAGCGATCGCAGATTGATTGGGACTATCCTGTAACGGTGTGGAACGTGGTGATGATGGCAAGGATAAACCATCAACCTTGGTGGCGCATGGGTGGAGCAAGTCGCCGATCGCAGGAAATTGTCCAAGAGGCATTGGCGCGGGTTGAACTTGATAATTTGCGCGATCGCCCGATTAAGCAACTGTCAGGGGGGCAGCAACAGCGCGTGTTTTTAGCCAGAGCGATCGCCCAACAAGCGGATCTGCTGCTCTTGGACGAACCGTTTACTGCCATCGACAAAAAAACGGAATCCCTGATGTGGCAGATCTATGAAGAACTCAAACAGGCAGGCAAGACGCTCCTGATCAGTTGCCATGAGTGGGGTGAAACCCTCGATCGCTACGATCATCTTTTACTATTAAACCATTGCCTAATTGCCAGTGGCACACCCCGACAGGTGCTAACCCCTGAGCATATTCAGTTGGCTTACGGCAGTCCTGATGTGATTAATCTAGCTGGGCGATCGCCCCAAGCTGCCACCGATGCAGAGGAATTTATGTTTTGCTAAAGCTTTGCTATTACTTAGCTGAGCCTGTATAAGCTCGCCAACCACCATAGCTAGTAATTTCCCTCTGCCCTTCACACAGAAAAGGCTCTCCCAAAACCCCTAAGACCTCCTGACCATCGGCTAAAACAATTTTGCCAATACTTAGACCCGCAGGCTCCGATTGCAAAATTGTCCCAAGGGCATCGGCGGTGATTGACCAGATCTCTAGGGCGATCGCCTGTCCATCGGCACTAACCCGCAACATGGCAGGGTGGCGATCGTTAATTGACCACAGGCGATAAAGTGGCGCAGTGCGATCTTCCCTGACAAATACCGCACCGACTTTTTGCAAATTTACATTTAGCTCCAAACCCCGCATCAGGGTTCCATTCACCGCAAAATCAATCATAATCGCATTTACCCATAATACTTACAGTGATATTTATAGTGCTTTGTTCTTACAATAATACGGACAAAGTTGGGCAAAAATAGATCTCACTCAGATTCAGTGGCATCGGGGTAAATTGCCTTGATATCGGCGCAAACCTGCTTGCGCTGCTGCCAAGAGACAAAAGCAACCGAGTTGCACCATGTGGACAATGCACAACTGGACAGTGTTTTTGGGAAATACAGTTTGAATCGCATTAGGAAAAACCGTCAACCCATCGACACAGGCAATCAAGACCGCGTTGGTGACATTGGCGATCAAGGTTGGTGACACTTCGACACCATACATCTCCTCTAGTTGAGATTGGATATCCCGCACACTCATGCCACGTGCATACAGGGAAATATTTTCTCATCTAGCCTGATAGGCGATTCTGCCACTTCTTTACCAGCAGTGGTTCAAACTCCCCAGCAGCGATCGCGGGGGGACGGCAATTTCGGCAACAAGAAAAGTTTATTAGAAATTTCATTGGTGTATCGGTAAAGTAGGCTTGACCGAATTGATTTCCTGTTTTTGCCGATGATATTTAAATATCCATTCAGGGGGATAAAATAGCAATTTTAGGCGATCGCTCCACTTATCTAATTCCTGACAATCTTGGTAAATCAATATCCATTCATGGAAAGCAATTCTGATCGGATTGAAGGAATAGACGGGGCGGGTAAGACCGTATCGAGGCTGATTGGCACGTTTCTCCTCGGTGAATGTCCCAAATAAGCGATCGTAAATAATTAAAACTCCACCATAGTTGCGATCAATGTATTCAGGATTGGAAGCATGGTGAACTCGGTGATGGGAAGGAGTATTAAAAATCCATTCTAGCCAGCCTAACTTAGGAATTAACTCTGTATGTATCCAAAATTGATAGAACAAATTTATTGATAAAGTAATACTCACTGCGAAAGGATGAAAGCCAAGCAAATACATAGGGGTAAATACTAGATAATTCCCAGATATTAGATTTGTCCACCCCAAACGATATGCTACCGACAAATTGAAATGTGCGCCTGAGTGATGAACGGCATGACTTGCCCAAACCCAACGCATACGATGGGCGAGTCGATGACTCCAATAGTAAAAGAACTCCTCAACAAGAAATAATAGAATCAACCCCCAGATATTATTCAATGGTATTGTCCACCAGTGATATTGCCATACAAATAGAGCGATCGCCGCCACAACGGCTCGAGACAAGAAGCCATTTGCGAAACTGCCGATCGCTACACCAAGGGAGGCGAAGCTATCGGGAAGAGAAAAACTCCCCTTATTAGTTGATAATATAAAGATTGCCTCTAGGAAAATCGCTCCTAAAAACACATAAGAATATTGAGCAAAAATACTAGCCACCATAATCAATTAACTCTAATCGTTCACAATTATTCGGGAAATTTACGGCTTAACCAAGCAAAAATCTGATTTGCACTCTGCTTGCCTAAATCACTAAGTCCATTGAAATTAACAGGATTTAAGGTGCGATCGAAACCATGGATACCGTCAGTAATCGTTACCGCCTCTACATTCTTATTAGCTAATTTCAATGCCTCCACAAATTTAGTCATCAGCCCATAGGGTACAATGCGGTCGTTCGTACCGTGGAAAAGTAAAATTGGTGCATTAGCTTGTTGGGCATTGAGGATTGCATTAGCTTTGCGAATGCGCTCTTGTACTTGGGGATCTTTGCTATCTAAATCTCCGCCGAAATAAATATCAGCATGACGAGTCAAGCCCGTATAATAGCCATAGAAACCAATCATGCCATTCGGTAGATCGGATATATTTGCCCATAATTCGTTTCCGTAGAAATAGGAATCGCCCCCAGAAACTAATACCTGTGCGGCGAGAGTAGCACCTGCCGAACTACCATGCAAAACTATACGATTTGGGTCAATACCCAATTGTTTTGCCTCCTTTCGTAAATACTGCACTGCGGCTTTAACATTTTGCACGGGTTGCGGAAAAACTGGTTTAGCTTCATTCTTGTTAAACAAGCGATAGTCGATATTTAGAGTTGCATAGCCAGCACGATGATATTCATCAGCCCAACTGGAAAGCCATTCTTTACTACCCGTTACGCCACCACCACCATGTACGATCAGAATGATGGTACGCTTTTGATTTTTAGGAATGCACAAATCACCAACAAATGCCTGTTTAGCTGTGGGTGGCGTATAGATAACAGTCTTGCAAAGTGGAGCGGCGATCGCCTTACTCTGGCTGATGAAGACAACACTGCCAATTAATAGACCACAAAGAATTTTAAACAACATAATTTTCTGAACCTGATAAAGTTCGAGCATTAAGTTATACTGAACAAAAAAATGTCGTAGACATTTAGTTATTTAAAAACTAATACTGGGCTTGGTTTTCAAGCAACGGAAGTGTAGTGACACTTCCGTTGCTTGGTATTAAATTCTATTGAGGCTATAGGTAGTACAGAAAACATTCATTCCCTAGGCACTTATCAAAGCCACTTAGCATAATTGTTGGGGCAATCAAGAATATTGTCTCCATCCATACGCAAGGGAATGGAGGTCTTTAAATGATTTAGTTAAACTTCACATCTCGTAAGGGTGTAGTGGTCGCACTTGCGCCAGTGCTGAGGATTTCATCCGCAAAATTACTAATGCGATTACCTACCATCGTAAACACTGTTCCTGTGCCAATCGCTCCATCGGCAATAGGGATTACCAAAGCGATCGCTCCATAGGAGTTACTAGATACCGATCCACCACGGGAGTTGACTGTGCTAATGGGCTTGGCGGTGAGAATGTTAATGCGATAATTATTCCCTTGACGGAACGACACAGCCAAATTGATAGGATAGCTCTTGCCTGGAATTGTGACTGTGCCGTGATTATACTGAGAAAGGGTAGGAATTACATTATTTTCACCTGCTCCAGATATATCGCGGTTTTCACCTAGCTGCGGACAAGGGGAAAACCTAAGACAGAAAATATGGATTGGGTGGTTTTCAAGTTGTCCTTGACAACTTGAAAACCGCGATAGTATTTAATTCAGACTGAGAACTATAGCTATCAATTTGAATGGAAACCTTTAACCCTTGAGTAGCTTGGACAATGCGGCGATCATTACGAGCCGTAGTGGAGCTTGCTCCCGATCTGGAGATAGTGGTAGCACCCATTGTGCCAGTGTAAGTTGCTAATGGCGCTCTTTCTGTAGAAGTTTGAGCGATTAGACTTGACGTGGGAACTTCCGCAAATAGAGAAGTTATAGGAACTGCCCAAAATATAGCAGTGAGAGAGATCGCCAACTTAGACATGATTTTTTCTCCAGAAGAATAAAGTTATCACAAAGCATTTGTAAAAAGGATTAAGGTGTAAAAACCCTTCATGGGGGCGCAGCCCCCACACCCCATTTAACTCAATTTGCTTATGACTAACGCAAACCGACCAAGAACTCAAGTTCTTGGTCGGTTTGCGTTAGTCAGCTAAAGCAGACTAAAAGAATTCCTCTAATCAGCCCGTTGAAACGGGTTTAAGCTTTCAGCCCGCAATTTATGGCTACTGCGTAAGTCCTATAAATGATGGCGCAAAGCGCTGTAAGATTGCTGTAGAGGTTACTCAGGTTATTTTACTGTTCTAGTAGTTGTGCCAGTTTTACCATTTACACCTGTGCGAGTGGTGGTTTGAGTCCCACTGCCATTAACAGAGCGATTAGTAGTTGTAGTATTGCCGTTTACGCCTGTGCGAGTGGTGGTTTGATTTCCACTGCCATCAACAGACCGATTAGTAGTTGTAGTATTGCCATTTACACCTGTGCGAGTGGTGGTTTGATTTCCACTGCCATCAACAGAGCGATTAGTAGTTGCAGTATTGCCATTTACGCCTGTGCGAGTGGTGGTTTGAGTCCCACTGCCATTAACAGAGCGCTTGGTGGTTTGTTGAGCAATTACCTGAGAGTTGCCACCCATGAAGACAGGCAAAGAGATGGAAACAAACAAGATTGAGTGGATAATTGTAAATTTAGACATGATGTTTTCTCCTGTAGTGAATAAATAGAAATTGAGATTAGAAATTGAGATTAGAAATTGAGATTAGAAATTGAGATTATTAACCGTTGTTCCGATTACGGATATTTTGCTCCCACTGCTGATACTGAGCGGGTGTAAGAATCCCTTTCATTTCTGATTGCATATTTTGCAAGATACCCTGCATAGACCTCTTTTGCCTAAAGGATAGATTGGCAGACTGGATGGCAGTTCTTAAATCTTTCCCTTCATTTAGAGCAGTCTTGATTTGTTGTTGCTGTTCAGCACTGAGTTTTGCATTTACCTCGGCGATCGTGCGTTCACTCAATGCCGCAATCTGTTGCCCTTGCTCCACAGTAAGATCAAGTCCTTTGAGAGCAGGTAATTGACTGGTGATGTAAGGCTTAGAAGCATTTCCCTGAGCAATAGACGGTGGCACATTACTGATCAGTATTAACCCCGTTAAGGCAATCATTGCAAGTCGCAACATAATTTTAGTATGTGGTGTTAGAACATCTTTAGCAGAATTAGCGTAACAATCGAGGATAATAATAACTAGGGTATTCAGTCCCCAACTATTGGGACAAAAGTCCCTTGACAATTCCCGATTTTGGTCAACTAATCTAATTATTTATAGCTATAGTCACTTCTACTAGGACAAATCAAAACCCAAGAAGCGAGTGGCGGCACTTCGCGCCGCCACTCATGTTCTGGTTTTGTGTCCTAACAAGCATGACTATGGCTATAGCTAAACTTTCATTAATGTTGAATGGTCATGATGCCATCTAAAACCCCCAGAATTATCATTATCTTAGAATGGGCTTTGATTAGTTTCGTTGTAATTTCTCAGTTGCTAATGATAAATCGCCTTAAGGAAAGTATTGGGCTGATATTCATAGGTTTAGCCATCTTTAGTGGATTAGGAATGTGGCGATCGCCTAAAAAGCTCCCTAAAAAGATATTTAATTACGTTAACACCATTGTCCAATGTTTCATTATTACTGCTTTAACCATTTGGGTGAAAATCTATAGCTATCAACTATTGTTTTTAGTGGTTGTAATTCGGAGTTGTCTAATTCTCAGGGGCTTTGAACAATTTGTAGTAAGTGGATGTGTATTTGTGGGTGCCTGTGCCATTCATTCCTATCGCCTTGCCCATCAACAACTACCATTACAATTGGCAGATAATCAACCTGAATTTATTTGGCTAAACCTTAACCTGTTGTTTGGCTTACTCATTTTCTCATTGCAATTATTAGTAGATAAAATCCTAGTAGAAGAGCAGAATAAACTAGAACTAGCGATTATAAATCAAAAATTAAGAAACTATGCTTTGAGGATTGAGGATTTGGCTACTATTAAGGAAAGAAATCGTATTGCCAGAGAAATTCACGATTCTTTGGGGCATTCCCTTACTGTATTTAATCTGTATTTAGAAGCTGCACTAAGATTGATGCCTACCGATCAGCAGGAGGCAGAATGCTGACGGGGCGACAAAAGATATGGGAAGTATGAGTAGATGGGGATTTGAGGATTTAAGATAAAAAAGATAGGTCAAGTCATAGTAAGTATGACCTATCTAG
>NZ_JACJPY010000005.1 GCF_014696345.1 Pseudanabaena cinerea FACHB-1277
TATTGAAACTAGCTCCCAATAAGTTAACCTACTATCAACGAGGTAAGAGGGCTATGCAGCTTGTCACGGCTACGTTTTAGATGTCTTTGTCACCCCCTCAGCCTCACAAGTCTAAAAAATTAGAAAAATTCCAGCAACTGATTACGACAAATCAATCCATTGCCGAAGTTGCCACCAAGCCACTATTCCTAACTTACCTTTGCAATTATTTTAATAATTACGAATATATAAAAAATAATTTCTATCAGGACTTACTCAACTTACTGTTGAAGCAATGGGAACAAACTAAATGTTTGTCCACACAAACTACGCCAACCAACCAGTTTCTGTCGGTAATTCAAAAACAGGACTTGTTGTCCTATGTGGCGATCGTCTCCCTCGATCTCCATGGCTATATCTGGCAAAACAACCAACTCACTGAAGATTTGCAATCTTGCCTCAGCTCCAGCCGCACTCTATCCCATTTGTCAATTGATCGCGATCACCTGTATGACATCTTTAGATGGCAGCATAGCCTTTTGGTGGAATGTGCTAAAGGAGTCCATAGCATGACCCATACAGCCCTTCACAACTATCTCGCTGCTTACCGCATTGCCAACAGCAACCCCACGATCGCCGAAAAATATCTCCTTGATCGAATTCATCTCAAACGTTGGCATGGAGTAATTGTGATGACGATTAGCATTTTCCCAAAAGCAGATCGGATGTTGCAGACAATGAAGCGCAAAATTGATGAGATTGTAGTCAATGATGCTCATTTGCAATCTTTTTTGACTTGGGTAAATCAACAATCTATCCAAATACAAACCCCTTACAAAGCCGTAACCATCCGAGCTTTGTATCTGGACATTGATCTTGAAAACAACCGATCCCTAGATCGCGCTCGCGCTCTGGATATCGCCCATTCCCGATCCCTAGAACGCGCCCGTGTAAAATCAATGGGAATTGAAAATCAAATGGAAACTGATGTCGATATTGATTACACCATCAATCTAGCGCTCAATTTGGACTTAGCTTTATATTTTGCAAATCATCCGATTGTGGAGTTGGCCTGTGCTTTAGAGCCAGATCTCAACAAAGGTCTCCAATTTTTGCGCCAAAAGCTTCCCGATCCTTTCAAAGAAAAAGAACGCGATAAATTTGCTAAGTGGTGGCAATCTAAAGGGTTGGAATGGTCGAAAAAGTTGCGAAGTCTGATCATGCAGCATCGTAAAGGCTCGCAGGATTGGAAATTTAGCGACAATCAACTCAAGGTTTTGCGCTCATACCATGATGCCAATAAGCTACTGGTGGAATGTCTAAATAATGCTGAATATGTGAGTCCAATTGTGAAGAGTCAAATTGAATCAACTTTGCTGTTACCTCAGGGTGAATACAGCATTTTAGGCAATCGCTAATTTACAAGCGCTAATTTACAAGCGCTAATTTACAAGCGCAAAGTGCTTATAAATTATTGTTGGATTGATTGTTGAATCACATTCAAAATACCCTGCAATAAATTGTGGACTGCAAGCTAAAGCCTGTTGAAACGGGTTGAATTTTAGAATTTAGGCAGCTAAAACTAGCTTTAGTTTTGAGCCAAGAACTTTTTCAAGATAACTTAACGTTAACTTAGTCTTGACAGTTCTTTAACCTAATCACTAGCGCCAAGCACTTATGCTTGTAAAGGGTTAGAAGAGTAGAAAGTATTACAGTAACTGTTATTGCAAAGCCCTGTAAGTTCTACCTAGCTATACTCAGAAACCACTTGAGAGGAACTAGTTCATGGCGCTGGCAGCAGGAAATATTGCATTTGTTGGATTTAATGCGGATGGCAATGACAACCTCAGTTTTGTTGCTTTAGTTGATATCAACCCTAATGAAGTCATCATTTTTGAAGAGAATGAATGGAATGGGACTGGTTGGGTTGACACCAACGAGGGCGCATATAGCTGGACTGCCACATCCCTTGTTGCCGCAGGTACAGTGGTTAATATCGATAATATTTCGGCAGGGACTTTTGCTGCTAGTACTGGCACTGTGGCGAAGTCTGTGACTGGTCGAGGTACGAATACTAATCTTGGTGCTAGTGGTGAGGCGGTTTATGCCTATCAAGGGGATGCAGCTAATCCAGTATTTTTAACCGCGATCGCCAATAGCGGATTTACGAGTAACACAACGGGGCTATTGACAGGCACAGGATTGACGGCGGGTGTCAATGCGATCGAGTTTACGGCGGGGCAAGATGTACTTGCTTTTAACGGTTCACGCAATAATAAATCTAGCTTTGGCGCATATTCAACTGATATCAATAATCCCACCAATTGGATTACCCAAGATGGTAGCGGCAATCAGGATGCTGATGGGATTCCCCCTGATGTGCCGTTTAGTACGACTGCCTTCACTTTGGTAGCCGCAGGTAGCGCGGGTGTGACCCTTACCCAATCGGGCGGTTCTACGGATGTGGCTGAAGGGGGCGCGACCGATAGTTACGCTGTGGTGCTTAATACCCAACCCACCGCCAATGTGGCGATCGCCATTAATGCTGGTTCACAACTCAATGCTAATACCAATAGCCTCACCTTTACACCTGCTAATTGGAATGTGGCGCAAACGGTCACGGTCACGGCGATCGATGATGCGATTTTTGAAGGCAATCACACAGGTACATTAGCCCATACAGTTACAAGTACTGATGCTAGTTACAATAATTTAGCCGTTGCCAATGTCGTTGCCAATATTTCTGACAATGAATCTGCAACAGCGCCCACGATTCAGATTCGTATTACTGAATATATGTATTCAGGAGCAAATGGCGAATTTGTGGAGTTGACCAATATTGGTAATACAGCGATCGACCTCACGGGTTGGAGCTATGACGACAATTCGCGAACCCCTAATTCCTTCTCGTTAAGTGCATTTGGTACTGTCCAAGCTGGGGAATCAGTGATCTTTACGGAAGCGGCTAATGCCAGTGACTTCCGCACCGCTTGGGGATTAGCGCCATCGGTGAAAGTGATTGCAGGTTCTAATCAAGGTTTAGGACGTGGCGATGAAATCAATATTTACAACCAAAATAATCAGTTAGTCGATCGCCTCACCTATGATGATGCCACGATAGCTGGTTCCGTTCGCACCCAAAATGTAAGCGGTTGGACAGGTGTTGCCAATTTGGGATTAAATGATGCGACTAAATGGCAACTTTCGACAGTTAGTGATGCTCAAGGTTCCGTAACTTCTACGGGCAATGATATTGGTAATCCTGGGCGCTATGCGATCGGGGTTGTGCCAAGTATCGTCTTAACCCAAACGGGCGGCAATACTAGCGTCATTGAAGGCGGCGCAACCGATACCTATACCCTCGCCCTCACCACCACACCCACGGCTGCTGTCAATATTAATCTCACCGTCACCGATGGACAGACCTTGGTGAGTACCGATGGCGTGATTTTTGCAACTACAGCCACCCTAAGCTTGACGGATCTCACTGCCAAAACCGTTACAGTTCGCGCTGTTGATGATAGCGTTTTTGAGTTTAAACCCCATAGTGGTGCGATCGCCCATACTGTGACCAGCACCGATCCCACCTATGGCAGCCGTACTATTCCCAACCTCAGCGTCAGCATTGGCGACAACGACACCGCGCCTAACCCACCCGCGCTCAGGATTACGGAATATCAATATGATGGCAATGGCAGCGAATTCTTTGAATTGACCAATACGGGTACAACGGCGATCGACCTCACGGGTTGGAGCTATGACGATGACTCAAGGATTGCGGGTACTTTCTCCCTCAGTGACTTTGGCATCGTGCAAGCGGGGGAATCGGTCATCGTTACCGAAGCGGCGGCAGATGCTTTCCGTGCTGATTGGGGACTCGCACCCACGGTCAAGGTGATCGGCGGTTTGACGGTTAATCTCGGACGTGAAGATGAGATTAACATCTTTAACAATAATGGAACCCTTGTTGATAGCTTGATCTATGGTGATAGCACCCGATTTATTGGCACGGGGCGCACTCAGAATGTCAGCGCTTGGACGACAGCCACCAATTTGGGCAAGAACGATATTACCCAATGGGCTTTGTCAACGGTTGGTGATGGTCTAAATTCTTACAATTCCCTCAGTGGCGGTACGGGCAACCCTGGCAGTTACAGCAATGCGGCTGTGCCAAGTCCTGCGATCTTAATCGCGCAGTCGGGCGGCAATACTGCCGTTACGGAAGGAGGAGCAACGGATACTTATACAGTGGTATTGAGAAGCCAGCCCACTGCTAACGTTACGGTAAATGTGGTGGCTAGTTCTCAATTGAATGTGAATAGTACAGCCCTCACTTTCACGGCGGCGAATTGGAACGTGGCGCAAACGGTGACTGTGAATGCCATTGATGACAGCCTATTTGAAGGCGCTCATTCGGGTGTAATTAGCCACAATGCTACTAGCGCCGATACCCGCTACAACGGTATCACCATTCCATCGGTGAATGTGAATATTACCGATAACGATGTGGCGGTGGGTGCTGTTCCCTCAATTACTGAAAATACCGCTTCGCCCTTAATTAATCTGGCGGCGACAGGCACAGGGGTATTGAGTGGTGTGATTGGCGATCCCACTGACCCTGCAAGTACCTTGGGCATTGACTTTACGATCGCTGATACTGACACCGCCTTAACCAATCTCGCGGTCACCGTCAGCAGCAGCAATCAAGCGGTCGTCACCAATGCCAATTTGGTTTTGAGTGGCACAGGCGCAACCCGCAACCTCAAGATTACGCCCACGGGTGTGGGCTTTGCCGATATCACCGTAACGGTCAATGATGGCAATAATGTTGTCACTTACAAAATTAATTATGCCGCTTCCCTCGGTTCCGTTGCTCCCGCCACGACTCGCTTCCATACGGGAACTAGTGATGCTTCTACAGCGATCGCCATTGACGATCAATATATGTTGGTTGCCGATGATGAGGATCAACGCATTCGCCTGTACGATCGCACCAAATCGGGCGCACCAATTACCAGTTTTGATTTCGGCTCTGTTGCAGGACTAACGGGAGAAGTGGATCTCGAAGGTTCCGTAAGAATTGGCAACACGATCTACTGGATTGGCTCCCACGGTAATAATTCTAGCGCTCAAGATGCGCCCAATCGCGAACGCCTATTTGCCACCACCGTTGCAGGTACGGGCGTAAGTACCACCCTCACCTTTGCGGGTTACTATCAATTTTTAGAAGATGACCTGATCGCTTGGGACAATGCCAATGGTCACGGATTAGGTGCTGGATTCCTAGGGCTGGGCGCAAGTGCGGCGGCGGGTGTATCCGTCAGTGTTGCCAATGGCTTCAATATTGAAGGCTTGACCGCTTCTCCCGATGGCAATAGCCTCTATGTGGCATTCCGCACACCGCTAGAACCCACCAGCGATCGCACCAAAGCCCTCATCGTTCCCGTTACCAACTTCGGCACGATTCTGAATACCAACGGCGGTACGACAGGAGCCGCCACCTTTGGCGTACCGATTCAGCTTGACCTCGGTGGACGCGGTATTCGCAGCATCGAGCGCAACAGCACGGGGCAATATGTAATTATCGCAGGAGCCGTGGGTGCAGCCACCAGCAGCGCCCCCAATGATTTTCGCCTTTACACATGGACAGGCAACCCTGCGGACAAACCCCTATTGCGAACCACCGATCTCACCGCGCTGAATACCAATGGCAGTTTTGAGGGCATCGTCACTGTTCCCGACAACCTCACAGGTGACAGCAAGATTCAGCTATTAGTAGATAATGGCGATACCTTCTGGTATGGCAACAGCACCGCCTCTAAGGATTTGAACCAAGATAATTTCCAGAAGTTCCGCACCGAGGAAGTCACATTAGGCACGATTAAAATCCATCAAATTCAAGGCAATGCCGCTAGTCAAACCGCCGCCAGTGGACGCAATGACATTAGTCCGCTCAATGGGCAATCGGTGACGATTGAGGGGGTTGTGGTTGCTGACTTCCAAGCGGGTAATCAGTTGCGCGGCTTTTTCATTCAAGAAGAAGACAGCGATCGCGACAATGACAACAGCACCTCCGAAGGTATCTTCGTATTTACAGGCACAAATGCACCCCTAGATGTTCAAGAAGGTCAAATTGTCAGGGTTACAGGCACAGTCAGCGAATTCTTTGGCATGACCCAAGTTACTGCCAGCAGCGCAGGCAGTTTGGCGATCGTCAATGCTGGCAATAATCTCAATCGCATTACCCCTGCATCCATTGACCTACCGCCCACAGGCAATATCAACGCCTTCTATGAACAATATGAAGGCATGAAAGTAAAGTTTGTAGACAAACTCTATGTATCGGAATACTTTGAAGTGGCAAGGTATGGTCAGATTGTTCTCAATGCCAATCAGCGCCCTTTCCAATATTCCCATATCGACAATACGCCCACTGTCTCAGAATATAATGCGTTTCTCGATCAACTCAGCCGCGATCGCATCATTCTCGATGACGACAACAACACCCAAAACGCACCCCTACCCAGTGGCAAGTTCCTCTATCCACAGCCCAATGGCTTCGGTATTGGCACTCAAGGCACTAATTACTATCGCGGCGGCGACTCCGTAAGCAACCTCACGGGCGTGCTGCATTGGTCTTTTGCGGGACAAGCAGGCACAGACGCATGGCGGATTCGCCCTACTCAAAGCAATCCCGTCACCTTCACCGTGGAAAACCCTCGCCCTGAGAATCCTCCCGCCGTTGGTGGCAATGTCAAAGTGGTGAGCTTCAACGTTCTCAATTACTTCAATTCCATTGATACAATTGGTGGCAATGGCTCCCCACGCGGTGCTGATAGCGTTGATGAATTCGATCGCCAAAATCAGAAATTAATCGCCGCCCTCACCAAACTCAATGCCGATGTCTTTGGCTTAATTGAGATTGAGAATAATGGCGATAGCGCTAATCCTGCGGTTAAGGAATTAGTCACCCGCCTCAATGCCGCCCTTGGCAGCGAAGTTTACGACTATATCCGCACTGGCAAAGTCGGAACCGACCAAATCACCAATGCCTTCATTTATAAAAAGGCAGTCCTAGCGCCTCAAGGAGCCGCCGCCATCCTCACGGCTCCCGAATTTGTCAATCCTAATAATGCCCCTGTTGATCGCAACCGTCCTGCGATCGCCCAGAATTTCAAAGTAATTGATGTTAACAATGCCGACTTTGGCGAATCCTTTAACGTGGTGGTCAATCACCTCAAGTCTAAGGGCGGTAGCGATGCCACAGGTGCAGATATCGATCAAAATGATGGTCAAGGACAGTTCAACGATACCCGCACCAAAGCCGCTAACTATCTCGTCAATACCTGGATTCCCAGTGACCCCACCAAACAGGGCGATGCCGATTATTTGATCATCGGTGACTTGAATGCATACAAGGGTGAAACCCCCATCAGCACAATCAAAAATGCAGGTTACACCGACCTTGCCGAAAAGTTTGGTGGTGATAAAGCCTACGGCTATCTATTTAGTGGACAGCTTGGCTATCTCGATCATGCCCTCAGCAATAGCGCCCTCACCCCCCAAGTGGTCGGTACGGCGGAATGGCATATTAACGCCGATGAATCACCTGTATTTGACTACAACAACAATGTGGATGATGGTGCGGGTGAGTCTAGCTTTGAGGCGAAGCCCACGGGTAACAATCTATTTGAACCCAATGCCTTCCGCACCTCCGATCACGATCCTGTCATCGTGGGACTAGACCTCATACCTTCCACACCAAGGTTAACTAATATCGGCAACAGCAGCATCTTTGATGTATTGCGGATTAGTGGACGTGGCGATAAACAACGCCTCAAGTTTACGATCGCTGGCGTTAACTCCACCCTCGTTAACGAATTTGGCATCTTCACCGTTGATGATGCCGCAGGCAATATCAGTGGCATCGCGCCCAATGCCACAGGCTATGCACAGGCAGCCTTAGAACGCAGCAAAATTGCTTTCTCAGCGATCGCTAATAACCCCACAGGCTACAGTCCCACCAATATCTCCAGCCTATTGGAACTGAATACCGACACGAGGCTACGATTCTATTTGGTCAAAAATAGTACTGCCGATGCCGTGCGTAAAGGTTCCACACCATTGTCAGAATTGCTCTTTGCGACCCCTAGCACATTGCAATTGAACCCAGTTACGGGAACCACTCAATTCCAACTCGCTTGGCAGGATAGCTCTGGCACTGCCAATAATTTGGTAGTTAGAGCAGAAGCAACTGATGAAGTATTGCCTCTAGGTGCTAATCTTCAAGATAAAAATGAAGGCGAAGTACTAGATTTACGCAATGTCACGGGACAACGCAGCGCCACCTTTACCGTCAATCGTGAAGCCGCCTTCAATAACTTCATTGGCTTCTATCGCATTGCCAATGAGAAAGGCGATATCGACTTGGATGGTGATGGCAAAGTGGATGTATTAGCAGGTAACTCCGATAGTTACATTCGCGCCGCCCTCGACAGTCGCGTTAGGGTTGGCGGTATCGACCTATCGGTGAACAATCAAAGTACCACTTCCTTCACAGGCACATTCCAAGGTGGTTCACTATTTGCGCCATTTATGATTGTGAATGGCAGACCCGATGCCCTCACCGATAACACCATTTCTAGCAATGATCCGAAAATCTATTTCCCCTTCCTTGGCGCAAATAGTGATGGCTTTGATCACATCAGGATGTTGAGCAGCAATGTATTTGGTTTTGAAGACTTGCCCAACGGCGGCGATCGCGACTTCAACGACATGATCGTCACCGTAAAATTTAGTTAACACGGTGCTTTGCACTAAATAAGCATTAAAAAGCGGCGCGAAGCGCCGCTTTTTAATGCTACATAAAGCCACGATAATCTGTAGATACGTGACAGTTTATATAAACTATATAAACTATATGAATTGTGTAATTTACATAGTTTATATAACTTTTATATAACTTTATTAGACTTAAATTTTGGATTTATCATGTATTATGTAAGTGATATTGCTTGAAAGTAAAATATTAATAGTCAAAAAGCGGGATATGTACTCAGTTTCCTGATTGATTTTTAGGTTTTTGGGGAAGCGATCGCACCTTTATTTTGACAGTCCAGCATCACAGGGTTAAACCATTACACCAACAGGAAAAACTATGTCTGACAACCAAAATTTAGGCTTAAATTTTAATGCAAGCAATGACATAAATAATCCGTTTTTGCCCACCCTTCCTGATGCCTTGGGAATTGTCAAAACTAAGCTACAACAGGCAGCCAGCAACTCCGCCCTGTTTTATCAAGTTTTTGGTGACAAGGCGAATATCCCTGAAATTCAATCAGTAAGAACTCAATGGGCGATCGGGGACTTCAGCCAGTTGCCTCAAGTACAAATCCTTTCTGCTGCCAACATGAATGGTGCAGATGGCGCGTATAGCAGTTCTACACAAAAAATCTATCTTTCTGAAGCCTTGTCTCAGTCTAATTTTGCAATAGGTGTTTTAGTCGAAGAAACTTTTCATTGGTTGGATGATCGCGTAGGGACAGACACCAAAGGTGATGAAGGTGAACTGGCAAGGGTATTAGTGCTTGGCGAATCTGTGAGCAATGCTGAACTAGCCCGTATCAAGCAAGAAGATGATCGCGGTTTTATAATTGCCGAAGGTCAGTCAATATTTGTAGAAAAATCTGGATCAAGCGTAACGATTGAATCACAAGGTAATGGCAAACTGATCAAATCTGCAAATAACTTATTATCGGCACAGATTGGCAATGATACCCCAATCTCGATCAAGTACAACGGATTGCAGATTTATACAACCATTTTTGCAGGATGGGAGACCGTAGCAGTCGAGAACATTGGCGGACAAAATCAACTGCTATGGAAAAGTGCCAGTACTAACTCAATATCACTATGGAATCTAGATAGCAATTGGAACTTTCTATCCTCTGCTGGTGTGTTAGCCTTAAATTCTGGAAGCACTCTTGTTCAAGAGACTAATTTTGGTCTAGATCTCAATGGTGATAGTGTTATCGGATCTGTAAATCTGGAATGGCAAGGCAATACGAAACTAGTCAAGGATGCTGCGAATCTCTTATATGCTCAAGTTGGCAGCAATACCCCGATCGCCATCAAGTACAACGGATCGCAGATTTATACAACTATCTTTGCAGGGTGGGAAACCGTAGCCGTTGAGAACCTTGGCGGACAAAATCAACTGCTATGGAAGAGTGCTGTTACTAACTCGATATCACTATGGAATCTAGATAGCAATTGGAACTTTCTATCCTCTGCTGGTGTAATACCATTAAATTCTGGTAGCGCTCTTGCCCAAGGCACTAACTTTGGCATAGATCTCAATAGTAATAACTATATTGGAGCTACTCCTGTTAGTATCGAATCGCAAGGTAGCACCAAACTAGTTAAAGACGGCGCTAAACTCTTATATGCCCAGATTGGCAATAACACCCCGATCGCGATCAAGTACAACGGATCGCAGATTTATACAACCATCTTTGCAGGATGGGAAACCGTAGCAGTCGAGAACATTGGCGGACAAAATCAACTGCTATGGAAAAGTGCTAGTACTAACTCGATATCAGTATGGAATCTAGATAGCAATTGGAACTTTCTATCCTCTGCTGGTGTAATAGCATTAAATTCTGGTAGCGCTCTGATTCAGGAGACTAATTTTAGTCTCGATCTCAATGGTGATAGCTTTATCGGAGCCGTAAATCTGGAATGGCAAGGCAATACCAAGCTAGTCAAAGATGCTGCACATCTCTTATATGCTCAAGTTGGCAGCAATACCCCGATCGCCATCAAGTATAACGGATCTCAGGTTTACACAACCATCTTTGCAGGATGGGAGACCGTAGCCGTTGAGAACATTGGCGGACAAAATCAACTGCTATGGAAAAGTGCTAGTACTAACTCGATATCAGTATGGAGTCTAGATAGCAATTGGAACTTTCTATCCTCTTCTGGTGTAATAGCCCTAAATTCTGGTAGCGCTCTGATTCAAGAGACTAATTTTGGTTTAGATCTCAATGGCGATAGTGTTGTCGGACCTGTAAATCTGGAATTGCAAGGCAATACGAAACTAGTCAAGGATGCTACTAACCTCTTATACGCCCAAGTTGGTAGCAATACCCCGATCGCGATCAAGTACAACGGATCGCAGATTTATACAACCATTTTTGCAGGATGGGAGACCGTAGCAGTCGAGAACATTGGCGGACAAAATCAACTGCTATGGAAAAGTGCTAGTACTAACTCAATATCACTATGGAATCTAGATAGCAATTGGAACTTCCTATCTTCTGCTGGTGTAATACCATTAAATTCTGGCAGTACTCTTATTCAAGAGACTAATTTTGGTTTAGATCTCAATGGCGATGGCTTTGTGGGACAGTCTGTCTCTGTTGTCACTGTTGCGGCAACAGACAATGTGGCGGCGGAAACTATTAGCGGTCAGACTATCAATAACGGTACTTTTACGCTAACTCGAACTGGCACTAATACAGCGATCGCGGTTAATTACACATTAAGCGGTACGGCAGCAAATGGTACAGATTACATCACCTTAAATGGTGTGGCTAATTTTGCGGTGGGTGCTGCTACGGCGATCGTGTCGGTTTCACCAATTGATGACGCTTTGTTTGAAGGAAATGAGACTGTTATTTTGACTTTGGCATCGGGTAGTGGTTACACGCTGGGAGCGCTTAATACTTCCACAATTACTATTAACGATAACGATCTGCCGATAATTGCGATCTCGGCAAATGATGCCAGTGCGGGTGAAGTGGCAGCAGGGCAAACCCAAAATTCTGGACAGTTTACTTTGACGAGGACTGGCAATACGGCTGCGGCTTTGGCAGTTGGTTATACGGTTAGCGGCACTGCGACTAATGGTGTTGATTACAGTTCTTTGAATGGAAGTGTCACTTTTGCGGCGGGTGCTAGTACGGCTTTTGTGAATGTGAATGTCACCGATGATTTAGCTGTTGAAGGAAGTGAAACGGTTGTTCTGACTCTCAACACCAATGCTTCTATTTATAGTTTGGGCGCTAATAATATTGCTATGGTGAATATTACTGATGATGATCCTGCTTATCAAAGTAATGAGTTATTAATCAAGATTCCTGTAGGAGGAACTAATGCTCAATTGCTCAATTTTGCTCAGAGTTATGGTGCTGTTAGCGTAGAAAACTTTGTACAGTCAACTCAAGCATTAGGTTCTACTTTATCTCAATGGAGGATTGTCAATTTTGCTGCTGGTTCAGATATTCAAGCTGCAAAAAACGCATTTGGTCAATTAGGTAATTTTGATGCAGTGGAATTTAACTATACATTAAATTTAAACTGGACTCCTAATGATTCACAATTTAGCCAACTTTGGGGTTTAAATAATATAAGTCAAACAGGTGGGACTACAGATGCAGATATTGATGCTGTGGAAGCTTGGGATATACAAAAGGGTAATCGTTCTGTAGTTGTTGCTGTAATAGATACAGGCGTTGATTACACACATCAAGATTTAGCCGCTAATATGTGGAAAAATCCCGGTGAAATAGTTGGTAATGGTCTGGATGATGATGGTAATGGTTTTATTGATGATATCTATGGTTACGACTTTATCAATAAAGATAGTAACCCAATGGATGATCATTCTCATGGTACTCATGTAGCTGGAACTATTGGAGCAGTTGGTAATAATAATCTGGGAGTAATTGGTGTTAGCCCCAATGTTAGTATTATGGGGTTAAAGTTCTTAGGAGCTAATGGTTCTGGTAATACGGTTAATGCTGCTAGGGCAGTTGATTATGCAGTGTCTAAGGGTGCTAAAATTATTAATGCTAGTTTTGGTGGTGGTCCATATAGCCAATTGATGTTTGATGCCCTTAGTCGTGCTAATAATGTAGGGGTACTTTTCATAGCAGCCGCTGGGAATGATTATGGGAATAACAATGATACTAACCCTCGCTACCCGTCAAATTATGATCTTCCTAATGTCATATCGGTAGCGGCTACAGATCATAGAGATCAACTTGCTTTCTTTTCTAATTATGGTGCAAATACTGTTGATTTAGGAGCGCCTGGGGTAAATATTCTGAGTACAATCCCAAATAATGGTTATGATTTCTATGATGGTACTTCAATGGCAACACCCCATGTTGCTGGTGCTGCGGCTTTATTATTAGCGGCAAATTCTAACCTGAACGTAACACAAATCAGACAAACCCTGATGAATACTACTGATCAGATGTCCTCTTTACAAGGTAAAACGGTAACTGGAGGACGTTTGAATTTAAATAAAGCCATTTCCTCTGTTAGCTTGCCTAGCCTCACAATTAATGATGTAACGATCGCTGAAGGTAACAGTGGTACGAGCAATGCAGTATTCACTGTCACCCGCACAGGTAATGCGACTCAATCCATTACTGTAAACTATGCAACTGCCAATAATACGGCAACAGCAGGTAGTGACTACACTGGCACTTCTGGAATTTTGACTTTCGCAACCAACGAAACCAGCAAAACAATCACTGTTCCCGTCATTGGTGATACGGCAGTTGAAGGAAATGAGACTTTCTTTGTCAATCTCAGTAATGCAGTCAATGCAACTATTGTTGATAATCAAGGTTTAGGAACGATTATTAATGATGATTTGCCTAGCCTCACAATTAATGATGTAACGATCGCTGAAGGTAACAGTGGTACGAGCAATGCAGTATTCACTGTCACCCGCACAGGTAATGCGACTCAATCCATTACTGTAAACTATGCAACTGCCAATAATACGGCAACAGCAGGTAGTGACTACACTGGCACTTCTGGAACTTTGACTTTTGCTACCAATGAAACCACAAAAACATTCACTGTTCCTATCATTGGTGATACGACAGTTGAAGGTAATGAGACTTTCTTTGTCAATCTCAGTAATGCAGTTAATGCGACTATTATTGATAGTCAAGGTTTAGGAACTATTACTAATGATGATTTGCCAACGCTTGCAATTAATGATGTAACAATTGTTGAAGGCAACAGTGGCACAAGCAATGCTGTATTTACGGTTACTCGTACGGGTAATGCGACCCAATCTATCACTGTCAACTATGCAACTGCCAATAATTCAGCAACAGCAGGTAGTGACTACACTGGCACTTCTGGAAGCTTAACTTTCGCAACCAACGAAACAAGCAAAACAATTCTTGTTCCTATCATTGGTGATACGACAGTTGAAGGTAATGAGACTTTCTTTGTCAATCTCAGCAATGCAGTTAATGCAACTATTGCTGATAGTCAAGGCTTAGGGACAATTACTAATGATGACATTGAAATAATTCCTACATCCCCATTTACATCAATTGATGTTGGTCTAATAGGTGTTTACGGTAAAAATGTAAATTGGGGTGATTATGATAGTGATGGAGACTTAGATATTCTACTCACTGGCGGTATTGGTTCAATCAACAATAATATCTCTAAGGTTTATCGTAATGATGGAGGAAGTTTTATCGATATTAATGCTCCTCTGCTTGGGGTTGAAGGTGATTCAGCGTGGGGAGATTATGATAACGATGGTGATCTTGATATTTTGTTAACTGGTTCTGGTTTCTCCAAGATTTACCGCAATGATGGGGGGACATTTACTGATATTAATGCCTCCTTAATAGGAGTAAGTGTTAGTTCTGTAGACTGGGGTGACTATGATAATGATGGCGATTTGGATATATTGCTGATTGGGAACTCGCCACATACTATTCCTTTCCAGAGTTATTATGTTTCCAAGGTCTATCGAAACGATAATAATAATTTCATTGATATTAACGCTTCAATAATTGGTGCTGCATTTGGTTCAGCAAGTTGGGGAGATTATGATAAAGATGGAGATTTAGATATCTTAGTAACTGGATATACTAACTCAAATGTGTTTACATCCAAGGTATATCGAAATGACAATGGTAACTTCACTGATATTGCTGCTCCTTTGACTAGTATCTATGGCGAGTCAGCATGGGGAGATTACGACAATGATGGTGACTTAGATATTCTACTTTCTGGCAGGACTACTAATGATATTTCTTTAAATCGAAAAACCCTAATTTACCGCAATAATGGAGGAGCTTTTACAGATATTGGTATTGTCTTGGATAGTAGGGATGGTATTGGTGGATGGGGTGATTATGACAATGACGGCGATTTAGATATTCTGTTCACAGGTTCTTACAGTAGTGGAGGAAATCCTTTCCTATATCGAAATGACAATGGTAATTTCACTTATCTTTTTGTTTCTACTTATGTTGCTGGTGATCAAGTAACAGGTAGTTCTGGCGTTTGGGGAGACTATGATAATGACGGTGATTTGGATATTCTAGCCACTGGAAATATATCCCCAACCTATTCAGCATTAGCCACTCGTATTTATCGAAACAATGCTACAAATTCAAACACATCTCCATCAGCGCCTACATCTCTTTCTGCTTCTACTAATGCTAGTTCTGTAACTCTTTCATGGAATAAAGCAACCGATTCCCGAACACCACAAAATGGATTAACTTATAACTTAAGAGTGGGGACTACATCAGGTGGGTCTAATATTATATCCCCGATGTCTAATAGTAATGGTTATCGAAAAGTTGCAGAAGCTGGCAATGCTAATCAAGCAACTAACTGGACTCTGAAAAATTTAGCGCCTGGAACTTATTATTGGAGTGTGCAAGCTATTGATACAGCCTTTGCGGGGTCAACTTTTGCGACAGAAGGTAGTTTTACAATTTTACCTAGCATAGTCACGATCGCCGCATCAGATCCTGATGCCTCAGAAACTACTACTGGTCAAACTGCCAATAATGGGCAATTTACATTAGTTCGCTCAGGCGATGTAACCTCAGCATTGACTGTTAATTACAGCATCACAGGTACAGCCACTAACGGCGTTGACTATAACACACTCTCCCAGAGCGTCACTTTTGCTGCTGGTTCAAGCACTGCCACTGTTTCAGTCATTCCCGAAGATCAATTTAGAACTGATTTTGCTTTTGAAGGAAATGAAACAGTTATACTTACCTTGAGCAGTGGTGCGGGTTATACAATCGGTTCGTCTAACACTGCAACCGTAGCGATCGCAGACAATGAAACTGATACAGTTAGCAACTCAATAACTGGAGCAAAATCAGTAGGTGGCGGAACGCAATCATTTTCTGACTTTATTGATGTTAATGACGAAGACTGGTATCTAATTCCCCTTGCCTCCGCCACAGCAAGCTCCATTACTTTCACATATGGTTTAAATAATCTCAGTCATGATGCGTTAGTAGAGCTAAGAAATAGTAATGGAACAGTTTTATCCTCCACGGGACTGTCTTTCCCAAGTGGATCAATATATCCATCTACTCAATCTGCACCTTCTAGAACTGTAACCTTAGCTGGAGGCTCAAATTATTATCTCCGAGTCATATCAACTAGCATTTGGGGTACAGCTTATAACCTTGTCACTACAAGACCTGGTATATCTGCTGGAGGTTAATGAAGATTGAATATATGCAACTATCTCTATTGGATTTAAGGTTAAGTAGAGATAGTTAGATTGGGAATTATTGCTTGATTTTTGTCGATTGGCGATCGCTGGTTTGGGTGAGAGGGGGCGATCGCTGGTTTGTGGGGTGATGTGGCGATCGCGTTTTGATGAGGTGAAGTAGCGATCGTTGGTTTGGGGATTGAGTGGGTGAATTGGCGATCGCTTTTATAAAACAATCAAACATGGCAAAATAAAAACGATTGTTACAGTCATAGCTAGATATGCTAATTCCCAACACCAACAACGCCATTGTTGATATTCGTAAATTACGGGATTACTGTCTTAATCTAGAACATGATGACGGTAAACATAAAGCCAGACTGTTTTCCTCAATCCTTGGCATGAAAGCAGAAAATGCTGAAGAATTAAGGCTGATTCTGCTAGAAGTTATCAAAACCCATGAAGCTAAATTAGGAAGATCTGATAGATTTAGGCAACGATACACTGTGGATTGTGAGATTACATGGCAAAATAGAAATGCAACCCTGCGGAGTGGATGGATTATTGAACATAGTTCAAATATTCCAAAATTAACGACTTGCTACCCTATATAGACATTGGAGATGATAAATATGTTAACAAGTTCAGTAAAACTGCTAGATGTCGTAGCTCTAACTATCGATCTTCCCCAAGATAATTTATGGCGCGGACAGGTTGGTACAGTTGTTGAGATACTTGCCAATGGTCAAGCCTTTGAAGTCGAATTTAGCGATCGCAATGGTCGCACATACGAATCTCTAGGATTAACTCCAGAAGAATTTATGATTCTACATTTCGAGCCAGCATTACCTAATCCAAAATCTCAATTAGTTACAGCATGATCTGAGTTTAAATGTTTTTTCATAGCTGCGGCGATCGCTGGTTATGGGAGTTGAGAGGGCGATCGCTGGTTTGTGGAATGAGGGGCAATCGCTTTGAACATTTATAGTGTCTGGGGAAATAGGCGATCGCTGTTTGATTTGAGGTGAGTTGCGATCGCTGGTTTGTGGAATGAGAGGGCGATCGTTGGTTGTGGATGATGTGGCGATCGCTGTTTGTGGGATGAAGGGGCGATCGCTGGTTTGTGAGGTTGAAGTGGCGATCGTTGGTTTGTGGGTTGATGTGGCGATCTCTTGACCCCATGTTAAGATTTAACAAAGTAAACATACTGGTATTCACATATTAATTCTCCTATGAACACTCTAGTAGAGATTAAAACAGCGATCGCTAGATTGTCTGATGACGAAACTTCGACCTTATTGTCGTGGCTACAAGAACGCTCAGAAGATGACTGGGATAAGCAAATAAAGAAAGACTCAGAGCAAGGTAAATTAAACAAAGTCATTCAACGAGCGAAAGCTCATATTGTCAACAATCGCGTAATGAAACTGGATGAAGTCATTAACAACTCCTGATTTTTGGGAAGCTTACGCAGCATTGCCACCAGCCATCAAAGCACAAGCTCAAAAAACTTATCAAATTTGGATAAGCGATCGCTTCTATCCATCCCTACACTTTAAAAAAGTCAATCAAAATTTGTGGTCTATTCGCATCAATAGAGAATATCGAGCTTTAGCTTTAAAAGAAGGAGATGATTATTACTGGTTTTGGATCGGTTTGCATGACGAATACGACAGATTAATTGATGGAAGTTGATCTTAAGAAGGCAATCGCTGTTTGATTTTTGTGGAGAGGCGATCGTTGGTTTGGGTGAGAAGGGGCGATCGCCCTTCGAGTTTAAAACTTGAGGGGTAATTTTTTTGAGATACAATCTCAGCTCTCTTACAAATATTCAAGATGCTTCATCATTTCATCCACTGGAAGCACCTGCCAAATCAAAACTAAACCCTGGACAATCTCCCCAATAGACTTACTTTTCTGTTGACAGTAAGCAATACCATAATGAGAAACATCTTGCTGCTGAAGCCTTAGAAAATCAGTATCTTGAGTAAAAATCACTCGTTTTTGAGATACAGCAAAAGTCAACTGTTCTTCATCCAATTTACCAATTAGATTCTCCTCTGGAGTCGTTGTTACATCAATTCCTCTTCTTCTCAAGCCATTAGCGATCGCCTGACTCATATTTTCGTCTAAATGAAACCTGATTCTATCTTTCATGCTGATTTCTCAACTTTTGCTGCACAAGAGAAACCGTATTTTTCTTCATTGCCAAAGCAAACAATTCATCATCTTCAATTTGCTTCCTAATCTCTTCTTGATGATCATAATAATATGCTAAAGCTGCGTAGATATCTGACAAATTGATACTAGGATAATGCAGCAAAATTTCATCAGGAGACATCCCCATTTGCTCGTACCACACCGCGATATTTTGTACCGTAATTCTATGTCCAGCAATACGCGGCTTCCCACCACATACTCCGAGCGTCATCTCAATGTGTTCCTTAATCACAGCAACAGTTGACATTGTAATTTCTCTTACACAACATAGTCCGTCAATTATAACCATTTTCTCCCACAGGCGATCGCCATTTCAGTTCAAAACTTGAGAGGCGATCGCTTTTTGATTGAGGTTATGTTGGGGCGATCGCTGTTTTTTGTGAAGGGGCGATCGTTAGTTTATAGGATAAAGGGGCGATCGCGGGTTTATGGGTTGAAGGGGCGATCGTTGTTTGGTGTGGGAAATAGGCGATCGCTGGTTTGTGGAATGAGAGGGCGATCGCTGGTTGAGAGAGATGAAGGGGCGATCGCGGTTTGGGTAGGGAAGGTGTGATCGCGGTTTGGGATGGAGGATCGATCGCTGGTTGGTTGTGTGAAGTGGCGATCGCATTTCTCCAAAAATTAGTTATAATCTGTGTAAATCTAATTAATTAAACTAAGAGAGCTAAAGTCATAAAAGCTATGGTGACATTAGAAGAAGCTATTTCAACCGTTAATCAACTTCCAATTGAACAAAGAGAAATGTTATTGGAAATAGTTAAAAACCAAATGATTGAAGCTCAACGAGAAGAAATTGCTAAAGATGCTAAGGAAGCGATCGCTGCATTTCGTCGTGGAGATTTAAAACCTCAACCTATAGAAAATATTATTTCTGAATTGCAAGCAACTTTAACCGAAGACTAATGAGAGAGCTAGTTTTAACGCCAAAATTCAAACGCTCGTTTAAAAAATTCGTCAAACAGAATTCTTCACTTGAGGCAAAAATCATCCAAATATTACAATTGATGAAGGAAGACGTTTTTGCGACTCAATTAAGCACTCACTCACTACAAGGCAAGTTATCAGGATTAAAAGCCTGTTCTTGTGGCTACGATTGTAGGATTTATTTACTGTAGAAACTTCTCAAGAGCAGACAGAAGTAATAGTTCTCCTTGATATTGGTACTCATAGCGAAGTTTATTAGTGAGATGGCGATCGCTGTTTTATGGGAGTGATGTGGCGATCGCGAGTTTTCAGATCTGCTAAAATACTGCTGAGCCATAGTTCCCATAAATAAATAGTTAACCATGTTTTATCCACATCATAGCGGCGATCGCTATATCAACCCACTCACAGACTTTGGCTTTAAGCGACTATTTGGAACAGAGCCAAACAAAAATCTGTTGATTGATTTCCTTAATGTCATATTACCCACCCAACATCGAGTCAAAGATCTCACCTATCACAGCACCGAAAATCTTGGTAATACTCCAAGCGATCGCAAAGCAGTCTTCGATCTTTACTGCCAAAGCGAAAAGGGCGAGAAATTTATTGTCGAAATGCAAAAGGCTAAACATAATTACTTTAAAGATAGGAGCATTTACTACGCCTCTTTTCCCATTCAAGAACAAGCACCAAAAGGAGATTGGAACTACAAACTTGCTTCAGTTTATACGATCGGCATTTTAGATTTTGTTTTTGATGAAGATAAAAATGATGATACTTTCTTACATATCGTCGAACTCAAAGATCAAGATTGTAAAGTTTTTTATGAGAAGCTGAAATTTATTTATCTAGAATTGCCAAAATTCAAAAAAACAATCGATCAACTAAACGACCATTTTGATAAGTGGTTATTTTTGCTAAAACACCTACCCGACCTAGAAGAGCCACCTTTACCGTTGCAAGAAAATGTATTTATGCAACTGTTTGAAGTCGCCCAGATTGCTAGTTTTTCTCAAGCCGAAAGAGAGGCTTATGAAAACAGCTTAAAGTACTATCGAGACATGAATGGTGTCATCGAAACAGCACGAGAAGAAGGTATTCAGGAAGGTATGCAAAAAGGTATTCAGGAAGGTATGCAAAAAGGTATTCAGGAAGGCAAAGCCCAAGGTGTGCAAGAGGGGAAAAGCTTGCTGTTGCTAACACTGCTTTCTCGAAAACTAGGAGCCATACCTGATGAAATTAAAGTTCTATTGCATCAGTTAGCGCCAGAAGTACTAGATGTATTGAGTGAAGATTTGTTTGATTTGGAAAATTTGGAAGACTTACATAATTGGCTCGAAAATATTAACGACCAGTGATAAGTGCGATTGTAGAAAGATATCTGTTTGGCTTGAGATGAGAGGCGATTGCCTTTTGATGAGTTGATGTGGCGATCGTGGGTTAGGGGGGGGAAGGGGCGATCGCTAATGTTGTAGAATGACATTCTAGATAAGAGGTAATAATATGCATATATTAAATACAGAAACACTTGAGAAATCAGAAAGCCTTAACTATTCATCTCTCTATGATCAAGACTTTATGCTTTGGATTGAGAATACAGTGCAATTACTCAGAAATCAGCGTCTAACAGAACTAGATTTAGAGAACTTGATTGATGAAGTTGAGGATATGGGTAAAAATCAAAAACACGCACTAGAAAGTAATCTAACCATACTTTTAATGCATTTATTAAAGTGGCAATACCAATCTGTAAAGCGAAGCAATAGCTGGAAATATACAATTCGTGAACATCGACAACGTTTACAAAAAGCTTTTCGTGACAGCCCTAGCCTTAAACGTTATTGCGATCAAGTATTTCATGATTGCTATCATGATGCAAGAAGCTTAGCAGCAGACGAAGCAGGACTTGAAATAAATTTGTTTCCAATTGAATCACCTTATTCACTCATCGAAACTTTAGATCAAGACTTTCTACCAACTTAGAATTTATATTTTGATTTAGGATTCTTGACGATCATTGGTTGTGGTTGAGTGGAGTTCGTTGTTTGATGAGGTGAAGGGGCGATCGCTAATGGAACTATAGAGACATTCCTCACAATGCATAAGTTATTTATTTCTTATCCCTTAAGGGAAAATACTTTTAATGTAGCGACTGATTTGTTGTTTAGCGTGAGCCTTTGCCTGCACTGAACTAGCAATCATCAAAGCTTCAATATCTTTAGTTACTGAGGCGATCACACTGGCATCATCCTGCAACACTTCAGCCGATTCTGGCTCGGCTGGTGTGGCGATCGCCGCGCTATTACTTTCTGGAGCATGATCTTCTAGCACATTATTTGCTAACGGCAGCGCAAATTCCTCAGATAGATCATTGGGCAGTTTGATCTCAGTCGTTTCATCACCCTGAATTAATGCTTCTAAATCATTTAGCCCATTAATTAGCGAGCATGGCGGCACGATCTGCCCTTGATGAATGACTGCACGCACAATCGAACTCGAAGCGCCAACACAAGCCCCCTCCCCAATTTTGCTATTGCCATAAACCAAAACCCCAGCCCCCAAATTTGCCCCAGCCCCAATTTCTAAAACGCCATTTTGAGCATGGATCACAGTTCCCATACCGATACATACCCCTGCGGCGATCGTAATACGACTGCCTTCATCAGCCTGAATGAGTACCCCTGCGGCGATCGCTGCCGTTTCATCGATAACCACATCCCCACAGACGTAGGATCGAAAATTTCCGATCGGTTCTAAAGGTGGTAAGTGCTTCGATTGAATCATTTTGTTATCTCTGTATTAGGCTTTTCAAAGCACAAAATAGATATGCCATTTTGTGCTTTGACATGGCTCAAACTATAGCGATTCACAAAAGCATGAGCGCACTTTCGTGAATTAAAGTCGAACCCAGTGAAAAGGTTTTTTAGATCAAAAAATGGCAAAACCATTTTTTGATCTGGTCTTACTTCACAGGGCGTTGAATGATCCCTTCATAAACACGGCGCTTTGCCTTGATATCAATGCCCAACAAACGCACATACTCATTGCCATGCTCCGCCAAGCAATCTTCCAAAGCCCGAATTACTTCAGACTCATTGGACGCAGCGATCGGTGAGCAACTATGCCAAGAGCTAGTGCGGAAGTGGCGCTCATCGGCATGTTCCGTACCAATGCGATAGCCCTGCGCCAATAGTTGACGGATTCTTGCCAACATATCCGCGCTGATTTTGCCAAGACCACCACCATAGGAACCATTAGCTGTGTTGTTGACCTTAACCGCAACACGGGGAGCCGCAGCGATCGCTTGCCCATGAGGACGATGCACCAACAGTTCTAGAACACGGCGTTTTGCCTTCGGATCGACACCCACGAGACGCACATATTCATCGCTATATTCAGCAATGTAATTTTCTAAAGTGGCGATCGCCGATGCTGCATTATTTGCATCAAGGGCAGGCAGGGTTTGCCAAGAAGTAGTACGGAAATGGCGTTCATCAGCATGTTCCACACTGATGCGATTGCCCTGAGCCAACAACTGACGCACAGTAGCACTCACATCCGCCGCACTACCATTGGCACGAGCAGCACCATTGCTTACAGTTGCATTAGCATTGCCAGACGTCGCGCCAATACTGATAGCCTTATCATCCGCACGCTGAATAATCACCTCAGCAACCCGTCGCTTTGCCTTGGGATCAACACCCACCAAGCGCACATATTCACCTTCATGCTCTGCCAAAATACTATTTAAAGCCGCAATTACAGTGGACTCGTGCGAACCTTCGATCGCAGGTCCCGTTTGCCAAGCCGCCGAGCGAAACCTTCTGGCATCAGCATATTCTGTACTAATACGATAGCCCTGAGCTAGTAATTGGCGGACTTGACCCGCCACATTAACATCGTTAGGAGAGGCAGAGACAGCAACGGCACTATTAGCACTGTGACCACTGGAACCATTGCCAGAAAAGGCAGGACTAGCGACATTGCTGATAGTTGCAGGCTTATCACTAGGACGTTGAATGATCGTCTCGGTTAGACGACGCTTTGCCTTAGGATCAACTCCAAACAGGCGCACATATTCACCTTCGTTTTCCACAAGTGCAGCTTGCACTGCGCCAATGACAATACCTGCATCAGTGGTATGTGGAATTGCCAAAGATTGCCAAGAGCCAGTGCGAAAGCGACGCTCATCAGCATACTCAGCCGCCACATGATAGCCCTGAGCTAAAAGTTGTCGTATTTGCTGCGCTAAATCCCCATTCATAGAGCCATTCCTCGGTGCTGGTGTATTTGTATGATTTTGATTAACTTGATTAATATCTTGGGATTGATTATTAAATTTGTCGGCAGAAACAGGTTCTGGCCTTGAAGATTTATCGAGATCCTTGCGAATCGGCGTAATGCAAGCAATGTCAGATGCACAGCGATAGCCTTGGCGCAAAGATTGGTTGATGCCAATTACATGATCGGCAAACTGCTGGTCAGACTCGCGCACATTTGGTAGTAGGTCGGCTTGCTGTTGGGTAATAATCACTGCGCCCGCAGACACATATTTACCCGCAGAGATCTCCACGTCTTGGACAAGCGCGTGGGAGGATATGATGCAACCATTGCCGACTCTGGCATTGAACACAGTCGAGCGAAAGCCGACAAAGCAGTTATTGCCCACATAGGCAGGACCATGAATCAGTGCCATGTGAGTGATAGATGTGCTATTGCCAATCCAAACTGAGTACTCCTTGCCATCATCGCCAATCACACGACCTTTTTCGAGACCATGAATGACAACACCATCTTGAACGTTCGTGCTATCTCCAATATGAAAAGGATTGCCCTCATCAGCACGGATCGACGTACCAGGAGCAATCAAAACATTAGCGCCGATATAAACGTCACCAATTAAATTAGAAAAAGAATGAACGTAGGCAGATGGATCGATTTTGGGTTCTGCCAAATCCCTAGACCAGGGTGTAGGGGGGGCAGCAAAACTACGAACTACCATAGTGAACCAGCGCTGCTATTTGATCAACTAGGGTTTAGTTGCTTGCTTACTAACTACTCCAACTAGCCTCACAAACTAGAAACGCACCTCCAGATAAAATTTATTGGATTCTCTCGTTATATTTTTTACTGTAGAGCAGGCGATCGCTTAGAGATACTGTATCGATGATGGCAATTACTGCCGCATCCACAGGACGTTCTAGGCTGTCTCGCACCTGCCTTGCCGCACTGCCCCGACTAAAGAGAACCCATTCACCTATGCCTGCACCCACATTGTCAGCCGCCACCTCATATTCTGGAATTAGCTCGCCTTGCAGATCAACGCGCTGCAATAGAAGAAACTTGATGCCTGAGAGGTTAGACTCTTTGTAGGTACTGACGACCGTACCGCAAACGACTGCTATCTGCATATTGTTTTGAGTACGAATGAATTGGAAACGTTAGTTGGTCAGTATTTTGATGTTGATTACCTTTGTTAAAAGTACTGTTGTGCAGCACTTTTAACAAAAACTTTGGCTTTACATGATTGTAAAGTCACTTATCTAAATACTATGGACGGTTCATAGGACGGATGGAGTTAACATTGTCACGGAACTGCTCGACTTCTTCGGTGTAGCGGATAGGCAGAACGTACTCGAGGTTTTCGTGAGGACGCGCAATGATGTGGGTAGAAAGAACTTGTCCACCGTTGACACGCTTTACAGAGTCAGTACCTGCGGCAACTGAAGCTTGTACTTCAGATACATCGCCACGGACGATAACGGTAACACGACCACTACCAATCTTTTCGTAACCAACTAAAGTAACGCGAGCTGCCTTAACCATCGCATCGGCTGCTTCGACAACGGCTGGGAAACCAAGGGTTTCAATCATTCCAACTGCGATCGCCATAATTTATGTACTCCTAAAACAATTAATGAAAATAGTGAAAATGTACTTTTACGATACTTTTTTGAAAAAATCTTTTTGAGACAATCACAAAATAGCAAACAGTAATTTAGAAGCTTTGCCCAGAGAGCTAGCCAAAATAGTCAACTTAAAATGCAAACTGTTCTACTTCTCGCGTATAGCGAATTGGTAAAACGTATTCTAGGTTTTCCTGTGGTCGAGCAATGGTGTGGGTCGAAACGACTTCGCCTCCATTAACCCTCTTTGCGCCCTCAACGCCAGCAGCGATAGATGCTGTCACCTCAGAGATGTCACCCCTGATAATGACCGTTACTCTGCCACTGCCGATTTTTTCATAACCCACAAGGGTGACGCGGGCAGCTTTGACCATAGCATCAGCCGCTTCTACAACTGCGGGGAAACCTCTGGTTTCGATCATTCCAATAGCGATCGGCATAATTTAAGCCAGTATCCTTACGAATCTCTAAAAAACTGAAGTTCTCGCGTTTGTATCCGTTGAATGATTATTGGTCGATCAACTAGATATAGATGCACGAGCGCAACTATTGATCTTAGCTACGATCGGTTCGCTTAGAACATCAAATTTCTAATTTTTAATGCAATCAAAAATGAGGAGATGACGCTTGGGGCTAATTTGGCTATCTAGGACAACCAAATTTTCGCAGCTAATTGTCGGCAACAATTCTTTGATTAACGTCCTTCAATCATGCAAATGAATTATTTGGCAAAAACCAATAAATCATTCATAACTGATATCAGCAATTATTAAATCATTCCGATCCATCAGAGAAAGTGAATAGTTTTAGTTTATTCAAATCTATCTTTATATATACGATAACGAGTGGCGGTACATTTGACAATACGAACCGCGATGATAAATCTAAATAATGCCTATAAACTCGGCTTATTGGGCTGGTTTTTGATAGTGCAGCTTCACTCAGTCACCAAAAAATCTTAGAGGTTTTAGCGATCGCCAATGGTTATCGTTTCCATTTCGGCAATTTCTAGGTTTGGTAATTCCACAAATTCGCGCTGTTCTTCCTGTAAAGCTAGCATGGGGATATTGACTGGGGTAGGGGTTTCGATCCAATAATCGGCGGTAGGCAAGGTTTCTTCTAAATCTTCAAGAGGTCGGGGGATGATCATCAAAGTATGGAATTCGCCAATGCGTTCGGCTTCATTCATCCCTGCTTCAATGGCGATCGCCACATCCGCCACATTGCCCCGAATAATTGCTGTGCATAGTCCCGCCCCGATCGTCTCATAACCCGCTAAATGTACATCTGCTGATTTCAGCATCATGTCAGCCGCCCCCACCATCGCAGGAAATCCCCTTGTTTCTAAAAGCCCGATCGCCTGATTGCTCAGACGGCTATACTGCCCACTGGTTAGCTGACTAAGCCTACTGCTAATGGGTAAAATCGCTTCGAGATTAGGATATGGACGCGCAATGACAATCGTGGATACGAGCTGTCCAAACTCTTTAGCGGTTTCTGCACCTGCCTCGACTGCCATACGCACATCGGTAATTTGCCCCCGCACGATCGCCGTACAGAAGCCATTGCCGACTTTTTCGTAACCGACTAGGCGCACCGTTGCCGATTTGAGCATCATGTCCGCAGTGCCAACGATCGCGGGGAAGCTAATGGTGGAAACCATGCCTAGAGAGCTGCCTGAAAGACTATGGCTAGATGAAGAATTGGACATTAGCTGACCCAGGGAGATATGTAAATTCTATTTACAGACTAGTTAAAGTTTTGGTAATTATTAAACTTCAAAATTACTGTAAGCATTATAGTGTTTTTCTAGAGTTTCGAGACAAATCACTATAGCTATAAAATATTAAGAGAGCCATGCAAAATCTTGAACAAAATCTTGAACAAAATCTTGATAGTGAGGATGAATTTACTTGGACGAGCGAAGCCAAAGCCAAGTTTAAAAATATTCCTTACTTTGTGCGATCTCAGGCACGTCAGCGTATTGAGCAGTTAGCACAGGCTGATAGGAGTGATCGGATCACAGTAGAGATTGTGGAAAAAGCTAGACTAGAATTTGGACAGTAATGGGAGCAAAAGTGGGAGCAAGGATTTGGGTAATAGTTTAGGCAACAGTTTAGGTAGTGATGTGCGTGGGCAATTGGCTGGTGGCGATCGCGGCTATTTGCTGACTGAGCAGCCCAATCCCCATAGTCAAAATTTAGACCAACTGAGTGCTTTAGAAATTGCCGAGCTGTTTAATCAGGAGGATCTCAAGGCGGTTGCTGCCGTGGGGCGCGAGAATGCTGCGATCGCTTTGGCGATCGATCTAACGGCGGCGGCGATCGCCAATGGGGGCAGATTGTTTTACATTGGCGCAGGCACGAGTGGACGATTGGGCGTATTGGATGCTGCCGAATGTCCACCCACCTTTTGCAGTGATCCTGAATTGATTCAGGGAATTTTGGCGGGGGGGATGGCAGCAATGGTCAGAAGCTCGGAGGCGCTAGAGGATCGGGCAGAGGATGGGGCGGCAATCATTGCCCAAAATCAGATTGGCGATCGGGATGTGGTATTTGGCATTACGGCGGGCGGCACAACCCCCTATGTGCATGGGGCATTGCAAGCTGCAAGGCAGCGCGGTGCTAAAACAATTTTCTTTTGCTGTGTCCCACCCGAACAGTTGCCTATGCAGTACGATATCGAAATCCGTCCCCTTGTGGGGGCCGAGGTTTTGACTGGTTCCACCCGTCTCAAGGCTGGTACAGCCACCAAACTAGTACTCAATACCATTTCTACGGGGATAATGGTAAAGCTGGGCAAGGTCTATGGCAATCGGATGATCGATGTGTCCGTGACCAATAGCAAGTTACAAGATCGGGCAGTGCGGATTATTTGTGACCTCACAGGCTTGGATCGCCATGCCGCCGCAGAGTTGTTAGAAGAATCAGGCGATCGCGTCAAGGTCGCATTATTAATGCATTGGCGGCATCTCGATGCCCATCAAGCGATCGCCTTACTTGCTGATCATCAAGGACATTTGGGGAAGGTGATGCAAACAGTTGAAACTTAAATTGCCAAGTAAGCCATCCCTAAGCTGGGCAAGGCTGTAAAATCAATATAAACATTAAAAATTATGACAGGTGCAGAACTCCGCCAAGCGATCGTCGATAAATGGCAATATTCCTACGATGTGCAGTTACGTAATATTCGTGGCAAGATCTTTTTGCAAGTAATGTGGCGGTATCAGGAACAGCAATCTTTTGTTATGAATACTTTAGAATTTGAGCAGCACCTAGATCGGATCGCATCTTATCTAGGGGATTGGGGAGTCGTGGAGCAGGTGAAACAATTCATTGCCAACACCGATGAACGCCCCCGTGTCGGTAAAGCCGTCAGTGTACCGCTTCAAATTGGTGAGCGATCGCTGGAATGGATTATTGAAAGCTGAAGATCACTCAACAATTTGCTAGTAATCAATGAGCAATTACAGTCATATTGCGGTAAAGAATGCTATAAAAGTTGATAAAAGTATGACGTATTGCTGACTTAATCGATTGAAAGCTGTAGAATCTACAGGATCAATTAGCTTTTAAAATGCGCCGCTAACCATAATTTAAGTCAAAACCGCAAAGGCAAAAGTATGAGTCAAGCAGGAACAAACCCATGGGATCGCCAATTTGTTAATCTTGGGCGAATCATGCAGTTCTTGCGTGATGAAGATGACATCGATAATTTGGTAACTGCCACCCTCGATTATCTAAGGGATAATTTCGAGTACAAGCTCGTGTGGGTTGCCCTCTATGATCAAGACAATCATCGCCTCACAGGCAAAGGCGGAACCACCCCAGCAGGGGAAATCAAATTTTTAAAGGAAAGATTTGCGCTGAATGCAGGGGATCTACTTGACCAAGTAATTTTGCAACGTAAACCACTGCCGATCGCTGATTTACGGATGGAAAAACGTAGCGGTGAATGGCAAAAATTAGCACAAAAATTTGACATCCAAGGCACTTTGCTATGGCCAATTTACCACCGCGATCGCAGTTTTGGGTTGGTATTACTTGGCTCTAATCTTTGGAATGTAACCCCCCGCAACGAAGAACGCGCCAGATTATCCGTAGTCCTAGGCTCCCTCGGTGCAACCCTCAGCCGTTTAGATGCTGAATGGCGCTATCAAAACTCCAAGCGCCCCGATGAGCCACTATTACAAATTCTCACCAAAATCCGCAATATTCCCACGCTTACCGAACGCTTAGAGGAAATCGTACAGGAGACTCATGGCTTTGTGATGCCAGACCATACCAATGTCTATTGGTTTGAGCGTGAACATCAATATTTTTGGCGGCGCATCGCCAATCGCCAACCAGGGCCAAAGAGCAAACAGGCTGTCGATAATACCGCAGGGATTACGATGCAGAATGCCCCTGGGCTATATCAGGCACTAAGCAAAGATCAGTTAGTGGTAGTTGTAGATGCTAAATCTATGACTAGGGGGGAAGTTAGCAATCGGGTTATGGAGCAGTTTGGAGCAGTCTCCATCATTATTGCGCCCATATTTTTTCAGTCAGAATTGCTAGGCTTTTTGTCGGTGGAGGGTTCAGAGGCAAGGCTATGGAGTGATGATGAATTAAACTTCGTCCGAGGTGCAGCACAACTTGCGGCAATTACTGCGCCCTTAGAAGAAATGGAAGCAACCCTCGATCGCATTGCCTCCGATCAAATTCTCACCGCAGGAATCGCCAGAGCCATCTATTCCGATTTGGACTGGCAAAACGCCTTAGAGCAGGCTGCCGAACAATTGTGTCAGAGATTAGGTCTGGAGCGCTTCTGGGTGGCTTCCTACGATAAGGACAATGATATTTTTAAGATTGATTATCAGTATCACCCCAAAAACCGCCGCCCTATCCCGAATATGTTGCCAGGACTCGCCCCTGTCGATATGCAGATGCTAGAAAATTCCCCTGATGCCGCCACGGTCGAAAATCTCGACAGTGATTTTAAGTTTTTAGCATGGCGCAATTCCCTATTGGAACTAGACGTGCGATCGATGATCGTTAGCAGTACATCTCTTAGCAAGTCCCTAGAGGGCATTTTGGCGGTGGCCCACGAAGCACCACGCACATGGGCTAAGCCAGAGCGGGAAATGGTACAGGCAGTGGCACAGCAGATCGGACTGATTGTGCATCAAAATGAATTGCAGCGTGTATCCGATGAGCGTCAAAAATCCTATCAATCGGTACAATTTGGTCTAGTGGCATTACAACAGGCAAATACCCTAGAGAAGTTGCACCATACTGCCACACAGCTCATGGCACAGGTTACACAATCCCCCCTTGCGGTATTAGTGATCTGGTTGCCAGGTCGTCAGGGTGGACAGATTGCCTCCGTGTTTGCCAGCCGAGAAGATTATCAATTAACGATTAGCGAAACATTAATTGCGATCGAAGAGGATCAACTAGTACAGTGGGCAAACCAAACTGAGGGGATTCTGCCCTTGAGCGCTCATGATTTACCTGAGTCTACTAAAGCATGGCTCAATGCTCCTGCGCTCGGACAGATCATGGTGACAGCGCTCAGGACTACCCCAGAGCATCAACCAACGGGGATGATCCTCGTTGCCGATCGCGCGGGTCGGCGCTGGATTGACCGTCATCTTCAAGCCTTTAATATGCTGACCAATCAATTGTCTTGGTCACGCCGTCACCTGTTGCTTGTCGATCATCTCAAGCACAATCGTCAAGAACTAGAGCGCCTCAACTGGTATAAACATCGCCGCCTTGAGGATATTTATCGTACTGTTAGCAGTGGGGTACAGCGCTTGCTGGATGCCGATGCCAGAGCCAATGGCTCTGGGGGGATCAATAATGTCACTTTGCAGAGTTCGCTCAAACAGTTACAGGGTTCGCTGTCACCTTTACCACAGATTATCCGCAAGGAGCAATGGCGCTTGCGTCCCAACTATGAAGCAGCTCCCTTGGCAGGGATGATCAAACGTGCCCTCGAACGGGTGGATTCACTAGTGAAGCAAAGGCAACTTTGGTCACAGGTTCACAATCAAGCCAATGTGGTGATTGGGGGCGACATTGCCAAGATCGAAATGATTTTGAATGAGTTGCTATTATTTGCCTGTGGCAGATCCGAGGTAGGCGGTCGGGTGGATTTGTGGTGTCGCCAAATTGACGATAGGCTATTAGAGCTATCGATTACCGATTACGGGGTTGTCGATGCCACCCTGCTGCAAGAGTTACATCAAGGTCGGGAGATCGATCCCCTATCCCCTTCACTATTGGATCAACCTCCCGGCTTGCACCTTGCTATTTGTCAAAGCCTGATGCTAGAGGCTGGTGGCGAGTTATCTCTATATCAATTAGAGGATAATCGCATTCTTAGCCGTTTGATTTTGCCCATTTCTAGCTCTTAACCTTTTGCTGTTGGGTCGCACAGCCTCCAACAGCATTATCCCCATCCAGACTATTTCTATGACCTATTCCCTCAGAATCGTAGATATGGCTGAAAGCGATCGCCCCCGTGAACGATTGCTTAGCCAAGGCGTAAAAAGTTTATCTAATTCCGAACTAATTGCCATTTTGCTAGGAACAGGGCAGGGACAGGGCAAATTATCGGCGGTGGGCTTAGGGCAGTTGATTTTGCAAACCATTGGGCGCGATCGCACGGCTGATCCTGTGGCGGCTTTGCAAAGTGTATCGGCTGAAGAATTAATGCAAATCGAAGGTGTGGGGCCTGCCAAGGCAACAGCAATTTTAGCGGCGATCGAACTTGGTAAGCGGGCGCTCTATGCCAAGCTGCCCGACCTCACCGAAGTAACCGATCCGTCAGTGGCGGCGGCAGCCCTCAGTCGCGATTTGATGTGGCAATCACAGGAGCGCTTAGCCGTAGTGATGTTGGACAACAAAAATCGCATCATTGCCCAGCGCATTATTACCATTGGTACTGCCACCGAAACCATTGCCCATCCCCGCGATATTTTTCGAGAGGTGCTGAAGAGTGGCGCAGTGCGCGTGATTATTGCCCACAACCATCCTTCAGGCAATACGAACCCCAGCCCCGAAGATATAAACCTAACCCGCCAATTATTAGAAGGTGCAAGAATGCTATGTATTCCTTTACTTGACCATTTAATTTTGGGTAACGGCACATTTTCCAGCATTCGCGAACTGTCAACCCTATGGCAAGAGATTCCGCAGGCGGAATGATTATTCTGGCAACTGCAAAGAGCTAAGAATTTGCCAGCGCTTATCGACAGTAACAGACTCGCTATCTGGCTCTTGATCGACAAAATCTAATGCTGGCGCATCGGGGGCGATTTTAGGATAGGGGATGGCAAGGGTTAATTGTTCATATAGCCATATTTCAGGATCGAAATAACCATTGGGCGATAGTGACTCCACCAGATCGCCCGTCTCAATTTCTCTTTCCTTGGGATAGTCACTCTCTGGCAATGGCTCCGCCAACCAAATCATTTCTGAATTATCGATCGCCAATCGATAATTAAACTGTACAAGGGTGCGATCGCAAGTAAGGGTAATGATTGTATGCGCCTGAGCCGATACCTCTAAGAATGATCCTAAATGGCGGATCGTGATTACTCCCTGTACTGGGGTTAAAGTTTCTAACCCTGCAATTAATTCCTTAAATTCAAAGCTCTCGGTGGCATCGATCGCCCTAGCAATCTGTGGTATGAAGATCTTTTCCATTACTTGTCACCAACTTAACAATCAAATAACGATGTGGCTCCCGCCCCTGACTGAAATTTTCGATATCGGTACAACTATCGAGCAAATGATGCACATAGCGGCGATCGGCTGCCGATAAATTTTTGATCACAAATTCTATACCCGTATCCCGAACCTGCTGTAATGCCTGTTCGGTAAGTGCTTGCAAACTAGCTAAATGCGATGAACGGTAATTATTTATTTCAACCGTATAAAAACTATGACCATGGCGATGATCGTGGTGATAATCGCGATCATCAGATTGAGCTTGCATCGCCGAGCCTACATGGTGGTTAAGACTCACATTTGCCAAATATTGGATTGCATCAATTACAGAGCCATCTTGACCAATGATATTGGCAATTTGCGATTGTTGTAAGTCTGCGTGATTAATCTCTAGCCAATAGTTTGGATTTTCTGGTTGATTTTCTGGTTGATTTTTTGATTGACTTTCTGATTGACCCTCAGAAGCACCTTGAGAGGTTTCTTCTGCATCGTGATTGGTTTTGGAAAATGCTTCCGCAGCGACTTGCTGCACTGAAGTTGTATAACCCATCAATTGCAACAACTCTTTTACCCAATCTGCACCTGCCGAAGCAATTTCCATACCAATCTCTCCAAACTAGTTTTTCTTTTTCTTCTTAGAAGAATTTGGCTCAAAGGGGATTGCCGACTTGGTTGGTGTATTACCATCCTTATCTTCAACGACAGTTACTTTGTTGTTAGTCTTGGCATCATTTGCCTTAGGGTTTGCCGTTTTGGGGTTGGCATTGGTACTAGCTGGCTTAACCTCAGCTTTGGCAGTGGTTTTGACATTACCAACAGAAGCGGTGGCTAACTTTTGCAGATTTTCGGGCAGTGGCTCTTTAGCCACAATGAAGGCTTGCAGGGTTTGAAATATATTGGCAATCAACATATACAACATGACACCTGAGGGCAAGGGAAAAAATAGAAACATACCCGAAAAGATAATCGGGGTTAGCTTATTCATTGTTTCCTGCTGACTAGACTCTGGGGTAGGGTTGTCAGCCTTAGGTGTGGAATTGCCAGAAATCGTCTGGTTAGCATAAAGGCTAAGTCCGAAGCCAAATACCATAACCACAATATCCCAGTTGATACTACCATCGGCATTAGTCACGCCAGTTTTGCCAAGTGCCTTAATAAATAAGAAGCCCTTGTTAGATGCCAGACCAGGCACTGTAACTTGCACCGTAACATCGCCTGCTTGCTTGGCAATGATCGTGCCGTCATCTAATATTTCAGCTAGTTCTTGTCCCTTAGTAATTTTGCTAACGGCTACAAGATCGGTGTCTGGGTAGTCTTTGGCGATTGTGTGGAAATCCTGACCTTGAGATGATTGCAGGACAATCTTTGACTTTTCGCCGATCGCCAGACTATTACCATTCACCGCAGTTGCCAAGATCGGGAAGTGGACGCGATCGGCAAAATACACGTTTTGGCTGGCAGTTGTGAATGGTTGGTGGGTTTGCGTTGCCACACTTTCGGGGGTGATCTGGAAATTAATGCTGTAATTGATGTCGGCAAAGGGCGACCCTCTGAGGGTGGCAAAGAGAGCAAAGAGAATGGGCAACTGAACTATGGCAGGCAGACAGCCAGACAAGGGGTTGCCAAACTCCTTAAAGTTGGCTGAGTTGACCTTAGCTAGTTCTTCTTGCTGTTTGGCTGGATCGCTTTTATATCGTTCCTGAACTTCCTTAATCCTTTGCTGCATAATCGGGTTAGCGATTTTCATGCGGCGCATACTGCGAAGCTGGTTGGCGCTAACAGGAAATAACGCAAAACGAACAACCAACGTTAAGGCAATGATTGCCATTCCATAGTTCGGCACGATGCCGTAGAAAAAATCTAGGAAGGGCAACATTATGTTGTTGGAAAGAAAACCTACACCGAAATCCATTGTCTAATTTACTGTTGTGTTTGCATCAGAACGAGCGAAGTCACTCATCAAAAAAGCGATCGCCCCAGCGATTTTAGCGCGAGGACAATCTGCTGCCATCTTAAACCTTTTTAAGCAATGCTGCCAATTGCGTTTAAGGGTATTTAAGCGTTGCCGCTAATTGCACCACTAACTTCTTGCGCTTTCAAGCTTAGCTTTGACTCTATATATTCATAGGTTTTGCGGAAGTTAGGAACTGATTTCAACTCTAGACGCGAACCATCTCTCAAGGTCAGCACCATGTCGCCCCAGCTACCAAGTCCACGGGGTACGGTCACAATCTTAATAATTTCGCCATAAATCACATCGGTGCGTGTCTGCCCCATCCAGCCGCCCGTGACAGTAATGCGGCGATTGGTGATCCTATAGCGCAACCACAAGGCTCTGGCGATCGCTGCTACGCCAAAGGGAATCGTAATCACAAAAATGCTCATTAATAAGCTAATGATTAAATCACCAATGTGGGGTGCGCCTTCGTAATAAACTTCCTCGTTAACTGCCATTTTGCCAGACCTTTGCTTTTTTTAATAAAATCATCAAATCATCACAAAGTTGTTGATAATTCGGTTGACCTTGAGTTGTCACCGTTACCACAATTTGCAATCCACTTTTCAACTGTGATCTCAATTGTGACAGAACTTGACGAAAAATGGCACGCAGTTGTCGTTTAAATCGGTTACGGCTTACCGCCAGCTTACTAACTTTTTTGCTGACCACGATGCCGATTTTGATGTCAGGCTCTGCTTGGGTTACTAAAACGCGCAGCATCAGATGGCTACCTCGGAAGCGATCGCCATTGGCATACACTTTTGCGAAATCTTCGCGCCGCCGCAGGCGATTTTGACTAGGAAGCACTGGTAAATTAAGGAGGACTTAAAATTAGAGATTAACTTTGATTTAGCGCTGACGATCTGACTATGGCGATCTGACTATACTGACTATACAGTAGTCAAGCGAACTCGACCTCTACTACGGCGAGCTTTAATGACGCGGCGACCAGTGGGGGATTCCATTCTGGCGCGAAACCCAGAGGTGCGCTTCTTTTTGCGGACACTACCGCGTAGAGTACGTTTGGTCATGACTGTTACTGCTCCGTTATTCGCTTAGTTTCAAAGGGTTAATTTTTTACAGGCTCCTGATCATAGCACTTGTATTTAGACTCTGTACAGATTTTGATTTCTAAACTTAAAGAAATTTGCAAAAATTTTTCCAAATTTCTTTGGCTTTGTCTTTTGTGATTATTAGTAAAGATTGGGTAAGATGGAATTTAACTTTGCCCCTTATGTTTATGCTTACTGATACTGTTGCTACTACCTCCACCAAAGATTTGCCACTATTGGGGCGATCGCTGTCGGAATTGACGGAGTGGGTGGAGTTGCAGGGACAGCCACGCTATCGGGGTAAGCAGTTGCATGACTGGCTTTATAACAAGGGAGCGCAAAGTCTGGAGGAAATTACAGTATTTCCTAAGGCATGGCGGGAGGAGATGGTTGCCAGTTCAGCGATTAAGATTGGGCGATCGCAGGTACATTTACATAAACAAACCCGCGATGGCACAGAAAAGTTTTTATTAAAGCTTGCCGATGGTGAAATCGTGGAAACCGTGGGTATCCCCACGAGCAAGCGGTTGACGGTATGCGTATCCACTCAGGTGGGCTGTCCGATGGCTTGTGATTTTTGTGCCACTGGCAAGGGGGGCTTTCGGCGCAACTTGGCAAAGCATGAAATTATTGACCAAGTGCTAACGGTGCAGGAAACCATGCAACAGCGTGTGAGCCACATTGTATTTATGGGCATGGGGGAGCCGTTGCTAAACTATGAAAACCTCGTGGGGGCGATCGCAGCGATCAATAAAGACATTGGCATCGGACAACGTAATATCACGGTTTCCACCGTGGGCATCCCCAATCAGATCCCCAGATTTGCCAAGGAACATTTGCAAGTAACGCTGGCGGTCAGTCTCCATGCCCCCACGCAGCAGGTACGTGCCCAAGTGATCCCATCCGCCGATCGCTATCCCTTAACCGCGTTGATGGATGATTGCCGCGCCTATGTCGAGATCACAGGGCGCAGAATTAGTTTTGAATATACGCTGTTGGCGGGGGTAAATGATGATCCCGAACAGGCAGAAGAACTTGCCTACTTAATTCGTGGCTTTCAAAGCCATGTGAATTTGATCCCATACAACCCCGTCAGCGATGCCGACTATCAGCGCCCCACGGAAAGAGCCATTCAAACCTTTGTGCGGGTTCTAGAGGATTATAAAATTGCTGTAAGTGTGCGCCGTACTAGGGGGCTGGATGCGGATGCCGCCTGTGGACAGTTGCGCGGTCAGCATCAAAAGGCTGTAGAGCGCAACTTGTTAGGATAAAATCACGTCATCCATAGCACCAAAGCACAAAATGGCAGCGCTGTTTTGTGCTTTGGTATTATGGGATAGCTTATTTACAGGAGTGCTTTAGGGTGTTTGGTTTACATTTGCATCGTGGCGCAGATCTGCTATTTGCAACTTGGGTTGGGTTGATTTGTGCAGTGCCACCCTGCTATATGCAGACGGATTTTCAGTTGCCAGCTCAGGCGGCGGAGCTAAAGTCGGCGAAAGCGATCCTGCCGATCGCCCCCCTTGCGGTTAATCCACTTACTGCTGACCTGACCGATGACCTACTAGAGCAGGATCGTCCCAACTTATTACAGGCGATCGATCACAGTCTGCAATATATCCGCACCGCCACCGCCGAGAAACGTTACCCCGTTGCTGGCATCACCCGCGATCGCATGGAACGCAGCTTGGTGAGGTTTCGCCGCTTGGTACAAATATCCCGTAGCGCCTGGGATCTGCAACAGGCTGTAAGTCGCGAGTTTGACCTATATCGCTCTGTTGGGCGTGATGGTGATGGCAATGTGCAGTTTACGGGCTATTACGAAGGTGTCTATACCGCTAGTCGTACCCGCACCGATAAGTTTAAATATCCGCTTTACCGCTTGCCCCCTGATTTTGGTTCATGGCGATCGCCCCATCCCACCCGCGCTATGCTCGAAGGCAGTCAACGTTTAGCAGGTTTAGAAATTGCTTGGCTCAGCGATCGCTTTCAAGCCTTTTTAGTTCATGTACAGGGTTCAACCCAGTTGCAGCTAACCGATGGCAGTATATTAACGGTGGGCTATGCAGGTAAAACCGATCAGCCCTATCGCTCTGTGGGAGCCGAACTAGTCAGGGATGGCAAAATGAAACTGGAAGATGTCACCCTGCAAACGTTAATTGCCTATTTTCAAAAGCATCCTCAAGAATTGGGGATCTATCTCAACCGCAATCCTAGTTTTGTATTTTTCCGTGAAACCAATGGCAGACCTGCTTCAGGCAGTATTGGTGTACCTGTGACCAGCGAACGTTCGATTGCCACTGACAAAAGCATTTTCCCCTCTGGCGGCATTGCCCTGATTCGCACCGAAATCCCCTTTACCAATCCTGTGACGGGGCAGTTAGAACTGCGTCCAATCCAGCGATTTGTTTTGGATCAAGATACGGGTGGTGCAATTCGTGGCGCAGGACGGGTGGATATTTTCATGGGTACAGGCGATCGCGCCAAGCAAAGGGCGGGACTGATCAAAGGTGATGGCGAATTATATTATTTAGTCCTAAAGAACTAAAAGAGAGTAGTGGCAACACTTTGCGTTGCCACTCTCTTTTAGTTGATGGGTGGGCGAATACCATAGGTACGATAGCGCCAATAGTCCTGCAAAATTTGGGCGTGATCAAAACATAATGCAGATGGCATTTCCCAAGCTGTAAATATGCCAACTGCCTTGGCATCATCATCAGCCTGTGGCTCTCCCACAGCCTCAGCCATATAGACCGCGCTAATTGTATGCAAACGGTGATCGCGGCTAGGATCAGAGTAGATACCTAACAAATCAATCAATTGTACCTGTAGCCCCGTTTCTTCGATAGCCTCGCGCCTTGCGGCATCTTCTAAGCGTTCGCCATAATCGACAAAACCACCCGCGATCGCCCAACCATGGGGAGGGTTTTTGCGCTCGATCAAGACGATCGGCTGATGGGGGCGATCGCAAAGGGCAATGATGATATCAACCGTGGGAACAGGATTGCGATAGTTATTAGAACTTGTCATAGGATGAGGGTAATTACAGCTACAAAATTTATGCTATTACTGGGCTATGATCCAATCTCATCATCCGAGGGCTATAGGCACGACTCGGCAGGAGAGTATTTCTTTGATTCCGATCAGTATAGAAATTGTAGAAGGTAATCCGAATCTTGCCTCTCTCTTGGGTTGGCACTTACAGCAGATTGGCTATTCGGTATTTCAGGCAATGAGTTGTCAACAGGCAAAACTGGTGTTTCAAAAGCAGCAGCCTAGTCTAGTTGTCCTAAGCACTGAGCTGCCAGATGGTGATGGCATGGATCTATGCCGTTGGTTACACAAACAAAAAAGCTGCTTGATTTTCATCATTTCTTCACGTATCGGTGAAGCAGATATTGTTGAAGGTCTGAAAGCGGGAGCCGATGATTATTTAACAAAACCCTTTGGAATGCAGGAATTTTTGGCAAGGGTAGAAGCATTGACACGCCGATTACGAACCTCTGCCCCTCCTGCCTGTTTGGATTATGGGGTATTAAAAATTGATCTAGTCCAACGTCAGGTAAGGCTCAAAGGCAGCGCGATCGATCTTACCCCTCAAGAATTTAGTTTGCTCTATGTCCTTGCCCAGTCTGAAGGTTTGGCTCTGAGTCGCACTGATTTGTTGCAACGCGCTTGGCCAGATGAAATTAATAACCCACGTACTGTTGATACCCATGTTTTATCCTTACGCAAAAAGCTAGAGGTTGATCCCCAACAACCCAATCTCATTCAAACTGTGCGTAATATCGGCTATCGGTTTAATCCTGAAGCTTTGACGCGATCGCCAAACCGCAACAATCCACAGGCTTCACCAAGCGGATCTAGTAGCTCTAGCGATCGCCCACCACAATTTACGGCTCCTCCAAGCCGAACCTTTGCAAAGTATTAAATTTAATAAAAATACGGCATTTGGCTGTAGCGGAATTTAAAATAATTAAAAAATTGTTATCTACGATGCTTAATCTTGTGGCAAGATTGTGCATTATGGAAATACAAGCTTAACGGTAAGAATGTCTATGTTGTTGCAAAAGCACAAAAGTATTCTGCCAGCTTTAGTTGCTATCATCGGGGGGATGATATGCGTTGTTGGTCAATCACAGTTCAATTTTGTAACTAGTCAAGATAATCAGAATCTTGCCTTTACCCCAACTGAGCGTCCTAAGCCACAGCGCACTCAAGGCGGAGGTTCACGCAACCATGAAGCTCCTTTTGAAACTTTTAAGTTCAATACCTTGAACGCATTCGACTCCTAAGCTGGTAGCTATCATAAATAATTTATTTCGCCTAACCTGCTGGTCTGATTGTATTTGGGGCTGTATGTGGGCAACTACAAATATTTACAGGCAATTAAAGCACCTTGCATTTGTTTAAAACCCATAGATATTTTAAAAAGCGGCGCAAAGCGCCGCTTTTTAAAATATCTATGGGATATTCAAAGTCTTTATAGAATGGCAACAAAGGCAAATGCTGTGAGTGACTATGCTAATTTTCAATTTGGCATAAAATTTTTTAAATATTAAGACAAAGCGCTTGCAGACATTCCAGATAGAGTTTGCTAGGATACAGTCACCTCAATTTCAGATTTACTGAAAAAGCCGATGATCCAAAAGAGCGTTCAAAAACATCTAATGTCTCGCTGGGACAGACTACCTCGTGGAGTTCAGAAGCTTGGTGGTTTTTTGCTTTCTAGTAGCAGTATTTATCTGCTGATTTTCGGGCTGCGTTGGCTAGGATGGCTACAACCAAGTGAGTGGGCAGCCTTCGATTTATTTATACAACTGCGTCCCGAAGAGCCTGTTGACGAAAGGGTGATCATTGTCGGGGTGCAGGAATCGGACATTCGCTATCTGGGCAAGTGGCCCGCCTCCGATCGCATCCTTGCCAAGACATTGCGTAAAATTAGCGCTCAAAAACCAAGGGTAATAGGTTTAGATTTATATCGTGATATTCCTGTGGATCAAGGGTATAGCGAACTGGAACAGGTCTTCAAAAGTACGCCTAATTTATTGGGGATCGAAAAAAGTATAGGCGATCGCTTCAATGCCACGATCGCACCACCACCAGCATTAAAGGCATTAGGACAGGTGGCGGCGAATGATGTAATTGTTGATCCCGATGGGCGATTGCGTCGCGCCCTGCTTTATCCTATGCCCGAAGGTAATAGAGGCTTACCCAGCCTTGGTTTGGCATTGGCACTGGCTTATCTCAAGGATCAAGGGATCACCCCCCAGACATCTGCCTCTGGGAATTTGCAGTTGGGGAATGTTGAATTTATTCCTTTTGAGAGCAATGACGGGGGCTATATCCGCGCTGATTCAGGGGGACACCAAATTCTGATGAATTATCACGGTGCTTCGCAAAAATTTCGCCATGTGTCCTTAGAAGATGTATTGGAAGACAGATTACCTGCTAATTTGATGCGCGATCGCATTGTGTTGATTGGGGCTAAAGCCGCCAGTCTCAACGACGTTTTTTATACCCCCTACAGCAGTAATTTCAGCAATTCGCCGACACAGATTTCTGGGGTTGAATTTCAGGCAAATATTGTCAAGTTGGTGTTGGGATCAGTCTTTGAGCAACGCCCATTATTTAAAGTGTGGCCAGACTTAGGGGAAGAAATTTGGATTGCGGTTTGGGCGGTTATGGGAGCCGCCATTGTTGGCATATCTGGCAATAGACGTTTGCTATGGCTAGGGATCATGGTATTGGGGGCTAGTGGCGCATTGATCGCCGTGAGCTATTGTCTATTTCTCGGTGGTTGGTGGATACCGATCACCCCGCCATTACTTGCCTATTTCAGTGCCATGCTAGTGATGCAGAGTTATATCTATGTATCCCGCTTACGCGAACTTAACTCGGCGCTCTCCCATTCGATCGAGTTACTTGCCCATGATGCTTCCCATGATGCGCTCACAGGTTTACCCAATCGCAGTTTATTTATGGATCGGGTCGAACACGCGATCGAGTATCGCAAACGTCACCCTAGCTATATGTTTGCCATCTTCTTTTTGGATCTAGATCGCTTCAAGATGATCAACGACAGTTTTGGGCATCATATTGGTGATTTATTTTTGCAGGCGATCGCCGATATATTGCGGGGATGCTTGCGCTCTATTGATATTGTGGCGCGTTTGGGTGGTGATGAATTTACAATTTTAGTGGATGACATTCAAGATGCGAGTGAGGCGCTGATAGTGGCTGACCGCATTCTGCAACGATTTTTTACACCTATCGAGATCAACGGCGAATCGGTATTTCCTAGTGCCAGTATTGGCATTGTCATCAGTACTTGCGAGTATAAAAATTGCGGCGATATTCTTAGGGATGCGGATATTGCTATGTATCGGGCAAAGTCAGAAGGAAAAGGGCGCTATGTTCTTTTTGATCAGGAAATGTATGAACAAACTCTGCGACTGACACAGTTGGAAAGTGAATTGCGCCATGCTTTGGAGCATCAAGAATTTGAATTATATTACCAACCGATTGTTTTGCTAGAAAATTATCAGCTTTCGGGATTTGAAGCTTTAATCCGTTGGAAAAATCCGAAGCGGGGTTTTATCTCACCCATTGAGTTTATTCCTTTGGCTGAAGATACAGGGTTAATTGTGGCGATCGGCGATTGGGTACTAAAGGAAGCTTGTCAACAACTTAAGTCTTGGCAAAATCAATTTGGGGAGGCGACAAATCTAAAAATGAGCATTAATCTTTCTAGTCATCAGATTCAGAAAGCGGACTTGATTGACAAATTGGATCTAGTGCTTGCGGAGACAGGTGTCAATGGTAATGCGATCCGTTTAGAAATTACAGAAAGTACACTTATGGATCAGGGGGAGCTAACGATCGCCAAGTTGTCGCAACTGAGAGCCAGAAATATTCAATTAAGCATTGATGATTTTGGTCAAGGCTATTCTTCCCTGAGCTACCTACACCGCTTTCCCATTAACATTCTCAAGATTGATCGCGCCTTTGTAGAGCAGATGACTGAGGGCAATGAGCATATTGAAATTGTCCGCACGATCACCATGTTGGCACATACGTTAAATATGAGTGTGGTGGCTGAAGGCGTGGAAACACAGCACCAAGTTGACATTTTGAAGAGTTTAGGTTGTGAGTTTGGGCAGGGATATTTATTTTCGCATCCGTTAAGTGCGATCGCCGCCGAACAAACGATCGCGGCTTCGCTGTTGCCGATCCCCGTGAAGGCAATGTCATGATCCAAGAAATGATCCAAAAGTATTTTTGCTTATCGGTGTGAGTCGTAATGGCAAGCGACAATATTTCTAGTTTTTAAGTCAGCACAAAGCGCTGTATCGCTGTAATATTTGTTATTGATACAAAAATTAATCTAAATAATCATTCTGATAATATGATATTTTCACGATTAGCAATAAATAACTTCGCGGCTAGAGTAACTGGTAAGGTAATTGGCAAGGTAATTGGTAAATTAATGAGCATGGTTTTATTCATAACTATGCTGCTAGTCCCCTTAGCGATCGCAACGAGCCCAGCCCAAGCAGCCAGCTCCTCTAGTGTCACAAAATCAATCCTGAATGAAGCTGGTGGTAAGAGTTTTGCAGGTCAAGACTTAATTAGAGCCGAATTTAATAGCACCACATTTAAAGGAACTGATTTTAGCAATGCGGATATGCGGGGAGCATTATTTAATGGGGTATTGCTAGATAATGCCAATTTGCATGGGATTGACTTTAGCTCAGGTATTGCCTATGTATCTAGATTCAAAAATACTGATCTTAGTGACGCAATCTTAGAGGATGCAAATATGCTGCGCTCTAGTTTTGATAATGTGAATGTCACCAACGCTGACTTCACCGGTGCATTATTGGATTTTGCTCAAGTTAAAAAGCTATGCCGCACTGCTTCGGGTGTCAACCCCAAAACAGGGGCAGATACTCGCGAATCTCTCGGTTGTGATTAATTATGCATCGGTAAAAGTCATGAACAAGGTTATGAATTTCTCTGGTTTTACATTCATTGGTGTCGCACTGTCGTTTTTAGTTGGGGGGGCAACAGTTAGCTGGCAAACCAATCATGATGTGGCGATCGCGCAATCAATGCCTGCGGTGACAACTCGATCCACCGCCCAAACCGTTGCTCTCGCCAAACACCTTAATAAAATCAACGCAAAAGTTTATGTCGCCTATTGGTGTCCTTATTGCCACAGACAACTAAATAGCTTTGGCAGGCAGGCAGTTAGCTATTTAAACGTAATTGAATGCGATCGCCGTGCTGTTAATCATCAAAACCGTCTTTGCGTTGCCAAAGGGATCAGTAGCTTCCCCACATGGGAAATCAATGGCAGACTTTACAAAGGCATGAGACCCCTTAATAGCCTTGCGGAAATCTCCAATTATCGTGGGTCAAACTAAAAACATTAAAAATACATTAAAAATATAGTGAAGCATGGGAACATAGAGATTTTCCCATGTCTAGAGTCAATCTGTAGCCAATTTTGCCAGAAGCATTGTATATAGGATATACAGAGATGACTCAGGCGACCTTGTTACGTTTGAGCCATAGGACTCATCCCAAATAAGCAAGCGGCGTAGCCCTTGCCTTATTGGAAAACCCATACTGGGTTTGGTTTTCAAATCACAAAATTGTTGTAACACTTTCGTGATTTGGTAGCAAATCTCATTATTTTGATCATCGCGAACCTTGCAGGCTAATATGTCCACCCTTGTCATTGTCGAATCGCCAACTAAGGCGCGTACCATTCGTAACTTTTTGCCCTCAGAATATCGAGTTGAGGCATCAATGGGTCATGTGCGCGACTTGCCACAATCGGCTAGTGACATTCCTGCGGAGTTGAAAAACTTTGAATGGGCTAAGTTGGGCGTGAATGTTGATGCAGACTTCGAGCCACTGTACATCGTGCCTGACGACAAAAAAAAGATTGTGCGTGAGCTTAAGGCGGCGCTAAAAGGAGCTAAGGAAGTCATCCTTGCCACTGACGAAGACCGCGAAGGGGAGAGTATTTCTTGGCATTTGTTGCAAATTTTGCAGCCGAAAGTGCCGATTAAGCGTATGGTTTTCCATGAAATCACCTCAGAGGCAATTAAGGGGGCGTTAAAAAATTGTCGTCAGATCGACGATCGCCTTGTCCATGCCCAAGAAACTCGCCGCATTTTAGATCGCCTCGTGGGTTATACCCTGTCACCCTTGCTATGGAAAAAAATTGCTTGGGGGCTGTCGGCGGGGCGGGTGCAGTCGGTGGCGGTGCGTCTAATCGTCAATCGGGAGCGGGAGCGCCGTGCTTTTAAGTCAGGAAGCTATTGGGATTTAAAGGCAAATCTCTATGTACCTAAACAGGAATTTCCTGTGCAGCTAGTTTCGGTCGGTGGCGTAAATGTGGCGACGGGCAAGGACTTTGATGAGGCAACGGGAAAAATTGCCAAGGGGCGTAAGGTGTTGCTGTTGGACGAAGCGGCGGCGATCGCCTTAAAAAACAAGCTCAATGGCAAGGTCTGGACTGTGACCAACCTCGATGAGCGTCCCAATACCCGCAAGCCTTCGCCCCCCTTCACCACCTCCACAATGCAGCAGGAGGCAAACCGCAAATTGCGGATGTCGGCGCGGGATGCGATGCGGGTGGCACAGGCTTTATATGAGCAGGGCTTTATCACCTATATGCGGACGGACTCAGTACATCTATCGCAACAGGCGATCACCGCCGCCAGGCAATGCGTTTCCACCATGTATGGCAGCAACTTTTTGAGTAAGGAGCCGCGCCAATATGTGACCAAATCTAAAGGCGCACAGGAAGCCCACGAAGCGATCCGCCCTGCGGGTGAAACCTTCCGCACCCCCCAAGCCACAGGACTATCGGGGCGAGAGTTGGCGCTCTATGACTTGATCTGGAAGCGCACCGTGGCTTCCCAGATGGCGGATGCTCAATTGACCATGCTCAGCGTACAGCTAACGGTGGAAGATGCGATTTTTAGAGCTGCGGGTAAGCGCATCGATTTTGCGGGCTTTTTTAGAGCCTATGTCGAAGGTTCCGATGATCCTGATGCCGCATTGGAGGAAAAGGAAATTACCTTACCGATTCTCAAATTGGGCGATCAACCTGCTTGCCGTGAATTAAACACGGTCGGTCACGAAACTCAGCCCCCTGCTCGATATACCGAAGCGGCGCTGGTAAAAATGCTAGAGAGTGAGGGCATCGGTCGCCCTAGTACCTATGCCAGCATTATCGGTACGATCTGCGATCGCGGCTATGTGCAGTTGATTAATAATGCTCTCATTCCCACCTTTACCGCCTTTGCGGTCACGAGTTTATTAGAAGAACATTTTCCGAACTTGGTCGATCCTAGTTTCACCTCAAAAATGGAGCAGACCCTTGATGATATCTCCACGGGGAGCGTGGAATGGTTGCCCTATCTCAAAAAATTCTATTCAGGGGAGCAGGGCTTGAGTGAGCAGGTCAAGTCTCGCGATAGCCTTATTGATGGCGAAGCGGCGCGAACGGTGCATCTAGAAGGTCTCGATGATGTCAAAGTAAAAATTGGTAAATTTGGGGCATATATCCAAGTGGGAGAGGGCGATCGCACCGTCAATTCTTCGATCCCCACCAATCTCACCCCCGCCGACCTAGATCCCGAAAAGATCGAACAGTTACTAAAGCAAAAACTAGAAGGTCCCGATCAAGTGGGCATTCACCCAGAGGCAAATGAACCGATCTTTATGATGGTGGGGCAGTATGGTCCCTATGTGCAGTTAGGACAGATTACGGAAGCAGTGCCTAAGCCCAAACGCGCCTCACTGCCCAAGGGAATGCAGCCTGAGCAAGTCACCCTTGATATTGCGGTCAAGTTATTGGCATTGCCGCGCACCTTGGGCGAACATCCCGACACGGGTCATCGGGTATTTGTAAATACGGGCAGATTTGGCCCCTATGTTTGCCATGTCAAGGGTAATGGTGATAAGGATGACAACCGATCACTCAAATCAACTGACGATCCCTACACAATTACCCTTGAACGCGCCCTAGAGTTATTGGCACAGCCCAAAGTGTTGCGCGGGGCGGCGGCGGCTAAGGTGCTGAAGTCCTTGGGCAAGCATCCCGATGATCAGGAGGCGATCGAGATCCTTGACGGCAAGTATGGCGCTTATGTCAAACATGGCAAGGTGAATGTATCGCTCACTAAGGAACAGACAGTGGAAGGTTTGACCGTTGAGGAAGCGGTGGCGATGTTGGCGGCTAAGGCGAAGACGACTAAGGGGGCTGGTAAGGGGGCTAAGGCTGGTACGGCTAAGAAGGCTCCAAAAGCTGCGGCTACGAAAACGGCGACTACGAAAACGGCGACTACGAAAACGGCGACTACGAAAACGGCTAAAGCCGCGACTACGAAAACTACCACCGCGAAATCGGCTAAGGCAACTACGAAGACCGCAGCAAAATCTACAGCCACTAAATCTACAGCTAAGTCGACTGCTGCTAAGTCAACTAAGTAGGTTGCTGTAGCTAAAGCAATTATCGATCAAGCGAACCGCAGGAAAAATTTTAAAAGCCTTGTTAAGCAGGGCTTTTGAATTAAGGCGACTAAATTTTGATGAAGGTGACGGCGCAGGTGTTGGTATCTTTGCCTATGCCTTCATGATAAAAGATTAATTTATAGTTGGGAAACTTTTGTGATTTCTGCACCATATTTGCAGCAACCAATAGTAAATGCCGATCGCTGGCGGGTCGATGCCATAAGCCCCGTTTAACACCTGTGGCAATACCATCGGCAATGGCATTGCTCAAATCAGTAATCATCTGATCTAATTGGTGGCGATCAATTATGATTTCTTCGACTTGCTCTTCTTCAGGTGCAGAGTTAATCGATTCAGGCGGTAATTCGGAATTAGGGGTGTTAGGCATAAAAATTATCCGCGAGGATTTGCTGGATTTCATAGGGACAGGTATCTGGAAATAGATTTAGGCCTGTTTTGCGCTCAGCGTAATTACGGCAATCCGATAGATTTTATCCTTGATTTTGCATCCATGCGTAAAAGTCGCGATCGTGGGCAATGGTCATAGCAATTTCTTTGCCTTATTTGAGTCGCTAGAAGTTTTCTGCACCCCTAAGATAGCGGTGTCACGATTCATACTAAAATTAATTCTAGTAAAAATTCAATATTTCTTAATAATTTGTCAAAAAATCCTATGGTCGCCACCACTGAGACTACAAGCAATGCCACCTTTATCGATGACTTTCGCGAAGGGATTCAATATTTTGGTGAACCGTTGGCGGGGTTCGATGAATTGGGGCGATCGCCAGTGCTTAGCCCAGACAAAGCGGGGGTGACTGACCCTAGCGATCGCGCTGCCGTGTTCCAAACCCTCCTTGCTGCCGATGCCCTGCGTTACCTCACCTTGCAAGTCACTGCCAGCAAAGCGTCGGGACATCCAGGGGGCTTTGCTAGTAGTGCCGAAGCCGTTGCCGCTTTCTATATGCTCGGTCACAAGAATATGCCCACCGAGGTCGGACACCATGCCCCTGGTTACTACAGCGCCATGTTTCTTGATCGTTCTCTTGAGGACATGGGCATCAACACCGTCACCCAAATGCGCGATCGCTACCGCGAAACCCACGGACTTTTAGGACACTTGTCTGGCTATATTCCCGGCATTCTCGCCCCCGCAGGTCCCCTCGGACAGGGACAGCATTTTGCCATGGCGGCGGCATTACTGCACCGCGATAAATTATTTCCTGTCACCATCGGCGATGGCGGCTTAGGCGAACCCTACCCCATTAGTTCCATTGCCCACTTCCATACCGCCTATCCTGAAGTGACCAATTTTGTGCCGATTTTGGTATGGAATGGCTATAGCCAAGAACATCACAGCATGGTTTCCACCAAGACCAATGCCGAAATGATTGCCTTTTGGCAGGGGAATGGATTTGTCGAAGTGATTTTGGTGGATGCGAAGGAATTTGACGATCGCGATCAAGCGGGGGCATATGTCGACAGCACGGCTTTTTCCTTAGAACAACGTCTTGCCTTTACTCAGGCAGTTTTAACAGGAGCCGATAAAGCTGCTAAGCTTGCCTTTAGCGGCAAATTGACCGTATTTATTATCAAGCAACTTAAGGGCGCAGGGGTTCATGCCCGTGGTGCAAAATCCCATAACCTCTATGCTCACCACACCCTTGATAATCCTGATGTCGTAGCAGGCTTAAAATCCCGCGCCCTCAATCCTGAAGCTTGGGAAACTGTGCGGGCTAACCTGCAATGGGCTGGCGGTGGTTCTTCTTCTAAGACGGCAGTAACAGAATCCGTATTACCATTAACGGACTTGGGAATCTTGCCCCTCGAAGAATATGCGATCGCTGAGGCAAAGGTGGCAACTACTGCCATGGGTCGCCTCGTGGGTTATGTGGGACAGACCGACAAGCGTTATATCGTCACCAATGCCGATGGTAACGAAGCTTCAGGCATTGCCAATATCAACCAAGCCCTGAAAATCAATCACCCCACCACCGACGATCTTTATAACCAAGCGCCTGGAGGACAGGTCTATGAGCCATTGAGCGAAGATGCCTGTGCAGGTTTGGCGGTTGGTTTGGCGCTGATGGGTAGCCGCACCCTCTGGTGTTCCTACGAATCTTTTGCCATTAATGGACTGCCCATTTGGCAAACCGTCACCCAAGCGATGGCAGAGTTACGCCGTCCTACCCCTGCCACCGTATGCCTATTCACCGCAGGCGCTCTAGAGCAGGGTCGCAATGGTTGGACACACCAACGCCCCGAAATCGAAGGTTATTTTGCTTCGATGATGCGAAACGGTAATGTTTTCCCATTATTCCCCACCGATGCCAATGGCATTCAAGTTTGCTATGACTGGGCGCTGAAGGCGGTTAATAAAGGCGTGGTAATTACGGCGAGCAAGTCACCTTTACCAATCCGTACTACCCTTGCTCAAACCCAACAAGCGCTTGACAATGGCGCGATCGCTTTGCAGGAAATCGCAGGAGATAAAAAGGTCGTATTCGCCGTCATCGGCGACATGATGCTAATTCCTGTTTATGAAGCCGCCCAGAAATTAGCCGAACAGGGTATCGGCTCAAAAGTTGTCTCCATCGTTAGCCCCCGCCGCCTCTATCGCCCCAGCGATGTCGCTTGGGAAACCTGCTCAGAGCCTGATGGTCAATTCTTGAGTGATGCTGATTTTGAGGCACTATTTGCGGGTGACGCTTTGGTGGGTGTAGTTGGTGGAGCCGCCGCGATGCTGGAACCTGTGATGCTGCGGAGCAGTTGCCGCCGCGATGTCTTCGCTTGGAAGCGCGGTGAAACCACGGCTTCCGCAGGTCAGCTATTTGCTTTCAATGGCATGGATGCAACAGCGATCGCTAATCGCGCCATACAGTTAGTAAATTAAGAACCTTTAGGACTGACGCAAAATAGTCAAAATATAGAGGCAATTTATAAATTGCCCCGCCCACAGAATATGGGTCGCCAGTCCTCTTAATCAAGTCCTAACATCAAAGATCAAGAGCCTTGCAAAGCGCGGCTTTTCATCTTTGATGTTGAGACAAATGAAGAAATCAGCGATTTAGGAATTTTAAGAATGAAAAGTTTGTGGAACGATGGCGAAGCATCGGCATATACAACTGACTTAGGCTTAAGAGTATATACATCAAGACTATTGGGACGCGATCGCTCATTAGTTTTGCATGGAGGCGGCAATACTTCGGTCAAGATTATTGAAAACAACTTACTTGGGAAATCAGAAGATATCCTCTATGTCAAGGGCAGTGGTTGGGACTTAGAGACGATCGCTGAAGCGGGGTTTGCACCTGTAAGAATGGCGCATTTATTGAAATTAGCAAACCTTTCAGTTCTATCGGATTCGCAAATGGTGAATGAACTGAAAACCCATATGACAAAGGCAAATGCACCTGCGCCATCAGTGGAGACGATTCTCCATGCAATCCTGCCCTATAAATTTGTCGATCATACCCATGCTGATGCCGTAATTTCGGTAACGAATACAGCCAATGGTTGGGAACGGATTCAAGAAATCTATGGCGAAGATGTGGTGATCATTCCCTATGTGATGCCAGGTTTTGATTTGGCGCGGGTCTGTGCAGAAAAGTTTTTGCAAGAGAAAAGCGATCGCACCATTGGCATGGTGCTAATGAATCACGGTATTTTCTCCTTTGGCGGGACCGCTCAAGAATCCTATGAACTGATGATTGAACTCGTCGATCGCGCTGAAGTCTATTTACAAAAGCATGATGCTTGGGAAGTTTTGCCACCAAATTCGCTGATGCGAGAAAGGGAATCACGATTAGAGATTGCTAAACTGCGTACAGAAGTTGCCCAGATTGCCAAATCCCCTGTCATCCTCAGTTCCCATGCTAACGCTCAAAGTTTGGCATTTGCCCAAAGAGAAGATGTAAATATCATTTCTCAACAGGGCTGTGCCACACCCGACCATGTAATCCGCACTAAGCGCTTGCCATTGGTTGGACGCGATGTCAAGGCATATGCCAAAGCTTACTGCGATTATTTTGCCGCCGAATCGCCTCAGTCCGCGCAACCTGTGACCATGCTCGATCCTGCGCCCCGTGTGATTCTCGATCGCCAATTAGGACTTGTCAGCATTGGCAAATCAGCGCAGGATGCCCAGATTGTTGCCGATATTTATGAGCATACGATGGAAATTATCCAGCGATCACAACTGCTCGGCGGCTATCAAGCCTTATCTGCTAGTGACATTTTCGCGGTGGAATATTGGGAATTGGAACAGGCAAAATTGAAAAAGGGTGGTTCTATTCCCGCTTTTACGGGGGAGATTGCCCTAGTGACAGGAGCCGCTTCGGGCATTGGCAAAGCTTGCGTAGATTCATTGTTGAAACGTGGCGCGGCAGTCGTGGGATTAGACATCAATCCCGAAATTGAGAGCTTGTATAATCGTTCTGATTTTGTCGGTGTGACTTGCGATGTCAGTGATGAGGCGGCGATCGCCCATGCCCTCGATCAAGCGGTGACAGCCTTTGGCGGCTTAGATATATTGATTCTCAATGCAGGGATTTTCCCTTCAGGTTGCCGCATTGAAAATCTCGATACTGCCACATGGCAAAAAGTGATGCAGATTAATCTAGAAGCGAACTTGGTGCTAATGCGAGAATGTTACCCATTGCTGAAACTTGCACCTAAGGGCGGTCGGGTGGTGGCGATCGGTTCTAAAAATGTGCCTGCTCCAGGTCCTGCGGCGGCGGCATATTCTGCATCCAAGGCAGCATTAACCCAGTTGATGCGGGTGGCGGCTCTCGAATGGAGTGGCGATCGCATTCGGGTTAACACCTTACATCCCAATGCTGTCTTTGATACAGGCATTTGGACTGAGGAAGTTTTAAATTCCCGTGCCAAGCATTACGGGCTGTCGGTTGAGGAATATAAAACCAATAATTTGCTCAAGGTGGAAGTAACGAGCCACCATGTTGCTGAACTTGCAGCAGAAATGTGTGGCTCCCTCTTTGCCTGTACGACGGCGGCGCAGGTTCCCGTTGATGGTGGCAACGATCGCGTGATTTAGGGGGGCGGCCTTGATACAATAGACCTGTTGGGAATCAAAAGCAAAGCACAGAGCAGATTTTACTCTTTCTATTTGTCCGTATCAAGGTGAAACCCGCGATAGGTCTAATAATTTGATTAATTGCGATCAACCCAAACAAGGGTGCGTGGTACAACCCCATTGTTTTTAAGAACATTCGCGATCGCCATACTCACATCCCGATCTAGCCCCAAATTCCAACGATCCTGAAAAGCTTGATAGGACAATGAATAACTTTGGCTATTGGTATCAGTGTAATAGATTACCTGACGAGATCGATCCACCCCTGTTACCGTTATCCAATGCAAATAGGGAATCGTCCCAACATAACTAACCTTAAGCCCACCCACACGCACCAGCGCGATCGCAGGTTTACCAGACTGCACAATTTTAATTAACTGCTCAAAACTAGTGTGGGGCGATCGCTTTACATATTTGCCCTCCCAACGCTGCATCACCCTTTGTAAAGTTTGTGGCGGCGTACCTGTCCGTACTTCAACCCATTGATTGGTAAAAGGGTTTCGCATCCTTTGGGGCAGAAATAATTTCTGCTCCGTGGCATCACGCACCGTATTGTAATCAACCTGATGACCGTAATAGCGCAATACCCTTGCCGCCGAGTTAGGACCACAACTCCAACCATCGTCTTGAGCGCCTGTATCGGGCAGTAAGATTGGTGCTTGGTTGGTTGGGCTACTTGCCACCAAAAGGCGATGGGGCTTACCTAACCTAGCGATCGCCGCATTTTCAGGCAACAATGTCACTGCAAGCGCGACCGATGCGACCATAGTTGCAAGATTTTTAGGTGTAAAATTTTTGAGTGTAAAATTTTTAAATGTAGAATTTTTGATTAACACATTCTTAAACCCGCTTCATTAAACTTTCTCATGGACTTTTCCATAGTTTTACAACAAGTCTTAAATGGATTATCCATTGGCAGTGTCTATGCCATCTTTGCCCTTGGTTATACCCTCGTATTTTCGATTTTAGGCATCATTAACTTTGCTCACGGAGCCGTATTTACCCTAGGAGCCTATTTTACCTATGTATTATGCGGTGGTGCATTTGGGTTCAATGGTATTCTAGCGAATCTCGCACTGCCTAAAGTAATACATCTGCCCTTTGGGGTTGCCATATTCTTAAGCAGCATTCTTACAGGCTTAGTCAGCGTGGCGATCGAACGCATTGCCTTTCGCCCCCTGCGCGATCGCCATGCCGACCCTCTGCTCACCCTCGTCTCTAGCCTTGGCATTGCGGTGGCGATCGTGAATACGATCCAATACCTCGTTGGGGCAGAAAGCTACAACTTCCCCGCCAATATCTACGGCAGCCTTCCCGCCGCAATTAATTTTGGAACTATTGACAAACCGATCGCCATCCGTACTGTGCAGATCGTCATTTTTGGCGTATCTGCGATTATCCTCGCGATTTTAACCTATGGCATTAATTTCACTAAACTTGGCAAAGCCATGAAAGCAGTTGCCGAAGATGCTACTACCGCCAGCCTACTTGGCATTAATACTGACCTATTCATTTTACTTACCTTCTTTGTGTCAGGATTTCTCGCAGGTATTGCTGGGACATTAGTTGGCTCTAGCGTCAGTATTGCGGGTCCCTATTTTGGCATCAGCTTTGGATTAAAAGGACTAGCGGTAATTGTCTTGGGTGGACTGGGCAATATCCCTGGAGCCGTAGTTGGCGGATTAGTCCTTGGCTTAGCCGAGTCCTTTGTCCCTGCTGAACAGTCGGCTTACAAGGAGGCAGTTGCCTTTGCTTTACTGTTTGTGGTGCTGCTATTTCGCCCTCAAGGAATTTTGGGTAAAGCCTTTGTTCAGAAAGTATAACTAAGCAATGACTAAATGGGTGGCGAAGCCATCTATTTAGTCATTGCCGATCAATATCCCATAGGAGTTAGCAATTGCTCACCAGTACCAAAAACCCTTTAGTCAAACAATTACGCGCCTTAGGTGATAGTGCCAAGGAGCGCAGGGAGCAAGGCTTATTTTTAGTAGAGGGAACCCATGCACTGACGGAAGCGATCGCCTCCGACTATCCACTATCGATCGCCTGCTGCACCGAGAAATGGATGGCTAATCATCCTGACCTATATGCCCGAATGGTAGATGCTACGGCAATAATTGAGCGCTTAGAGGTGGTTTCTGAAGAAGTATTACAGGCGATCGCCACTACCAAAAATCCTGATGGGGCGATCGCGGCGGCAATATTGCCATCTGCCAACAATACAGGGGCTAACCCTATCAAAACCCTCGGCTTAGTACTGGAAACCCTGCAAGATCCCGCCAACCTTGGCGCGATCATTAGGACATCGGTTGCCGCCGAGATTGACGGTCTGCTCATTAGTAGTGATAGCGTTGATCTGACTAATCCCAAAATTATTCGAGCAACGGCGGGGCAGTGGTTTCGCTGTGCCATGCAAACTTCGAGCGATATCGCGGCAGAGGTGCAGAAATTGCAAGCTCAAGGCATCAAGGCGATCGCCACAGTTGCCAACGCGCCGCAAAGTTATTGGGATTATGACTTTAGACAGCCGACTGTAATTTTGTTAGGTAATGAGGGCAATGGCTTATCCGATAAGTTAATCGCGCTCGCCGATGAGTCAGTATCCATCCCCCAAAGCGATCGCGTGGAATCTTTGAATGTGGCAATTTGTGCTTCGCTGTTGCTCTATGAGGCATTGAGGCAAAGGCGCAAATAAAAGTTTGCAATCTCAAGCTTTTACTTGCTGATTTTCCCGATAGTCAGCGATCCATGTATTTGCCATTTCCAAGAGATTCTGCAATCTTAAATTCCAAAGGATCACATCACTATTGGCATCTACAGAGCCGAGAATTTCACTACTGGGGCTGAACATCACCATATTCACGGCAGCTCTATGTCCTTCCAAGGTCATTAGTTCCTTACCATCGAGGCTCCATATTTTGATCTGACCATCGCTGCCTCCAGAGGCGATCGCATTGCCATCAGGACTAAAGCAAACCGACCGAACTTCGGCAGTATGCTCATTCAAGGACTTTAAGAGCTTGCGCTCTAGATTCCATAGCTTTATGCTGCCATCTTTGCTAGCACTGGCGATCGTCTGATTGTCTGGACTAAAACTCACCCCATAAACCTCACCCGTATGCCCAACCAATGTACCGATTAAAGTGCCATCCCAATGCCATATTTTGACAGTTTTATCTTGACTGGCGGTTGCCAACATATTGCCATCGGGGCTAAAGCAAACTTGGTGAATCATATTGGCATGACCCGTTAAAGTATGTACCCATTCCCCATCTTTATTCCATAATTTCACCAAACAATCGCTACTGGCAGTGGCAAAGATTTCGCCATCACCACGATAGGCAATGCTATTGATCGCAGATTCATGTTCGTTATAAATAGATTTAATTAAGCTTCCTTTAAAACTCCAAATTTTGATTGCGCGATCGCTGCCCACCGATAGAATATTGCTGTCATCGGGGCTAAAACAGACGCTATTTACCGAATCCTTATGTCCATTCAAAACGCGGACTAGTTTACCCTCCATAGTCCAAATCTTGACCGCAAGATCCGCACTAGCAGTTACGACAAAACACCCATTCTTACTAAAAGCGATGCTATTCACTTCATCAGTATGTTCTGTCAATCGTAATGGCTGATATCCCATAGTACGCCAAAACTTAACAGTCGTATCTTGACTACCTGTGATGAACATTTTGCCGTTACCACCAAAACAAAGGCTATGGATTGCGCCTTTATGTCCGCGACAGGTATGGATTACATTTCCCTGCAAATCCCAAAACTTGATCGAGCGATCTCTACTTGCCGAGGCTAAATAATGCCCACTCGGATGAAACCTTACTACTGAAATTCTATCCGTATGTCCTTCGAGCATCGCCACTAAATTGCCCTGTATATTCCAGAGCTTAATATTGCGCCCACGACTGGCGGTGGCAATTAATTTTCCCGAAGGAGAGATATCCAAATCTTCGATAAAGTTATCATCGGCGATAAATTTTTTAATCAGTGTGCCATTGACATTCCAGATAATTACTGAGCTATCAGCGCTACCTGTGACGATTTTTTCACCATCACTACTAAAGCGCAAGCAAGTAATCCATTTAAGATGTCCACCTGCAAAGGTATTAAAGAGAGTGCCATCATCGCGCCATAGTCGAATTTTGACATCTTCACCGCAGGAGGCAAAAATGGCATCGGTAGGACTAAACTGCAAGGCAAGTACTGGCGCTTGATGATCCTTAAGAATCTGCGCTGGCTGATCGATAAACTGTTTGGTCAATCGGTTGAGCTTCCATAACCGAATTGTGCCATCTCGACTACCTGAAGCGAGAATCTGTCCATTGCTATTAAAACTCAAACAGGTAATCCAATTAGTATGCCCCACGAGAACTTGAAGCAGCTTTCCTTTACTATCCCAAATTTTGATGGTGCGATCGCTGCTACCTGTTGCAATTAAGCGATCGCCATTCTGGAGCGCAATACAGGTGACTCTATCTAAATGAGCCGCTAAGCGATTGTACTCGTTAACATTATAAACCGCTTGATGCAGAGCCGTAATCCCATGCATCCGCAATTTGACGCGCTCGGCGATATTATTTTCTAGATCTAATAACTGCTGCGCCGCTTCCATCGACTCTAGTAAAGAATCAAAATGTTGATTTAAAATAAAAGTTGCTTTTGCAGAGGCACTTTTGAGGACTACCTCCGCTTCCATTAAACTGGCATAGAGTTTTTGCTGCATCTCCACTAGGCGAACTTTGGCATCTCGTTCTGCCATTAGGGTCTGTTCCAGACGGCTTTTAGCTGCCGACAAAACTTGGTTAGCTTCCTCTTGGGCAACTAATGCTAATTCTATTTCTTTCTTTTCACATTCTTGGCTTGCCGAGAAGAACTGATAGTCTTGATTGCTTAAGTTCTTATCCGCCGCCCATTGCAGCGCATCCTGTAAGGCGCGTCCCCTTAAAAGCCTTGACTCATCTTGATAACCAGAATCAACCCAAGCTTTAAATGCTTCACTATAGGGACGTAAATTAGCAAGCGCTTGATTTACCCATTGCTGATTAAAAATGGCAGCGTAAATTGGATTATAAACCTTGAGGCGACCATTGCGCTTAACCACTAGCCCCGTCATACGTAGTTCTGTTTGTTCTTGACTATCATCGGCAATAATGCCCTCCTCTAGCTTAGGAACAGTCGCATCTGGATCTTGATCTGCGTTTTGATTGCGATAATTAGCATGACTTTGAGCATATATTTCTGATTGTAAAATCTGTTGATATAGCCCCAGCAACTTTCCTTGCCGATTTTCACTACTCCAAAGAATGCGATCGCGAATTGTTTTGAAATGTTCTGGTTGATCCCGCGCTTCCCAATTTTCCACTAACTGCGATCGCACCAAATTACTCACCCAGACCAACTCATGGTTGAGAGGAATCTGCTCGCAGGAATTGAGAACCATTTTGCAAAGTTTCTGAGTTAAAAAAGGTTGCCCCCCTGTATAAGCAATAATTGCTTTTAGTACCGCTACAGGGTTTTTAGACTTGGTTAATATCCCTCTGAGCAAAGGTTTAGCTTCTTTGAGTTGAAAGCCACGCAACTCGATCGCTCGACCAATATTAAAGGGAGTACGCTGACGATCATGAATGAGATCCCCAGGGGTAGCTACACCAAAAATGGCAAAGGTTAGTCTTCTATAGGAAATGCGATCAGCTCTACGGTTAAAGGCTTCGCGAATTAAGGCAAAAAAATCATCCACAGGAAATCCTAAACTGAGGATGCTATCAATTTCATCAATAAACAAGACAATGGGGGAGGAAATATGTTTGAGCAGCCCTTCATCTAGGAATTTGCCAAAACGCTGCACAGGCGAAATTAATCGATGCTGTTCCCACCATGCTTCTAAATCAAAAACATCATATAGATTAAGGCTGCTGACAATGCTATCAATCAATCCTGCATACCATTGATCGGGACTAATATCAGAAGTACCGATCGCCGTAATGTCGACAGCCGCACAGGTATAACCTTCTTCAACGAGTCGCTTCATCGTGCGTACCCTAAGGCTAGACTTGCCCATTTGCCGAGAATTGAGGATATAGCAAAATTCCCCTTGCTTTAAGCTCTCATATAAATCCGTGTCAGCCTGCCGCTCCACATAGGTCTGTGAGTCTAGCGTCAAGCTGCCACCAACTTGATATAAGTTGTGGATTTGGTTTCCTAAAGTCATGTCTTTATCAGTTTTAACGGATAATCTCTCGGCTAAATCCTTAAACTCTGACGGAAGTATTCATAATATAGCTCACACATCGGCACAACTTGGTTGCCCAGAAACTTAACTAAGCCAATACTCCGCAACTTAAAAGCCAGACGGCTATCTAACTGTAATGGGCGATCGCTGATTAATAATTCTCTAAATGCTTCTAACAACTCCTGATCCTCCTTAAGATTTCCCAATTGACGACGTAGGTGATCGCCATAAATCCCTTCTTCCGTTGATGCAGATTGTATTAACTGCGCCCAATTTAAGCGCCCTCTTGCAATTTGATAAAGAGCCTGCCGCACTAAATAGGGCTGTCCCCCTGTAAGCTGCATCAGTTGATCGATATCAGATGTCTGCCAATTCAATTGGTGGCGGCTCACCAAATCACGCACCTGCTCATAGTTAAACTCAGGTAACTCGATTGGTAAACCCACATTAAAGGGAGATTGATTGATATTCAAAGGAATATAAACCTCCTTAGAATGCACAATTACGAGCCTAAGCTTTTTCCATATTTCTTCATTCTTTGCCTTCTCATGCCAAGCTCGCAGCAATCCAAAAAAATCTGAGGCAATTTTAGGATATTGGAATATTAAGTCTAGATCATCCAAACCCAACACAATCGGCGTATCAAAGGCGGCTAATAAATAGCGTTGAAAATATTTAGTACATTTATTCTTGCTACCTAAAACACCTTGCCAATAAGTATCAATATTTTCTTCAAGATTTAACTCCGCCGCCACACTCGCACAAAACCATTTCAAAAACAGATCCAAATCTGCAAAAACATCACTATCTGCTTGCTGAAAATAAAGGTGTGCCACTTGACAACCCTTGTATTTAGCATAGGCAAGAGTCCGCATCAATAATGAAGATTTGCCCATCTGGCGCGGTGCTTTGATCCTGATTAAAGCTCCTGATCGCAAAATCGTCTCACAACAGTCTTGCTCAATGGGCGATCGCATCGTATAAAACTTTGAGCTGATCGCAATTTGTCCCTCAGGCTCCTCCAACTCAAAGGTCTGGGTAAGGTCTGGGCTGGGAGGGGTAGGGATGATTTTGGTATTAGTGGCAATGGAATTTAGAAAATCATTTAAGGTCTGCAATGTCTCCCCAGCATCTCTAAACCTTTGGCGATAGTCATAGCACACCATTTTGTCGATGATTGCCGCCAATTTTAAATTAATCTGTATGCCCACCTTTGCCGTCGCGAGGGTACATAGATATTCATTGTTTTGGCTATCCTTGGGTAGTTGATCGTGGGTCAATCCCGTTAGCCCTTGGAGGCAGACAATTCCTAGAGCATAAATATCACTAGAGAATTTGGGCTGTCCTGCTAACTGCTCACTAGGCATATAAAGTAGCGAACCCACTACGACCGTTTTGGCTTCGCGCTCCGATTGCATCTCATCAATCGCAATGTTGCTAATCGCCTTGACCGCCCCAAAGTCGATCAGGCAGATCTGGCGATCGCTCTGGCGGCGAATTAGGTTAGCAGGTTTGATATCCCGATGGATCACATTTGACTGATGCACAAAGGCGAGAACTTGCAGAATATTTCGCAATGAAAGAATTAACTCCGCTTGCGTCCATTTATGACCGCTCGCAAACTCAGCCTTAATCGTATTTCCATCTACAAATTCCTGTACCAAATAAAACTTGCCCCCCTGCTCAAAATGGGCAAATAAGCGCGGAATTTGTGGATGATTGCCAAGCTCATGCAAGGTTTGCGCCTCTCGATCAAATAGCCGCTTGGCGATCGCCAGTTCTTGTTCTTTCTGCAATTTAGGGTTCAACTGCTTTACCACACAGTAAGGCGAGTTGGGCAACTGTAAATCTTTTGACAAAAAAGTTCTCCCAAAACCACCACTGACAAGAGGTTTAAGAATCTGATAGCGCCCTGCAAGGATAATCGGCTTGGTGGTCATGGATATAAATAGTGGTCATCCTTTCATAAATTGATCTTAAGAATGATCAGAGTTAATTTTGTGAACTAACAATGAATTTATAAAGAGCTGCAAAAAATATTAATTCTCAGTCCGCTTCTTGATGTTTTGAGTAGTGTAGAAAAATTTTGAAAGCAAGCCTTCCAAAAACTCCTTACATTTTAAGTCAGCGCAAACTGGTGTAATTGATCGATAGTATCCTAAAGTCCAAATTTCTATAATTTTAATAATCGGTATTGTCAATTTTGGATTTCTCGATTATATTCATCTATAGGCAAATTAAAACTTTAACTTATACGTTATCTTAAAGCTTGAAAGCCTAAGTAAACATTATTAAACATTTAGACAGAAGGAGGTGATGCCCATGCAGTCAGATAGTAGTAACGGTAAATGTGTGGGTCTTCAGGTTTCCGAGCTGTGCGCTGGGGCTGTTCTCTAAATAAGATCCTTCCAGCAGTTGTCTGTAACCTCAAGATCCTATAGATTTCCCATAAAGCAAAAGCACCTAGCCAATGGCTAGGTGCTTTTGCTTTGGCAAAAAACTAGTGTGGTAGCGCATTGCGCCACCACACTAACTAATCTTTTCAATATCCGCCAGATTAACGGTTAACTTCATGTGACCAAGGCGCACCGAAAACTCTCCCGAACTATTGGGAGCCGTGATGGCTTGGGCAACCTTGCCAAATTTAGGGATGCGTACCCGATCGCCGATTTTAACTAGCACCTCCACCTTCTGCTCGATAACTTCAGGCATATGCCGCTTGGTCAACTCCTCAATGCGTTGCTCTGTGCGCTGTACTGCCGCAATCTGTTCGTCGGACTGTTCGCCCTTTTGCAGTTTGCGAATGACGCGCCCCACTTCTTTTTGGGCTTGGGCGATCGCGGCTGCCACTTCCTTTTCTTGCTTCTCCCGCAATTCCTTTGCCTGCGATCGCATCTTTTCCGCCCGTTCCAAAATCTCACTATGCAGTCGTTCTGTTTCTGCTAATAAATGGGCGGCGGCGGTCGTTTTTTGGGTTTGCTCGCGGCGCTGTGCCTCCAGTTCGGCAATCACCTCATTCATTTCCGCCGAACCAATGCCCACACGGGTTTGGGCAGCATCGATAATATCCTGCGGTAAGCCCAAACGACCAGCGATCGCTAAGGCATTGGAGCGCCCTGGAATCCCCCATAGCAAATGATAGGTAGGCGCTAGGGATGCGTCATCAAACTCCACCGAGGCATTCTCAAATTTAGGATTTTGATATTTCAAAGCCTTGAGTTCGCCGAAATGGGTGGTGGCAATGGTCAGGCTTGTATGTTCGCCGAGATATTCCAATAATGCCGTAGCGATCGCACTGCCCTCTGAAGGGTCAGTACCCGCACCCACCTCATCGAGCAGCACTAACGATTGATCGGAAAGGGCATCCAGAATGCGCCCAATGCGGCGAATATGTCCTGAAAAGGTCGATAAATTTTGCTGTAGGGATTGCTCATCGCCAATATCCGCCAACACCAGATCGAACCAAGGCATTTCCACAGGCTCTCTAGCAGGGATATACATTCCCGCCTTTGCCATCAGCGCCGCTAGTCCAAAGGTTTTTAGAGTCGCGGTTTTGCCGCCCGTATTCGGGCCTGTGATTACCACCACCGCAATATCTGGGGACACTAAAATATCCACAGGAACCACCGATCGCCCCTCTTCATTACGCTCTTGCCACACCAAAAGCGGATGGCGTAACTGGCGCAACACGATCGCCTGATGTTCTTGCCTTTGACTAAAATAGGGCGGATTTGCCCCCAACCAATAGGCATAACGCGCCTTTGCCACTGCCAGATCAATTTTGGTGACAATAATTAACAGCCTTTGCAAATCCTCCGCAATATCCGTCACCTTGGCACTCAGCGCCGCCAGAATGATCTCAATTTGGGTCTGCTCCATCTTTTGCAATTGCCGCAAGCGATTATTGGATTGCACAATGGAGTTCGGCTCCACAAATAGGGTCATGCCCGTACTAGAAGTATCATGCACTACCCCAGGGATGCGATCGCGTTGGGGCGACTTCACCGACAACACATAGCGATCGCTGCGTTGGGTAATAATCTGCTCCTGTAAGGAATTAGCGTTGCGCTGCATAATATTTTGCAGCTTAGTAATAATTTGATCGCGTACCGCAGTTAGCTCATCCCGAATCTCTCCCAACCTTGCCGAAGCACGATCCAACACATTGCCGCCCTCATCTATGCAGCGATAGATCTCCTGCTCCACATCAGGGTATGTCCGCAAATCGCTAGTCAAAATCTGTAAATTGGGGCAGCAGTCGGCATTATCGATCTGGCGGCGCAAATTCCTTGCCCCTGCTAGAGTGGTTGCCACTGCCCATAGTTCCGATGCTGACAGATTGCCCTGTTTCTCTGCCCTCAGCACCGCCTCCGTAATATCCTGAATCCCATCAAGGGATACCCCCGCATTTCTCTCCTCAAGGGCATAGGCTTCTTTAGTTTGGGTGAGCAGTTCCCATGTTTGCTCGTAGCGATCGGGGATCGGCAATCTTGTCGAGGCGATCGCACCCAGCTTTGTCGTTGTAAATGTGGATAAATGCTGACATAACCGATTCCATTCCAACAGTTCTAACGTCTCAGCTTGCATGACACCTCAAAATAGACTTATTTGCATAGCAAATTACCGCGCTTAGCGTGGTAACTCGCTTATTGTCTATTGTGCCAAAAAAAAGACTTCCTGTGGTGAAGTCTTTGGGGTTCTAGAGGCGGGATGCTAATCTTTCAAAGTCAGCTTGGGTGCTACATAGCATTTGACTACGGCTGTCATGGGTCCGATCGCCACTCAAATTAGGGACGAGGTTACGAGCTTGCAAAGCCATATGTACTTGTAAATGCGCGACATAGTCACTCAGATCGCTTTGCAGTTCGTTTTGCAAATTGTTGGCGTTAAATTGGGGAAAATCTAAAGATTTAATCGTCACCGCGTTACCTCTCAATAAATATGCAAATGTTAGCGAGAAATTAATAGACCTGTTGGGAAATAAGTTCAAAAAGCCTTGTAACCTAGTCACAGCAAGGGTTTGCGCGATATTCACTTAAAAAATCATAAAAGCCAATCTCTGTAAGGATTTCAGCGATATTGCTGGTTATTTCCCAACAGGTCTAATGAATATTATTTTCGTGAAGTAAATCTTCTAGATCTTGCTGCATTAGTTGTGCAAGACGCTTGCTTGGCGTTTTCTCTATTTCCATTACGAGTTTTACTGCCTGTCCATGCCATTCTTCCTCTAGATTGGGACAAGAAAATTTATCACGAGGTTCATCCATCCTCGCCATAGCCGATATAAAGCCTGATTTTGCTGGCAAGTTACGCTCAACTAGGCATTCAGCACCGCAGATATTGCATTCTAATGATTTATAAGCGTTTGGCTCAGTAATAAAAAATCCATATCCTTTAATTTTCATATATCCCCCTTGATTGAGACTTGGAGTTTAGTCATAATAATATACCTAATACTTAATACAGACTTGTGGATATGTCTTTTGATATAGAAAGTATCATACAGCCATAATCAGCAGATCTACCTATACAAGAACCTTAATCTTTTGACTTATTACTTAATAATTATGAATTTTTTAAAATCAAGAGATCTACGCTTAGCAATGCTTCCTTTTTTTCTTAGTTCGATCTTGGTTTAGATTTTATACTCCCTTCCCATTCTAAAAATAGACATTAAAAAATAACAGTGCATCGCTTTGTACTGTTAATGCTTGGCTGGGAAGTAAATATGAATGGGTGACCTGGGATTCGAACCCAGGGCCAGCGGATTAAGAGTCCGATGCGCTACCACTGCGCCAGTCACCCTTGCTGCTCAAAGAGTGATTTGTATGATAGCAAATGTTTGGCATAATTGCTAACAAAATTTTTAATTGTTTTTTTAATTGGTTTTACTTTGGCTCTAAATCGGATAAATTTTGATGGGGAGTAGGCGGATCAGGATTTGACCGAGGCGATAGGCTTGGGTGTCATACATCGGTAACTCGATCGCCGCAGGGAGGCTGTCCATAAAGCGCCGCGCTAAATCTAGGTCACAGCCCGAAATATTTTTAAGCTTGTTACCCGCATCTAGCAACACACTAGAATTAAGGGGGGGCTTGGCTCGCAATTGCCAACGTTTGGGTAAGTGCAAGTTGCCTAGCTCGATGCGCCTTAGCCCCGAAATAGAGGCGAGAACGGTGAGGCGATCGCCCACATTCATCACCTCATCATCGGAGGGCATAAAAAAGTCAGAAACCCCATCGGCTTTGGGCTTAGCTTTTTTGAGATACACGGGGACAACAGTATACCCATAGGCAATTTGTGAGAGATTTTTACCCACTAGCGTATCATCGGCGCTAATTTCGTATTCAGCGACTAAGACTGTGCGTTGATTGAGGCGAAATAGGCTGAGCATATTTTCACCAAAGGCTGCCCCCGCAAATGCCTCAGCCGATAGGGCATAGGCACAGAAGGATTGGGAACTGGGGAGTAGTTCGGAAAGGTTTTCGCTGAAGTAGCGATCGTAGGTGCGGATCGCGAGGTTGATCGGTTGTTGCTGATGTTTGTTTGCCTCCCGCGCAAGTAAAGCTGCTTCTAGATTGAGCATTTGGTCATCAGTGACAGATATGACGCTCTTGGCTTTACTCAGGTTAGCTTTACTAAGTTCTTGGATAATATTGCCTGTCATCCAAGGTACTTTGGTGATCAGATCGCTATCGTGGGGATTTTCGCTAACGATGATCATTGGCATTTTTAGTTTGAATAGGAGATCGGCAATCCTCTGCCCAAGGCGACCAAAGCCAATTAAAACGATGTGATCGCGGGTGGGTAGGGGCAGCGATCGCTTAAAAAATTCAAACTTAGAACTTAGAATTTGATCGGCAATCAAACCCACAATCCCCAGCAAAAACAGTAAACTCACCAAGGTGATCGATAGACAATAGATGACGATCCAAAACGGCACTTTATCCTCTTCCAGTCCACCAAAAACATCACCAAATCCTCCTAACAGTAAAACCATACTTGCCGAAATTGCTTTTTGCCATGAGATATTCGGCACATTGGTAAAAAGGACTATGGCACTAATTACCCAGAGCAGAAAGGCAGTAATGAGCCCCCAAAAAACTAATTGACGCGATCGCTCAGATTTAAACCAAGTTTTGAGCTTACGCCATTGGGTTTGCCAAAAAACAGCTTGGTTGATCCTGCCGACTATTTGCCGAAGTCTCTGCCAAGGGGATAATGGAGCCGCAATAAACTCAACGTTACGCTGTTGGGTGGTCATCAAGTCCTGATCCACGCATTCGATAAAGGCGATTTTGTCACCGACCTGCATAACTTGCTCTGGCTGCCATTGAAAAAATAGGCGATCGTTAGCTTGTCCTGAAATGCTCAGCATTCGCGAATTTTTTTTGTGGAGTAGGTAGGCAGGGGTTCGCAAAAAGCGGTAATTGTCATCGGTAAGGGTGCATTCGACAACCCGCAATTTACGATCACCGATCTGAAATAGTCCCAGAGTGCCTTCACCAATCCCTGCTACCGCAAAAGCCGCCGCAGGTAGATCTACGGGATCGAGAGCCACAAAATTACCTAGCTGTTCCTTTAGTAGTTGATTGAGATTTTGGCGCGATGAACGTACAACTATATGCAAGCTAGGATTGAGGCGACGGGCAGTGATTGCCGCTTCAATATTCACATTTTCATTACTCGTCACCAATAGAATCGCTCGACAGTCATGAATACCCGCTTTGCTCAATACATCAGAACGGCGGCAGTCACCAATAATAATTTCTTGATCTAGTAATTCGGCAAAATTATCAAATTCCGTAAGCTCAGGCTGAACTCGATCAACTGCACAGATCTTTACCGAATATTCGCGATAGGCAAACTTATGTAAATTAAAAACCGCGTGTTGACCGAGGCTACCTAGTCCGCAAACAATGAAGCGATCGCAAATTACTGATTTTTCCTCTGGTTCTTTGACTGGTGCTGCGGCTTGATTGAGGGCATAGTCATCCGATTCTACGCCCGATGATTTTGCAAGTGTCGCATCTGAATATCTGCCCAAAGGTTCAGCCAATGGGTTATTACTACCTATACTGTGATGGGATAGTTGAATTAATTCTATCCATTCAGGTAAAGGCTGTCCATAGAAAAATCCATAAACCCTTACGGCATCGTATTTGCGAATGTCAAAATCTTGAAAATCGTGAGAACAATCCTGAAAGCATTGTTTAACCGACTGCATCAATAACTGGCGCTCGCCAAAATAGGTAGACTCCAGCAAAATGTGCAGTTCTTTACGCTTTTGTCTGACTGTGACATTTACTTTTATATTTGAGTCAAGCAAACAATTTTTGAGCAGCAGAGCAAGCGATCTCATTCCTTAAGGGCTTGATTAAATAGGGCTTGGAGGTAGAATTTTCATCATAAACCACAAAGATTAATAAAAGATTAAGCACCTAATAATTTGTATTGTTGTTAGATCCCGACACAGTTAACTTTTGTAATAAAAAGACAGTAATAATTCAATATCTTGAATCCTAAATCTATAATAGGAACCATAGCGGTTTTCAAATCAGTTCTTACTCAACTGAAAACAGAACTCAAAATAGAAACTGAACCCTAATAATGGTTTTTAGTTTTCATTCTGCCCTAGACCAAGTGAAGACCGCTATAGGCGAAGTAGCTTTGGAGGTTAAACAAATGTATGTTGAATGGCAAGGTTTTTCAGAAGGTATTTGGGAACGAGAGATTAACGTCAGAGACTTTATTCAAAGGAACTATACGCCCTATGCAGGGGATAGCGGCTTTTTGGAGTCTGTCACCCCAAGAACGCAACAACTTTGGCAAGAAGTCTCCGAATTAATGCGTCAAGAGAGAGAAAAGGGGGTTCTCGATGCTGACACTAAAATTCCCACTTCCATTACTGCCCATGATGCGGGCTACATCAATCGCGAACTAGAGCAAATTGTGGGCTTGCAGACCGATCAGCCCCTCAAACGCGCCATTATGCCCTATGGTGGCATTCGTGTGGTCAAGGCAGGTTTAGAAGCCTATGGCTATGCACTTGATCCGCAAACGGAAGAAATTTTTTCTAAATATCGCAAAACCCATAATGACGGTGTATTCGATGCCTATACTAGCGAAATGCGAAAGGCTAGGCGATCGGGTATCATTACAGGACTGCCCGATGCCTATGGGCGTGGGCGAATCATCGGCGACTATCGCCGTGTGGCACTTTACGGTTGCGATCGCCTGATCGATGACAAGAAGCATCAGCAGGAATCCCTTGAAGTTGATGTGATCGATGAAAATATCATTCGTCTGCGCGAAGAGATTTCTGAACAAATTCGCGCCCTGTTTGAACTAAAGGAAATGGCAGCCAAATATGGCTTTAACATTGGTCGGCCTGCGGCAAATGCCCGTGAAGCTGTGCAGTGGCTGTATTTTGCCTATCTTGGAGCCGTCAAGGAACAAAACGGCGCAGCCATGTCCCTCGGTCGCGTTTCCACATTCCTTGATATTTATTTTGAACGGGACTTGCAAAAAGGCGCGATTACCGAAATAGAACTGCAAGAATTAATTGATCATTTCGTAATGAAATTGCGGATGGTTAGATTCTTGAGAACTCCTGATTACAATGCCCTATTTTCAGGCGATCCCACATGGGTAACAGAAGTAATCGGCGGCATGAGTGCCGATGGTCGGACGCTAGTCACCAAGAATAGTTTCCGCTTCCTGCATACTCTAAACACCTTGGGCGCGGCTCCTGAGCCTAATTTAACCGTGCTGTGGTCAGAACATCTGCCTGAAGACTTTAAACAGTTCTGTGCCAAAGTCTCCAGCGACACCAGTTCCATCCAGTATGAAAATGATGATCTGATGCGTCCCACCTATGGCGATGACTATGCGATCGCCTGTTGTGTGTCGGTGATGCGAATTGGGAAGCAGATGCAGTTTTTTGGCGCAAGGGTCAACCTCGCAAAGACTCTGCTCTATGCAATCAATGGTGGTCGCGATGAAAAGTCTGGCGATCAAATCGCCCCCCACTTTGCCCCGATTACTGGTGAATATTTGGACTATGGCGAAGTCACCGAACGTCTGCACCAAATGATGGCATGGTTGGCGCGTCTCTATGTCAATACTTTGAATGTGATCCACTATATGCACGACAAGTATTGCTACGAGCGCATCGAAATGGCACTGCACGATCGCGATGTCTATCGCACAATGGCTTGCGGCATTGCTGGTTTATCAGTAGTTGCCGATTCTCTCTCGGCTATTAAATACGCCAAGGTCAAGGTCATTCGCGATGAAAAGGGCTTGGCGATCGATTATGTTACCGAAGGCGAATATCCCCAATACGGCAATAATGACGATCGTGTGGATAGCATTGCCAGTGAATTGGTTTCGCGCTTTATGAATGAAATCCGTAAGCAAAAGACCTATCGAGGCGCAACCGCCACCCAATCGGTGCTAACGATCACTTCCAATGTGGTCTATGGCAAGAAGACAGGTAGCACGCCCGATGGACGCAAAGCTGGTGAACCCTTTGCCCCAGGCGCAAACCCCATGCATGGAAGAGACTGCTGCGGCGCGATCGCATCTTTATCTTCCGTTGCCAAACTGCCCTACAGCGATTGTCAAGATGGTATTTCCAATACCTTCTCGATTGTGCCTGCGGCGCTCGGCAGACAGGAAAGCGATCGCATTAACAATCTGGTCGGTCTGCTCGATGGCTACTTCCACGATGGCGGACACCACATTAATGTTAACGCCCTCAACCGTGACACCTTACTAGATGCAATGGATCATCCTGAAAATTATCCCCAGCTAACCATCCGTGTTTCGGGCTACGCGGTCAACTTCATCAAGCTCACCCGTGAGCAGCAGATGGATGTAATTAAACGCACGTTCCACGAAAGGGTATAAAATGACATAAATAGCAAAGCCTCCTGCTTAGCGGGAGGCTTTGCTTTGAGGTTTGTTTATTGCAATTAAGGAATTTTGCCCATGCTTGTCCCGCCCATGACCATGATCGACTTTTTTAAAAAGAGTGAGGGTGTATGGTTGATCCATCGCACTGTCCATCATTTTGATGCGGTTGCCGATGAGTCGGGCGATTCCAAAATTCATGTCAATCTGGTGGGTAAGGGTGACGAACGGGTGCAAAAAATTTGCCTAGATCAGGGGATTGACGCGGCGATCGCTGCCTGTGGTGCCAGTTTCATGTGGCAACCCCACGAAGAAGGCAGTCAAGAGCCGAACCCAGAGCAAGCGGCGATATTGGTGGATATTCCCGATGATGTCACAGGGCGATCGGGCAAACTGCTACGCAATCAAGGTTATGTGGAGAAAATTCCTGTGGTTAGCCGCTATTGGTTTGGCGATGATGGTATTTTAACCATTGATACGGAATACGATCAAAATCAAGGACAGGAGCGGTGCTGGTTTTTGACCGACGATTTTCGGGTACGCGCTAGCACAGTCCGCATGAATAATGGCATATACTTGATGACTTACTGTTCAGAACGGCGCATGGTCAGTGAGCAGGACTTAGTGGCAATGGTACAAAGATTCCTATGACTTCAAATTATTGGACAGGCAGACTAGACTTAGACTTTACTAAGCGCAACCAGCAAACGGTACTGACCCGCAGTTATGCCGTTGCCCCTTGGAAAATTCAGCGATCGCTCTATCCCGAAGGCGAAGAAGTCTGTCATTGTGTCTTACTGCATACCGCAGGCGGCTTTGTGGGCGGCGATCGCCTTGCCGCGCATATTCACCTTGCACCGCAGACCCAAGCCCTGCTCACCACCGCCTCCGCCACCAAAATCTATCGCAGCAATGGTGCAGATGCTCTGCAAGATGTGCAGATCCACATTGGCGAAGGCGCAAGTTTGGAATGGTTTCCCCAAGAAACGATCGCTTTCGCTGAGTCCCAATATCGCCAAACTACCAGGATCGAGCTAGCCAATCAAGCTACCTGTACCTTTTGGGAAATCGTCAGGTTTGGGCGCACCGCTCGTGGCGAAAAATTTCTCAATGGCAATTGGCGATCACAAACACAAGTATGGCGCAACCAAAAGCCACTATGGATCGATCAACAATGGCTAAAGGGCGATCCCCAGATTTTAGCCAGCGCCAATGCCCTCAATGACTATGCGATCGCCGCTAGTTTTGTATTTGTCGGTGCAGAAGTATCTCCCGAATTAGTCACCCGCATTCGTGCCACATGGGAACTTGGCAATTATGAGGGGATGTCGGGTGTAACGCGATCGCTATGCGGTTTGGTTTGTCGTTATTGCGGTGATTCTTCTAGTGATGCGCGTAAATGGTTTCAGCAAATTTGGCAGCTTTTGCGTGTATCCTATAGGGGTAGAGCAATTTGCGTACCACGGGTTTGGTAAATCATGCAACTTACGCCTCAAGAAAAAGATAAATTGTTGATTTTTACGGCGGCGCGTGTCGCTGAGCGCCGCAAGGCTAAAGGCTTGAAGCTTAATTATCCTGAAGCGGTAGCAATTATTACCGCCGAAATAATGGAAGGTGCTAGAGAAGGCAAAACCGTAGCCGAATTAATGAGCTATGGCGCAACCCTACTCACCCGTGACGATGTAATGGAAGGCATTCCTGAGATGATCCATGATGTGCAAGTGGAAGCAACCTTCCCCGATGGCACAAAACTTGTCACTGTCCATAATCCCATTCGCTAAATTTATTCAATCCTAACTAATTTTGGAGGTTTGAGATGGTGGCGATCGCTTCAATACAAAGCAAGCTCAAAACAATTGAGCTAAAACCAAAATTAACTTTTGATCAGTTTTTAGAAATTTATCCAGAGAATGGTAAGCACTACGAACTTATTAACGGCAAAATAGTCGAGATTTCAGAAATGGCATTTACACGCAATCACGATGATGTTGGTGAGTTCATCAACAGACGTTTTTATCGAGAGGTAGAACGTTTATCTCTTAACTATGTAGTCAAAAGAGCAATCCCCATTAGAACTACTGATCAAGAGGGAAATGAACATGGACGCATACCTGATTTAAGTGTAATTGATGCAACTATTTGGCGCTCCAATCGCCATGATTACAAGGGACTGCGTGAAAAAATTCAGCTTGCGGTAGAAGTTGCTTCAAACAACTGGGATGACGACTATATTGACAAGTTTGATGAATATCAGCGTCTAGGTATTCCTGAATATTGGATTGTCGATTATCTGGCGATCGCCAGTCGTGATTTTCTCGGCAACCCCAAAGTCCCCACCGTATTTGTAAATTTGCTAGATGAAAATGGTAAGTACCAAACCACTAAATTTACAGACGATGACAAAATTATCTCGCGAACTTTTTCTGAATTGGAATTAACTGCCGCTCAAATTCTAAACATCTAAATTGTCAAATCAAAACCCAATCAAAATCCGACCAAAAACTCAAATAATGGAGATATATCTATGATTCCTGGTGAAATCATTACTCAAGAAGGCGACATTGAATTAAATGCTGGGCGGGAAGTAATTACCCTCAAGGTTGCCAATTCTGGGGATCGCCCGATCCAAGTCGGTTCCCATTACCATTTCTATGAAGCCAATCGCGCCTTAATCTTTGAACGCGATCGCGCCAGAGGCACACACCTAGACATTCCTGCGGGAACCTCAGTCCGTTTTGAGCCAGGGGATGAAAAGGAGATTAATCTAGTTCCCTATGTGGGCAGTCGTGAGGTATATGGGTTTAATGCCTTGGTCGAAGGCAAATTATGAAGACTAACTAGAGGACTAGGCTATGACCACAACCATTACTGTGGAAAAATTGACGCTTTATGATTTGGAAAAGTCATTTAATTTAACTTTGAGCGATCACCCTGATTTTTCCCCAGAGTGGCAGAACGAGCATCTTGATATAGAACCTAAAGAGCAGGAGCAATTAGATCGCATCAAAACTAATTATCTCCACTTGTCCAAGCGCTTGATGCTAGAGGAAATGGTGAAAATGATTGTGGTGTCGCCACTTCTTGATATGGCAAGGTTTTATCAGCCACCGTTCTATTCCGTTGCTGAAAAGTCGATTAAAGTTGCGGTCAAAGATGAAAACTTAACTATTCACGGCAAAATTGATGTCTTAGTCATTCAGGATCGCTTTTGGATTTTAGTAATTGAATCCAAACAAGCAGGAGTTTCATTGCAGAAGGGCATCCCTCAAGCCCTTGCCTATATGTTGGCTCATCCTAATCGCGAACAACCTATTTATGGAATGGTGACAAATGGCAGTAATTTTGTTTTTCTTAAACTAGCATGGCAAGATCAACCTATTTATGGAATTTCCGATGAATATACTTCCGATGAATATACATTGATGCGCCATGAGAAAGATCTTTACAAGATTTTGAAAATATTAAAAACTATTGGCATCGCTATTACCTGAATCAATCTTTGCCGCAATCTCAATATTTTACCAAGGAGAAAACCCAATGAGTTACAGAATGTCCCGCCGTGCCTATGCTGACACCTATGGCGCAACCGTTGGCGATCGCGTGCGCTTAGCTGACACAGAACTATTTATCGAGGTGGAGCGCGACTACACCACCTATGGCGATGAGGTCAAATTTGGTGGCGGTAAGGTGATCCGCGATGGCATGGGACAATCTCCCATTACAAGGGCAGGTGGCGCTGTCGATGTGGTGATTACCAATGCGCTGATCCTTGATTGGTGGGGAGTTGTCAAAGCAGATGTGGGGATTAAGGATGGTAAGATTGCAGCGATCGGTAAAGCAGGTAATCCTTATATTCAGAACAATATTGATATCATTATTGGCGCTAGTACTGAAGTAATCGCTGGGGAAGGACGCATTCTCACCGCAGGCGGTATTGATTCTCATATTCACTTCATTGCGCCACAACAGATTGAAGTGGCGATCGCCTCTGGGGTAACGACCATGATCGGCGGCGGTACTGGTCCCGCAACAGGCACAAATGCCACCACCTGCACCCCTGGATCTTGGAATATGGCGCGAATGCTCGAAGCGGCGGAAGCATTTCCGATGAATTTAGGCTTCCTTGGTAAAGGCAACAGCAGCAAGCCTGAAGGCTTGGTGGAACAGATAGAATCAGGGGCGATGGGTCTAAAACTCCATGAAGATTGGGGAACCACACCCGCCACTATCGATACCTGTTTGGGGGTTGCCGATGAATATGATGTGCAGGTTGCCATCCATACGGATACGCTGAATGAGGCGGGCTTTGTGGAAGATACGATCGCTGCCTTTAAAAATCGCGTGATTCATACCTATCACACTGAGGGCGCAGGCGGCGGTCATGCCCCCGACATTATCAAGATCTGCGGTGAGGCGAATGTTTTGCCATCTTCCACCAATCCCACGCGCCCCTATACCCTCAATACCCTTGATGAACATTTGGATATGCTGATGGTCTGTCACCATCTCGATCCTAGCATTCCCGAAGATATTGCCTTTGCAGAATCCCGTATTCGCCGCGAGACGATCGCCGCCGAAGATATTCTCCACGACATCGGTGCATTTAGTATGATTTCTTCCGACTCCCAAGCAATGGGACGGGTGGGCGAAGTGATTATCCGCACATGGCAAACTGCCCATAAAATGAAGGTGCAGCGCGGCGTTCTCACCAATTCGCTCACGAATTCTGAAAGTACTAGAGCCGATAATTTCCGCGCTCGCCGCTATGTGGCAAAGTACACAATTAACCCTGCGATCGCCCATGGTATTGCCGAATATGTTGGTTCCATTGAGGTGGGTAAAATCGCCGATCTCTGTCTCTGGAGTCCAGCCTTTTTTGGTGTGAAGCCCGAACTGGTTCTAAAAGCTGGGTTTATCGCCTATGCCCAGATGGGTGATGCCAATGCCAGCATTCCCACGCCGCAGCCTGTGCATATGCGTCCGATGTTTGGCAGCTATGGCAGTGCGATCGCTCAAACTTCCTTTACTTTTATGTCACAGATTGCGATCGAGCGTGGGATTCCTGAACAGTTGGGACTGAAGAAACAAATCATTGCCACTAAGAACAATCGCAACATTAGCAAGCGCGATCTCAAGCTTAATGATGCACTGCCCAAAATTGAAGTAGATTCTGAGACTTACGAAGTTCGCGCCGATGGCGAATTACTAACCTGTGAACCTGCCTCGATTTTGCCAATGGCACAGCGATATTTTCTGTTCTAGCCATAGCTATCAAGTAAGGAAACGGCGTAGCCGTTTCTTTATTTGGTATAACAGTAAAAGAACCAAGCTAACGGTGGAAATTGATGATTACAGTTCCTTCCGAATATCGCCAACTACCAACGGCAGAAGACTTGCCAGATTCCGATGAAACACCTGTGGACAATGAACTCCAAAATGACATTCCCAATATGCTGCTTAATTTACTGCGGTTAATTTGGGGCGATCGCCAAGATTGGTTTTGGGGTGTAGATATGGGCGTTTACTATGAGCCAAATATCCAAGAACCCGAAAAATCGAAAGTAATCGTTCCTGATGGTTTTCTGGCTTTGGGTGTACCAAGATGCACTGATGAAAGAGGGAGATTGAGCTATGTGTTATGGCAAGAGCAGGTCATTCCCATATTGGCATTGGAAGTAATTTCTAAGAAATATAATGGCGAATACGATCAAAAGCTAAGGCAATATCAAGACTTAGGCATTCTTTACTATGCCATCTACAACCTTGCAAGTGGTCGCAGGGGACTTTACAAAAAACACGAATCCCTAGAGATCTATAAACTAATCGATGGTAAATACCAATTGCTGCCATCAGTGACGCTGTTGCAGGAAGGGAGCAAAGTGGTATGGATGCCAGAAATCGGCTTAGGACTTGGCTGTGAGCGTAGCAATCGTGACCATTGGGAGCGCGAATGGCTCTACTGGTACGATCGCGATAATGTCAGATATTTGACCGCAGAGGAGAGAGCGGCACAGGCAAGTTTGGCACAATTGCAAGCAGAGGCGATCGCGGCTCAACAACGGGCGATCGCCGAGCAAGAACGACAACAAAAGGAAAAATTAGCTAATTACTTAAAGTCAATTGGAGTTGATCCTGATGCAATTTAGATCCAGCCTCAATAGCGCGATCGCCTCATGTCAGAGACTGCGTAAAATGATCACAGGCTTTTTAGTAATGTTAACTATGGCTGTTTTTAGCCATACCTAATTATGAAAATTAAAAATATTGTGATTGGGGCGATCGCGCCAATTCTCGGTTTATTAGCAGCACCCCTTGCTGGATCTGCACAGTCTGCCACTCAATACATTGCCCAATTTAATAGTGGCTGTACGGTGCAACTTGTCGGTAGAGAACGCGGATCGCGGGTAAATTTGCGAAGTGGCGCAGGTACTGAGTTTAGTAGTCCTAGTTATTTGCTAGTCGGTCAAAGTGTAACAATGCTGGACAATGCCAGAGGGCAACGCATCAGCAGAGAGGATAGTCAAGGATCGACTTGGTATTTTGTAGAATATGAGCCAAGTGCCACTAGGGGTTGGGTTCGTGAAGATTTCATTGCACCGCAATGTAATGAAGCTCTTTAAGGTTTGCTTAGGGCATAAAACGCAAATTGCATTGCTATAACCCCTATTCTTCGAGAGGTGAAGTCACGGGGGCAATACATAAACTCTCAACTAGGGCGATCGCTAACCACCAGAGCAATTGCACCTGAGGGCGATACCAGACTGTATCGAATAAACCATGGGCTAACATTCCTGAAACAGTGGCGATCGCCCCAATTATTAACAGACCATCGGCATGGCGATCGCTGCGTAAACGATTGAGAATTTGCCAACCTTGCGTGAATACGGTAATTACTAACCAACTGTAGCAAATTACGCCAATAAATCCTGTCTCAACAGTGAGTTCCAACGGGACAGAATAGGCTCCAAGGGCGCTATAACCCGATCGCTGATAGAGCGGATAAATCAGGTTAAAAGCCTTGTTGCCAGGTCCAATTCCCAAAAATGGTCTAGCCTTCACCATATTAATTACCGACATCCATACATTCACCCGAAAGGCATTACTGCTGTCGGCAGTGCCGAAAATACTCAGTACCCTTGTCCGTAAAGGCGCGACCGCAATTGTGCCAAGGGCGATCGCGCCAGCCATACCACCAAGGGCGGTGGGTAATGTCCATGAGGGTAAGCGTTTACCCCACCAATAGATTAAGAGAATCATTAAAGCAAAACTAGTGACCACTAGCCCAATTAATCCGCCTCGGCTTTGGGTTTGGGTGATGCAAAATGCGCCCATGATTGCGGTAAGGGCGGAGAGTACTTTCATTCCCCAGCTCTGCCAATAGATGGCAGCGATCGCCCCCAAGGGCAAGGCAGGCATCAGAAACCCTGCGAATAGATTGGGATTGCCTAAAAAACTATAGACACGGGTAATCCCTGCGGATTCGGAGGTAGGATCTGTCCAAGTGGCAAGTTCGGGCGCACCGAGGTACCACTGCTGCACCCCATAGGCACTAGCAACTAGTGCCGCGATCAAATAAGCACCCACCAAAATTGATCGCCAACCCGCCCGCATCACCCTAGCCATCGCCACAAATGCCAGCATATAGATCGTCAGTTTGATCAAGCCATCCAGCGCCGCCATCTTTACGGGAGAAATCAAAGTGGCGATCGCAGCAATGCACCAATAGCTGAACAAGGGCGGATAAATTGGACTGCTCTGCTCCTCTTGATCGCGGCGATCGCTTAGCCACAACATCAACAAGGCGATCGCGGCGGCGGCTCCAATTACTCCCGTTTGGGCATTTTCTAAAAATGGCAAAGTCGCAACCATAATTACCAATAGGCAACCCAACAGACGATCTCGCACCAACCAACTACCATCCCGCCATGCCTGCACAGGCATCATCAATTGCCAGAATTTTGCTTGGCAGCTACGGCTCCATCTACTTAGCCATAGCTGTAGGGGCTGCAAAAATTTGAGAAATGGTAGCTTGAGATTGGAGTTCATAGAAAATCAAAAATAATCCTTACTTTTATGACCGTAAGAAACTACACTCTATACCAAATTACAGAGCTTTGCACTGAAATTTAGACCAATAAAAATCTTGAAGTCTTCACGAAGCAAGGCTTTCAAACAAGGCTTTCAAAATTTCTGTTACTCCTGACGCATGGGTAAATTCCCCTTCTTCAGAACATCAATTACTGCCATATGGCGTTTTAAATCCATCTGCACCTGCTCATAATCTGTGTGATCGCCCCCTTTCAATCCAATTACACCATACAAATGCACATTGCCCACCCGCCCTTTGAGGGCGTGTTCGCCAAAATCAACCACATCAATTTGCTCCTTAACCATCTCATAAAGCTGCCCTGTAATCACAATATCCGTCCCCAGTTCCTTAGTCATACCTTCCACCCGACTTGCCACATTCACCGTATCGCCAATGACAGCATATTCCAAACGGCGATTGGAACCAATATTTCCGACAGTGATTTCTCCGTAGTTAATACCAATACCATTGGAAAAGGGAATTTTATTTTCCGATTGCCAGACCTTACGCAGTTCCGTGAGGGTTTTCCGCATATTTAGCGCTGCATTAATTGCATTCATCGCATCCACCTTTTCTCCCCGCGAAACAGGCGACCCAAACTCCGCCATAATGGCATCGCCAATAAATTTATCGATTGTACCTTGATACTCCAAAATCGCATCCACCATACCACCGAGATAGGTATTCAGTTGCTGAATCAACAGCTTGGCGGGTAAGCGACTAGAGAGAGTGGTAAAGCCACGAATATCGGAAAAGAGTACAGCAGCCTTGATGGTTCTACCTTCGAGTAGATCGCGAAATCCCTCTGGTTGATTGATGATTTCTTCGACAATGGGAGCAGCCACATAGCGTTCTAGAGTGCGCCGCAGTAACAATTTGTCAATCTGCGCGGAAATAGAACCCGTGGTTAAGAGGGTAATGCCACTCAAGCCGATCGCGATCGCAGGAATTACCACAGGCAAAATTGTGTAGCCATAGATAAAACTGACATAGCCGATCGTCACCCAAGCGATCGACCCAGCCAAAGCCGCTAAAATTTGTAAGTTTGGACGCTTCAGCAAGCATAGTAGCAATCCTGAACCAATAACCAGCACAAATACAAATACACCCTGCTCCGAAGTCGTACTAAACAGATTTGCCATAGTCTTACCCTGCATGAGTGTGGCGATCGCATTAGCATGGATTTCCACCCCTGGCATTCTTCCCATCGCTGAGTTCTGAATATCCTGTTTAGAAGGAGCAGTCGCCCCAATCAGCACGATTTTATCCTTAAAGAACTTGCCATTTTGCAGCTCTTCACTTTGCCAAGTATCAGGATCGATCACATAGTAAAAGGGAATCTGTTGTTTGGCATTTGCCCATGTATCTGCACCGCCAAAAAAGTAAATGCCGTCACCTCTAGGAGTGGGATAGTTGATCTTGGCTGTGTTAAGGGCTGTAGCGGCAAAGGTGGGGATAATCGGTAAGCCACTATCGGCGGGTGGCTGCACACCTAAGCGATGAATATTTTGAGTGATTTCAGGTTGAAAGTTAATCAATCCTAAATTGCTAGGCTTGACGGGAAAGATTGCCTCAGGGGATGCGAACTGCATAATATTTGCATCCCCAATTTGCGTAAACTCATAGCTCGCAGCAAATACCGCCTTACTGCCATACTTGGCGATCGCTTGCTCAAACCTTTTATCATCAGCTTCCCCATGATCACTAGGGGCGACAAATAAAATATCAAAAGCAACTGCCTTAGCTCCTGCCTTTGCTAGTTTTTCTAAGACTTGAGCATAAACGATGCGCTTCCATGTGGTCGTGCGAAAAGGCTCTAAAAAAGGGCGCTTTTTGGCATCATAAAAATCACCTTGCCGCAGCGATAGATCATCGATCGCCAAAATTATAATGTCCTTTGGTGGTGCGATCGTGCCACGCCAGCTAAAAAATGTCGATTGAGCTTGTCGTTCCAAACTAGGTACAAATTCTATCTCTAAACCTGTGACCATTGCGCTACTAGCAGCGATCGCCCCGATCACTGCATAGCTAATTCCTTGGGGCGTTGCTAGTCTTTTTAACTTTTTCGAGAAAAAGTCTTTGAAGACTTGTAGCCAGTCTTTGCTAGGAGCATTGGTATCGGCAGAAGTTTGATTTGACATAGTGATCGGAAAATTGGGTTTAAAACCCCGCGCTTCCAGCGAGGCTCAATATTACAATAAAGCAAATACCGTAGGGCTTACAGAAATTCACGATTGCAAAGCGAGTCGCAAGATTAGCACTGAGTAAGACCATGTTAGGACAATTCCTTACGGGCAATAATGTTTTTAGACATCAGGGCTTTCAAAAATACTCCTAGGTTTAACTACAATAAAATACAAACAGAAAAGGGGATGCAGTTAATGCATCCCCTTTTCTATCCATAGAACCTTGTATAGAGGCTTGCAATTTGCCTAAGACAAAATAAGAAAATTTGCAACCTTCACTAGATCCGTTTGTAAATCACAAAAGCATGACAACACTTTTGTGATCTGACCTAACTACTTCTTGTCCTTGGTGATTACCTTAGGCGGCTCACGAAAGAAAATCGCAAAGAAGAATAGACCGATTAAACAAGCAAAAATTAAAGTGTAAGTGAGAGCTTCCATTGTTTTCTATGCCTCAACAGCGCGAGTAGTTTTGTCGCCAACCTTTTGAAATGCACCCCATTCAACTTGCTCTTCACTGAGTTCTGGGTCAACACCAGCAAACACATCGCGGAACAAAGTACGCGCACCATGCCAAATATGACCAAAGAAGAAGAACAATGCAAATACAGCGTGACCAAAAGTAAACCAACCACGAGGGCTAGTACGGAATACACCATCAGACTTATTGGTTTCTTGGTCAAATTCAAATATTTCACCTAGCTGAGCTTGACGAGCATACTTCTTCACGTTAGGAGCATCAGCGAAAGACTTACCATTCAATGCACCACCAACAAAAGAAACTGTTACGCCAGTTTGCTCAACACTGTACTTAGATTCAGCACGGCGGAAGGGAATATCAGCGCGAACGATACCATCTTGATCTTGGAGAACCACGGGGAAGGTTTCAAAGAAGTTAGGCAAGCGGCGCACGCTCAATTCGCGACCATCTCTGTCCTTAAATATGGGATGCCCTTGCCAACCTTGAGCAATACCATCACCATTATTCATTGGACCGACACGGAACAAACCACCCTTAGCTGGGCTATTGCCAACATAGTCATAAAAAGCAAGTTTGTCAGGAATCTTTGACCATGATTCTTCTTCGGTCAAGCCAGCATTAAGCCCAGCCTGGACACGGCGCGAAATTTCCTGTTGGAAAGAGCTACTATCCCACTGATAGCGGGTTGGACCGAATAATTCGATCGGGGTGGCGGCGGAGCCGTACCACATCGTTCCAGCAACCACGAAAGCGGCAAAAAATACGGCAGCAATACTGCTAGAGAGTACGGTTTCGATGTTACCCATACGCAGAGCTTTGTATAGACGCTCTGGTGGACGCACGGTCAAGTGAAACAGACCCGCAATAATGCCAACAATGCCTGCGGCGATGTGGTGAGCGACAATGCCACCAGCGTTAAAGGGGTTAAACCCATTAGGTCCCCATTCTGGGGCAACAGGGGCAACATGACCCGTTAAGCCGTAAGCATCGGATACCCACATTCCAGGTCCGAATAGGCCTGTTTGGTGGAATGCACCAAACCCAAAACAAAGTAAACCAGACAGAAATAAGTGAATACCAAACATTTTCGGCAAGTCCAAAGCTGGCTCACCTGTGCGAGGGTCTCTAAACAATTCAAGATCCCAGTTTACCCAGTGCCAAATTGCAGCTAGGAAAAGTAAACCTGAGAGGACGATGTGGGCTAGAGCCACACCTTCAAAGGACCAGAAACCGGGGTCAGCAACCTGCTCACCAGTAATTGTCCAGCCACTCCATGAGTTGGTAATTCCTAGACGGGTCATGAAGGGCATGACAAACATACCTTGCCGCCACATGGGGTTAAGTACGGGGTCGCTAGGATCAAAAATCGCTAACTCATATAGCGCCATCGAGCCTGCCCAACCTGCTACGAGAGCGGTGTGCATCAGGTGCGTGGCGATCAGTCTTCCTGGGTCATTGAGAAGAACTGTATGCACTCGATACCAGGGTAATCCCATTGCAAATGTTCCTTAGTTTATGTAGTTAGATTGTAGTCAGTAAGATCTTAACGATTCTTTATTTTAATTTATGATAATTCAAACTGAACTGTATATTTACGCAAATCTCGCGATTGAGGGTTGGTAAATTACAAAGTTTTGGATTTTATTAGGATCTTAATTTTAAGATATGGGTTACTCAGAATAGTCTGTTGGACTAGTCTAATCTATTTGATTTTTAACATCATAATCGATTATTCGTTGGTGAGAATGTTTTTTAGGCGGTAACGCTGTGGATCGCTGTGGGAAAATGCGATCTCCCAATTTTGATTACCCAGTCGGCATAGGGGAAGCCATATTGGTTAAGCTTGGGGCAATGGGGATTGATTTCTGGCTGGATTAGGGGTGGGATGAATAATTCGGGGTGGAGGGCTTTCCAGAAATATTCTACAAATTCTGTAATTTCCTGATCGCTCATACCTGTTTTACCTTGGCTTTGGCTAATTAATTTATGCTCCGCCGCGATACGCCATTGTAAGCAGTAGTGATAACTCTCTGGGACAAGGACGATCAAGCTATCAAGGGTTTGCCAGATTGGTAAGTAGTTGTGTAGGTTGGCGTTGCACTCTAGGGCAAAGTCGCGATCGCGCTCTGACAGAATGGGCGGGATCGCGTTGCGAAATGCGGAAATGGGTAAGGGGTGCATCCCCACAAACCAACCTTCAAACAGAATGATGTCAGCGCTTTGGCAAATTACAGGGGCGATACGATCGCCAGCGCCATTGTGCAGCGATTTATCAAAGCGAGGAATATTGGTTGACTTAATTGGCTCAAAATTTGGGCGATCGCTTGGAGACTTTAATTTCTGTAAGCTTTGCAAAGTCTGCAAACAAAGGTCAATGTCATGGGTACTAGGGGGACCACGCCAGATTAAATCTGGACGACGATCTCGTAACTTTTGGCGCTCGGCATAGGTTTTATAAAAGTCATCTATAGAGAGGCTAATGAAACTTTTATGCAAATATTTCAGAATTACTTTCAGGATCGCCCCCATTGTGGTTTTGCCCGTTCCCTGTCCGCCCAGCAAGCCCTGGATAAATGGTCGGTTAATCAAACTTTGCTGTCTGGCAAGGGCTTGGGCGAGTGGCAGCCAATAATGCCAAAGTATTGGCAATAGCAAAGACTGATCAAGTTCAATATTTTCGTTTTTGAGACTTATCAATATATCTTCATACACTGACCGCATTAATTGCGATCGCTGCTGGATTATCTCTAAAGCAAGATCTTCGGCAAAATGAGGGTTGTGTGGTTGACCTAAAGCTTGATCTTCTGATATGGAAATTTGCGCCTGTTGATAAATTTGGCTTTTTTGCCATTTGGCTTGATAACCCTCACTGGGTAAAGATAGAAAGCGATCGCCATTGGTAATAACATCAGCAACTAACAGTAAACAATCATCTTTATTAAGGCGATCGCCTCTAAGCAATTGTTCAATAATTCTTATAGGTATATTTTCGGGCATTTGCCTATGTCATCAATACTCCGTAAAGCTTCTGCATAGTTTGGCGCTTATATAGGTTATACAGATCACAAATTCACAAAAATTAAGCTATTAATTAATCCATACTTAACCTAGAATCATCTTTAGTGAGTAATTATACGCAAGCTCCTCCACGAAACCGCCAACATAGTTATAAAACTCATACTTATGTTGGCGTAAGCCATTGCCTATAGTTATTTGCTCAAAAGTCAACAAAATACTGCCTAAAAACAAATACCAATATGAACTTAAAAGCTCTCCTAGTTATCGCTGGTCTATCCCTCTCTGCTGGCTTAGCTTCCTGCGCTACCGAAACCCCTGCTCCTGCTCCTACAGCTCCAGCCGCTACTACCCCTGCTGATCCAGCCGCAACCCCCGCAGCACCGAAGACTGACGCTAAGCCCGATGCGATGAAGTCTGATACCAAGCCTGCGGACGCACCGAAGACTGACGCTAAGCCCGATGCGATGAAGTCTGATACCAAGCCTGCGGATGCACCGAAGACTGATGCTAAGACTGACGCTAAGCCCGATGCTGCTGCAACCCCCGCAGCACCAAAGACTGACGCTAAGCCCGATGCGATGAAGTCTGACACCAAGCCTGCGGACGCACCGAAGACTGATGCTACCCCAGCAGCAGAGCCTAAGAAGCCATAATTTCATATCTGAATAACGCAAAAGACATCGCTTAGGCGATGTCTTTTTTTGTGATTTCTTAGTGATTTCCTAGCATTTAGTAACAAATGGGCATTCGGGGTTGTATGTTTTGTAGAAATAAGTTTTTCCTAATTCTATGCGATCGCCAATCCAAGCCTTACCTGCCAAAATCTTTCATTGGGTCAGTTTCATCAGCTTATTTCTGATGATCACCAGTGGTTTACAAATTTATAACGCCAATCCCGTATTTGGTGGTCGGGAAGGGATACATTTACCCGCAATTTTAGGACTTGGTGGCTGGTTAGCAGGGGGGAGGCACTGGCACTTTGCCTCAATGTGGATATTTAGCCTGAACCTATTGTGGTACGGCATTTATGTGGTGGCGACAAAAAGATGGCGGCATCGCTATGCCAGCAACAAGGATATCAAAGCCTTATTAGTCGGGCAGAACCCTAAACGCAAAAATTATGCTTGGCATCGTTTAGTTTATACAATGATCATCCCCGTTTTGTTACTCGCTATTTATTCGGGCTTGGGGATGTATAAACCCGCACAATTTTATTGGATTGTCGATAGCTTTGGTGGTTGGGATGCACTGCGGATTACGCATTTCCTGATCGTACCGATCGCAATTAGCCTCGCTGCGCTCCACTCCCAACTAGGGCGCAAGGTTGGCGGCGATAGCTTGTTAGATTCCATGTTTTGGAAAAATGCTAAGTAAGAAACGCTAAGAAAAAAATACTAAGTAACTTATCTCAATCTATTAATATCGTCTTAACATCGTCATTTCACCATGTCCTCAACTGAACCAAACCCAACCAATTTGCCATCGAACCCAGAGCCAGATGATCATGAATCGGAAGTTTTACCCCGTCGCCGCTTTCTCAATTTAGCAGGTGCAGGTATTCTGACCATTGGCTTTGGCAGCGTTGCCGAAGGGCTAGTTGGCAAGCTATCAGAGCCGTTAAACCAAAGTGTGGAATCCTTAATCTTTAAACCGCAGCAACTAGTCCCAGAATTTCCCATTGCGGCGATCGAGCCAGACAAATTAATTGTCAATAGTTTTCGCGGCACACCCGCGATTAATCCGCTTACCTATCGCCTCAGCATTGATGGTGCTGTAAACCAACCACTCAGTCTCAGTATGCAGGAATTCCAAAGTTTGCCCCTGCCCTTTGTAAATATGGTGATCCGTCATGTTTGTGTTGAAGGTTGGGCGGCGATCGTGCAGTGGGGCGGGCTACGGCTACGGGATTTAGTGGCGATCGCCCAGCCAAAGCCGACTGCAAAATACATCTATTTCTATTCCGCCGATGGCTATTACGAAAGCTGGGATCTCGACTCAGCCATGCACCCGCAAACCTTGATGGCATCCCACAAAAACGGACAGTCCCTTACACCCGCCTATGGCGCACCCCTGCGCTTAGCATCTCCCGTTAAACTCGGTTACAAACTCAGTAAATGGGTGACACGCATCGAATTAAAGGAAACATTAACCGCAAAGCGTGGCTATTGGGAGGATATCGGCTATGAATGGTATGCAGGTATATGATCTAAACGGCTTTGAGAATAATTTCTACAATTTCGGCGAAGACCGCCCCCAAAATTGCCACTGTTAGATATTTACCAATCATTGGGTTTGTGCCAAAAGAATTATCATTTTTGCAGCCTGTGACAAACAAAGACCAAGCTTGTGTGGAATTAATCTTTTGGAAGTTATTAAAACTCGGTGTAAAAATTAATCGCATAACTTAATTTCATTAAAATAGCTCTAAGCCCAAAAGATAAAGATTGGCAACAACTGTATAATTCACAAATAAATTCACAAAGAGAGGCAAAGCCAAGCTTTGCCTCTCTTTGTATGCTGAAAGTATGTTGAAAAAATCTAGGGCGTAAACTTAGACCGCTTCTAAATCCTTCTCACCAGTACGGATACGGATAATTCGCTCTACAGGAGACACGAAAATCTTACCGTCACCAATTTCACCAGTACGGGCAGCAGCAATAACTTTATCTACCACCATGTCAACTTGGTCATCTTCTACAACAATCTCAATTTTGAGCTTTTGTAAGAATTCAACCGTATATTCAGAGCCACGATAACGCTCTGTTTGTCCTTTTTGACGACCAAAACCGCGTACCTCTGATACAGTCATACCGACTACACCAGCATTTACCAGAGCAATTTTAACTTCGTCAAGCTTAAACGGACGAATGATCGCTTCAACCTTTTTCAAATTAACTCCTCCACTGATTCTTGAACTTTAATACACTTGAAATGCTACCCCTATTTGTAGCCTAGCATACTTTTTGAGGTTGTCCTTAAGATTGTTAAGTAGAGATACAGCTATCTATACTTACATTAAAGCAAATCTAGAGCAACTCATTCATCAGCTATCTTTGCCCTTTCCAAGCCCACCAACGAATCACTAGTTTCTCTAGCTCGATCCAAACAAACATCAAAGAGCTAAAGCCAACGCAGACTGCCAACTCCGTAGGGCTAATTAGATGCGTACCAAAAAAGTTGCGTAATGGCTCTACATATATCAGCAACAATTGCAGAACCGTAGTCATAATTACCGATCCCCAGACATAGGGATTAGTCATTGGGTTAAGCTCGATCATCAGTTGGGTATTTGAGCGAATGGCGATCGCATGACCCATTTGAGCAAGGCAGAGGGTCGTAAATACCATCGTTGTCCAACGTTCAGGCTTATAGATTCCGTCAAAATTGCTAGTTGTATATGACTCAGACCATACCATTAGGCAAATCGTAATTACTGCCAAAATAATACCGACTCTAATCATGTATGAACCCATGCCCCTTGCAAAGATGCTTTCGCGGGGATCAAAGGGTGGACGTTTCATGACATTGGGTTCGGCTGGCTCAACTGCAAGGGCGAGGGCGGGTAAACCATCGGTGACAAGATTCATCCACAGGATTTGTAAGGGGATGAGGGGTACGGTTAATCCGATAAATGGGGCGACGGCAATAGTAATCACTTCCCCGATATTGCTACCGAGAATGTACTTGATGAATCGGCGAATATTGGTGTAAACAACGCGCCCTTCTTCGGTAGCGGCGACAATTGTGGCAAAGTTGTCATCAAGCAAGATCATGTCACTGGCTTCTTTGGATACATCCGTACCTGTGATGCCCATGGCAATGCCGATGTCTGCTTGTTTGAGGGCAGGGGCATCATTAACGCCATCCCCTGTCATCGCCACAAACTGATGCTGTCTTTGCAAGGACTGTACGATGCGTAATTTATGCTCTGGGGAAACTCTGGCATAGACGCTCACATCAATTACTGCTTGATCTAGCGCTTGGGCATCCATTAGTTCTAGCTCTTTGCCTGTAATCACCCGATCGCCTGCTTGAGCGATACCTAGATTTTCGGCGATCGCCTTGGCAGTGAGTTGATGATCCCCCGTAATCATCACAGGGCGGATACCTGCTTGACGACATTGCTTGACGGCTTCGCGTACCTCTGGGCGGGGTGCGTCAAACATTCCCACAAGTCCCACCCAAGTTAAATTGCTTTCATCGGCTTCGGTAATGCCATTTTCGGGCAGGTTGGCGATGTTGCGATAGGCAAAGCCCAGCACCCGCAAGCCATCGGCAGCCAATTGATTATTCTGCTCAAGCACTTGTTGGCGTTGATCGGCGGCGATCGCCCTTACCTGATCGCCAATTTGAATATGGGTACAGCATTCGAGGGTCAATTCGGGCGAACCCTTACAAAACATCACATAGCCGCCCATTTCACCCTGCACCAATACGCTCATACGTTTGCGCTCAGAGGAGAAGGGAACCTCTGCATAGCGGGGCATCCGATGTTGCCATTCGGCAGCATCACAGCCACCTTTACCCGATAGCACCAATAATGCGCCCTCTGTAGGATCGCCGATAATGATCCATTCCCCATCCTTCTGCTGCAAAATCGCGTCGTTACAAAATATGCAAGACATCAGCAATTGCTGGACTTCAGGAAAATTCTGCACCTCAATGGCACTAGTATCACTTAAAAATTTGCCAGTCGGGGCGTAGCCTTCGCCAGTAATTTTGAGGGAATGTTGGGCGGTACGGATATTTTGTACCACCATTTTATTTTGGGTCAGCGTCCCTGTTTTGTCAGAGCAGATCGTGGTGACAGAGCCAAGGGTTTCCACGGCAGGGAGACGGCGAATTAGGGCATGGCGTTTGACCATGCGCTGTGTGCCGAGGGCAAGGGTAACAGTTACCACCGCAGGCAAGCCTTCAGGCACAACGGCAACCGCCATACTGAGGGAGGTTTTGAGTAGGTCGGCAAAATTACCTTTGTTTAACATCCCGATGCCCACCACAAGTGCCACCAAAATCAGCGAACCGCTTACTAACACATTGCCTAGTTGCGTCATTCTTTGTTGTAGGGGTGTGTCATCGGTTTCCACATCCTGAATTAGGGTGGCGATTTTGCCCAGCTCTGTCTGCATTCCCGTTTTGGTAACTAAGACCTTAGCGCGTCCTTGAATTACCTCTGTGCCTTGGTAAACGCAATTGTGGCGATCGCCCAAACTCGCATCTAGTTCTAAGGTTAAGTTAGGGTTTTTATTGACCGATTCCGCCTCCCCCGTGAGCGCCGATTCGCGGATTTGTAGATTTTGCGCCTCCAGCAATCTGCCATCGGCGGCAACCTGCACCCCCGCTTCCAGAAACATCACGTCCCCAGGTACTAACTCTTTGCCATTGACCTCAATGATGTTGCCCCCGCGCACCACTTTCACTCTGGGCGAGGAGAGCCGTTTGAGGGCTGCTAGAGCTTTTTCGGCGTTAGATTCTTGGGCATAGCCGAGAATGCCATTGAGTAGCACGATCACCGTAATTGCGATCGCATCTTTGGGGAATTCGCGATCGCGAATATCCAGAATTGCCGAAACTACTGCCACCGCCATCAGCATAATCAGCATGATATTGGTAAATTGATCGATAAAAATCTGCAATGGAGATCGCCCTGCCTTTTCGATCAATTCATTAGCCCCATATTTTGCCAAGCGGTTACTAACTTCTTGATTGCTGATACCGCGATCGGCATCACTGTGGAGATTATCAAGGGCTTCATCAACGCTGAGGGTATGCCAACGGGGAGTAGGCAATGCGGGATCGTTAAGCTCAATGGACATAGGTGGTGAGGGAGTAAACGGTTATAGATTATGGTACTAAAAAATAGTGCCAATTATAGCCAACGATTACGCTCAAAAAAACAAAAGTAATGCATAGCAGCGCTTTGGGCTTTTATTCTTTTTGTAAACTCTGCATCGACCTTTGGGCGTGATAACGCATTTCTTCCGCCCTGCGCCATAGCTCCTGCCCTGTATGCAAATGGCGATCGTCAAAATTCATTGTGAAATATTTGAGTTCCTCAATACCATCAGCGATCGCATTTAAGCAATGGTATAAATAGCTGGCAATACCTGCTGCCGATGCAGGGTTAGGCACAGCCCTAAAAAAAATCTGCGCCTTACTATAGGAGCCGCGACATTCATCAATGTAGTCTTCAAAATCTTCCATCAAGCCATCGTCATAGGGGTCATCGGCAAGATCATCAATTTGCTCATCGAGGCTATCAAGAATCACCTCTAACATCTCCATGATTGGCTCATATACTTGCTTAGTCCAGCGATCAATTTTTTGATCCTCATTGAGATGACCTTCTCGCCGCGATTGGGGGCTTCTGCCTCCCTGAGGGTTGCTGCTATTGGGGTTCCGCTTTAGTCCTAGGGTGCGATCGTAATGGGCGCGAGATTGCGGATTGCTGAGAACTTCGTAAGCAAGATTAATAGAAGCGATATCATCATGGTTGTCTAAATGATGATTGCAGTCGGGGTGATATTCTTTGACTAGTCCGCGATAGGCTTTTTTGACCTCAGCAGGGGCAGCACCATAGCTAATCCTTAGAGTTTGGTAGTGATTTTTATTGTCGGTGCGATCGCTTGTCCTTGCCATGGTCTTTTCTTTGTTTTGTACTGTTTAGCTTTTAGCTCTTGGTTTTAATGCTAGTTTGATGCGTTGACTTAATAATACAGACATTTTCGTTATTATGTTACTGGGCTTTGCACAGCAAACTTTTAATTCAGCGCTTTAATTCAGCGCTGAGTACTTTAGGTCTTGCGAAAGCGACACTTGCTCTGTTATGATCATCTAGCAATAAAATTTGCCAATAAATTTGCTGGTGTAGCTCAGTTGGTAGAGCAACTGATTTGTAATCAGTAGGTCACGAGTTCGAGTCTCGTCCCCAGCTTATTTTCCATTAGTTGACTTTAAATCCAGAAAGCAGTAGAAGCGGCGTATCGCACCGCATTTACTCCTTTAATCTTCTAATCTTCATCATCTAGGTCTGGATCATCGGGAAATGGCTCGCCTAACCAGCGCTCTAAAATTCGTCTTGTCTCAAGCCTTAGCCCTTTAATTTCTGCTTGTTGCTTGCGATAACGTCGATCTAGTTTTGTAATCATTTCTTGATCTCTAATGATCGCATTAGCAATTTGATCAAACTTTTCATCTAGTTTATTGGCTGTTGCTTGTATAGCTCTTGCATTGGACTCAGCGATCGCCTCAACACGATTCAATGCCTTATTAGTATCTGCCAACGCTTTATTGGTTTCTGCTAACCCCATTGCTGTCTGTGTCAGCAATTCCTGCATTTGCTCAAAGGTCATGCTCATTTACTTTTTGCCTCATTTAGCTCTTGAATTTGAAATTAATCAGACTCTTCAAAATTGATTGCGCCTTGACCGTCTATCCATGCGATTTGGGTAATGCCACGCGATCGCGCATGGTTTCGCACCATATCAGGATCACGAAATTCTAGCTCTAGCTCGATCGCCCCTTTTTGGGTTTGACGCAAATCCGCAGCATAGGCAAAGGCGGCAGGGATGGCGGCAGGGGTACGTGCCACCACTAGGCAAGATGGACTGTTGAGCGGAGCGGATAACTTTGCGCCTAAAGCCTGTTGGATCTCCTCTAGGGTAAGGCAAAAACCGATACTGGGATAGCTCACACCTTTGGGGTGATAGATGCCCAATAGTTGATCGTAGCGTCCCCCTTGGGCAACTATATAATTATTGCAAGCCACCTCAAAGACGATACCTGTGTAGTAATCAAAGGTTTGTACTAAGCTCAAATCTAAAATGAGGCGATCGCCCCCATTTGCCAAACCAGACTTGCCATAACTTTCCCAAATCTCGATTAAGGACTTGAGATAGCTAATTTCACCAGTTAAAGAAGATGTCCATGCCATTGCCGAAAGCCGACTCAGGACATCCTTGGGCTTGCCCCTGAGATCGATTAAGTCCAACCCATAGCCCTTAACATCTTCAGGCAAATCCATCTCCATCAAGCCCACTCGATCAAGGCTGGACAAGGCTTGACGTACCTTAGCGCGATACTGCTCAGGCAATAGATCTAGCAAAGCGCCTGTCAAACGGGCATCCCCCAAAATTATTTGCCAATCCCCTAGCGCCACTGCATCAAGACTGTCGCCTAGTAACATTAATATTTCCGCATCAGCAATTAGTCCCGATGCCCCCAATAATTCCACCCCCGCCTGAAAAGATTCCTCAGAGCTACGGTTAGCTTTGCGCCGAAATACATTAGCGCTGTAGTACAACCTCTGCGGCGCAGTCACGTTAGCCCCCAATCTAGCAGCATAGGCACGGGCGATCGAGGCGGTAAATTCGGGACGTAGCCCTAAAATATTAGTGCTGTCACTGTGCAGTTGGATTACTGACTCAGGATCAACCGCTCCGCCTGCGGTCAGAGATCGCAAATGCTCGACTGTCGGTGTGATGATGCGTTGATAGCCCCAAGCCTGAAAAGTTTGCTGAATCTGTTGATCGATCCAAGATTTTTGAGCAACATCGAGGGGTAATAAGTCCTTTGCGCCTGTCGGCAGTTGATGCACCATACAATTTCTTTTAGTCTCCAGTTGCTATATCCTACCGCAATGCTGCGGTCTGGTTATTTTTTCTGATCCCATTGGATGAAGTGCTAATCAGCAAGAAATGCTTAATATATATTTACAAACAAGTTTAAATTAAGTTTATCCATTGTGGCACTAGATTAAATTGGGGCAGGTCAACTATGACAGTTTTAGACAAATATTTTGAGCTTTCAGAACGGGCAAGTATTGATAGTGAGGCATTTGAGCAGTTGGTAGCGCTATTTGCTGACGAAGCGGAAGTGCAACCTGCGGGGGCGCGGAAGGTAATGGGCAAACAGGCGATCGCCCAGTTATACAGGCAGTTTTTTGAAAACTATGCAGGGATGCAACGGATCTGGACAACCAGAAAGACGGAAAATGGACTAGAAGCAATTTGGGCGATCGCAGGTAAGCGCAATAGTGGTGAACTATTTGCGATGCAGGGTCGGCATATCGCCGAAATCGATGCCCAAGGCAAAATCTACGCCCTTGAAGTTCATGTATCTAAAGCCAGTTGATCTCTCTCCAGACGCATATTTAGCCAGTTTTGACAAATTTGGCATTCACCTTGGTTTAGAAAGGATCACCGATCTGTTAACCCGTCTTGGTAATCCTCACACCCAAGTTCCGCTCATTCATGTGGCAGGCACAAATGGCAAAGGTTCCGTTTGTGCCTTTTTGCTGTCAATCTTGCAGGAGGCAGGCTATCGGGTGGGGCGCTATACATCGCCACATTTATTAGATTGGCGCGAAAGAATTTCCATTAATGGCGATTGGATCAGTGAGCAGGACTTGAGCGCCGCTTTGCAAGCAGTGGATCGGGCGATCACGCCTGATTTGCCCCCAACCCAGTTTGAAGTATTTACGGCGGCGATGTGGTGGTATTTTGCTGAGCAGAAGCGCCGCCATAATCTCGATCTGGCAATTCTGGAGACAGGTTTGGGGGGCAGACTAGATGCCACAAATGTTGGCGATCGCCCCTTAGTATCGGTAATTACTGCCATTGGGTTAGATCACTGTCAGCAACTCGGCAACACCCTTGGCGCGATCGCGGCGGAAAAGGCAGGAATCATCAAACCCCAATGCCCCGTGGTGGTTGCCATCAATGCCCCCGAAGCGATCGCCGCGATCCAGACTAAGGCACAAGCCTATGCTGCACCGATCACCATCGTTGAGCCTGCCCAAGCCACACCCGCAGGTGCGACATACCAAGGTTTAAATTATGCTCTGCCCCTGCTAGGCAAGCATCAATTATTAAATTCGGCATTGGCGATCGCCGCGATCCAGAGCCTGAGAAATCAGGGTTGGCAGGTAAGCGATCGGGCGATCTGTGAAGGGATAGCCAAGACAGCATGGGCAGGACGTTTGCAATGGCTTGAGTTTAATTTGCATGGCGAAATCCACAAAATTCTCATTGATGGAGCGCATAATGTCCCTGCGGCTGAGTATCTGCGGCAGTTTATGGATGAGACTTATCCACACCAGCGCCGAATTTGGCTGATTGGCATTCTCAACACCAAGGATCAAACAGGCATTCTCAAGGCATTGCTGCATCCCGATGATCTCTGCATCACTGTCCCTGTGCCAAGTGCTGCTACGACCGACTCCGCAGACTTAGCAAAACTTGCCGATCAATTTCTCAACGCACCATCTATTGCCTGTGCCGACCTGTCCAGTGGCTTAACTGCTGCCTTTACCAATAGGCGATCGCCCATGCCGCCCATTGTTGTTTTATGCGGTTCTTTATATTTGGTGGGTGAATTTATTCGGTCTTATTTGCCATTTTAGATTGGCAAGAAAGCATGGTTTCTGAGGTGCTTAATTAGCCAACTGAAGCTTATTTACCCTCAATGTGAATTTACCGCCGCTACTGCCACCAAAGGAAGAAACACGGATCGTATAGGTTCCATTTTGACGCATTCGTAAAAATATCTGCGAATTAGTGTCACTGCTGGCAATATCGTCATTTTCGGCAATGACCTCACCTTTGCTGTCCAAAAGGCTTAATACTGTATCAAACCCACTGGCATTAACCGAGATTTCCAAGCGATCGTCCTTGGTTGCTGTGATCAAATAGTCGCGAGCAAAGCCCTTCTGCCCTGTGGGAATATCTTTGTCGGTAAGGACATCATTGATATCTATGCCAATAGTAATCATCGGTGGTTGATATGGCGCTCTGTTTCTGATTTGGGCTACGACATGATCATAGGCGATGGGCATACTACATAATGCAAGCGTTCCTATACCTAAGAGTTTCTTTGCTAACTGCTTTGAGAGAATTTGATATAAATATTTCACGACACTTCCTTTAATTCAGAGAATAATTGTAATTGAGTGCTTTCTGGTGACAAACTATAGGGCCTATTCACTAAGTTTTCTTCTTTAGTAGCAGGTGCTGGCAAGATGGGCTTGATCTGGATTTTGCCGTAAAATTCTACTTGAGATAATTCCACCTTGGATTGGGCAGACATCAGTAATAGTCCCCAAAACACACCAACGCGATCATTAAATACTGCCGCCAAGTCTGAGATCTCTATTTCTGTATCAGGGTGAGCTAAGAAATAGCGTTCTATTTCTTCCACCATCTCCGATAGATTCTCTTTGTGAGCAAGTTGAGCAATGGCTTTCATCGCTGCCTTCCTTGCGATCTTGCCCTGTATAGGACGCTTGCTAGATTTTGAGGATTTGCGATCCACCACCTCCGCGATCGCCTCAATCTGGGCAATTAACTCCTCTAGTGTGATTCTCCGAGCTTGGGGTGGTCTGGCAACAGGTAGCCGCCGCAGTCTTTTATCAAAGTCTGTGGGCAGCCTCAGTGCGATCGCTAATTCATTTTCTAGCTCATTGAGATCTTCTGACTGTTCGCCGCAAGCTGCTTCTTGATCGTAATTTGCCTGAGCGGCGAGAGAATTGGCTTTGAGCAAGACTAGCATCGCCGCATAAAGCATAGCTTGCCCAGACTCATGCAGGTCGTGGCGATCGCTGATAATTAAGCGTGATAAGAAGCGATCCACCACGTCAATGACCTGTACATCCCAAGGATCAATTTCGCCTCGTTCCGCAAGGTCAATCAAGAGGGCAATAGCGTCTTTGGTTACAGATTCAGCGATCGATAGGGTCATGAAGCTTCCAAGAAGCAGATGCTTAAAAATACACCAATTAAGTCGAAATAGCTAGTATTCTAGTTTTTTGACTTGTCCTCATCAATTTCCACATCGATCGCCGATGCTGAGACTAGTCGCTTACGCTCTTCGATTTCCACGGAGAGACTTTGAACAGTTTCTTGCAAATTCTGAATTTGTTTGTTTTTGTTTCGCATTTCTAGCGATCGTTGTAGTCCAGACCATATGCTAAATAGCCAAGCTAAAGTCGCACCAAGCCCCATAGCCAAAATTAACTCCACCGAGATCGGTGCAGATACCTTAAGGTTCGGAATCAGTTGTATTGATGCTGGAGAGTTGTTTTGCAAAGAAAATAGGACAAGCGCCAATGCAAATACAAAAATAATCACAAAGTTAATTTGCCGCACAGTAATTAGACCCCACCTATTTGAATAGTTTGTGACAGTTTGCTAATGATCTAGCAGACAATGATCGCAATGTCTACCTATTTCTGCCGTTATCCTATAGCGCTTGGCACTGACTTACAGCCCCTGATTGACTGACAAAAGTTGCAAGCCTTGTCAGTCAAGATGTCTGACCCACAAAGGCAAGAATCCTTGTGAAACGAGCATCTTGCCAGTTTATGGTTAAGATTTGTCAGTCAATCAGCTTACTGCGCTTACCGCCTTAATGAACTATAGGAAGAAGCCTAAAAGCCTTGCTTGGCAACAAGCTTAAAATTTTGGCTGGGTTGGGTTTGAGCGCAAAGCATTGTAAAAACGCAGAAAGATCTTTGATTATTGGCGTTCTGCACCATCATCAAAAATCTTTCTGTACTACTCAAAATCTTAACTGTCTGTACCGCAACGCTTTGGGCTAAACCCAAAAAGCTTTTGAAATTTAATTTGAAATTTAAGCTTTAGCGGCAGTTTTACGCACCCCTGAGACTTGAGACTTCTTGATTTGAATCTCTTCTTCAGTGAGTGGCACAATATCAATATGATTAAACAATGTGGTGACAAAGGTAAATAGTAGAAATGGCAAAGATGTCACCACGATTAAACCCACTGCGCCAAAGGAATAGATCGGCTTGCTCATTAGAGATAGGGCTGAGGCTAGGGCGGCAAAAATAACTCCTAGCCAAACAATAACCTGCCCTAAGATGTCGCTGAGGGTCAGGGTACAGACAAAGCGGTATTTACCAATGTTATTCATCATATTTCACCTGATTTAAAGTAAAGGGTAAAGAGTAAAGAGTAAAGAGTAAAGAGTAAAGAGTAAAGAGTAAAGAGTAAAAAATAAAAAGTGAAGAGTAAAGAGTGAAAAGTAAGAAATGCAGCGTTTGGTGCTGACTTGAAACTTAGAAGTATTTTCGAGCATCGTTGTGTAGTAACAATAACCGAAAATATTTCTGGAAAAAGTAAATCAAGATTGTTTTCTAGTGCAGAATCTTGATCTGCTCTTTTGTATGGCAATACATGAAAGCAACTTTAGCTTTTTTCTTTGATTTGTACTTGCTTTTTATTAAAAATGTTACAAATCATTAACTATTTTTTTGGACTTTATGGCAGTGTCAAGCACTATCAAGCGCTATAAATATCTATAAAATACCTATAAATGTAATGATGGTAATGCTGGGGTAGTATGTGGGATGAAATTGCGATCGCTATTTCACAGGTGACAGGGCAAAAATTTACTATTGGTCAGCAACGCGCCCAAACGGGGGGCTGTATCAATGAGACGATGACTGTATCCGATCGCGATCGCCACTTTTTTGTGAAAACTAATCGGGCTAATTGCCTAGAAATGTTTATGGCTGAGGCGATCGCCCTGCAACAGATCTATGCAACTCAAACTATGCGCGTCCCTCAACCGATTTGCTGGGGAACTACGGGCGAGACAGCCTATCTAGTGATGGAAAATCTGAATCTGGGTGGGAGCCAAAATTGGGATGCTATGGGGCGTAAGCTAGCAGCGATGCATCATGTCACTAGCGATCGAGGCTTCGGTTGGGATCGCCATAATACGATTGGGGCAACGCCGCAGGTGAATGATTGGACAAAGGATTGGTTAGATTTTTGGATTAATCATCGGTTAGGATTTCAGATTAAATTAGCAAGGCGCAAAGGTTGGCGCTGCCCGATCGCTGAGTCGCAAGTTTATGATGTCATTCCTGCTTTGTTTGCAGACTATCAGCCACAGCCTGCAATGGTGCATGGGGATCTTTGGGGTGGAAATGTGGGTTTTGCCGATGGTGAGCCTGTAATTTTTGATCCTGCGCTGTATTACGGCGATCATGAGGTGGATCTGGCGATGACGGAATTATTTGGTGGTTTTCCTGCCCAGTTTTATCAAGCCTATCAAGCCAGTTATCCTCTTGATGTTGGCTATCATCGCCGCAAGACTCTATACAATCTCTACCACATTCTCAATCATTTCAACCTCTTCGGCGGCAGCTATGGATTGCAAGCTAGTCGCATGATGCAGGCGATCGTAAAGTAAAAAGAACGTGGCTTTGCCACGTTCTTTTTACTCAGATGGTAAGGGCGATCGCAGACATAAGTAGATCAAAGCTCCGATTAGGGGAATCAGGGCGATGATTGTGAAAAACTGCACATTGCCATCATTAATCATGCCGCGCCGTTCCATATCATCACTGAGTAACCAAGGAAACAGTAGTGACAATAGGCAAAAATCTAAACTCATCACATGAATAAAGCGGTTGGTTTGCCATTGCTGGATAAAGTCTGACCAGTTGCCATTGTTAAAGCCATACAGCAGGAAATAAATGGCGATCGCGGTTGCAGCGATCGCGGTTATGCGAGCATCCAAAATCTTGACATACCAACTTTTTTCGCCAGTAAAGCTGGGATTGGGTTGACGTAGGGCAAAGTAAGGCAAAAGAGCAAACGCGCCGACTAGGAATGATAATGCGGAGAATATCCATGCAGGTACTTTTTGTCCGCGACCATCACTCGCCAAAATACAGGCATAAACTAAAGGAAATATCCCCATCAAATTAAAAATTGCCACGATATAGCCATTGATGCTAGACCATTCGCCAGCGATTAGCTTTTGGATCATGGTCAAGGTTTCGGGGCGATCGGGCGGCGCAAAGATAAAGGCATAAATCCCAAATAAGACCCAGATCACCCAAAATCCTAATCTGCTATCAAATTTACTTTCTAGTTGTGCTTCTGGTTGTTCAGCCATGATCTTTCTGTGTGTTTTTCTCCGATCATACAGGCTGTTATAGCGATCGCCGCTTTTTAGCCAAATCAATTGTTTAATTCCATTCTCTTGGCTGCATAGCAAACAGCCATGATTAATTAATTCAGGTGTTACTTTCTTTTCAATTTGACGTTCTGAGATCAGTTTAAGAAATTTCTCTTCATATATCCCCCAATCTCCTTTATTTTTTTTGTAATCATCCAAAATATCTTTAGTTGGGGCTAAATCTGTAATATGAATATAATCAATACCACCAATCTGTTTGAGAAAGTACTTTAAGTCATTTTTTTTAGCAAAACCTGCCAACTGAGAGACATTGTTTAGTCTTGTGTCAATTAATGTCTTTACTCCAGACTTGATCAAAATCTCAAAAAATTGCTCAGCACTCTTTTGGGTAAAGCCAATTGTAAATAGTTGAGTTGAACTAGGCATAAACTTCTCCTTTGGTTTCTACATAGGCAATTTCTGCACCCTGCTTTCTATATGCCTCCATAAGTTGATCTTCATGATCTAGATCACTGTGAGGTGACATTTCAAATAAAGATGTCTGGATGACTCCTTTAAATCCATGTTTAATCAATAAACGATCTTCTAACTCTGCATAAGATTCTAATGAACCATCGGGCTTAATATGTTGAATATCTAAATTATATTCTTTAAGATGAGGACAAATCAAAATCGCACGGTGGCAAGTCATTGGATCTTTTTCGGCACACATTAGAGCAATGCGATTACGACTTTTAACACCTTTTAAAATACGTCTAATTCCATCAGCAAATAAATCTGTAGCGGCGATTTTTTCATAAATTGCTTTGCCATCTACATAACAACCTTGGTCTTCTGGTCTTGCACCTAGCTCTTGTCCTAGAAATACATAACGGATTTTATTAGCTTCTAGATGATCTTTTAATTGTGCTTGGCAATAGTCAGGTAAGTAACGGGTATAGGGACGCGAGCGCACATCAGCTAAAGCCGTAATATTATGCTTTTGTAAAAGCTCAATAAAAGTCTTGATGCTGTGATTTGAATGACCAATAGTAAAAAGTTGCATTTTTTCAAAACCCTCCATTTATCTAGGCTGGACTAACATAGGAGATAAGGAGATAAATCATAAGGGAGCGGTAACTCGATATACGAACCACCCTGATAAGTCCTCTCAAGCGGTTTAACAAGGCGATTATCCTACCATGTAACAGGCTTAAAATCTTCATCATTGGCGATCGCCACACCATCACCCGAAGGCTTAATCACAAATAGACCTTAAAACATCATTGTTATTCACGTTAGCCGTGGTAGCAGGAATTAGCTTAAAACCTTGCTGGTGGTTACTGAGCTTGTGGAGAAGCAGCAGGGGCGGTAAACTCATTTTTCTGATAAGTTGATTTTGGTGATAATTGCGATGACTGATCAAGATAAATATCAAGATAAATACCAATCGGATAATGTACCGATCGCTATGACGATCGCAGGATCGGACAGTGGCGGTGGTGCAGGCATACAGGCAGATTTACGTACCTTTGCTTTTCACTGTGTGCATGGGACTTCTGTATTGACCTGCATCACTGCTCAAAATACGCAGGGTGTAACAAGGGTAGATGCAATGTCGGCACAGGCGGTGGCTGCACAGTTTGAGGCGGTGATGGTGGATATGCGGGTCAGCGCGATTAAAACAGGAATGCTGCTCAATCAAGAAATTATTCAAATTACAGCCAAAAAATTAGTGGCTTTCGGATGTGGCAATGTGGTGGTTGATCCTGTGATGGTGTCGCGGGTGGGCGCAAAGTTGCTAGATGATGATGCCATTCATGCCATGGGCGATTTATTGCTCCCGATCGCAGCGATCGCTACACCTAATCGCTATGAAGCGCAAATTTTGGCAGAGATGGAGATTCATACTTTGGCGGATATGCAGGCGGCGGCACAAAAAATCTACAAATTGGGGGCGCGGTCAGTATTGATCAAGGGCGGCGGCATGACGGGGGATCTCAAAGCTGTTGATGTATGGTTTGATGGCGATCGCCTCGAAACCTTGCAAACAGAAGCGATTGACACGATCCATACTCACGGTACTGGCTGCACCCTATCAGCAGCGATCGCTGCCAATCTCGCATTGGGTAAGCCCAACTTGCAAGCGGTACAGGATGCAAAGGTGTATGTAACCACAGCTTTGAAATATGCTTTGGCGATCGGTAAGGGGCAAGGTCCCGTTGGGCATTTCTTCCCTTTACAGCGCCTTCGATAATTGTTGTATGTTTTGTGAATTTTAAGTATTTTAATTCTAGATTGTTAGTCTGTCTTTCGCATTAGTTTTACCCATTCCCTCCAACCAAGAAGAACCAATAATTTCTTGAGCCATTGGCAAAAACTGAGGATGACTAATTACTAAGGTGGGAAAGCTGCGCTGACTAAAATCTTTGCCTAATGCTAAGGGAAAAATATCTGCGGATTCTAAGGGCATCCAAACTGCTCCGATCGCCTTGAGGATGACCCAGACTGCGGCGATATCCCAGATTTTTGGGGTGGCTTCCACCGCACCAATCGTGGAACCGAGGGCGACTGTCAATAGGTTGTAACTAGCTACACCCAACATTCGCAATTTAAAGGGAAACTGCGATCGCCCCATTTTTGCCAAACTACGGGAACAGGCACTGAAAAAATAATTATCGAGCTTTGCCGCATCAGGGGGATCAGCCGCCAATTGGAGTGGTAATCCGTTGCAAAAAGCCGCAGCACTGCGATCGTCTGCCCAACCATAGATGTTTTGTTGCAAAGGAGGCATCGCCACATAGCCAAATACGGGTGTGCCTTGGTGTAAAAGCCCTAGAGAAATTCCCCAAATCGGAATCCCTCTAGCAAAGTTGGTCGTGCCATCCAGGGGATCTATTACCCAAGTCCATTCAAGATCGGGCAGGATTTGGGAACCTTCTTCTGTTAATACCCCAAATTCAGGAAATGCTTTTTCTAAGGCATCTTTGATGTATGTATCTGCCCAACGATCGCTTTTAGTCACAAGGCTACCATCATCCTTAGCGATCGCTACTCTTGTTTGCTCAAAATCTGTTAACAGGCGATCGCCCACCTGCTTTGTCAAGTTCTCAATTACGGGAATAATTTCCTGCCAGTTGGGGTGCATAGCATCTCTATCTATTTTCAATTCTATCTATTTTCAATTTCTAGATTTGGTAAAGGCATTCATTGCTTTGTCATGATAGGCTAAAGTCTGGTAGCGCGATCATCTGGTGCGTGGTTGCCGACTTTTCGGCCGCATTGGCGACAGCGATCGAATGCAAAATTAGATCATGGCTGTTGTAAAGAGGGCGATCGCCTGTACTCAGCAAATGCTCTAGCACGATTTCCGTATCCTTTTTAAATAGCCCCCGCGTTGTCCCTGCATCTAGTTCTATTTCACCATCGGCAGTGATTAATTTGCCGCGATCGCCTGTAAAAATGATTGCGCCATCACTGCCCTGAAGTTCCATAGTCCTTTCTGCTTGCCAAAAGTTTTCGCCCTTGGCATAGCTAATATCTGCTAGCACGCCATTCTCAAACTGAAGTTGGGCGTTGCAAATACAAGACTTGAAGCTATGATCGCGATCGCTGTCATCGCGTAATTGACAGGACACCTGCTGCACCTTGCCAAATAGGGCAGTAATGCGATTGATGCGAGAAACGGCGGCGGTGAGGGGGAATCCAAACAGGTCGGACTTATAAGTCCATTTATCAGGGACAGGGCGTTGTGGGCTTTTGGTGACATAGCGAGCGTAAAAGGGGTTGCCAATTTTAGATAGATTTTCTAAAACTAATTGATGTACGCCGCCCAATAACTCAATATGTTCCACATGGAGCATGAGGTTTTGCTGTTGCGCCAAGTTAATTAATTCTTGAGCTTCGCTATAGGTAAAGGCGAGGGGATATTCGACAATAACGTGCTTGCCCGATCGCATTGCTTGCCGAACTACGGCACTGTGATCGCGATTGACATTGCATACGACCACTAGATCAATATCATCGCGGATCACCATCTCCGACCAATATTGATGCACATGGGGAATTTGTAGTTCTTGGGCGATCGCTGTGGCTTTGGCAAGAGTCCCTGCGATCGCCATGACTTCAGTGCGAGGATCTTGGGTGAGAATATCGGCACGGAGCTTGGCAACAAAGCCAGAACCAACAATACCAACCCGCAAGGGTGGCTGCATAGGGGCGTAAGTCATAGAATCTCGCGATATTTTTAACGAATGGTCGTACCATCTTTGGCGATCGCTAAGCATTTAGTGATGGCGGTGATGCCTAAATTTTGCCAAGCCTGCTGCATTGCCATTGCCACGGCATCAATTTTAGTTTGCGGCGCAAGGGATAACAATGTCGGACCTGCACCACTGATCACCATGCCATAGGCTCCTGCGGCGATCGCTGCCCTTTGCACTTCAGGCATTCCTATAATTAAATCTTGGCGATAGGGTTGATGCAAGCGATCCTGTAGCCCTGCGGTCAGCCATTGGGGATTGCCCGTTTGAATGCCATGACTCAAGAGGGCAAGGTGAGAGGCATTAAAAATGGCATCCTGCATCGAAACCTGTTTGGGCAGAACTGCTCTAGCCTTGGCGGTTGATAACTCAAAATTAGGAATTGCCACAGCGATCGCAATGTCATCATGCCAAGCTAGATCGCAAAATTCCCAGCCGCCAGCCTGATTAGAAGCCATTAATTGACAGCCGCCCAACAGCGCTGGGGCAACATTATCAGGATGTCCTTCCATTGCGATCGCCAAATTTAATAATTCCAGACGATCAAGGGGCGAACCTGCCAATAAATTTGCGCCGACAATGCCGCCCACGATCGCCGTTGCCGAACTGCCCAAGCCCCGCGCCAGAGGAATCGCTGTATCCGTATGGATTGCCACTGGGGGAATGGGACGATCTAAATGCTGATAAACCTTGGCGATCGCTCGATATACCAAATTTGTTTCATCCCGTTCCACCTGTGCGGCTCCTTCACCCGCAGCCGTAATCGTCAGGCGATCGGCGATCGCCAATTCAAAGCGGTTATACAAAGACAAAGCTGCACCTAAGCAGTCAAATCCAGGACCAAGATTACCTGTAGTGGCAGGCACAGAAACTTCAAAAATTGCCATAGAGCGAAAAATAGAAAATAAAAATCATAAAACCTAAGAGATAATTGTGACCCTTTACGCCACGATTCTCCCTTAGGTACTTGTCGTTATTGCAGTAATTGCCGTTAAGCTTCTTCTTCTTCGCCCTGTAATTTAAGCAAAAAATAGCCAAAAGCGATGCCAACAGGAATCAGCACCATTGACAAAACCATTGCGTTACCAATTTCTCCCATAATTTTTTATTTATTTGTATTATTTTGATGAGTTCATAGCTTTGGGTATTTTACATGAAAAGTCAGCAACAAAATTGCCAATCTCAAAATTGCCAATCTCAAAAGATTTCGGTCATATCCTTTTCCTGGCTTCACCTATTTGCGTGAAGTTTTCATGTTCTGAGGATGATTATGCTCTCATAACTACCATATAATAAGATCCACTGTTGGAGAAGAAGCCCATGATCCAAGCCCTCACCCGCTCGCTCGACTTCCCAAATCTTTACCCAGACTCCGATGGTAAACCCATGGCTGACAATACTCTGCAATACCGTTGGATTGTGCTATTAGTCTCTAACCTCAAGCACCTATTTCGAGGGCAAACGGTTTTTGTGGCAGGGGACTTGCTCTGGTATCCTCAACAGGTTACGACTCCTCCTGCGCCAGCCCAAGCCCCAGATGCAATGGTGGTTTTTGGGAGATCGGATGGCGATCGCCGCAGTTACAAACAATGGGAAGAGGAAAATATTGCCCCCCATGTGGTCTTTGAAATTCTTTTGGAAAGTAATAGCGCCACTGAAATGCTCAAAAAGCAACAATTTTATCGGCAGTATGGTGTGTTAGAGATGTTCTTCTACGATCCTAAGTCTTACGAGTTTTTGGGAATGGTGCGATCATCTCAAGGTCTGGAATTTGAGGCAATTACGCCCCTTAACTTTCCTTGGACTTCACCGATGTTAGGTGTTCGTTTTGAGATGTTTGCGGATGGTCTAGCACTGTTCTATCCCAATGGGGAGCCATTTAACGACCCCGATATAATTTTTGAAGAACGCGATCGGCTCGCTCAGGAACGCGATCGCGCCTTTGCCAAATTAAGAGAACTGGGCATCGATCCGTCAGATCTCTAGCAACATTAGAGAGAATGGAACAATCGATCTAGTTATCGCGATCGCGCCAAGCTTTAAATTTGCTGGCAATTTTTTTGCGCCCAATCCAACCACCTAAAGCCAATAAGCCAAAGGTCGGGGAAAACTCAAAAGGAACAGGCGTAATGTCGAGTGTTGCCCCTGTTAAATTTCCGACATTGCCATTAGCACTATCGTAAAAACGCAATGTCCAAGTCGTATTGGGATCATCCGTCTCAAATCCATTGAAATTCGTAATGTCTGGAGCCTCAGACTAGCTAATAATTTCTACATCGATCGCATCGGCATATTCGCCAGCATCGTGATCGCTTGAACTGTCATCTGGGGAAGAAGCCTGAGCATCCTGATTAACATCTGAGGCGGCACTATCAAGATCGCGCCAAATTGGGCAGATCTCGTAATGTATGCGTAAATTGGGCGGTGTATTGCGCTCTGCCTCACGCACAAATCGATTAGCCTCCCATTCAGCATCAAAGGTATTAATTAGCTTCAAGGTTTTGAGGCGCTGCCGTTCTAGATATGTCCAAACTTCCCAAGCATTATAGGTAGGAGTTACAGGCTCATCGGGTGTTTCTGCAACAGTTGGGGATGGATCAACATTGTCATGATCCCCATGGGCAGTATCAGTAAATAATGGATCTGCGTGATTTTCAGGAGGCATTTCCGCATTTGGAGACTGATGATCAGTAGATGGATTTGGCGATTCTGTCATGACCGATCGCCCCAAGCTTTTGATCTCCCTAGCCTGAATTTTCCGCTCGGTCGCATCAGCGATCGCCTGCACCGTTATTGACGTTTGCGATTGATCGATCCATCCTTTAAAAATTACTTCTTCCCCATTGATCACCAAGCGATCGCCCACCTCTAAGGCAAAACCCACCAAAGAATTAAACAAAGGCTTACCAATATTTGACCATGCCCCACTAGGTACGCCGTTGGAAACCTGCTCAAAGTTGGCAGCTTGATCGCCTTGATTACTAGGATTTGGAAATGTTTGCTCTGGAGTCGCCTGATTGAATTTACCTTGCTCAATCAGGCTTTGAACTCCCCCAACTGTAACCTCAGTTCCTTAATTTCTGATACTTGCAAATAAATTGGCTCTAGACATTTTTTTAAATAATTCTGCACATAGGTTTGTACATAGCTCTGCACATAGTCATCGATATAGCTTACAAGCTCAGACTGAGGCTGAGATGGCTGAGATTGAGACTTATGCTCCTCTTCTGGGTCAGATTCACTTTTAACTTCTTCCACCTCACGACTAATTACTGACAAAATCCAATCCGCGATCGCCTGTTGTTTGGCATCAGCTTGGGACTTAACTTGGCTTAATAAAGGCAAAGGAAACCGAAGACTGATCTGTTTGGTCCTATGTGGTGTCGCCATGCGTTGCCTTTACTTGAGATTTTAAGGTTTAAATTTTAAGATTTCTGTGCGAATCAAATTATATCGCGTTTATACTCAAACACGAACCAAGATCAAGAACCAAGATAAGGCGCGGCTTGGTCGTAATGTCTGGCTTTTGAGCCAGCACAAAGCGCTATAAACAAAACCTAGCTTTGCTATAGCTAAAATAGAAAGGTGATTTAGGGTAATACTTAGGGTAATACTATGTGTATCTGTATTAACTGCACCTATGTCGATCGCTGCATAACTTACCATGCAGTCGAGGCTCAGCATTTGCAGCCGCATTTAACCGAATTTCCAGACTTTGAAGCAACCTCACCCACAATCAACGTCAATATCCGCACCGATCAAGACGATATTCAAATGGAATGGGATGTGGTCGGTTGTGAAAGCTTTGTATCTGAAATGGGCAAATGGATTAGGCTCCGCCCAGGAGAGTTAGTTCCCACTTAAAGCCATTTTAAAACCATCAAAAAAAAGAATGGCGCTTTGCGCCGTTCTTACTTTAATATTCCGATCGCCTGATGGTTAAACAAGCCCATTCCTGCCGCTTCCAAAAGGTGGCAATCACCCACTTATGAGCATCAAGGGCATCGGCAACCTTAGGAACCTGCTCCGTCAAAATACCGCTTAAAATGCCCCAACCATTGGCATCCACCAACTGATCAAAATAGGGAACCATTTCCACAATCACATCCGCCAAAATATTGCAGGTAAAACCATTGGCAGCCACAGGCATATTGGCAATCAGATCCTCAATACTGCCCTCCTGCACCCAAATTTTGTCGGCGGCGATGCCATTGAGCTGACGGTTATGATTAGTCGCCTTAATCGCTAAAATGTCATTGTCGATGGCATAGGTTTGACTTGCGCCAATCAACAGAGCGCCAATACTCAGAATACCTGAGCCACAACCGACATCGGCAACCACAATGTTATCCTCTGGTTTTGCACCCCACAGTCGCATTTCTAGCGCTTCTAGGCATAGCTGGGTGGTGGCGTGAGCGCCAGTACCAAAGGCACTACCAGGATCGAGCCTTAAGATTTTGCGATCGCCATCTGTGGTTTCTGGCTCAATCCAAGCGGGATAAATGACAAACATATCGCCGATTTTTTGTGGATGCCAATGTTGTTTCCAACTTGACGACCAATCTTCGTCACTGATCACCACCCATTTTGTAACTGGTGGCTCATAGTTAAAGGCGATCGCATCTTGTTTGAGCCAGAGGGCAAGGGCGGCAAGATCTAAGACCGTCCCCTTTTCAATGGGCAGATAGCTCTGTACAAGAATCTGTCCATCTTTGGATTGCGTGACCATGCCTTGACAGCCAAAATTTTGCAAGCGCCAAAAGATCTGTTCTTCTAGAGGGGAGTCGGCAACAACTTGGATTTCCCACCAGTTATTGATGGAGGTGAGCATGGGGAATGACATCTGAAAAATAGGTGATTGGACTTAGCAAAGATTTTCCTAACTTATTGGGCTTTCAAATAAGTGCGTACCCACTTGAAAACAAAAAATCAATCCTAGTAATGTTTTTGCGTCTAGGTTTTGCGTCTACATTTTGCCCAAGACAAGATAAGATGCAAACCGCTACAAGTACTAGTCTTGAATATATTCCTGTTGCTGCAATAATGCTAATTCTGCACGCTGCGCCTCTCGTCCCAAATATGCAGCATGGTCAAACAGTGTAACAGGACAGGGTTGAGTTTGCTCGAAGATTTTGACGCATAGCTCTTTGGCACTGCGCCCCGTAAACAATTGTATAGCTTGGCGATCCACCTTGCCCTTAGCAGGAATCGGCTTACCTGTGTCGGGGTCAGTGGCTAAGCCCTGCTCATTAATGTTGTTGCTATAGTATTTGGCACAGATTAGGTTTTGCTCACGATCAATATAGATGATGAAGTAGCCCGCAGGATCAAGGGCAAGCGATCGCCTAGACAATTCGTGATCAATGGTTTGAATCGCTTGGGAAAGGTCGTGAGATGCGGCAGTCAAGGTCATTAAGTTTGCAATAAAAATTAAAAGGGCTAACTTTCTATGATATAGCGACAGCAAACCATTTTCGTAACCTTGCCAAAGATTAAGACTGACGCAACCTTTGGATTTGCCGATCACTTAGTTGCGCCCATTGTGTATTTTTTTGTTGATTAAAATAAGCCTGCGCCTGAATAAAAGATTGAATTGCCTCTTGCTTTCTGCCCGATCGCGCCTGAGCAATACCCAATGTATAAAAGGCCTCGGCATAGTTTGAGCGCAACTGGATCGCTTTGCCAATTAGGTCGATCGCCTGATTGACATCTCCCTGAATTAATAGGGCAGCCCCCAAATTGTAATAAGCCTCGGCATATTCAGGATTGAGCTTTAAAGCACTAGCATAATTGGCGATCGCCCGACGAATGTCTCCCTGTCCTTGAAATAATAAACCCAGATGGTAGAGGGTTTCTGGTGATTGGGGATTGAGTTGCAAAGCTTGATTAAAATTGGCGATCGCTCGATTAGTATCCTTCTTTTCTTTATAGGCAAGCCCCAGATTGTAATAGGCAACCGTTAATTTCGGATCAAGGCTGGCGGCTCTCTGCAAATTGGGAATGGCGGCGCTAGGATTGCCAGACTGTAACAGCGCTGCACCCAAATTGCTAAAGGCAAGGGCAAATTTGGGATCGAGGCGGGTTGCCCTCTGAAAAGAGTGAATGGCTTCCTTGAGCTTACCCGCTTGGGCATATGCCAACCCAAGGTTGTAATGCCCTGCCGTCAATTCAGGATTTTTCTTGATGGTTGCCCGAAAAACAATGATTGCGCCCTCTACATTGCCCAAACGCACATAGGCATTGCCCCTCTCTAAAAGTTGATCTGCCGTTTCATTAGCTGGGATAACCACCTGTGTTTGCGCGGGAATTTTTGGTGATAGATTTTGACGGGACTGGGCGATCGCCAACTCCATAGGACAAAGGGCAAGGGCTAAGCCTGATGCAAAAGCTGCCAGAACTAGTTTCATAAAGTTAAGTTTGCAGTTAAGTTTGCAGTTGAATTTGCAACTAGTTTTCGATCAATGCCAATTAAATGCCCAAATCTTAGCAAATATAGTCGCAGGCAAGTATATTGAAATCATATGTTACAGATTTCTAAATATACTGCCATTTCCCCAGATGAGATCGAGCTAAATGCGATCCGATCGCAAGGGGCTGGCGGACAAAATGTGAATAAAGTATCAACAGCAATTCATTTGCGCTTTGATATCCATGCTTCATCCCTATCGCCACTTTATAAAGAGAGATTGCTAAATCTCAGCGATCGCCGCATTACCAAAGATGGCATGATCATTATCAAAGCGCAACAGCATCGCACTCAAGAGCAGAACCGCGAAGATGCCCTCAAACGGTTGCAAGAATTAATTAAAAGTGTGGCGATCGTGCCGATCAAGCGCAAACCCACCAAACCATCTCGCCGCGCCCAAGATCGCCGCATCGAAGCCAAAGCCAAGCGTGGTGAGATCAAGTCCTTGCGGGGTAACATCACTCAAGATGATTTTTGAAAGTGCGGTTTGCCGCGATGCCCAAAAATTAGTACTTCAAACCTCAAAAAGCTATACCAGTAATGCCAAGTTTGCAAATTAACCATCAGTCTTCAAACAAAGCCAAGTTTGAAACCATTGAGATTTTAAGAGGCTTAGCGGCTTTGGTCGTTGCTTTATTTCATTTAACCGACTATGGCAAAGATCGTTACTTAGAGGCAATACCATTGTCTCTGGGGCTAATCCCTAAATATGGTTGGGTGGCGATCGCGGTATTTTTTGTCATCTCAGGATTTGTAATTCCCTATTCCCTATGGCGCAAAAACTTCCAATTAAAATCTGATTGGTATAGCTCATTAACTAAAAGAATTATTAGAATCTATCCAGCTTATTTGGCAACTATTTTATTAGTTATTGGTTTATTTTTAGTTACCCTAGTTACATCAAAGTTTCAAGTCAATGATCCCAGTATTACCCCATTAAATATATTCTTGCATTTGTTTTTCTTAAATGATTTAATACCAACGGCTCCTGCCATGAGTCCAGTGTTTTGGACATTAGCGATCGATTTACAATATTATTTGCTGATTATTTGTCTTTTCCCTTTGATCAATAGCTCCAAGCTGCTCTATCAGTTAATCGTCCTAGCTATTGCCTACGGATTGCCATTCTTGATAACAGATAAGTCCCTGGTCTTTAGTTGGCTATTATTATTTAACTTGGGTACTATTGGCTTTCAATTTGTCTCTCAAAAAATAAACTTAACTCAATATATATTGACAACTGCCATAACTTGTTTGATTTTATATTTTGATAAAGGCTTATTGTATATGTCAGTTGGCTTCGTGAGTGCTGTTTTAATCGTATTTGTGCGATCGCCTAAAATTAGTTTCTTTACTTTCTTAGGTGCAATTTCCTATTCTTTATACTTGGTACATTGTACAATTGGCTTTAGGGTAATTAATATTATCTCTAGATTTGGGCAGGGTGAACCGATCAAAATTATGGGCGTGGCGATCGCGCTGATCGTCTCAGCGATCGTTGCCTATTTAATGTACAAATATATTGAGATACCCACCCAAAAGTATTTTACTAGTCTGCGATAGGTGGCGCAAAGCACCGTTGATCGCAGAACATCAAGCCCTCATAAAACTACAGCCACCATGATTCTCGTTATCGACAATTACGACAGTTTTACCTACAACCTTGTCCAGTACCTTGGCGAGTTACTGCCCGAATTTCCTGACTTAGGCGAAGTTGTAGTCAAGCGCAATGATGAAATAACTATTGATCAAGTAAAGCAACTGCATCCCGCAGGCGTGGTGATCTCCCCAGGGCCTGGTCGTCCTGAAGAAGCGGGCGTATCCCTAGATATCATTCAAGATATGGGTGCAAATACGCCGATTTTAGGCGTATGTCTGGGACATCAAAGCATGGGCTTAATGTATGGCGGCAAGGTGGTTGCTGCCCCTTATCTAATGCATGGCAAGACCTCGCAGATTTATCATACTGGGGTGGGCATCTTGGCTGGTTTGGCAAATCCATTCACCGCCACCCGTTATCATAGCCTCGTGATTGATCGCCACAACTGTCCTGATGTCCTTGAAATAACTGCTTGGACTGAGGACGACATCATTATGGGGGTGCGCCACAAGCAATATCCCCATGTGCAAGGCGTACAGTTTCATCCCGAAAGTATTTTGACCGATGCGGGTAAAGATTTACTCAGAAACTTTCTCAAGGATCTGACCGTCACAGGTGCAGTTCTCAACTAAAATTACACACAAATTCCATACACAAATTCAAACATAAGCCAAACATAATGCGCCGCAGACAAATTCTTCGACTCGCTCAAGGTGGACTCATATCGGCTTTTACAGGTATGGTCATCGCTGATGCTGCCCAGTCTCAAACCAATGACACCCTCAGACTAGAATGGCTAGGGCATATGTCATTTTTGGCTTCGGGTGATGGGGTGCGTTTTTTGACCCATCCCTTTAAGCCCGTTGGTTGTACTGCCAATTTACCCGCCCCTAAGTCCGCCGCCGATTATATTCTGATTAGCTCACGCTTGCTTGATGAGGGCTATTTAGAAGAGTTGCCCAAGAATGCTAGAGTACTGTCGGAGCCAGGTTCTTATAACCTTAAAGGCATAAATCTGCAAGGGATTACCATGGATCATGATCGCATTGGTGGGCGTAGGTTTGGGCGCAATGTGGCTTGGCGCTGGAAGCAGTCTGGCATTTTTGTTTTGCATTTGGGCGGCGCGGCAGGGGTGATCGCGCCATCGCAGAGGATTTTGATGGGACGACCTGATGTGTTGATTGTGCCTGTGGGTGGTGTTACTGGTGGCAACGATCCGATGCAGGCTAAGGCATATTCGGCGACAGAAGCTAGGGCGATCGTGCAGGAGCTAAATCCGAAGGTGGTGATCCCTGTTTATTACCGTACCGATAAATCTAGTGCCTCCTGCCAATTGGCGGTGATCGATGACTTTCTGGCATTAATGCCCAAGGATACGGTACAGAAGTTAAATAGCTCAACCCTAGAACTCAGGGCGAGCAATCTGCCCCAAAGTACAGTGGTAAGGGTGTTGCGTTCCTAGTCTGTTCTGTAATAAATCCTTAATAAATAAGAATTAGCGGCGCTTTGCACCGCTAATTTTCGATTGGGAAGGGAGTAACTTTATGCTTTGTTAGGAGCCTTTGAGGTCTGAGCTAAGTACTTTTGCAGGTTTTCCATTGCCAGAATTAGCTGTGATGTGGGATCGATCGCCACAAAACCATCCTGCATCCGTTTCCAGATTTCAAAGTGCAGATGCGGACCTGTGGACATCCCCGTGCTGCCGACTAGTCCAATGACGGTTCCTTGCTTGATTTCTTGACCAGACTTGACCAGTACCTCTGACAGGTGGGCATAGCGCGTCTCATGGGTGTCGCCGTGAGTGATGCTCACCATCAGTCCATAGCCACCAGCCCAGCCAGCCACCTCAACCCGACCGCTAAACGCCGCAACCACAGGCGTACCCTCTGGCGCAGCTAGGTCAGTTCCTTGATGAAAGCTGACTTGTCCTGTAATGGGATGTACCCTTTCACCAAAGATAGAGCTAATAATCGAAGGAACGATTAAGGGAAATAGCATTTTTTTGTCGCCATTGCTAGGAATGCTCATGGCAGCGATTTCCTTCGGTGTGAGGCGGCGTACTTGCAGTGAGGTTTCTCCCGCCGCCGCCGTATAAATCACGCTGCTGTCGTAATTGTTGGCTTGATATTGCTGTTGTCTGCTCTTAGCGATCGCCGCTTCAGGATTACAAAGATCCGCATCTCGCTCTAACAGACTACTAGCAGTAAATTTGCAGCCAGTGGCACGATTTTCTAAGACCACTTCCACAGGACGCTCCAATAATGGCTCCACTGCCATATTCGAGTTAGACTCAATTTTGATTTGGATGCCTTCACGCTCAGGAGCGGCGTTGTTGATTGGGGCGATCGCCTCTGGTCCTGGAGTTACAGAACTTGGTGCTGATGGCTCCAGATTAATTGCTGGATTGATCACTGGGTTGATCGCTGGATTGATCGCTGGGGCAGCTTCAGGCATGATTTCGGGTGAAATCGCTGATTTGGTTGCAGCATAGACTGGACTACCAAAAACAGAACCTGATAGAAAATCAGTAAGATGACTGTTTGTGGACAAACAGAGCAAGGTTGCTAGGGTGATCGAAGGAATCGTGATTTTTCGCATATGCTTTGCGTATTGCAGTCTATGTTTAATAGCCAACAGAAAATGTGTGAGGTTGATAGAGCGCATCAGTGGAATTTTTCTCCCATCTTACAACCAGTTCGCCCGTTGGTCTAATGTCGATAATATTGCCGCGCTGTTCCTGTCCTGCAATATTTGTCAGCACTTGACGGCTATGGAGCATCTCGCAGTATTCCGCTAAGATGCCTGTAATTCCTTCCTTTGTGTAACGCTGCTGCCCCAAAGCTATGCCCGATCGCACGATTTCGATCAGTTCATCTAGACTTGATAGGGTGGTGGGCAATTCGCTCAGGGCGATCGCGCCATCGGGGACAGTATTTGTCCAGTTAATACCGATCCCCACCACTGCATAATCAATCCAGCCCGATTCAATCTTCGTTTCGGTGAGAATGCCTCCCAATTTGCGGCGATCGATTACCAAATCATTGAGCCATTTAATATTGACATCTGCCCCCGTCTCTCTGAGGGCTTTTGCAACTGCCCATGCTGTCCAGAGGGTGATTTGATGGGCATCGATCGCGGCAATCTGTGGTTGCAAAATCACAGACATAAATAAGCCCCCCACATCTGACTGCCAATGATGTCCTCTCTGCCCTCGCCCTTGGCTTTGCCGTTTGGCAACGATCGCATCACCAACATCAGCCTGTCGGCGATCGAGCAACCGCCAAGCCTCGCTATTAGTCGAATCAATTTCTTCGTAATAAATGATTTTGGGAAGGATTTCGGGCAATGGTTTGTGGTGATGATTTAGGAAATTCATGTTAACGATTTTATCGCAATTCAGATCGTCAACATGACTACATTCATGGCTATTCTCAGCCAAGTTTGAACAGTTGACGCAGGAAAGTAGCGATCGCTATTCCCTTCCCGCAACATAGGATTGACCGCACTGCCCAAAAACTTAGAATATTTCGCCTTAATCGCTTTCTCTTCTTCAGTTTGCGGATCGACTAGTTGGGGATGTTGTAACCCTTGACTTGTAACTCAGCGATCGCTGCCGTTAGCTGTGGCAGAGAAGCGCTAATATTCGGGAGCTTGATGATATAGGCTTCGGGAGTTTTTGCCAAGTCTCCCAGTTCGGTGAGGGCATCGGGTTGACGCTGTGCTTCGGTTAAATATTCTGCAAAGTTCGCAATAATCCGCCCTGCCAGAGAAATATCTTTGAGTTCAACCTCAATGTCGGCGGCTCTCGTAAATGCTTGGACGATGGGCAGTAGGGAGTAGGTGGCTAGGGCTGGAGCTTCATCGGTAAAGGTATAGGTGATTTTTGAGGTTTGATTGCTCATAGCGATGGGGCGGATTTTTTGCGGATCTATTACAGCTTAGATGATACATGGCGTAGTTAATCTGATTCGTATCGGTTTATTCAGAAAATAGCCTTACCCAAAAGCCCAAAATGCTGAAGGTTATCGGCGATCGCATCAACAATTACAGTGTCGTGTTATCTGGCTGGCGCGAACCGCATTATGCTCGTCTCTCGCAAAACATGAGTTACGCTTAATTATACAACTTTGAGAATTGAATTTTAGGTATCTAAAAAACCTAAACCCTATCGTATGAAAAACTCCGATTCAAGCGACACTCCTGATTTACTTTCTGTAGCTCAAGCTGCTGAAAACCTTGGTGTAACCCGTCAACGGGTTCATGAACTGATCAAAAATGGTCAGATTATAGCTCGAAAGCTGGGGCGCTATTACTACATAGAAGCTATTGAGATCGAGAGATATGGGAATCAACCAATAGGGAAACCTTATCAACCGAGAAGCACAACATCTGAAGAAAACTCTATTGACAAATGACAATAGAGTGTGTAAACTCAAATTATACTAATGTGCTGAAGGTTAAGTAGATGCTCCCTTTTCAACTAATTTCATCGGATATTGCTAAGCAAAAAGAATTGCATCAGATCTACATGAGTGAACAAGGAATCCTGTATCAAGGAGATTGTCTTCAGCTTTTATCAGCTTTACCTGATGAATCCGTAGATCTGATATTTGCAGATCCACCCTTTAATCTCGGAAAAGATTACGGTGAAGGGATCAATGACCAGATGGAGCTAGACAAGTATCTAGACTGGTCGCAACAGTGGCTCAGTCAGTGTATTAGAGTGATTAAGCCTGGTGGCAGTCTGTTTGTGTTTAATCTTCCTAAATGGTGTGTAGAGTATGGTGCATATCTAAATCGAAGAGGAATGTGTTTTCGGCATTGGGTTGCTTGCCGAATGCCAAAAGCATTTCCTAGGGGTAAAAAAATGTCTCCCGCTCACTATGGGTTACTCTATTACACTAAGGGGGAACCAGCAGTCTTCAACAAAGTCTATACACCTATCCAAGTTTGCAGACATTGCAGCGGAGAAATTCGGGATTATGGTGGACATCGCAAAAGCCTTAATGAAAAGGGAATTAACTTAATGGATGTTTGGGATATGCCAGAAGATGTTTGGGAGAATACTCCTGAAGCCGACCCTACTGAAGTTCTATGGACATTGGCAGAGGAAATGTGGACTGATATTCCACCAGTTCGACATCATCGGCACAAAAAACGAATTCCAAATGAGCTTGCTCCCATCATGCTAGAGAGGATCATTGCAATGGCATCTAATCCAGGACAGATTGTGGTCGATCCGTTTGGAGGATCTGGTACTACATTCTATGCAGCAGAAAAACTACATCGCTACTGGATTGGTTCAGAAATTGGGGACACTGAAGCAGCAGTAGACCGACTAACTGATTTGACTAATGGAATAGTAGAGGAATGGGAGTCAGCAAGAGGGCGCAAAAAATTGAAGCAGCCCAAAACAACTACCTCACAACTGTCAATTCTTTAATCTACATAAGGTTTTTGTGCAGAAAATTTCAAATCAATGCACGCCCATCAGTGCCTTTTGCGATTGTTGGTATACTGCTGTCTACTTGATCATGCTCAATCACAAAGATTGCAAGAAATCCATCTTTGATTAGGACTGATCGCCAAACATCAAAGTATGGCTCTAGCTCTTCGTAGTTCCCGATTCGATCAGTTAAATAAGGGTAAAGTTTCCTGCTTGGGAGTACCAACGCAGCACCTAGAAAAACGCCTCGTAACAATCCAAGAATCATTTTATTGACTGCCCGATGACTTGAGGATATATTCCCAGTTTCCCACTCAAGTGCGAAAAGATGATTATCAACTACTTTTGTTGCATCGACTTTTCCTGGTGATCGGGTTGCATAGTTAGTTGAAGTTTCGAGATTCCATCCGAATCTATCCCTCAACGCAATCATGCAAGCTTCTTTGATAGGCTTGACCCCATTTCCATGTTTTGTTGGATTGATTGCGAAACAGGACGAACCAGGGGGATAAACAATTAATGAAATCGCCTCACGAACTTCAGCGCGAATGATAGACCAATCGCTTGACTTTTCAAAATCCCCAACACTAATTAGGGCTTGCTGAAAAAACAAGAAAACCATACAAGCAATGGTATCCAAGGAGATCTAAAACTGGTAAAATGCAAGGAAAAGTAGGGAAAGCACGAAAAACCCTTGCACAAATAAAAATTCATGTACCGACAATCCCCCATAGGACAGCTATCATTCGAGAATTTCTACCTACCATTTGGCGGCAAACTGTCAGGAGAAAATCGATGGGTAAAATTAGCGGAACTAGTACCATGGGAACAATTTGAGAGTGAATATGCAAAACAATT
>NZ_JACJPY010000050.1 GCF_014696345.1 Pseudanabaena cinerea FACHB-1277
AAGGGTTTTTCGTGCTTTCCCTACTTTTCCTTGCATTTTACCAGTTTTAGATCTCCTTGGATACCATTGCTTGTATGGTTTTCTTGTTTTTTCAGCAAGCCATAGGTAAGATCATTGATGACTTAGAATTATTTATTTGTTGTAGCGAGCCTGAAGAATATGAGGGTCAAGTTCTTTTCATACCTTTTTCTTAAAGTGCGATCGCCGCTCTTGTAGGATTCATTAATGAAATGTAACGAACCTCTTTTCTTTAGTCAAACTATTTTTGGCTAATCTCAAACGCTGATTCAGATCTGTAAAAACACACATCGAATGCAGGAAAGAAATTCATATGTCCCAATATTAGCGGTGCATATTTATCTTGAGTCCAAGCAAAAGCCAAATCCACAGCAGGGAACTCTTCAACAGTGGCATTTACAACCAAGGCACGAGCTTCAAATCTAGCTAAATTACCTCCTAATGGTAAGGACAGCTTTTGATTTTCCCAGACCGCACCCAAAGCCAGACCCATTTCATAAGGCAAAACATTAACACTAGAGCCAGTATCCAAGAGACCCGAAACATTTAAGGATTGACCTTGATAAGTTAACGTCAATGGTAAATAAGGAAGATTACTTAATGCACCAAGACTAGGATCTACCTCAGTGAAAGCAAATCTTACTTTATTAGCCATGAGTCAATTCTTGTTTCTCTTTCAATGCTTGAGCAAGAATAGCAGCAGCCTCAAAAGAATCGTGTAAACCTTGTCTAGGTAAATCGTCCTGAATAGATAGCGGCACAATACCAGACTCTCTGAGCAACTCAGATACAAGAAAATTAAGCAACAACAGCTTATCGGAGTGAGACAATTGCCTAAGCATGGGAACAAATTGAGTAGTTGTCAGCATATTTTGAGAAAACTATAGATCTTGATTTCTTGCACTCAATCTCATTATAACATCACCTTCGCGCTAACCATCATCCCCGAAAGCACTCTAACTAGTCTTTCTCGTTGCTATGATGAATATGTAGAGATTAGTACCCTGCCATGAAATATCCTCTCCATACCCAATCTAAGCCTGTTTCAGGGCTTGCTGCGAAGAAACTGCTAGAAGCGATCGACTCTGGTGTGGCAGTTGTTAATGATCGAATGATCGCTCTTGCAAAACGTATTGTCGCCCATCGCCGCAAAACACAAAAGCATGGCTAGTTCTGGTAAGTTTGATGGAGTTGATTTCTCTCAAATCATCACAAATTGTAGTTATAAATATGTCTGCAAGAGATCTATTCCATGAAGCCGTCAGGCAAGCACTTCAAAAAGAACAATGGGTGATCACAGACGATCCACTAAAATTTAAGTTTGGAAACGTCAACTTTCAAGTTGATCTAGGAGCAGAGAAGATTGTAGCGGCGGAGAGAGCAGGAGAAAAAATTGCAGTTGAGATTAAAGGTTTTTTAAATCCCTCTGCGATTACCGATTTTTATTCGGCATTGGGACAGTTCTTGAGTTATCGCCTAGCCATAGAAGCAAATGAACCAAATCGAACTCTGTATTTAGCCGTACCATTAGATGTATACCAAACATTTTTTCAGCTTGAATTTACCCAAACTGCTGTACAACGGTATCAAATCTTGCTAGTTATATATAATCCAGTAAATGAGGTAATTGTGAAATGGATAAAATAAGCAAATATCGAGAATATATTCAAAACTTGATGACTCGATATGCTAGTGGTGATGTATCAGATGAAGAAGTTGAGGTACAGCTTCTTTTTGACACAGAACGAGATCATTATCAGTGGATAAATATTGGCTGGCAAGAGTTAAATCGAGTCTATCGGTGTGTGATGCATTTCGACATTAAGGACGGTAAGATCTGGCTCCAACAAAATTTAACAGACCAGAACCCTGCCGAAGAATTAGTGGAAATGGGAGTATCTAGGCAAGATATAGTACTGGGATTGCAACCGCCCTACAAGCGACCATATACAGCGTATGGAGTTGCCTAGTAACGCTATTCCCACCAAAATCAAAGGTATTAGCCATGAGTCAATTCGGCTCAAGTCGGGTAACACTAGATAGCCTCCTTGCTTCATATCACAATGGCTCCACTCCTGTTACTCAAAAGCACGACCTCGCGAACCTAAGGCAGCGCTTGCTTGTTCGTCAGTTACAAAAAGAATCGAGATAAAATGCGCTTTCTAACTGACGAGAATTTTAATGGGGCTATATTGCGTGGTCTAATGAGACGTTTGCCTACATTGGATGTAATTCGTGTTCAAGACGTAGGGCTGAGGAATACTGATGATCCAGTTATTTTGGAATGGGCGGCGAATGAGGGACGTATCTTGCTTACCCATGATGTAGCCACCATTACGATGTATGCATATGAGCGAGTCAACCAAGGATTACCCATGACTGGAGTTGTGGAAGTGATTGCGACAGCCGCCATAGGTAAGATCATTTTTAATCTTTTCCACCCTTTCGTAAGGGTGGGCTAGGGGGGATCAATCAGTATTGTTAGCGAATGTCCAGCCTTTGCAAACAGTCTCTTAAATCTCTATTAATAATGAATGCTTGAATCCTGTTGACTACCACCACTTAGTGCCTAATTCACCCTTAAATGGTCCGACAATATCTGACGTAATCCAGCCGCCGTAAAAGTCGCCTGCTTGCGGTGTCACTTGCTCTTCATCAACATAACAAGCATCCATTAAATTCACATAGAAACTGCCGTAATGAGCGATCGCTGCAAAGCTAGGGTTCGGTTCAGGATAGCTCCACATAGCATTAGGAATATAGCGATCGCCGATCTTTACATCAAAATAGCGACACCAGCCCTTCCATTCGCACCAAGTTTTACGAGGATTTTCAACGAGATATTCTAGCTTGATATCTTCGGGTGGAATGTAATACATCGGCGGGTGACTAGTTTCTAAAACCCTAATTCCTTTTGTGGTTTCAGCGAGAATAATATCTTGGCAAATTACGCGCAAGTTTTTGGTTGTATATTCCCATATGGCAGGACGGGGATAGTTCCAGACAGATTCTTGTCCTGCTTGTGGTTCGATTGGAGTTGGATGTGGTTGGATATTCATTATCGATAGATCAAGAAAAAACCCTACTTTTCAGTGGGGTTAAAGAATCGTTTTTAATTTGTTTTAATTTGTCTTACTTTGTTCTACAAGTCTTATGCAGAGGCAAAATTGGGGTTATAGATTTGCCAACCACCAAATCAAGCCATGTCCTGTGGCAACTTCCATGACTAGGAGAGAGGCGAAACCAATCATGGCAAGGCGACCATTCAATAATTCTGCGTAAGGAGTGAAGCCAGCCTTCTCACTTTCTTCAACATACATTTTTGGCTCGACTGCGAAATTGTTGAGAACACCACGTTCGTTAACTGTATAGCTGCTCATTGCTTTCTCCTTTGTTTTAGTTCCTTATGTAAAGAAATATAACAAAGTATTACAAACTATGAATCTAGCTAAAGACATGGATAGCTTAAGATGCTTACCTTCACAAAGATATACAGGGCTTTGCACTGAATTTAAACCCAGATAAGAATCTTTAGTTGCTGAGCAATGCTTCGACAAATTCATAGCTGGAGAATGGGCGCAGGTCTTCAATGCCTTCTCCTGCTCCGATAAACCTAATGGGCAGGCCAAGCTGTTGCACCACAGCGATCGCTACCCCACCCTTAGCCGTGCCATCAAGCTTAGTGAGAATCACCCCCGTAATATTGGCGGATTGGGCAAATACCTCTGCTTGCTTCAGTCCATTTTGACCGAGGGTAGAATCTAGAACTAGCAAAGATTCGATTTTGGCATCGGCGGATTTTTTATCGACAATGCGGCGAATTTTGCTAAGCTCTTCCATCAGGTTTTTCTTGTTTTGCAAGCGTCCTGCGGTGTCGACTAGCAATAATTCTGTGCCTCTTGCCTGTGCCGCCGCGATCGCATCAAAAACCACCGCCGCAGGGTCAGCATTTTGGGCAGGGTTAGCAATTACTTCCACATTCGATCGCAGTCCCCAACTCTTGACCTGTTCCACTGCTGCCGCTCGAAAGGTATCCGCCGCCGCAATTAGGGTTTTGTAGCCAGACTTAACACTGAGATGGGAGAGCTTGCCAATGGTTGTCGTTTTACCTGCACCATTTACGCCTGTAATTAACCAAATATTGAGTTGATTTTTTTCAGGAATCAGCATCGGGATCGGCTCACCACCCTTTTGGGTCGCGACATCTAGCATCTCGCGCAGAATTTGCTTGAGATAGGCGATCGCTTCCTCTGGGGGCAGTACTTCCGAGCGCAATTTGTCCTGTAATTTGGCAATAATTTGATCGGTTGCCTTCACGCCCACATCCGCTTGCAGGAGCAATGCTTCGATATCATCAACGGCTTCAGGATTTAAAGGGCCTTGTCCAACGATAGATTTGAGTTGATTGACCAGTGATAGGCGAGTTTTGTCTAAGCCTTGACGCAAACGATTGAGCCATGTAATTTCCTCGGCAGAAATTTCTTCGGGGCGGCGACCCTGCGAGGCAAGCACTTCGGCTGACCAGATAAAATCATCATCAAATTTGATGGTGGCTTTGCGCCGAGGGGCAGGTTTAACTTCGGGCTCAGGGGCAGCGATCGCTGTCGCTTCGAGGGCGGCGATCCGCGCTAGGCGATCGCTTTCCGACTGCATCCAGAAGGGAACGGGGGCATCGGCATTTGGAGCAGTTGGTTCAATTATTGGTTCAATTATTGGCTCAGTGACTAGCTCAGTTTTTTGCTCAACTTCAGGGGCGATCGCTTCTACCAATGGCGATCGGTCTACAGGCTCTGTAATAGACTGTGTAATTTCTGTAACAACAGAATCATTAGTTTCAGGCTCACTCACCGCCGTCTCTGTAGCCTGAGTTTCTGTCGCTGCCTCTGAAGTGACAAGCTCCGCCTCAGTCGTAACCGCATCAGCTACCTCTGGCTCAGCCACCTCAGCAACTTCTGCTTGCTGCTGCACATTGGCATAGGCAGCCTTTGCCCAGTTCAATAAATCCTGTGATGCTGGGGGCGTGGCTGTAGCTTCAGGTTCTGGCGCTTGCTCTTCAGTGACAACTGGCTCTACAGCTTGATTTGGTTGATTTTGAGCATCCTTGTCATCATCAAACTTTCTCCGAAACCAGTTAAACACCATACTCTTATTCTCACGCAATGCCTAAAGCTAATATACTACAGTGCCTTGCGCTGAATTAAAACCGCAGAGAAAGAGTGACTATACTTGGGGTCGCCACCCTTTTTCTATAGTTTTGACGAGACGAGCGACTGCTATAAATATTACTTAGCAAGTACTTAGCAAGATTACTTAGCAAGGCTTTCTTGGACACAAGCTCCAATTTGCGTATCAATAGTCAAAATGTGGCTAACCAGCCATTCGCTTAGCTCTTCATAGACTTTTCTAGCCACATCTTCACTAGCATCACTCTGGCGATATTGGTCATGGAGTTTGCCAAAGGTATCGATAAATTTGCGATGGGCGGCTTGGTTGGTTGCGGCGATCGGGCATTGATGCTTTGCCGCGCAGTTTTCCTCATTGCCAAAGTGCCATTCTGCATAAAACTTTAGGAATGACAATAGTTTTTTGATTGCAGTTGTACTATTGCCTCTAGCGATCGCCTCACCAATTTCGTTAGTAGCAGCAATTAGTTCTTTGTGCTGCGTATCAATCATCGGCACGCCCGTACTCAGAGACTCGCTCCATTCAAATTTTTTCATTTTTTTGTAAGTCCTAGAAATTTTTGTTGGTTTGACTTAGAGCGCAAAGCGCTATAACAACCTTAACTCAAATGATTAGCCGCTAGGCTCCAAAGTTGCCAGCCAATCCCTAGCCCAACTAAACAGGGAACCGTGATCATAGCGATCGCCACGACCAATTTGCGCTTTTGTTTGAGCAAATATTCTCCCACAAAGGCAACCATCGTAATGCCAATCCAAATAATCACAGCTAAAACCGTGAGATAAAAGCGCATTCGCAACCAAAAGATAAATGCCCCAACCACTAGCAAACCACTGAGTAAATATCCCCATTTCATCAAGCCATAGTCAGCGAAGGCGGTGACAATTGGTAAAATGCCCATGATCGTAAAACCTGCGATCGCCAATACTTGCCGATTAGGAATAGTCATCAGCACTGATAGGAAATAACCCATGCAGACATAGCTGAGCATAATTACCAATAGCCAGAGTAACAACCAGTTACGTGGCTTTGCTGAAGCTGGCAGCTTAAAGCTAATCTTAGGGAGCTTGACCTTGGCGATATTGATCTTAGGTAAATGCCATGATCTGGCATTAATATCCCAAAAGCGTCTTTTCTTGTTAGGTTTATTCTCTGGCTTCTGAGTGGGGCGACTATCAGGCTGACTGCTAGCTTGTTGCCCATTTTGGGGCGCAGCCTGACTAGTGGGTATATCACTGGGGCGCTCTGGCTGAGCTTGGGCCTGTTGATTTTGAGCCTGCTGAGATTGAGTTTCCGTTCGCTTTTCCACAATTAACCTCCCACAAATCCATCAAATCAATTTTTACCACATCAAAATCGCGATCGCCTAAGGCAATGCTGTTTCTGAAGCCACAATCATTGAACCGACCCCAGAGTTTGTAAAGATCTCTAACAACAGTGAATGGGGGACGCGACCATCAACGATATGAGCAGCCTTCACCCCTTGTGCGAGCGATCGCACACAACACTGCACTTTCGGAATCATACCGCCACTAACCACATTTTCGTTCATCAGTTCCCGTGCCTTTTGAATAGTCAAACTGCGATAGAGGGTGCTAGGGTCTTTGTAATTATGGAGAATACCCGCAATGTCGGTCAACAAGATCAGCTTCTCGGCTCCTAGTGCCGCCGCCAATTCACCCGCAACTGTGTCCGCATTAATATTATAGGACTGTCCCGTCTCATCGGTTGCCACGCTCGACACTACTGGAATATGCCCCGCCTCTAGCAAAGTCGAAAGCAGCCCAATGTTAATGCCGCTAACCTCGCCCACAAAGCCAATCTCATCATTGCCCTGCGGACGCGCCCGAATCAGGTTGCCATCTTTGCCACAGAGTCCCACGCCCGATCCCCCTGCGAGGTTGATCATTTCCACAATTTGCTTGTTGACACGCCCGACTAGCACCATCTCCACCACTTCCATCGTGGCAGCATCAGTGACCCGCAAGCCATTAATAAATTGCGGTTCGATATTCAGCTTGGTGAGCCATGTATTGATCTCAGGTCCACCGCCATGCACTAACACAGGACGCAAACCCATAAACGACATAGTGACAACATCGCGGATCACGTCCTGTCGCAGGTTTTCTTCTTTCATTGCCGCGCCGCCATACTTGACGACAATGGTGCGCCCCGAAAATAACTGCATATAGGGCAGAGCTTCACTCAAAACCTGAACGCGATCGCTGTCTGTTAGCATTTAACGCCTCAACTAATCCTGAAAATACTAATTTTAACTAACTTTATAATTTCTAAAGCCATAGATATCAATTTTAGACTCACTTAACTGTATTTTTTGCATCATACGGCGCTATACATTGAGTTGCCGATCAAGTAATCCGCCATAAAAAAGTGAAAGCGGCACAATGTACCGCTTTCACTTTTTAGTCTTTAATTTTTTATGGGTTTTAAACTAGGGTAATGATTACATCATGCCGCCCATACCACCCATACCGCCCATGCCGCCCATGCCGCCCATACCACCAGCAGCACCAGCGTCAGACTTCTTCTCAGGCTTCTCAACAACTAGAGCTTCGGTGGTTAATACCATACCTGCGACAGAAGAAGCATTTTGCAAGGCAGAGCGCACTACCTTAGCAGGGTCAATGATGCCTGTGGCAATTAGGTCAACATATTCGCCCTTAAGTGCATCGAAACCTTCGTTAAAGGGAAGTTTCTTGACTTTCTCAACCACAACAGTACCTTCTAAACCAGCGTTGTCGCTGATTTGACGTAGTGGGGCAGAGAGAGAACGAGCAACGATTTCCGCGCCGATCGCCTCTTCATTTTTGAGGGTGCTGATGAAGCTTTGCAACTCAACGGAGAGATGAGCTAGGGTTGCACCACCACCAGGAACGATGCCTTCTTCCACGGCGGCGCGAGTAGAGTTAAGTGCATCTTCGATGCGGAGCTTGCGATCCTTGAGTTCAGTTTCTGTCGCTGCACCAACCTTGATTACGGCAACGCCACCAGAGAGCTTCGCAATCCGTTCTTGCAGCTTTTCTTTGTCGTAGTCGGAGTCACTGAGATCCAATTCCTTACGGATTTGGGCAACGCGCTTGTCAACGTTAGGCTTGTTAGCAGCATCGGAGACAATCGTGGTTTTGTCTTTAGAAATGGTGACTTTGCGAGCAGTACCCAACATTTCGAGGGATGCGGCACTTAGCTCTAGTCCCGTGTCTTCGGAGATAACTTGACCATCAGTAAGAACGGCGATATCTTGCAACATCGCTTTGCGGCGATCGCCAAATCCAGGAGCCTTGATAGCCGCAATGTTCAGAGAGCCTCTGAGCTTATTGACAACTAGAGTGGCAAGAGCCTCACCTTCGACATCTTCAGAAATGATCAATAAAGGAGCGCCAGAACGGGCAGCTTTTTCGAGAATGGGTACGAGATCCTGAATCACATTGATCTTCTTGTCAGTGATTAAGATCCGCGCATTCTCAAATTCCACCAATTGACGTTCGTTATCAGTGACAAAATAGGGAGAAATGTAACCGCGATCAAGTTGCATACCTTCCACTACTTCCAGTTCAGTGGTGAGAGACTTGGACTCTTCAACGGTAATTACGCCATCCTTGCCAACCTTGTCCATGGCATGGGCGATCATTTCACCAACTTCAGCATCATTACCTGCGGAAATAGTGGCAATTTGAGCAATTTCCGCATTGGAGTCAACAGCCTTAGCCTTATCAGCGATTACACCCACAAGGTGAGCTACGGCTTTCTCAATACCACGACGCACACCCACTGGGTTTGCACCTGCGGCAACATTTTTCAAACCTTCGCGAATCATTTCTTGAGCCAAGACAGTGGCGCTGGTAGTTCCATCGCCAGCAACATCATTAGTTTTAGAGGCAACCTCGCGGATCAACTGAGCGCCAGCATTTTCTAGGGGATCTTCTAATTCAATTTCCTTAGCAATGCTTACACCATCATTAATGATTTGAGGTGCACCATATTTTTTTTCGAGTACTACGTTACGACCCTTAGGACCAAGGGTAACGCGCACTGCATCAGCAAGGGCGTTAACACCACGCTCAAGGGCGCGGCGAGACTCTTCATCAAATACTACGATTTTTGCCATGTTAGTTTGGTGATTGGTGATTGGTGATTGGTGATTGGTGATTGGTGATTGAGATTTTGGCTCTTAGCTTTTGGCTTTTGGCTTTTGGTTTGAGAAGTTACTGTTTATTATCAATTTCACGAAACAGTGTTCTCACAAAGCTAACGGCTAATAGCTAGTAGCTAATGGCTCTATTCAACGATCGCTAAGATATCTCTCTCTGCTAAGAGCAAGTAGTCAACGCCGTCTAGTTTGACTTCGGTGCCTGCATATTTGGAGTACAGTACTTTGTCGCCTGCCTTTACTTCGAGGGCAACGCGATCGCCTTTGTCATTTCTAGTACCAGCGCCAACGGCGGTTACTTCACCGATTTGGGGCTTTTCTTGGGCTGTATCTGGTAAGAAAATACCACCAATGGTCTTTTCTTCTTTGGTTGCAACTTTTACCAGTAGGCGATCGCCTAGGGGCTGTAAGGTGCTGGTGCTTAATGTCAATGCTGCCACTATGTATATACCTCCTTAAAATCTATTCAGAGTAAGCTGTACAAGCTTTAGCACTCTAAGTCATTGAGTGCTAATATACTGTGAAACGAGTCAGTAACTAGATCGGCTTACCGTACATATGGCGGCTCTGAAATGCCACACACGAAATATCACTAATAACAACATGGCAAATACGTAAACCATCAAATCCATTAAATCAAATCAACTAAATCCAATCGGAAACCATTCTGCACCTGCATCCAAAACATTGTAAACTTATATTAAGAAATTTAATAAGATTCTTAAAATTTAAAAGCTTAATATGAGTTTAACTATAGATATTTGGACAACCCTTGAAATTATTGCCGCACTGTCATTTTTAGGCTTGGCGATCTATGCGATCGCGGCTCGCCCTTACCAATCGGCGGAATCCGTAGCACAATCCTATGACGAATGGACGGAGGATGGCATCCTTGAATTTTATTGGGGCGATCATATTCATTTGGGGCATTATGGCTCACCTGCACAGTCCAAAGACTTTCGGGCGGCAAAGGTAGATTTTGTACGGGAAATGGTGCAGTGGGGCGGCTTAGACAAATTAGCAAAGGGCAGTCAGCTTTTAGATGTGGGCTGTGGCATCGGTGGCAGTAGTCGCATTTTGGCTAAAGACTACGGCTTTGAGGTTACAGGGGTGACAATTAGCCCCCAACAGGTGAAACGCGCCCAAGAGCTTACCCCTCCCGAATTAAACGCCAAATTTCAGGTTGATGATGCGATGGCGCTATCCTTTGCTGATGCGAGTTTTGACGTGGTTTGGTGTATTGAGGCAGGGCCCCATATGCCCGATAAGGCAGTATTTGCTAAAGAATTATTGCGGGTCTTAAAGCCCGATGGCATCTTAGTGGTCGCTGACTGGAATCAACGGGACGATCGCGCCAAACCTTTAAATGCGATCGAAAAATTAATTATGCGTCAACTGCTAGATCAATGGTCACATCCTGCCTTTGCCAGCATCGAAGGCTTTGCCGAACTATTGGCTGCAACTAACTTAGTGCGGGGTGAAGTCGTGACTGCTGACTGGACTCGTGAGACTCTGCCATCATGGCTAGACTCGATCTGGCAAGGGATTATCCGCCCATCGGGTCTAGTAAAATTTGGTCTTTCAGGATTTATTAAGTCTTTGCGAGAAGTACCAACTCTGATTTTGATGCGAATTGCTTTTGGCACAGGTATTTGCCGATTTGGGATGTTTCGGGCAGTGCGCGGCGTGATTGCTCAAAATTCTGAATCCTTAGTTGGTAGTAGTGTTTACAATCGCTAATTCTGCTTGGGTGTTAGCTTTATGTATAGATAAAATATAAAAAAGTTATGTCTTTACTCGATCCGTTACCTGCAAATTTACATGACAAAATAATTGTCTGCTCCTATGTAAATGCTACTAGTAAAATTCAGATTGCTCGGATCACTGATGTACCCCAATGGTACTTCGAGAGAGTGGTATTTCCGGGTCAAAACTTGATCTTTGAGGCGATCGCCTCGGCTCATGTGGAAATCCATACGGGCATGATGGCAAGCTCGATTTTATCAGATACGATTCCTTGTATTCAGTTACAGGTGGAGGAGGCTAGTCCCACCTTGCCAAACTGGGTTCCGATGAAACATATCGATCAAGTAGAGCAAGAACTAGGCTTAGGCAATTTGGCAAAGGCTGAGGTTTTGAGTGTGTCAGAAGCGATCGCCCTAACGGAAGCAGAAGTGGTATCTTAGCGATCGCGCTGCTTTAGTTCATCTCAATCCTGATTATGGATTTTCTTTCCCTCGATTATGGGCAATTCCTGATCGGTACTGCCATTATTTATTGGCTACTGCCCAATAGCCAACTGCGATTGTTGATAATTTTGACAGCCAGTTTGCTGTTTTATTCATTTATCCAAAGACAATATGTATGGCTGCTAATTGTAATGTTGGCGCTCAACTATTGGCTAGGCAAGGAAATTCGTAAGGGTGAACAGTTTCTCAGGCAGTGGTTGCTGTTTGTGGGCATATTTATCGATGTGTTGGTGTTATTTGGGTTTAAGTACATTCCCTTTGTGGCATCGGCGATCGGCAATATTGCGGGGTTGCCTGCGGGCAGTGCTTTGGCTATTTGGGCAAAGTCAAATATTGTGCCGCCAATTACTTTGAGTTTTTTTGTATTTGAGTTAATCGCCTATTTAATCGACATCTATCGTGGTAATAGCCCTGCCAAAAACTTTCTCGATTTCGCGGCTTACAAATTGTTTTTCGCCAAGTTGCTGTCTGGACCAATTACCCGCTATCAAGAGTTTGCGCCGCAGTTGGTGACGCGATCGCGAGCAATTTTGCCTGACATCGTGGAGGGACTGTGGCTATTTGCCTGTGGGGCGATCAAAAAAGGGATTATTGCCGACAATATGGGGCGCTTGGTCGATATTTGCCTACGCAACAGCGATCGGGCGGGTAGTGTCGATCTGTGGCTGGCACTTTTGGGCTATGGCATCCAGATTTATTGTGACTTTAGCGGCTATATCGATATGGCAAGGGGGAGTGCCTTACTATTTGGCTTCAGATTGCCGCAGAACTTTGATTTTCCTTATTTTGCCGCCAGTATTTCCGACTTTTGGCGGCGCTGGCACATGACCCTTGGTGCATGGATGCGAAATTATCTGTACATCCCCCTTGGTGGCTCGCGGGGTGGTTTATGGCGCACCTGCTTTAACCTAGTACTGGTAATGCTGGTGGTGGGGATTTGGCATGGAGCAAACTGGGGCTTTATTATCTGGGGGCTTTGGCATGGAGCCGCCCTTGCCTTGCATCGCCTGTGGATGGAGCTATCGTTAGTATTTGAATTTCTACAAAAAATGTGGAAGCCCTTGCCCATGCAAATCTTGGCAGTGGCAATCACGCAGTTAGTTGTATTTTTAGGTTGGATTCCCTTCCGTCTGCCCAATCCCATTGATATGAACTTATTTATCCAAAGACTTTGGGGCTATGAAAGCGATCCGCAATTTGGCATCAAAATCTATGTGGAATCCCTTGGCATTACGATTGGGCAGATTGCGCTGTTAATGTTCATGATTTTAGTGGCATCCCTGATCGCCTATCGTTGCGATCGCGCCAAGTGGCAACTAAACTGGCAAATCAAACTATTTCTCGTTCCCCTCAGCCTTTTCCTAGTCAGCATCCTCAGCCCCGATAAGAAACTGCCCTTTATTTACTTTGATTTTTAGTCAAGTTTTGCATGGTGGGGCAGCAAAACAGGGGAAAGCAGGGGCGGTTAATGAATCACCCCTACGCTGAAATCATGGCGCTGAAATCATGGCGCTAAAATCATGGCGCTAAAATCATAGTTTTGAGTCCTTTTACGCCCTAACTATTTCAAAAATGCCACTAATGCTTCAGCCTTTTGCCATGCTGCACCACTACTAATAATGGTGGACGCAAGACTCACGCCCTCTTGCCAACTTGCTGCTGCGCCACCAATTCGCAATGCCAAGCCGCTATTTAGCGCCACACAATCTGTTTGTGCTTGTGTGCCTTTACCTTGCAGCACAGCGCGTAAGATTTCAGCATTTTCCTGCACATTGCCGCCCTTAAGTTGGTCAATGGCAGCGCTCTTTAGTCCTAATTCTTGAGGGGCGATCGCCTCCTCAAAAACTTGACCATCGCGCAAAAATGCCAGATCCGTTAAGTCCCCTAAACCCGCTTCATCCATGCCTTCGCGACTATGCAGAACCACTGCCTGTTGGCGATCGAGCAGGCGCAAGGTTTCAGCGATCGTGTGGGTAAGCTGGCGGTTGTACACTCCCAAAACCTGCACCGTGGGATGTAATGGATTAACTAGCGGACCAATTAAATTAAATACCGTTCTTACGCCCAAGCTTTTGCGGATCGCGCCCACTGCCTTCATCGCAGGATGCCAACCAGGGGCAAATAGGAAGGTAATCCCCACGGTTGCCAATGCCTCATAAATTTTGGCGGTGGGTGCGGACAAATTAACGCCGATCGCTTCGAGAACATCGGCAGAACCAGATCGACTGGATACTGCCCGATTGCCATGCTTTGCCACCGCGATCCCTGCTGCTGCCACCACAAAAGCCACCGCCGTAGAAACATTAAAAGTGGATGCACCATCGCCACCCGTGCCGCAGGTATCCATTAACGGTTTGGCGCGATCGACAAAATGTCCAAACTCTGCATTCAAGCGCTGCCCTTCACTTTGGGATTGCAATACTAGCGCCATTGCTGCTAGTTCTCCTGCCTCCACGCCCTTAAATTGCAAAGCCGTCAGAATTGCCCCTGACAATTCGGGGGCGATCGCCCCTTCTAGCCAACCCTGCATTAGTTCTGTTGCCTGCTCTGGGTTGAGACTTTGGCGCTCCATCAGTTGTTTGAGCAACTGCGACCAATTTTGTGTTGCCATTGTGTATCTATATAATGTGAGTAATGTAAATAATAATGTGAATAATATGACGCTAATTTGTTCTCTAATGCTACAGCGCTGCTGTCAGCAATACTAGCGCCCAGCACGCAAACCCCAACAATCGCATCGCCATTTTTTACTTATGTCCCTCTTATGTCCCTAATGTTGGTCGCGCAAACTGCTCAATTACCATTCTGGGCATGGATTACCGAGCCTTTGACCTTGGAATTTATGCGAAATGCCCTGATCGCTGGCGCGATCGCTGGTGTCATTTGTCCTGCGATTGGTTGTTTTTTGATCGTGCAGAGGATGTCTCTCTTGGGGGATGTGATGACCCATACGGTGATGCCAGGCATGGCGATCGCCTTTTTTTGGCGCATAGATGTGGCGATCGGTGCATTTGTGTCGGGCTTGGGCAGTGCTTTTTTGATTGCCCTCTTGCGATCGCAGACCCGCGTTAAGGTCGATGCGGCGATGGCGCTAACCTCTTCTAGTTTTTTTGCGATCGGCATTTTATTAATATCGATCCTAAAAATCAAAATCGATCTCCATGGATTTTTATTTGGTGATATTCTCAGCGTCACCCAAACCGATATAAACCGCGCTGCGATGATTGCGGTGATTGTATTGACGGCGATCGCCATTTTTTATAAACAGCTATTGTTTTACACCTTTGACCGCATCGGGGCGCAGGCTTTGGGACTGCCCATAAATTTAATTTATCTAGGACTGATGGCAGGTGTCACCCTGACGATTATTGCCAGTATGCAAACTATGGGCGTGGTATTAGTGGTATCCCTATTGGTTGGCCCTGCGATCACTGCCTATTTATTAGTCAAGGAATTGCATCAGATGATTTTTGTGGGGGCTGGGGTGGGGCTGTTGGCGAGTGAGATCGGGCTGTATGCCAGTTACTATCTCAATCTGCCCTCTGGTCCTGCGATTGTGGTGATGGTGTTGCTGCTATTTGCCCTAGCCCTTATTTTTAGCCCCAGTCAGGGCTTGCTATTGCCGCGCTTACGCAAGCACTAATTTAAACGATTGCGCCATTGGGCTAATTTGGCTTTAGTATCCCCATCAATGCGGTTGCCCAACAGGTTTTTCGTATCAGCTTTTTGGGGCTTTTGACGATGTTGTACCGATCGCCATGTTGCCTCCACCTCTTGCTCAAGGGCGATCGCCGATAGCCATTCTGCCCCAAAGCCCACCGCCGTTAATTGTTGAGCGCGATCGGAAGTGACCACAATAATCCTTTTTAAATGCCTGAGTGGGTCGCGGCGATATTTGCCGCATTGGCGCTCGATGTATGTATCGGCGGTTTCATTATGATCGGTGAAGTACAGCCTGAGATTTTTAGTGATTTTTTCGGCACGGGCGGGGGTCGCCTGTATATAAGCATCAAAAACTAATGTGGTTTTGTAACCGTGATAGGCACTGAAATTTACCATTTCTTCCGTCAATTGCGATCGCGCCAAATCAAACCCTTGCAGATCGCGGATTTCCTGCAAGCGCCGCCACATCCCAATCACGTTGTAACCGTCCACCAACATAACTGGTGGATGTTCCGATGGCATAATGCTAGACCGCTAGATAAGGTTACTCATTTATAATTATTATAGATCTACCTGCACAGCTAAAGAAAAAGGACTTTCATTAATTATTTCACCAATTATTTCATCAATTATTTCAATTGTGATTGTTGCGTTTTGCAAATGAATACTTACACATTTGCAATCAAAAAACGATACAAAAAATGATACTAGTAAGGGATATTAATTTTTAGATTACTGTAGATAATATGAATAATATGGTATGAGGGGTGAATCAGGTATCTATTGCTCAAACTATGAAGCTTTCAGGAGGTAAGAATATGCCAGACTACGCTAAGAAAACTGCACATACCCTCGATGACTTGCAGAAAAAGTTGCAGCGAGAGCAGGCTGTAAGTCGATTGGCTCACCAGATTCGCTCCTCATTAAGTCTGCAAACGATCCTTGATACTGCCGTTGAGCAGATTCAGCAAATCATCGGCGGCGATCGCGTCAATATTTGGAAATTTGAACCCGACTACTCCAGCGTAGTGGTGGCAGAGTCAACCTGCCTACCGCGATCGCTAATGGGCAAAAAGGTCTTCGATCATTGTTTTCAGTCAAACTTTACCGAAATCTATCGTGAGGACTATATTCGGATTGTCCCTGACATTGACATCACCGAGATGACAGAGTGCCACCGTGAGTTTTTGCGAGAGCAACAAATCCGCGCCAAGGTGCTGCTGCCGCTTTTCTGTCGGGGGCAGTTGTGGGGCTTGCTAAATGTCGTGGAAAGTCAAACAACGCGGGACTGGCAGGAGGATGAAATTGATCTATTGCGTTGCGTGATGACGCAGTTGGAGATCGCCATTCAACAGGCTTCAACCCACGAGCAGTTGCAAGCAGAATTGCGAGAGCGTCTTCAAGTGGAGGCTCAACTGCGGCAAAGTAACCAACGTTTGCAGGATGCCCAACGGATTGCTCACCTTGGTAATTGGGAACTAGATCTTCAGCACAATACGCTCTATTGGTCAGAGGAGATTTTTCACATATTTGAAGTCGATCCACAGCAATTTAGCCCATCTTGTGAAGCCTTTCTGAGTTTTATCCATCCCGACGATCTAGATGCTGCTAAATCTGCCTATAGGCAACATCTGCGCGATCGCCAGCCCTATAGTCTAGTGCATCGCATCCCCATGGCAGATGGTCGCATTAAGTATGTGTGCGAGAAATGTGAGAGCGCATTTAGTGCTGACGGCAAGCCTCTGTTTTCGTGGGGTACTACTCAAGATATTACGCAGCAGCGAGAGATGGAAATGCGACGCGATCGCGCCGAAGCTTCTCTGCGTCAAGTGATTGAAGGGACTGCTGCTGTAACAGGTGAAGCCTTTTTTCCTGCTCTAGTACGTCATGTTTCTGAAGCCTTGGGAGTGCGCTATGTTTCGGTTGACCAAGCAATGCCCAATGGGTTTCAGGTCTTGTCATTTTTTGCAAATGGGGAATTTCGCTTCCCTAAGTTTGTGGCTTACGATGCAGTGCCATGTTGCTACCAATCGCTCCAAGATGGAAGTTTTTGCCAACCTGCGGGTATGCAAGCAATCTATCCCGACAATGCCCTGTTTAATGAATTGCAGGTAGAAAGTTATCTGGGGGTAAGGCTACAAAATGCCGCAGGTGAACCCATTGGTATTCTCTATATTCTCCATGATGCCCCTTTAGCTGATCCTGACTGGAGCCAAAAACTGCTCACGATTTTTGCAGCGCGGGCGGGGGCAGAGCTAGAACGACTGCTCACTGCTCAAGCCCTAGAGGCTCTAAATACTGAGTTAGAGGAGCGCGTAAGCCAACGTACTGCGGCTTTAGTCGAACGGGAAGCTCGATATCGAGGTTTATTAGAGGGGGCGGCCGATGCCATTTTGATAGCCGATCTTCAGGGCAATATTCTAGAGGCTAACCAGAGAGCCGAATTGTTGTTGGGCTATCCCCTAGCAGAACTGACCACCCTACATTTTACACAACTGCATCCTGCGACAGAGCTAGACAGAATCAAGGTAAACTTTGCCGAAATAGTACAGAAACAACACGCTCAGATCTTGGATGTAATCTGCCATCGACGCGATGGCAGCACTGTACCCGTGGACATTACGGCTAGTGTCATTAACATTAACGGGGAAATCATGGTGCAGGGGATTTTTCGGGATATCACCGATCGCAGACAGACAGAACTAGCCCTAAGAGAAAGCGAAACTCGATTTCGGCGAGTGTTTGATTCCAATGTGGTGGGGATGATGTTTACCGACTTTAACGGGGTGATCTATGATGCCAACGATCGCTTTCTAGACATTATTGGCTATAGCCGCGCCGACCTAGCAGCAAACCGTATCAATTGGGCTGAAATCACCCCTCCCGAATATGTGGAATCGGATTGTCAGGCGATCGCATATTTGCAGAAACATGGAGAAATTGCCCCTTGGGAAAAGGAATACTTACGTCCAGATGGTAGTCGAGTATCGGTTCTGCTTGGTGTTGCCATGCTGCTCTCTAAGGTTGATGGGCGCTGTGTTTGTGTGGTAATAGATATCAGCGATCGTAAGGCAGCCGAAGCCAAGTTGCAGCGCACCAACGCCGAGTTAGAACGTGCCACCCGTCTAAAAGATGAGTTTCTTGCCACCATGAGCCACGAACTCCGCACGCCTCTTAATGCCATTTTAGGTATGACAGAAGGCTTGCAAGAGGGAATCTTTGGCAACATCAACGAGAGACAACTCAACGCCCTCAGTACTGTGGAAAACAGCGCCTCTCACCTGCTCACTCTCATAAACGATATCCTAGATGTCTCCAAAATTCAATCTGGGAAAATCAATTTAGACTATAGCCAAGTTTCCATAGAACATTTATGCTCCTCTAGCATTGCTTTCGTCAAGCAACAGGCTTTTAGCAAACGCATTCAACTAATAACGAAAATCTCTCCTCATCTGCCTGATATCTTAATCGATGAAATCCGCATGAGACAAGTCTTACTGAACTTGCTCACCAATGCCGTGAAATTCACCCTAGAAGGTGGAACCGTTACCCTCACTGCTGCATTATTACCTCCAGAGTCACCTGATTCCCAAATCAGCTATCTGCATATTGCCGTTACAGATACTGGCATTGGCATTACACCTGAAAATATGACAAAACTATTTCAGCCCTTTGTGCAGATAGATAGCGCCCTCAATCGCAAATATGCGGGTACTGGCTTGGGACTAGCCCTAGTTAAGCAGATTGTGGAACTGCACGGCGGTCGGGTTGGGCTAACTAGTGAACTAGAAGTGGGAAGTTGTTTTACAGTCGATCTTCCCTACCAGATTCAGGTTGCTCCCGATGCGTATTCCGCAAGTTTGGCGATCGCCATCGAACCTGACCATAGCCCTGTTAATGCACCTTCCCTTAACCGATCGCCTTTAGTTTTGCTGGCAGAAGACAATCTCGCTAATGTTGTAACTATATCCAGTTATTTGGAAGCGAAGGGATATCGTCTATTGTTTGCTGATAATGGACAGGAAGCCGTTGCCCTTGCGATCGCCAACCATCCAGATGTGATTTTGATGGATGTACAGATGCCCAATGTTGATGGTTTGGAAGCGATGCGGCAAATTCGGCAACAGGAAAGTCTGCGGCATATTCCCATCATCGCCTTAACTGCCCTAGCCATGAAGAGCGATCGCGATCTCTGTTTGGCGGCTGGGGCTAATCACTATCTCAGTAAACCCGTTAAGCTCAAGCAACTGGACATTTTGATAAAAAATATTCTCGCTCAGCCATGAGAGGGTAAGCTGATTGCCTGACAAATCTTAACCATAAACGGGCAAGATGAGCGTTCCACAAGGATTCTGCCTTTGTGGGTCAGACATCTTGTCTGACAAGGCTTGCAAGCACGCTTTAATTTGACGCTAAAGTATATAAAATATAACCGTTGTCCTTTGGTTACACCCCATGATTGCCACCCTGCAACGCCAACACAGCCTTGATGAATATCGGGCGATCGCCGATATCTCTGAAGAAAAATGTGAATACCACGATGGAGAAATTATTAAAATGGCAGGCGGAACCATTAACCATAGCCGTATTGGTCGTAATATCCTTAACCTCTTGGATAATAAATTGCGAGATACCGAATTTGAAGTGATTAACAGCGATTTACGGCTGTGGATTCCAGAATATCGGCGGGGGGTATATCCTGATGCGATGGTTTTTGCCAAGCCTGTGCAGCTTAATGGCGATCGCCAAGACGAGGTTCTCAATCCTCTTTTAATTGTGGAAGTGCTATCAACCTCAACGGAAGAATTCGATCGCACTGATAAATTTAGAATGTATCGTTCTATTCCTAGCTTTTGTGAATATCTATTGATCCGTCAAAATAAGGTGCTTGTGGAACGTTTTAGCAAGCAAGAGCAAGGTTGGTTATACAGCGATTTTGATGGGTTAGATCAAGCAATTAATCTCGAATCCTTGCAGATTCAATTAGCGATCGCAGAAATTTATCGTAGTATTAATTTCTGATAACAGCCACGCACAAAATTCGCATACAAAATTTATGACCAGAACCGAACGCGACTCCATGGGCGAAATGTCCTTGCCCGACGATGTTTATTACGGGATTCAGACTGTAAGGGCGATCGCCAACTTTCAAATCAGTGGACTCAAACCCCTTGCGACCTTTGTGGATGCGGGGTTGCTGATCAAAAAGGCAACGGCATTGGTCAATGCGGAGCTTGGCTGTATCCCAGTCGGCATGGGCATGGCGATCGCGGCGGCGGCGGATGAAATTTTAGATGGCAATCTGCGCGATCAATTTGTGGTGGATGTCTATCAGGCGGGGGCTGGCACATCGCACCATATGAATATCAATGAGGTACTCGCTAATCGCGCCCTCGAAATTTTGGGCGATATTAAGGGCAACTATGCCAACGTCAACCCTAACGATCATGTGAACTATGGACAGTCAACCAACGATGTGATCCCCACTGCCATTAGAATTGGCGCATTATTAGCACTAGATAAAACCCTGTTGCCAGCATTGGCAAGCCTTGACGAACAGCTACGCATCAAGGCGATCGCCTTTGCCCCTATCGTCAAATCGGGGCGCACCCACTTACAGGATGCAGTCCCCGTGCGTCTTGGTGATGAATTTCAAGCCTATGCCCAGATCATCAGCGATCACATTAAACGCATCAGTCTTGCCTCTGAAGACCTCAAAGTGCTGGGACTTGGTGGCAGTGCCTCTGGTACGGGTTTAAATACCCATCCTCAATATTGCGATCGCGTGGCAGAGAAACTTAGCGAAATCACAGGCTTTGCCTTAAAACCTGCTCCAAACCTGATGGCAGCGATGCAGAGCATGGCTCCCTTTGTGAATGTATCAGGGGCAATCCGCAACCTCGCCCTAGATACCTGCAAAATTGCCAATGACCTGCGCCTGATGGATTCAGGACCAAAAACAGGCTTGCGGGAAATCATGTTGCCGCCTGTGCAACCAGGGTCATCGATTATGCCTGGCAAATATAATCCTGTGATTGCGGAAATGATCAACATGGTTTGCTATCAGGTAATCGGCTATGACAGTGCGATCGCCTTTGCTGCCCAAGCAGGACAATTGGAATTAAATGTGATGATGCCGCTCATTGCCTATGACTTGATCCAAAGTATTGAGATTTTAGGCAGAGCGATCGCCACCTTAGCATCCAAATGTATTCAGGGCATCGTTGCTGTCGAAGATCGTTGTCTTGCCTATGCTGAAGGCAGTCTCTCCCTAGTCACTGCATTGAATACCCACATCGGCTATCTCCATGCGGCAGATGTGGCGAAGGAATCCCTAGCCACTGGGAAATCATTGCGTCAAGTGGTCTTAGATAAGGGGCTAATGGATGCAGAGAAGCTAGCGGAAATTCTCGACTTAGAACAGATGAGCCGCCCCAATGGTTAATATTGCGGGTTTTCGTTGAATATAGCCCCCAAAAAGTTAAGGGCGATTTTATGAATTGCCCCTACCTTTTCTAACACATTCATTAGTGAATAGCAATGTAGCTAATCGTTTTGTTTGATTTGTCCTAATGCAAGTGGCTACAACAATAAGTCTTATACCGAACACAGAGATGGCTATGTCATTGCTGTGTTCCAAAACCCACAATGGGTTTGGTTTTCAACCCATAAAGGTGTAGTCACACTTTTGCGGTTTGGTATTAATGGTTTTGGCGGATAGACAAAAGTTAAGTTTAATGTGTGATTTTGACTCAGGGGTAGAAATAAAATAATATAGAAATTAAGAAATATCTATTTAGTCCTTCCCTTTACAGCTTTTAACCAAAGCAATTATGTAGCATTTAGGAATTCAATTCGTAGCTTATTAGCATGAATCGAACAAAAATTACTGCCAATTTGCGTAAATAGAGGTAAAGAGCATCTCACTTAAGCGCAGCCTTAATTCGGCATAGAGACAATGAGTTTTAGACTCTTAGCTCTATCAGATGTTCTTAATTGAGAGGCTCTCGGTAAATGTGAGGGTCATCTGCACTCATTTGGGCGGAGGTGAAACCAGTGCAAGGCAAATTTCACAACCAACAACTGCTAGCTCTGTTAAAAAAACTAGAGAGCGTAGCTTTTTCAGGAACTGTAAACCTTGACTTAGAAATCAAGGATCAGAATTTATCGAAATGTATTCTGGCTTGGCGCAATGGCTCACTGATGTATGCAGTGCCATGTCTGCCCGATATCCATGCAATTATTGACTTTCTTGAACATAAATTGCATCGTCAATGGATTGCACCAGCCGTTGTCTTCGCTTCGCGGCAGCTTAAAGACGAACATTCAACCCAAGAATTAATAGAACGTTTGATCGCCATGGAACTTTTCACATGGGGGGAGATTGAAGCAGTTTTCTATGCTCAAACGATTGTGCGTTTGGAACAGATTTGGGAATGTGGAGGCAGTTTTCAAATTGAAAAGAATGTCAATCTGGAACTACGGAGTGCATGGAAAGTTGGCGATTTATTATTAGAACTAGCTCACCGTAAAGATCGTTGGGCAGCGATTAAGCCAGTGATCCCTTCGCTCAAACTAATTCCCATGATTGCTACGGCAACAGAATCATCACCTATGCCCCACAGCGTCAAAAAGCACTTGGTGGAATGGGTGGATGGCAAGCGATCGCTCTGTGACATTTCCCAAGGTTTAGACAAAGATCCTTTGCAAATCGCTCAGTTTTATGCAAAGTGGTCAAAGGAAAAATGGGTTAATTTCATTTCCGAAGAAACCAACGCCATGCCATTAATTTTGGCGATCGATGATAGTGCCGTTGTCCAGCAAATGATTCAACGCACGCTCTCTTCTTTTTGTCGGGTTGCAGTGGCAAGCAATGCCGTTGATGGACTAAGCGTGATGTATCACCAACCTGTAAAGTTGCTGTTGCTAGATGTGATGATGCCTGAAATCGATGGCTTAGAAGTTTGTCGTACCATTCGCCGTATGCCGCAATTTAGCAATTTGCCAATCATTATGTTGACGGGTAAAGATGGCTTCTTTGACAAAATGAAGGGTAAAATGGCTGGCTCCAATGAGTACATTACCAAGCCCTTTGAAGCCTCAAGCCTCAAGCAGTTGGTGCGCCAATACTTAAATTTGCCGATGCCGATGACAGATTCCAATGCAGAAGCCATATCAGAAACCAAAACTCAAGCAAGATCACCAGCCAGATCAGCAGGACAGACCGTAGATCAGCTTCTAGGCAATAGGGCAACTGCTTGTAAGCCTAAAGATACTTCCGATGATCAAATGGCAACCAGCATTCAGTATCAATGTAGTTAGTGGGGCGGTAGAGCGATTATGTTATCTCAAGAACTTATCCCCAAATATTATGTAATCTTTTCACTGCATGGCTTGATCTATGGCATTGATGCGATCGCTGTAAAAGAGATCTTCTCCTTACCAGAACTAGCGATCGCCATTGATGCACCCAAAGATATCATTGGTTTGCTAAATTTGCGGGGGCATTTAGTTCCAGTAATGGATCTCAATCATCGTTTTGGTTATCCATTCCAAGAATATCAGGTGAGTGATTCCGTAATTGCCCTCGAACAGGATGGGGAAATGCTGGGGATCGTGGTTAATCAAGTGCGGGAGGTGGTAGCGATCGCCCCTGATGCAATAGAAACCACAATTTATACACGCCATCCTTCTAAGCTAATTAGCAGTGTGGCAAAGCTGCAATCAGAGACGATCGCCTTATTAAAAACTGCATCTTTGTTTGATTGTGTGGAAATTGTCGATGGGGCGATTACTACCAAAGAAATCACCGAGCTTCATCATGATTCCCATTTTGAGGATCATCATAATGATTACCGTAATGATCACTATGAGCATCATGCCGATCATTACGGTGAACACCATTGGATCGAGAAACAAGGCAACTTTTTTGATACCTTCTGTCCCCATATCACTGAGCGAGAGCGGCTGACTTTTCATACCCGTGCAGAACAATTGATGCAAGCTTCCCAGCGCAATGACTTTATGGGTTTGCGTCCCCTCGCCGTAGTCGGTTTGGGCGATGAATACTTTGGTTTAGATTTGGAAGTCGTCCGCGAATTTACGGAATTTCACAAAGTCACACCAATTCCCTGCTGTCCCGACCATGTGGTCGGCAATATCAATTTGCGGGGCGAAATCGTAACGCTGATTGATATTCGCCGCGCTCTGCATATGCAGATCGATGAACACCATCCCACTTCTAAAGCGATCGTTGTCCATATAGACGATCTGATCATGGGCATTCCTGTGGAGAAGGTATTTGATGTGCTGTATTTGCAAAAGAGCGACATCAAGCCCAATCCCATGGCAACCAGTGAAGGCGATCGCGACTATTTACAGGGGACAGTTCTGTATCAAGAAAAAATGATGGGAATTTTGAACCTTGCCAAAATTTTTGCAGAAGGGAATCTTTCGGTAAACGAAGAAGTTTAGCCAATCACCAATCACCAATCACCAATCACCAATCACCAATCACCAATTAGGACTAAAACTATGTTTAATAATTTGAAACTCAGGGGCAAAATGCTATTTGGCTATTCTGTACCAGTGGCTTTGATTGCAGGATTGGCGATCGGGGTATATACCACATCGCAAATTGTTGATAAGAGCTTTGAGCACGCCTTGGTTGCTAATGATCGCGCTAGAGTTTCCGATGCCTTGGAATTAAGAGTTTCGCAAATTGCTCGACAGTCACGGGGCTATGCCCTCACTCTGGATAAGGAGTTATTGGATCGCTATGAAAGCGGCGTAAAAAACCTGAATGAAGTGCAAGATAAGGCTTTGGTATTGGTGAAAGATGCTTTGCCTGAGCAAAAGGAACGCATGAATAAAATGGTAGCTTTTACTGATCAGTACGAAAAAATCACGCGCAGTCAGATTGAGGCGGCGAAAGCGGGCAACCGTAAATTGGTGGTGGATAATGTGGAACAGGGCGCAGAACTCCTTAAATCCTTTGAAACTGTGATGAAGGAGTTTGACACGCGCCAAGCTGAGGTGATTAAGAATGCGGAAAACACCACCAAGAATGCTCTGGGGCTTTTGGTTACAATGTCGGTACTTGGCGCTTTGGCTTCTTTGGTAATTGCTTTAATAGTTGCCTTTGTGATTTCTTCGGCGATCGCCAACACCCTCAACCAAGCCGCCAGCGAAATCGCCAGTTCTTCAGCACAAATTGCCAGCGCAGTCGAGGAACAAGAGCGCACCGTCTCGCAACAGGCAAGCTCGGTCAATGAAACCTCAACGACAATGGGCGAGCTTGGCACATCCTCAAGGCAATCGGCAGAACAGGCGGAAGTCTCAGCTTCAGGCGCACGCCATGCCCTCTCGCTCACCGAAAGCGGCACAAAGGCAGTCCGTCAAACCCTCGATGAGATGACCACCCTCAAGGATAAAGTCGGTGCGATCGCCGAACAAATTCTCAGACTTAGTGAACAAACCAACCAGATCGGCAATATTTCAGGACTTGTGGGCGACCTCGCCAACCAAACCAATATGCTGGCGCTCAATGCTGCTGTAGAAGCCGCCCGTGCGGGAGATCACGGCAAAGGCTTTGCGGTAGTTGCCGAAGAAATTCGTAAACTTGCCGATCAAAGCAAGAAGTCCGCCGAAAAAATCAACACCCTCGTTTCCGACATTCAAACGGCGATTAACTCCACCGTCATGGTCACGGACGAAGGCAACAAGACCGTCAACGAAGGTCTATCCCTCGCTCGCAGCATGGCAGAAGCCTTTACAGGCGTTTCTGACTCGATCAATAACGTCTTTATCAGCAGTCAACAAATTTCGCTCAATGCCAAACAACAGGCTGTAGCCATCAATCAAGTAGTGGAAGCGATGAATGCCATCAACCTTGGCTCAAGGGAAACCGCATCAGGTGTATCGCAAATCAAGGTCAGCACCCATCAGCTTAATGCGGCGGCGCAAAAGTTACAGGCAGTGGTGTAGACCCTCACCCCTAGCCCCTCTCCCATTGAGGGAGAGGGGGACTAGAAAGTTGATGGCTCCCCTTCTCCCCTAGTGGGAGAAGGGGCTGGGGGATGAGGGGCAAGTATTAATAAGGAGTGCCTATTATGTATATCCAAGATGAAGAACTGAGAAATGTCTTTAAGATTGCTAGTGAAGAACATATTCAGAAGTTAGAAGAAGACTTCCTATTTCTTGAGAAAAATCCACAGGATAAGGCGCACTTAGAGGAAGCATTGCGAGAAGCGCATACCCTCAAAGGTGATGCGCGGATGCTGGGTATTTCGGGCGTGGAGACGCTCACCCACCAAGTTGAAGATCTGCTGGGAGCCGCGAAACGGGGAGAGTTGGAAATATCAGGCAAAATGCTCGATCGCCTATATTTGGGACTTGATGCGATCAGGCAATTGGTGCATGAGGCAATCACCGATGAGGAGGCACGAATTAGTATTTTTGAAGTGCTGGCGCAGTTAATGGGAGCCGAGGTGCAGGTGGCAGAGCCGACCCAGGAAAGCGATCCCTTTAGCGATCCCTTTGAAGATACTGGCGATGTGATGATGAATACGCAGCCTGCGGTCGAAAATTTACAAGCACTACCAAATAATATTGTGCCTATTGGGGCTATGCCTGAAATAGTGAGCCTTAATAGAGTGAATGGTAATGGTCATAATGGTCATAATGGTCATCAAAACAATGGCAATAATGGCGTAGCGATCGCCCCTCTGTCCGAAAATTCTACCAACCCCAAAACTAACCCCACCATCCCTGCGGCTCCTCCCTTAAATCCCAATCCTCAGCCAGTGCGATCGCCTGAAAAACCGCCTGAAAGTGCAATCCATCCTGATCTGCGATCGGCTAATGGCAATATTAATAGCACTAATGCCATTAACAACAGTTTAAACGCCACCTTTAGCGAAACTGATAAATATCGGATTGATACAATTCGCGTTGATCCCCAGAAGCTCGATGCCCTGATGACCCAAGTTGGTGAGCTAACCGTTACCAAAATCCGCATCTCCCAAAGACTTACGGAAATTGAAGAAATTATTAGTCTCTGGGAAGAATGGAGCCGCGATACCTTTGTCAGCCGCCTTGCCCTCGAAAAAAATGGCAAAGTTCTATCTGATATTTCTCTAAGTAAAGAAGACGATCGCCATAGTCCTAAAAACAGCAACTTCCACCGCCGCCTCGAAGAAAGACTCGATCGCCTTGGCAATCAACTCAATCATCTGCGCCGCAATACTTACGAAGACACCGCCCGACTCGACTCGATCGCAGGGGATCTCAAGGAAGGCATTCGCACTTTGCGATTACTGCCCCTTGCCACTGTTTTTAACTTATTTCCGCGCATGGTGCGCGATCTGGCACGACAACAAGCCAAAGAGGTCGAGCTAATCATCGAAGGCGGCGACACCTCCGCCGACAAACATATTCTCGAAGAAATCAAAGATCCTTTGATGCACCTGATCCGCAATGCGATCGATCATGGCATCGAATTGCCCTCCGAACGCGAAAAGGCTGGCAAGCCCAGAGTCGCCACAATCCGCCTCAAGGGTTTGCAAAATGCCCGCAGTGTGATCATCGAAATCAGTGACGATGGCAGAGGGCTAAATATAGATCAAATTCGTCAAGCCGCAATCCAGCGCGGTATTTGCCGAGAAGAAGAGTTAGCCTCCATGTCGGAAGCGCAAATTCACAATTTAGTATTTACGTCAGGCTTTTCCACTCGCCTTGCTGTTACCCAAATGTCGGGGCGCGGCGTGGGCTTGGACGTAGTTCGCACCAATATCGAACGGCTCAAGGGCGATGTTTGGGTAGAATCTCGCGCGGGGCAAGGTTGCCTGTTCCGTATGCAGATTGACACCACCCTCGCCACTACCCATGTCCTGATTGCCGCCGTCAAAGATACGCCCTATGCCATGCCTGTGGAATTTGTGCAAACTACGCGCCTGATTCCCCGTCAAGATATTTTTTCCATCGAAGGCAGTCACACGATTACGATCGATGATCATCCCGTATCCGTCGCTTGGCTATCGGATTTGTTAGAACTAGATGTCAGCGATCGCAGTTTCAATCACAAGTCCTTGCCCTGTATCATCCTCAAAATCGGAGTCGAAAGACTAGGCTTAATCGTTGATGCCCTACTTGATGAGCAAGATGTGGTGATAAAACAGCAAAGCAAGCTGCTCAAAAGGATTCGTAACGTCAGTGGCGCGACTATTTTAGGCACAGGCGAAGTCTGCATGGTACTCAACCCATCGGACTTATTAAAATCAGCGCGGAAACGTGCAGGATTTGTGTCAGCGAGTAAACTGTTAGAATCCGTACAACGCAAGAAAATAGTCTTAATGGTCGAAGATTCGATAACAGTCCGCACCCAAGTCAAACGCATTCTCGAAAATGCGGGTTATGAAGTCATTGCCGCCGTTGACGGCTTAGATGGCTACGAAAAACTCCGTACCAAATCCGTTGATGCCGTAGTTTCTGATATTCAAATGCCGCACCTTGATGGGCTAGAACTGACCGCCCGTATCCGTCAGCACAAAGAATACACCGATCTGCCCGTAATTTTAGTTACGTCCCTTGCCTCTGAAGAGGACAAACGCAGGGGTGTAGAGGTGGGGGCAAATGCCTATATTGTTAAGAGTGCCTTCGATCAAAATGTGCTTCTAGAGACATTAGGGAGACTGATCTAAATGCCTAAGTCACCGATCCGCGTATTACTGGTTGACGATTCCCACATTGCCCTAGAGATTTTGCAACGGATTCTCTCCCAAGCCCCTGATATTTTAGTAGTAGGCTGTGCGAAGGATGGCATCGAAGCCCTAGCCCTCTTGCCTCAAGTTAATCCTGATGTGATCTGCACTGATTACCATATGCCCCGCATGAATGGTTTGCAGCTTACAGAATTAGTGATGATGAAATATCCGCGTCCCATTTTGGTAATTAGCATTTCCGTACAGACTGAAGATGCGCGAACTATTTTTAAAATGCTGGAATCGGGTGCTGTCGATGTATTTCCCAAGCCCCCCAGTGGCTTGTTTGAAGATTACAAAAAAATTCAACAGGATTTAATCGAACGGATTCGGGTTTTATCAGGGGTGTCGGTATTCACCCGCACTAAGCGCAATACTTTACTGTCTCTCGAAAAACAAACCTATAAAGAACCCGCCCCACCACCCGTATTTTTTGCGATCGCCCCTGATACCCAAATCGTCACCATCGGCGCATCCACAGGTGGTCCCCAAGCCATGCAAACCCTATTAACCCAAATCCCTGTAGGATTTCCTGCGCCCATCGTCTGTGTACAGCACATTAGCCGTGGCTTTTTAATGGGATTGATCGATTGGCTCGGCTCCCTCTGCCATCTGCCTGTCAAGATTGCCGTCCAAGGCACAATGCCCGAAGCTGGCACGATTTACTTCGCACCAGAGGATCGCCAACTGGAATTTGACGATCGCGGCAGATTTTTCTACACTGCTGCCTTCCCTGTGGATGGACATTGCCCATCGGTGACAGTTACTTTTCAAGCGGCCGCAAAAATCTATGGGGCGCGAAGTATTGGCATTTTGCTCACAGGCATGGGACGCGATGGCGCAACGGGCTTAATGGCAATTCGCAAAGCGGGCGGCGTGACGATCGCCCAAAATGAAGCCACCAGTATCGTGTTTGGGATGCCACAGGTAGCGATCAAAATGGGAGCCGCCCAAAATGTTCTCGCCATCCAAGAAATAGCCCCCTTTGTGATGAATCACATTCTCACCACTCAAACCAGTTCGATTTCTTTCTAGTTACCCAATCATCTTGTAAGTTAAAGCATATAAATCCTGAAATACCTCTATGAAGTCAATCATTTCGCTATTTTCTGGTTGTGGAGGATTAGATTTAGGTTTTTCTAAAGCAGGTTTTGATGTGGTTTGGGCGAATGAGTTTGACAAAGCTATCTGGGAAACCTATGAAAAAAATCATCGGCATACTTTTTTGGATCGGCGAGATCTTAGACAAATAGCTTCACAGGATATTCCTGAATGTATCGGCATTATTGGCGGATCGCCTTGTCAGAGTTGGAGTGAGGCAGGAACTCAAAGAGGTTTTAATGATGAGCGAGGACAATTATTCATGGAATATGTGCGCGTCCTCAAAGATAAACAGCCCTTATTTTTTCTGGCGGAAAATGTTTCAGGAATGCTGCACAAAAAACATAGTGGAGCTTTGGCAAATATTATGACTGCCTTTGAAGAAGCTGGTTATTCCATTACTTACAAGTTAGTTGATGCCAAGGATTACGATGTGCCTCAATCTCGGAAAAGAATTATCTTTATCGGTTTTCGGGCTGATTTAGGCAAGAAATTTGCATTCAAGGCATTAGCCACATCTCCTGATATTCCTAACTTAAAACAAGCGATCGCCGATTTACAAGGCAAAGAAAAACCAGCGATCGGGCGTAGCAAGTCTAATATTCATGATTGCAATATCCCTAATCATGAATATATGCAGGGTGATTTTTCAAGTATGTATATGTCGAGAAATCGGGTGCGTAAATGGGATGAGCCATCTTTCACTATTCAAGCGGGTGGTCGTCATGCACCGATCCATCCCCAAGCCAATCGCATGATTCGGATCAGTCAAGACAAATGGATCTTTGATCCAGAGTCACCATTGCCCTATCGGCGGTTAACGGTGAGGGAATGCGCCAGAATCCAAACTTTTCCCGATGATTTTATTTTTTATTATCAAGATCTAACCCATGCTTACAAAATGATTGGCAATGCAGTTCCTGTCAATTTGGCATACGCGATCGCGCAATCGATTAATCAACAGTTGAAGTTAGATTTCTCGTTAGAGAACTATCAAAATCAGGAGCAAGAATATTTTAAAATTCCTTCAGGAATATCTAGCTAAATATATGGAGGCAATATGATAGATCAAGCTGCAACAAATATTCTAAAAGCAATTAAGGTAGTAGTCGAGTGTGGCATTCCCAATGTAATTGATTTTTATCGTAGTGAAAATCGGATTAACTCCGTTGGTGACGCTTTAAAATTATTTGCTAAGGATATATTTGCTGATTCCGTAAATATTAATAACTTGCATCAAAAAGAAGAAGCTCACAGAAAAGTATTTTCTTGGGGAGGCAATGCCAATAATCCGCCAGATTTTATGATTAAAGGTGGTGATGCTGTCGAAGTTAAAAAAATTACATCGACCAAATCCAGAATTGCGCTCAATAGCTCTTATCCATCGGCAAAACTTTTTGCAAATAGTCCTTTATTGCTATCAGAATGTCGAAATTGTGAAGATTGGCAAGAGAAAGATATTATTTATTGTATTGGTTGTATTGATGGCAAAGATACTAATCAGCGCTTATCTTCACTATGGCTAATTTATGGTGATTGCTATGCAGCTAGTAAGGATTGTTATGAACGGATTAAAGCAACTATTACTCAAGGAATTCAAGCGATTTCAAATGTAGAACTTAGTCCAACTAATGAACTAGCTAGAGTGAATAAAGTCGATCCTTTAGGTATCACTAACTTAAGAGTTAGAGGAATGTGGGATATTGCCCACCCTGCTACTTTATATAGTTATTTAAATCTTGATTCAAATCAAAAATCTTTTCCAAAATCTTTTCAGATGATCGTCTTAATGACAGCATCAAAATATAATTCTTTCCCTAATCTTGATAAGGAATATATAGAGTTATTAAAACATCAAAAACACATAGGGATTAGAGATATAGAAATTAAATCTCCCAATAATACTATGCAGAGTATTTTAGCCAAGCTATTCATTTACGAGATATAAAAATGGTAACTATTCCTCAATCGGTTTTAGATAAATTAAAAGCAGCGATCGCTGAGCGTTTTGGAATTTACATCCGTCCTCAAGATGATGCGCCTTTTTGCAAAAAAATTCATGGCAGAGTGCAGGAATTACGACTCTCCACCTACGAATCCTATTGCGACCTTTTAAACAGTGCCTCCGATATGAGTCACTCAGAATGGCGCGAACTCGTTCGCCAAATCACGATCTCTGAAACCTATTTCATGCGCGATAAAGGGCATATCAATTTATTGCAAAATAATATATTGCCTGAAATTATTAAAGCGCAGCAAAATACGAAGACTCTGCGTATTTGGAGTGCGGGCTGCTCAACGGGAGAAGAAGCCTATTCCATCGCCATTTTATTACAGGAATTAATTCCTGATCCTCAGAACTGGAAATTAAAGATTGTCGGGACTGATCTCAATCCTGAAGTAATTCAAAAAGCAAAGCAGGCAGTATATGGCGATTGGTCATTACGGAGCCTCACCCCAAAACAAAAAAGTCTCTACTTCACCCAGCAGGGCAATCTCTGGCGGCTCCATGAGAATCTGTGCAAAATGGCAGTCTTTTATTCTAATAACTTAGTGGATGAAGATTTTAGTCGGTCATCTTCCGAATTTTCTAATTTTGATTTGGTTTTGTGCCGCAATGTCTTTATTTACTTTGAGCCGCAGGCTATTAAAAAAGTTTTACATCGTTTTCAAGTAGCACTTAAAACTAACTGCTACTTGATTACAGGTCACATGGAACTGCATGGGCAAAATCTTGATGGATTTAAGGTCAATGTGTTCCCTGATGCAGTGGTTTATCAAAAATGCGATCGCCCCAATGCCTATAGCACCGAATCCTATGGCAGTCCTGATTTCCGCAATTATCCTATTTCCCATGCTAGTAATTTTAATCCATCAGCCAATAATTCCTTTAATCAGAAAATAGATTATACAAATCATTTATTCTATGCCCCAAGTTCTCCTAACTCGAACAGTTCTGAGAAGTCAGTAACTCCTGCCGATCCCCTTAGTTCCACTTGGGAATCCTATCGCCATGCTTCCAATAACTAT
>NZ_JACJPY010000051.1 GCF_014696345.1 Pseudanabaena cinerea FACHB-1277
TATTGAAACTAGCTCCCAATAAGTTAACCTACTATCAACGAGGTAAGAGGGCTATGCAGCTTGTCACGGCTACGTTTTAGATGTCTTTGTCACCCCCTCAGGGTGCATTCAGGTAGCTGTTTAAATTTTGATCAATGCGATCGCCAATTTCTGACATTAATGATGTTGCCATATCTTCTACTGCTTTTTGTCCACTACGATAGGAGAGGAATCCCACTAATCCCACTGCGCCCACAATTTGCAATACAAAAGGGACAATTAACAATACCCCTAGGGGAATTTGTCGAGTTTTTTTGTTTTTTGAGAGGCGATCGCTGTTCACAAATTTTCTTTACGCATTAAGACAACAACTTTACTACTTCATGCAGAAGTGCCGAGCGATAGATAATAATCCCAAAAAATACTCATAATTTGTTGATTTAAAAGCAATACATCAAAAAAACATCCATAATATTATCCAAATATCTCCAGATTGTCAAATATTTACCTTTAGTTTTTCCTCAAGTCTTCTAACCAAATCTAGATAGATTCTCATTTGTAAGTTGTGGTATAAATTTCATATTTTATCAAGGTCAAATAGGAAGGAGGTATCTATTTCAGAGATTGAATATATGAAGAATAAGCATAGATGTCATTACCTTTTTTAATGCGAGTACAAACCGAGAGTGAGCAATTTTCTATGAAGTGTTTCTATTTGTTTGCAAAATCTGAGAAATGACTAACAAGGGAGAAAAAAATGGACAAAAGTAAGTTGCTCCTATTTGTATTAGATTCAATGCAGGATTATTTTATTTTTGGCTTTAACGTTTTATGTATTTACAAGAATGAACCATTTCAAGACTCAAAAATTATACTTTTACTAACCAAAATCAACAAAACTCGTTACCACAATAGCTAATGAAATAGCACCACTCCCTTTCCTTTCAAAAATTAGCGGTGCAGCGCTTTGTTCCGCTTTGCTAATTTTTGGGTTTTAATGTCTATTTTGACGATGAGAAGGCAGTAACATCTCTCGTGGGATTTACACTCGCCTTATCTTGATATCTGTTCATATCTGTTCTCCCTTCCTAAAAATTAGTAAACCATAAGCTTTAACTTGATTGGCTATGGCTATAGAATTAGCTAAGAGGTTCTAAACACACACCATGTCTAAAATATCCCTATGCGATCGCTGTGATTACTATGCCCATAGCTCTTTTTTAGTATGTGCTGTCCATCCCAATGGACCTCAATGGGGAAAATGCAATGATTTTGTATCGGCGGCACTGTGGGAGCCCGATGATCTGCATAATTATGATCCTGAGATGGCAGAAGAATTTGGCTGGCATCCGATTTTTACAGGCAAATGTCCCGAATGCCGCACCTCTTTTTCGCGGATGCGGATTCCCCCTGACCGATGGCGCTGTAAATGCTGTGGCTGGGAAGATGATATTTAAGAGCCTAATCTGCACCAAAAGCCACGATCGCATTTTGTCCGCCAAAGCCAAAGCTGAAATTTAGGGCATATTGTAGATGGGGCGATCGCTGTATAGATGACAATAGGGGCAAATCAAAATCAGGGGTCAACATTCCCACGGTGGGCGGCAAGAGGTGATCGCGTAATGCTAGTAAACAAAAAGCTGCTTCCATCATCCCCGTTGACCCTAAAGTGTGACCCGTTGCGCCCTTTGTGGCACTGAGGGCAAGATTCGGCAGGAAATCTGGCAAATATTTAGAGATTAAATTGGCTTCACGGGCATCGTTTAGTGTGGTCGCCGTGCCATGCAGGTTGATGTAGCCAACTTGATTAGCCGATATTGATGAACGGGTGAGGCAGTCTTTGAGGGCGATCGCCGCTAAATGGTTATCGGGGGCGGGGCTAGTGGCATGGTAAGCGTCATTGGTAATGCTCCAGCCTAATACTTTGCCATAGATGGCAGTTTGGCGGCGTTGAGCAGACTCTCGCGACTCCAATACTAGAGCGGCGGCTCCTTCGCCAAGGGCAAAACCTTGACGCTCTCGGCTGAAGGGATGTACGCCTGAGGTGGCGAGTACGCCGATTTTGGCAAATCCTGCAATGGTTAAGGGCGTAATTGGGGCATCGGTGGCAGCAGCGATCGCCAGATCCCATTGTCCAGACTGAATCAGCATGGCAGCCTGAGCGATCGCCCAATTTGCTGTGGCACAGGCTGCCATAGGGCTAGAAATGGGCGCTTGGGTTTGTAATAAATTAGCGATATATGCCGAGAGGCTGGCGGCTTGCAGTTGTTGCCAAGTTTCAGGTTTGAAGGAATACATTTCTTGATCTAATAAAATTTCGATCTCCCTTTGGTTGCTGCGACTAGAACCAATCGCTAAACCGCAATTTGACAAAGGTATCTCCAAACCCGCATCGGCGATCGCCTCTAAAACCGCCATTTCTAAAAAAGATTGCGAACGGGTAAGTTTTTGGGGCTGTGAGCTTTCTCCCAATTCATAAATTCGCGCCAAAGGTAGAGGCAAATTGGCTGAGCCGTCTAGCTTGATTCCCGATCTTCCTGCTAATAAACTTTGCCAAGTATCTTCACGATTTGTGGCGATCGCGCTGACTATACCAATGCCTGTAACAACGACTTGCCGATGAAGCACAAGTAAAAAGTGAAAAGTGAAAAGTAAAAAGTAAAAAGTAAAAAGTAAAAAGTAAAAAGTAAAAAGTAAAAAGTAAAAAGTAAAAAGATTGCTGTTTATAGCTTATAGCGCTTTGCGCTGAATCAAAAACTAGAAAAGCTTTTGAAAACGTTGCGAAGCAATGCTTTCAAAAGTTTATCTCAGTTTTAAGACCGCATAAAGCGCTGTAACTGCTACAAATAGGGCAGAATAGGCTAGAAATAAATCATAGACGACTTGCTTAATTTTTTAGGACAAAACATGGAAAAGCAACTCAAGGTTCAGCAGCTAGTCGATAATTTATCTAAGGCGATCGTTGGTAAAGATGAGGCAATCCGCTTAGTGTTAGTCGCCCTATTTGCTGGTGGTCACGCATTGCTAGAGGATGTGCCAGGGGTGGGCAAAACTCTCTTGGCTAAGTCACTAGCTGCTTCCATAGCAGGTAAATTTCAACGGGTGCAATGTACCCCAGATTTACTGCCCACCGACATTACAGGTACAAATATTTGGAATCCACAGAAGGGAGAATTTCAATTTTTGCCAGGTCCAGTATTTGCGAATATTCTGCTGGCAGATGAAATTAATCGGGCGACACCGCGCACCCAATCGGCATTGCTAGAGGTCATGGAAGAGGGGCAAGTAACCGTTGATGGAATTTCGCGCAATGTGCCTTCGCCCTTCTTTGCGATCGCCACCCAAAACCCCATCGAATATCAAGGCACGTTTCCATTGCCAGAGGCACAGCTAGACCGTTTTGCCATTTCCTTTAGTCTCGGTTATCCTAACGAATCGGAAGAAGTGGAAATGCTCAAGAGAATGCAGTTAGGAAAAGTCGGCTCCGCTATTCTCTCACCCTGCATTAGCCCAGAAGAAGTAATTGAGATCCGCAAGCTCTGTGCCCAAATACCTGTGAGCGAAGCCATCAGCGCCTACATCGTCAATATTGTTAGGGCAACCCGCGATGATGCCGAAATCACGCTAGGCGTAAGCCCTAGAGGTACTTCTGCTCTATTCCGTTGTGTCCAGAGCTACGCCTATATCCAAAAGATGCTCAACAGCGATCGCCAGTCAGAATATGTACTACCCGATGATGTAAAATTCCTTGCGCCCTACGTTTTAGGTCATCGCATTATCGCCGCAGGTCGGCGATCGCCCAAAAAAATTATCGAGCGCCTAGTCGAAACCATCGCTGTACCTTAGATCCCCCTTTATCCTAAGTTACTAAAGATCCCCCCCAGCTCCCCCCCTTTACGAGGGGGGAGCATTTTCTTCTTCCCCCTTTACAAGGGGGATTGAGGGGGATCAAATCTTTTATCAACTTCAATCTTCAATCTTCATCCTTCAACTTTATGTCTTCTTCTGCACTCCCCCCCATCATTGAGCAGATGCTCACCCCCGCTTTTTACGATCATCCAGTTACTGAGCCGATCCAGCTATTACAAACCCATATCTCCTTTGTGCTGCTCACGGGCAAATATGCTTACAAGGTCAAAAAGCCTATGAATTTTGGATTTCTGGATTTTTCGACCTTAGAGAAGCGTAAATATTTCTGTGAAGAGGAATTGCGGTTAAATCGCCGCCTTGCCCCTGAGCTCTATCTTGCCGTGCTGCCCATTGTCGAAACTGATGGCAAGTATGGATTTGATCGCGCCGATTCGCCTTCAGCAACAGCCGTCGAATATGCGATCGCCATGCCAGAGTTTGCTCAGGCAGATTTGTTGATCGAGATGTTTAACAGCGATCGCTTGACAGCAGACCATGTGCGCCAAATTGGGGAACAGTTAGCCGCTTTCCATCAATCGGCAGCAACCAGCGAGCATATTAGCAGTTTCGGCACGATGGCATCGGTGCAAGGGGTGGCAAATGATAACTATGCTTCCACTGAGAAGTATGTGGGCATTGCTCAAACGGAAACTCAATTGGCAGAAACTCGCGCCTATACCGATCAGTTTTTTGCGGAGAATGCCGCAGTATTTAGCGATCGCATTGCCAAAGGGAAGGTGCGCGAATGTCATGGCGATGTGCATTTGAAGAATATTTGTCTCTATCAGGATCAAATCCAGATTTTTGATTGCATTGAATTCAATGAACCCTTCCGCAATAGTGATGTGTTGTATGATGCGGCTTTTCTATTGATGGATTTGCAGTTTCGCGGTCGCAGCGATCTCGCCAATATCTTTCTCAATACCTATTTAGAACGCACTGGCGATTACGAAGGTCTAGTATTACTGCCTCTGCATTGCAGTATGCGAGCCTATATCCGCGCCAAGGTGACATCTTTTCTATTGGATGATCCGAATATTCCTGAAGCAGTGAAGGCATCGGCACAGGCAGAAGCTTCTGCCTATTATCGTCTCGCTTGGGAATATACCCAACCACAACAGGGCAAATTGATCCTGATGTCGGGATTGTCAGGGTCTGGCAAAAGCACCACTGCCAAAGCGATCGCCGCCCAACAGAACGCCATCTACCTGCGATCGGATGCCATTCGCAAGCATCTTGCAGGATTGGCTCTCATGGAGCGCGGTGGGGATGACCTTTACAGTGCCGAAATGACCGCCAAAACCTATGGCAAACTTGCGGAACTGGGTGCGCTCTTAGCCAGTAAAGGTTTAACGGTGATTTTAGATGCCAAGTATGACCGCGTGAGTTTACGCAGTCAGGCGATCGCCGCCGCCCAAGCCCTCAATATTCCAGTGGAAATCAAGTTCTGTGATGCACCCTTAGAAGTGTTAGAGCAGAGATTGCGCGATCGGGCTACTGCCAATAACGACATCGCCGATGCCACCGTGGATCTGCTTGCCAGTCAAAAAGCCGCCTTTGAAGACTTCACTGATGCCGAAAAAGCCTTACTCATCTAAGCGCTAGTGCAATCCCACAGCGTTGTACGCTCAAATCCAAATCAAGAGAAACTTTGAAAGTCTTGTGCAGCCAAGTTTTCAAAGTTTCTCTTGCGGTTCGTTGGAGCGATCATTGCTGTAAGTCCGCCATACAGCAGAACCTACGAAATCAATGGATTAAAACATGATATTAAAAGCGCACCACATTTCCATTAAGACTGCCGACATTTTTCGAGCGATCGCTTTTTATGAGGCGTTAGGGTTTACCGTGACAGAAAGATTTACAACGGGCAGCACTTTGGCTTGCTGGATGCAGGGGGCAGATGCTCCTCCACATTTAGAACTGATCCAAGTGCCAGAGCCAAAACCCAGTGTCGATGCCTTTGGCGATGAGCATTTTGTGGGCTATTACCATCTATCTTTTCATGTGGACAATTTAGCAGCTTGCTTGCAAGAGTTGGTGGATCGGGTTGGTAAGCTCAAGCTTTTGCTGCCACCAAGGACGCAAACCATCGGCGATCGCACCTATCAAGTTGCATTTATCGCTGATCCCGATGGCTTAGCGATCGAGCTAATGGCTTTAATTGCATAATTGCAAGCCAATAAATCTATGGAGACTATAGAGCCTTTTAGGAGTGCAGAAATATTTCAGCGTTATCAGTCCGCACCAAGCACTGTACTACTGTATTACTGTTTTGAAGTCGCAAGGATTACCAACTTTTCTCTAACAGAAATGTCGGCTTATAAAAACAGCTTAAAGTACTACTGAGACATGAATTGTGTGATTGAAACAGCTAGAGAATAAGGTATAAAGAAAGGAAAAGCTCAAGTTATACAAGAAGGTATGCGATCGCCTGATCAAATGGCATCAGGATTAATGCCTATTGATCTTAAATAATTGGCTAGTTTTTCCTTTTGTTGGCGCTCTTGCTCAGCGATCAGCTCCGCCTGTTGTTTAGCCAGCCGCTCTTGCTCGGCGATCGCCTCAGCCTGTTGTTTAGCCAAACGTTCTTGATCGGCAATTAGTTTTTGTTGATCAGCGATCGCTTTTTGTTGATCAGCGATCGCCTCAGCATTTAATCTTGCCTGTTTTTCAGCGATCTCCCTTTCATCACCCGTCAGTAATAAATTTCCTGCATCATCCCACCAACGCAACCAAGATACGCCATTCTCTAAAATTAGTCCCAGTTCCACACCCATCGGTGGAATAGCATAATGACCGCGATCGTTAGGCTGAATTTTGGTATAGCGATTATCAAATAGGTGATATACCTCAATATTGCCTCTAAATCCATCAAAAATGGCATAGTAAGGAATACGGATAGCCTGTTCGTAGACCCAGAATTTGCCTGCTTTTTCTGTGGCACTAGGAGGAGTTTTATCTCTCTCTTCATTTCCATTGCCAGACACAAATTCAATGGCAATTAATGGCGCAACATATTCTTTCCACAGCACATAGGAACGGCGATATTCCCCATCCAACATCGGCGGTACATTCGGCACATAAAACCAGTCAGGGGCTTCGGCTCCCTTTTCAGGTGGCTCCATCATCCGCCAGTAAATACCGCTATCTTGACCAATGCAGTATTGTCCATCGGGATGTAATTTTTGGAGAATTGGAGCGATGGAACTGGTTAAAATAATGCTTTGCGGATGTTCTTGAAAGTTTTTCACAAAGGTTCCGTCTGATTCGGGTAACTGTTTATGATCGGGGAGGGTAAGGGGGGCAGGGGAAACTGATGGAGAACTAGTGATTTTAATCGGTGCTTCGGTGGTTTGCATAGTGACTCCCTAGAGAAATGCTGCGATTGCGTAAGTCCTAACTGTATTACTACTGAGCCGTGGGAAATAGATGTAACTCGGAGGTGGGAGAATTGAGGAATAGATTAGCGCGTTGTAGGATTAATGGCGAAATGTGAATCTGTTGCAACTTCACTAAACCTTCATCGACAAAGGAACGGCAAAGAGTCGCATTACTGCCCTTATTGAAGGTTGTCTCATAGTAAACCTCACGAATTCCTGCCGAAATGACTAACTTCAGACAAGATATGCAAGGCTCTAGGGTGACATAAATGCTTGCGCCATCGGTGGAAATACCATGTTTAGCTGCTTGGGCGATCGCATTGGCTTCGGCATGGACTGCCCTAGAAGGAAAATCTTTACTGGCCGCGCAGCTACTGAGGTCTGGATAGCAATAGCCCTGTGTGGTGCAATGTACTGAGCCAGAGGGAGAACCATTATAGCCAGTGGCTAGCACTTGCCGATCTTTGACAATCACAGCTCCGACAGGAAAAGCAAGACAGGTCGATCGCATTGCCGCCAGTTTGGTTAATAGCATGAAGTACTCATCCCACGAAGGACGTTGTTGAAAAGCGGCAAGATTAAGCAGTTCTGTCATCGCGATCACAAGTTGCTGAAGGATAGAAGGCGCTTCGCGCCGCCTATCCTTACCACATAAATCATTACTTATTTGGGATTACCAATATTATTACATCTTTGTGAGTTGGTATTGATCATAAGTTCTATGTACATATGTTGCTCTTGTCAAACCTGAAACCAGCAGAAACTAGCTTACCCAAAAAAGAATTTGGGCATAGGCAAGATTCACAACGCCTAGCCCACACTGTTTTCTAATTTCAACGCCAGAAGTTTATCCGCTTCCACTGCAAACTCCATCGGCAAAGCATTAAATACTTCCTTGCAGAAGCCGCTAATGATCATCGATACAGCATCTTCCATAGCAATACCGCGTTGTTGAAAATAGAAAAGCTGTTCCTCCCCAATTTTGGAAGTGGAAGCTTCATGTTCAACTCTGGCACTATTATTTTGAACTTGGATATAGGGGAAAGTATTTGCCTGTGAGCAATCACCAATCAGCATTGAGTCACATTGAGAATAGTTTCTCGCACCTTCAGCCTTAGGCGCAATTTTTACCAACCCGCGATAGCTATTTTGTGAACCACCTGCGGAAATTCCCTTAGAAACAATTTTACTACGGGTGTTTTTGCCAATATGTACCATCTTTGAGCCAGTGTCTGCTTGCTGCTTATTATTGGTTAAAGCAACCGAGTAAAACTCACCGACCGAATTTTCACCAACTAATACACAACTGGGATATTTCCAAGTAATAGCAGAACCAGTTTCCACTTGAGTCCAAGAAATTTTGGAGTTTTTGCCTTGGCACAAACCGCGCTTGGTGACGAAGTTGTAAATACCACCCTTGCCATTTTTATCTCCAGCATACCAATTTTGAACGGTGGAATATTTTACTTCAGCATCATCGAGGGCAACAATCTCCACAACGGCGGCATGGAGTTGGTTGGTGTCAAACATCGGTGCAGTGCAGCCTTCAAGGTAGCTAACATAAGCTCCTTCTTCGGCAACGATCAAAGTCCGTTCAAACTGCCCTGAATCCCCATTATTAATGCGGAAATAGGTGGATAAGTCCATTGGACATTTTACCCCTTTGGGAATGTAAACAAAGGAGCCATCACTAAATACAGCCGCATTGAGGGCAGAGAAGTAATTGTCAGAGATAGGAACGACGCTGGCTAAGTACTTTTTGATTAGTTCAGGATATTCGTGCATTGCCTCAGAGATTGAGCAGAAAATTACCCCGACCTTTGCCAAGTCCTTTTTGAAGGTGGTAGCAATAGAAACGCTATCAAAAATTGCGTCAACCGCAACATTGGCAAGGCGCTTTTGCTCTGATAAGGAAATTCCTAATTTCTCGAAAGTATCTAAAAGCTCTGGATCAACTTCGTCAAGACTGGCTTTTTTGGCAGACTGCTTAGGCGCAGAATAATAGACAATATCTTGATAATTAATGGGAGGATAGTCAACGTGCGCCCATGTTGGTTCTTGCATCTTTAACCATTGACGATATGCCTTGAGTCGAAATTCCAGCATATATTCTGGCTCGTTTTTTTTAGCCGAGATCATGCGAACTACATCTTCGCTGAGACCACGCGGAATCGTATCCGACTCAATGGAGGTAATAAATCCGTATTTATATGGTTGGTTGACAAGTGCTTGAACCGTTGCAGTCATGTCAGTAGAGGCTCCTAATAATTTGTGAGTGATTACAATGCTGTGCTTAGCAATCACGGGACTAAAACAACTTACTTGTTTCTTTAATAATCATAGGTTACATTAACAACATACAGGTTGTCAAAGTCATTTTTTCTGACTTACCAAGGTTTACCCAAGGGCATGACCAGAAGCTACAGCTATTAGGAGCAAATTTTTATGAAAACTTCTGCTATTACTGCGACTGACCTAAAACTGGGGGCTAAACTTGGACTTAAACAAGATGTTAGTCAAGATGTTAAAAAAGTTGCTAAGCAAGATATCAAAGCTGTCAAACAAGATATTAGGCAAGACATTAGGCAAGACGCTAGGCAAGATACGAAGCAGGACATCTTGCAGTATCTACTCAAAGATGGAGAGGTGACGGCGCAGGACTTGGCAGAGAAGTTGGATATTAGCCCCCAAGCGATTCGTAAGCATTTGAAGGATCTAGAAACTGAAGGCTTGATCTATCACACCTCTGAGCAAGTGGGGATGGGGCGACCACAATTTGTGTATGCGCTGACGGCGGCGGGGCGCGATCGCTTTCCAGATAGCTATAACCAATTTGCAGTTAATTTTTTAGATACGCTGATCGATACTCTTGGTAAGGAGCAGGTATCGGCAGTATTGGAAAAACAATGGCAACGTAAGGCTCAAAGCTATAAATCCCAATTGGGAGAAGGTTCGCTAAGGCAAAAGTTAGAGAAATTAGCGGCAATCCGTCAAGCTGAAGGCTATGTTACTGAATGGTTTCCTGTGGAAGATGGTGGCAAAGGGAAGCAAAGTTTCATTTTCACGGAATATAACTGTGCGATCGCCCATGTTGCCGAGTCATTTCCTAGCGTGTGTGGACATGAGCTAGAGATGTTCGCGTCAGTTTTAGATTGCCCTGTGGAGCGCACGCACTGGATGGTCAATGGTGAGCATCGATGTGGTTACTTGGTGAAAGATTTGTGCAAGGTTTGAGCCAAAAATTGTGAGGGCATTGGGGAGTACCAGGGTTTTTGGTTTTGCTGCCCATGATTGTTTACATTATAAAAACTTATGTTAAGATTAGTAAAGTTAAATAATCAATTATTTCGATATTTTGAGTTTTGTTAACTTGAGATTTTTACTAAAATACTAATCCTGCCGCCATGAATAACACCACCCGCCTCGCTGCATCCATCGGTCGTCTCATCCTTAGTTCTGATTCTGCCCCCGTCAACCTCACCCAATCTGCTCTGCTTATGCTTAGAGTGGTTTTAGGTACAGTCATGATTCACAATGGCTTAGATAAGTTGGCAGATATTCCTGGTTTTGCCGAGGCTTATGTGGAAGCGATCGGCTTGCCATTTCCGATTTTCTTTGCATATTGTGCCGCAATTACTGAGGTGGTTGCTGCGCCTTTATTGGTGATCGGCTTTTTGACTAGACCCGCAGCTTTGGGGCTATTTGCAACGATGTTGGTGGCAAATTATCATCACATTTTGATTGGTGGTTTTTCCATTCCCTCCATTGAATTGTCTTCAATTTATGCGGTTGCATTTGCCTTTTTCACAGTCTATGGCGGTGGCAAATATGCGATCGATAGCTTGATTGTAAATGTTCTTGGCAAATGGTTGACATCTGATGCTGTGGTTGTGGAGCCAATCAAGGTAACTGCTTCTAAGTAGTTTGGTTTTGACGAAAACAGATAGAGCGCGGCTTGCCGCGCTTTGTTTGTATCTTGATATAACCCGCATTGCTATGGGGGCTAATGTCAACTCATTTTGGGTTGCGATAGATTGGATTTTGCTAACCGATCGCTCCTACAGCACAACCAATTCGGAACCATTAATTGACTTGCGGACATGGATTTGGGTGGGTAGCCGATCAGCGAGGGATTGAATATGGGTAATTACCCCAATGAGGCGATCCTGTTGACGTAGGGATTCGAGGATTTGTGTTACCGATTCGAGGGTTTCACTGTCGAGAGTGCCAAAACCTTCATCGAGAAATAGACTGCCTAGTTCTATTCCCATGGATAATCTTTCCGATAGTGCCAATGCCATTGATAGGGATGCTGCAAAGGTTTCGCCCCCTGATAGGGTTTTAACCCGCCGCTTTTCGCCGCCATTCCAATTATCGGCAACCCAATAATCAGCATTTTCGATTTGGAGAATATAACGTTGATCGGAAAGCTGCTGTAATAATTCGGAAGCGCGATTAGCCAGTTCCTGTTGCAGACTATCAAGGATATATTCTTGGAATTTGTCCGATCGCAGATCTTGGGTGAGAATGTGATAAGTCTGCTCTTGGGTCTGTAATAAATTTTGACGTTCGGCGAGTTCTTGAGATTCTTGGCGTTTTTGCTGCGCCTGTTCTAGCCATGCCTTGAGACTAGCGCGGGTTTCCGTTGCCTGTTGCAATTGCTGTGCGCTTTGTTGCAATTGATTTTGCAAGTCAGCGATCGCCTCTAGGTCGGTATGCTGATCAGCGATCGCTTCGGAATACATTTGCATACGGGTAGTAATTTCTTGATATTGGCGTTGATGCTGGTTAATTTGCTGTTGCCATTGCTCCATTTGCGATCGCGCCACCAACGATGCGTGAAATTCCAGTTCTGTCATTTGCAGGTTTGCTAGTTCCGTTTGCCAATGTGCATCTTGTTGCGAATATTCAGCATTAGTTTTAGTGAAGCTTTCAAGGGCTTTCGCCGCCGCCGCTTCCGCTTGGATCAATTGTTCCCGCGCCTTTTGATAGGACTTTTGAGCAGCCTCGGCGCGATCGCTTATTTCTATTTGCACTGCGGCAAGTTCCTTTTGCAAATCTGCATAACTCTTCCCTGCGGTGATTGTTTGCAACTGTTGCGAAATCTCTACAAGATTAGTTTGCCGCAGCGATCGCTCTTGTTCTGCCTTTTGCAATTCCTTTTGGGCAAGTTGTAGGTTCTCTTGATGAATCTGTAACTGCTGTACAGCATTTTCATGGGCGATCGCTATTTCTTTCTGTTTGAGCGTGAGGGCTTGATGGGCTTGCACTTGCGTCTCTAGGGATTGGCGATCGCTGATTAAATCGCGATCCTGCCAATCTGTTTCTGAATCTTTTTCTAAATCTATTTCTAAAATGCGATCAATCTGTTTTTTGAGTTCATTTATTTGCGTGGATAGTTCCGCAACTTCTTGGGTTTGGGCTTGAAGATTGGATTGGGAATTTGCCAAATTAGTTTCTAACTTGATCCGCGATTGCAGAGATTTAGTGAGAATCGATTCAATTTGCGCTTTCTGTTTAACTAAGGGTTGCACATCAATTAGTTCTAAATTGGGAAGCGTGGCTAAACCCTGCGAATTGTAATTATGCTCACATACAGGGCAGCGATCGCCATCATGGAGGTGGGCGCGAAGGGCATGGACGTGGCTAGTTTGCAAAACGGTGGCATTGGTAGCTTCGGCATTTTGTAGGGTTTCGCCAAGGTTTGCTAATTGGGATTCTTGATCGGCGATCGCTGATTGCAATGGCAATAGTTGATCGTGGCATTGATTAATTTCTATTTGTGATTGTTCAACCTTTTGCTGTTGTTTAATGAGATTTGCGCGGCATATTTGCCATTGCCGAAATGGTTCTGTAACCTGTTGCAATTTTTGTAATTGGGCGAATTGATCTTGATCTAGCGATCGCTGAACTTGTCTCGTGATATTTTGCAGTTCTTGCTCAAGGGTTGCCAAGTTTTTGACTGCTTGCTGATATGCGGCATTGAGTTTGGTGTGAGACTGCGATCGCTCTAATAGATTCTGCTCGGCATTTTGCAATTCCTTTTGTGACTGCTGCTGTTGTTGATCCAAAGAGGCGGCGATCGCTAGATTCTTTTGCTGTTCGGTAATTTGATTTTGAACGACCGATTGCGAGGCTTGGAATTGTTCATAAATTAGTTCTTGTTGCGCTAGTGCTGATTGCGCCGATGCCAGATTTTGGCTAGTTGTCGACTGTTCCAAAGTTGCCGCCTCTAATCGCTGCCGTAAGGACTGCAACATTTGCCAAGTTCCCATAATTGCATAGGCTCGCAGCGATCGCTGAAGCTGTGTTTCCAGAATTTGGATCTGATTAGCATCCTGTTGAAGAGACTCTAATTGGATTGTTAATTGCTGGTATTGCTGGATTTGAGCAAATAACCGTTCGGCATTGGCTAATAATTCCTGATTATGCTTGACCTTTAATTCATATTCAGGGACTTCCCTCTCGCAATCCCTTAGCAATTTTTGCTGAGACTGTATCTCTAATTCTGTCGGCACTTGCATCCCCTCAAGCACCTTTTCTAAACCTTCTCGCTCAGCCCGATAACGAATATGGCGATCGCTGGCCTCCTTTCGCATCTGTTCAAAAATCTGAAACCCTGCCAACTGACGCAAAATCTCCCGCCGCTTGCTTGCCTCACCTTTGAGAAATTCATCAAACTTACCCTGTGGCAACACAATCACGCGGGTGAAGGTCTCAAAATCCATGCCAATTATTTCTTCGACCTTTTGCTGAGTATGCCAAGGTTCCCAATCGCCATCGACTAATTTTTCTAATAAGAACTTTTTCTCATCGGTTTTGCCGCGATTGCGCCATGTGCGAATGGCACGATATTCCGCCTGACGCATCATAAACCGCAATTCCACCCGCAATAAATTTGCCCCTTGACTCACCAACTCCTTTGAGGCGTTGGGCTTTTGAGCCACTTTGTCATAGAGGGCAAAGGTGATCGCATCTAACAAAGAGGTTTTGCCAGCACCCGTTGCGCCAGTAATCGCAAACAAATCTAGATCGACAAAACTCAGGGTTTGCCTCGCCCGAAAACTAGTAAATCCTTCCACGATTAATTCAATGGGACGCATCACTAAACTCCATATATAACTCTTGAAATGCCGCAATTACTTCGGGGGCAAGGTGGCGATCGCGATCGCGATAGAACTTTTGAAATTCGGCGATCGGCTCAAAGCGATGGGAATCCTGTGCAACTAATTCTTGCGCTTTTGAACTATGTACGGTCAACTTCGGCTCGACAATGATCGCCTGTGGGCATGACTTTCGTACGCGATCGGCTAAACCAACAGGCGGAATATCTACCGCAATGACAAATTTGAGATAGCCACCATAATCACGGTTTGCTTCTAAATGCTGATCGAGATCCTGCCAATGACACTGCACTAGTTTCAAGGGTTTCTGGCAAGTGAGGGGCTGAAATTTCACCTTAGCAGGTCGTCCAGACTCCACTTCAATTATATTAAATCCCTTTTGATCGCCCACCTCACCAAAATCAACTTGAATTAGAGAACCCGAATAATAGGTTGGCGCAGCATTGGGAATTTGTTGGGGACGGTGAATATGCCCCAGCGCCACATACTGGCATTCTGAGGGAATCGCCTGTCCCGCAAAACTATACATCGAGCCGCTATAGTAAGCCGCCTCTGAACCTGTAAACTTTGCGCCATCCATGGTCATATGCGCCATCATCACATTTACCGCTTTGCTTTGAAACCCATCGGCTAAATTTTGCAGAATAGTCGTAACTGTGGTTTTGTAATCAGCTCTCTGCTCAAGACTATCCTTCTGCCAAATGTCATCGGCTGACAGCAAACGCCGCTCTGAAATAAAGGGCATTGCCCCCACGCATAGCCGCCCCGATGCCGTATCAATACTGACCACGCCACCATCCTCAGCGAGGCGTGGTCGCCCCAATGCCCTCACCCCTGCTAGGGATAGCAACTGTGCCAAACTGTCGATGCGTGTTGCCGAGTCATGATTACCCGCGATCGCCACCGCAGGGATCGCCAACTGGTTGAGCTTGCAAAAAAATTCATAGGCAACCCGTTCCGCCTCCACCGTCGGATTCGGTACATCAAAAATATCCCCCGCCACTAATACCGCATCAATGGATTGATCTTGGGCATAGGTCAAAATTTCATCAAGTGCCAAGGCAATTTCAGGGGTGCGATCGATGCCCCGCAATTTTCGACCTAAGTGCCAATCAGAAGTATGAATAATTCGCATGAATGTTGTTTAACAGAATTTAACAGAGTTCTAACTTGAAGACGATCGCAGTTCTAAGCCCAAGACCTGAGTATGTTCGCCACGCGCTTGGGTTACGCCAATGGTGCGCTCGGAGGCTTCGATCATCGGGCGGCGCAGGCTGACCACGATAAACTGAGCAAGACTGGCTTGTTTGCGTACCATTTTTGATAGCCGTTCCACATTAGAGCCATCAAGAAACATATCAACCTCATCGAAGGCATAGAAGGGAGAAGGACGATAGCGCTGCAATGCAAAGATAAAACTAAGAGCAGTCAGGGACTTTTCGCCACCAGACATGGATGATAGGTTCTGAACTTGTTTACCCTTGGGATGGGCAACGAGGGTTAAGCCACCACTGAGAGGCGCGTTGGGATTTTCCAATTGTAAAAAGCCATCGCCATCGGATAGCTCTGAGAAGATTTCTTTAAAATGTCCATTCACAGCATCAAAGGCTTGCATAAAGGCGCGTTGACGCAATGTGGTGAAGTTCTCAATTCTAATTAAGAGTTCTGTGCGCTCTTGGTTGAGGGTTTCCAATCGGCTACTGAGTTCATCAAGCCGTTCTGATGTGGCTTCATATTCGGCGATCGCCATCATGTTGACAGGTTCCATCGACTGAATGCGCTTGAGAAGGCGACGTTGCTCTAGTTGCAACTGTTCGAGGGTCATGTCTTCAGGTACTTCAGGCACAATATCAGGCAGTTCAATGAGTTCTAACTGCTCAATGAATTGGGCAATTTGTTGTTCTAGTTCAACTTGGCGCTCACGATTCTTTTGTAATTGCCATTCCTGTTGTTGGTATTGTTGCTGTTGTGTCCGCAGCGATCGCTCTGCCGCATCACGTTCTTGCTTAGCCCCGCCAATGGTCTGCTCTAGGCTCTCCAGACGACTTTGATAGGAGGCGATCGCCTGTTCAGTTTGTTTGATTTGCAATTGCACTTGCGAGGTATTATTAATCAATTCAGTTTGATTACTGCGAAGTTCTTGCAGACGACCTTGGCGCTGTGCCATCTTTTCAAGGGCAAGCTTATGTTGATTTTCCAATTCACCAACCCTTTGCTTGGCAGTACGCAGTTCGATTTCCGCCGCATTTAAGAGAGCTTCTTGCCCTTGGAGGCTTTCTTGCGCCTGTAGCCAACGGGTGTGGGTTCCCGACTTTTCCAGTTCCGCTAGTTCCGCACGTTTAACTAATAACTTGGCTTCTAGTTCGGCAATGTTACCATCCAAATTATTTAATTGCGCCTGTCCGATTTCAATAGCAGTGCGGGTTTGTTGGATTTGATCTTGCAAGCGGGCGCGATCACGGTTGTTGCGTTCGATTTGTTCATAAATGCGATCGCGCTGAAGTTGCGCCTCACGGTGGGTGGTTCGCGCTGCTTGCAACTGCTCTTCGTATTTGGCAATACCCGTCAATGCCCCGCGTAAACGTTGATTGAGTCGCGCCAACATTTGATCGATTTCCAAGAGGCGATCGCGCAATTGCTTCGTTTCGGATGACTCCGCAGGCTTGGCATTACCAAAATGGAGACTGGTATGTAACGGCGCACTGCCGCCAGTCATGGCTCCTGAAGTTTCTAGAATTTCCCCCTCTAGCGTCACCATGCGATATTTGCCAATGTGAAATCTGGCTTGATTGAGATTCTCGAATACGAGCGTATTGCCAAACACAAAGGAGAAGACATCCTGATAGCGGTCTTCGTAGGTGACAAGGTTAAAGGCATAATCGATCGCCCCTAATTTTTGGGCTTCGGTGCGGGAGGGGAATCGCGCTGCCTGTAATTTATTCAAGGGTAAAAAAGTCGCTCTTCCAGCCCTTTCCCGCTTGAGTAAAGCGATCGCCTCTGCCGCCACTTCATCATTTTCGACAACCAGATTCCCTAATCTGCCACCCGCACAGATTTCCAGTGCCAACTGATAGCGGGGTTCCACCAGCCCCAATTGGGCAACCAATCCATAAACCCCTGACATATCCGCTTCGATGATTACCTGTGAAGCTTTTGTCCCTTGGACTTCGCGGCTTGCCTGTACCTGAGCTTCCAGTTTATCCAATTGTCGAGATTTTACCCTCTGCTCCTGATTGAGGCGATCAATAGTTTCATTTTGCAGTTGTACTTCTAATTGGGCTTCTGCCAGATTTTTGGCAAGGGTTTGCACTAAGGATTCTGCACCGCTAACCTCGGCCTCTTGCAACCTTAGGGCATCTTCTAAGGATTGATTAGAGAGCATATCGACGCTATAGCGCCCTTCACCCGCGAGAATTTCTTTGAGTTCCCTCTCCTGCACTTCCAATTGCAGCGATCGCTGATTTAGTACTTCCCTAATTCGAGTTTGTTCCTGCTTTTGGGGATCAAGTTCGGCTTGGGCTTGATCCACATCTTGGCGTAACTGAGTTTGCTGGCGTACCCATTCTGAAGATGCTGAGGCGATCGCCTGTACTTCCTTGCGATATTGGGAAACAATTGCCGATTGTTGATCCCGCGACTTCTCAGCCGTAACTGCGGCATCATCCTGAAGTTGCTTTTGCGATTCTAACTGAGTTGATTCTGACAGGAGGCGATCAATTTCCTCTTGGGTGCTGACAATATGATTTTGATTGTTTTGATAGGAGCTAGTTAGGGCTTGCTGTTGCCGTTGCAAACCGCGTAGTTCCGCTTGCTGTGCCGACAGATTGCTTGATACCGCTAGATACTCCTCTTCACCCAACGTATGCACGCGATCGCTGAGTTCGTTAAGTTGCACTGTCCCCGTTTCGATTACCTGCGAGAGTTCCATCAAGGATTTCTCGATATTTTCACATTGTTCGCGATTGTTAATCAGTTCAATGTTACGCAGAGATTGCTGATAGGTGATTTCACGCTGTTGCAGTACCGCCTCCGATGCCTCCATGCGTTCATATTCCAAGCGCAATGCCTTATATTTTTCTGCCTTGACGCGATCGCTCTTTAACTTCTCCTTATTGGCAATCAATTCCTGCTCAACAATACGGAATCGCTCCTCCTGCACCTTTACGTCATCAAGCTTATCCTTGGCCGTAGCAATTTTGCGATCGAACTCGCCCACCCCCGCCAACTCATCAATAATCTCTCGCCTTTCCCGCGAATTCATCGAGATAATGCCCGTAACATCCCCTTGCAATACCACATTATAGCCTTCAGGATAAATACGGAACTTGGCTAACTGTTCATGGAGTTCGCTCAAATTGCAAGGCGTTCCATTAATGTAATAGGTGGAAGTATAAGTCCCCTGACTCGTCACCCGCAACTTCCGCATGACCGTCCATTCACCCGCCGCCGCCACATTAGCGATCGCGCCTTCACTCTGCAACGCCGCCATTTCCGCATCTTCCAACGCAAAGGTGACGATCACACTCGCCTCCACCATCCGCCCACTTTTGCTGTGAGCTTGGTTAACCAAATCTGGCAAGCGATCGGCTCGCATCCCCTTTGACCCCGCTAACCCCAGCGCAAACAGCAAGGCATCCAAAATATTCGACTTACCCGACCCATTTGGTCCCGAAATCACCGTAAACCCTTGCAAAAGTGGGATCGACACAGTGGAGCCGAAGGACTTAAATCTAGTGAGTTCTACATTTTTAATGTACATAATGGCGATCTGGGATGCGATCTTAGGGGCAAGAGTTGAGCAGCGATCGGGCTATGTTGGTTTTTGACAGTCCAAAAGTGCCAATACGTTACCACATCTTGTCAAAAATGGCACAGGTACGGTCAAAATTTTAGTTCGCCAGCATTGGGTTGACAGAGATTGGCGCAGACTTACTTACAATCTAGGGCAAATTTTCTAGGGCAAATTTTGAAAGTCTTGCACCACAACGCAGTTAAAATTGCTGTAACGGTATGATTTTGGTTGGCAACCCTCATATAATTCTGTCAATGACAAAAAAAAGTTGTGATTACTATGTCAACCTCAAGTGAATAGCTCCTTCTCAAATCAAAAACTCCATGATTTTGTCGTTCACATTGAACCAACAGCCAAATTATCAACAGATGTTCCACATTTAGGGTATTCCCTAATAGAGTATGCCCTAATAGAGAATCATTACATAGCCAATCCCCAATCCCCAATGCCCAATCTTATCTATTACAGCAATACAGATATCAATATCTATGATGCCAATACAGGCGATCGCCTAGCAACCCAAATGGCAAAGGGGCGCTACTTACAAACTCAAGACACAGAACTAACCGCAGCATTAAATAAGCAATTAGACTATTTAGAAATTAAACTATTGGCGGATGATTATGGGGGATGGCTATGGCACGGTGACTTAGAAAAATTACAACTATGCGATCGCCAGAAATATATTGCTCAGTTACCACCCATCCCAAACGCATCAGCAATTAGCGATCGCCTGCCGCAGGTAATCGCCTATATCCAACAAGCAATGTCAACGCCCAATGAATATCTGTGGGGAGGTACGGTTGCCCCTAACTATGACTGCTCAGGTTTAATGCAGGCAGCTTTTGCCTCAGTTGGGATTATTATTCCCCGTGATGCTTATCAGCAGGAGGCATTTGGCGATCGCCTTGAAGGTGGACAACTGCCACAGGACTTACAAATTGGTGATTTGATTTTCTTTGGCAACTCCACCAAAGCCACCCATGTTGGTATTTATATTGGCAACGATCAATATATTCATAGTTCTGGCAAGGAACATGGACATAATGGCATTGCTATTAGTGCCTTACAAGGCAGTGATCCTGTATCAAAATGGTATGCTCAACAACTGCGGGGAGCAGCTAGAATTGTGCGATCATTACCGCCAATTGTGCCAATATAGCCAAAACATGGCCCCTTCAGCAAAGAGAAGTAAAATCTATGACCTTACCCAGTATCACGGTGAAATTGCATCGCCAAGCTTCGCGTCAAGCTGATGCAAATTACCAAACCTACACAATCAAGGCTAATCCTGATCGCACCACAGTCCTTGATGCCTTAATCAAAATTCAAGAGGAGCAGGATGGTTCCATTGGATTTCGGCGCAACTGTCGCAATGCTATTTGTGGCTCCTGTGCCATGCGAATTAATGGGCGATCGGGTTTAGCCTGTCAAAAGCATATTAGCGAAGTGATGGGAGCGCAAGACACGGAACTGGTCATCGAACCGATGCACAACTTACCCGTAATTAAAGATTTGATTGTGGATATGACCAAATTTTGGGACAACCTTCATAAAGTTGATCCCTATGTCTCTACAGCATCGCGACAAATCAGCAAAACCGAATACCTGCAAACCCCTGCCCAACGCGCCCAACTCCAAGCTGCCGCCAACTGTATTCTCTGCGGTTCCTGCTATTCAGAATGTAATGCTGCCGCCGTAAGCGATCGCTTTGTGGGTCCCCATGCCCTAGCCAAAGCATATCGGGTCATGGCAGATAATCGCGATGATCGTACAGAGGAAAGGGTTGCCAAATATAACGAATCAGGGTTTGTCTGGGACTGCACCCGATGTTATAACTGCAATGAGGTCTGTCCAGTAGAAGTACAACCCCTAGATCGCATTTCCCAAATCAAGCATGAGATTCTCGCTAACCCTGATTTGCCAAAATCCACAGCCCAGCGCCATCGGCATACAATGGTTGAACTAGTTAAAGAAGATGGTTGGATCGATGAAAGCAAATTTGGGGTGATTGTAGTCGGCGATAACTTCCGCGACTTAAAAGGGTTATTAAGTATTTTCCCCCTTGGGATGCGGATGGTTTTAAGGGGCAAAATGCCATATCCTTGGCAATTTCAAAAATCAGCAGGCGCACCAGAGGCTAAGGCTTTAATTGAGGCGATCGCTGAGGCAAAAAAAATTCACTAGAGATTTTAACCTAATCACTGTGTATGAAATAAAAATGAAATCCACTATTCCTCTTTAGTTTAGATTACACCCCGTAATTTAGGGAATAATATGCAGTAATTTAAATATGTGCGTTTACTAATAGAGATATGACCCCAACCCTCCCCACCGAGCAAATTGATCGCATTGTGTGGAATCAACACCACGACCCCTTTACAGTCCTCGGCCCACATGAAATTGAGCAAGATGGTAAATCGGTATGGGTGGTTAGAGCGTATCTACCCGATGCAGAGGCAGTATCCGTAGTTACACCCGATCAAAACAAAGAATATTCCATGCAGTCGGTGCATCATCCCCACTTTTTTGAATGTGTGATCAGTGACGCGCCCCACCTGTTTAGCTATCAACTCAAGGTTAAATCTAGTCAGGGCGATCGCCTGATGCGCGATCCCTATTATTTTAAATCACCACTCCTCACCGAGTTTGATGCCTACCTATTTGGCGAAGGCACGCATTATCAGATCTATGAAAAAATGGGCGCTCACCCCACCGAAATTGACGGCGTAAGCGGCGTATATTTTGCAGTCTGGGCTCCTAATGCCAGAAATGTATCTGTAATCGGCGACTTTAATAGCTGGGACGGACGCAAGCACCAAATGCGGAAAGGGCATACAGGCATTTGGGACTTGTTTATTCCCGATTTGACCATTGGCACAGTTTACAAATATGAAATTAAAAGCCCTGAAGGACATATTTACGAAAAGTCCGATCCCTATGGATTCTTTCAGGAAATTCGCCCCAAAACAGCTTCCATCGTCACCGATCTCAATGATTATCAATGGCACGATCAAGATTGGCTAGATAATCGCCGTAGCCAAGATCCACTTAAGCAGCCAATTTCCGTTTATGAGCTGCACCTTGGATCATGGATGCACTCGGCGATGGATCACCCACCGGAAAGTGGCTATCCTGCGGTAGCGGCGGCTGACCTCAAGCCAGGAGCCAGATTTCTTACCTACCGAGAACTCGCTGAAGATTTGATTCCCTATGTCAAGGGCATGGGCTATACCCACATCGAAGTCATGCCGATCGCTGAGCATCCCTTTGATGGGTCATGGGGTTATCAGGTGACAGGCTATTACGCCGCCACCTCGCGCTATGGCACACCACAGGACTTGATGTATTTCATTGATAAGTGCCACCAAAACAACATTGGCATTATCGTTGACTGGGTTCCTGCCCATTTCCCCAAGGATGGACATGGTTTGTCATTCTTTGATGGCACATTTCTTTATGAGCCTGCGGATGTGAGGATTGGCGAACATAAGGAATGGGGTACGAAAATCTTTAACTACAAACGTAGTGAGGTGAAGAATTTTCTAATTGCCAATGTTTTATTTTGGTTCGAGAAATATCACATAGACGGCATCCGTGTGGATGCAGTTGCCTCCATGATCTACCGTGATTACAACCGTGAGGCAGGCACATGGCTACCCAATGAGTATGGCGGTCGCGAAAGTCTCGAAGCGATCGAGTTATTCCGTCATTTGCACAGCATTCTATTCACTTATTACCCTGGGGCGCTATCGATCGCCGAAGAGTCCACCTCTTGGCCCATGGTGACATGGCCCGCTTACTCAGGGGGCTTAGGCTTTAACCTGAAGTGGAATATGGGCTGGATGCACGATATGCTCAACTACTTCAAGCTTGACCCATATTTCCGAGGACATAACAACAATTACCTCACTTTCAGCATTTGGTATGCCTTCAGCGAAAACTTCATGCTGGCGCTTTCCCATGATGAAGTGGTACATGGCAAGAGTCCGATGATCGGCAAGATGCCAGGGGATGAGTGGCAGAAATTCGCTAATTTGCGCTGTCTCTATGGCTATATGTTTACCCACCCAGGTAAGAAGACCATGTTTATGGGTATGGAAATTGGGCAATGGTCAGAGTGGAATGTTTGGGGCGATCTAGAATGGCATCTGTTACAGTACCAGCCACACAAGAGTCTGCAAACCTATATTGGCGATCTTAACAAACTATTGCGATCAACCCCAGAGCTATATGTTCAGGACTTTTCGCAGGATGGCTTTGAATGGATCGAGTGCAATGACACCCAAAACTCTGTAATTTCTTTCTTACGCAAGGCAGAGCATGGTGACTTTGTATTAGTAGTTTGCAACTTTACCCCTGTTCCCCATCATAACTATCGAGTAGGGGTTCCAGAAAAAGGTTTTTATAAAGAAATCCTCAATAGCGATGCGCCAATCTATGGTGGTAGTGGCATTGGTAATCTTGGTGGCAAATATACCGATGACTATGGCACTCATGGCAAGCCCTATTCCCTCGATGTGACTGCACCACCTCTGTCGGTGGTAGTTTTGAAATACATAGGTGAAGATATAGGTGAAGCCTAAAATCTAAAAAATACAGACTGGCTATGCCAGCCTGTATTTTTTTAGGTCGAATTTTGGCATTTTGGTGTAGATTACTCTAGCTAGATATTTCGTCAGCCTGTACATTTGCCATGACCTATCTAAACTTCGTCTCCTTTTTCGGCATTTTTGGCTTGTGCTTTGTGGCTTGGATCTTTTCCGAAGATCGCCGAGTCATTCCGTGGCGAGTCATTATTTGGGGGGTCGGCTTACAGTTAGTCTTAGGATTTTTAATATTTCAACTGCCTCAAACTAGAGATGCCCTGCAATGGTTTAGCAATCTGCTAGATGGTGTATTTGCATCGGCGGATACTGGGGCTAGATTTGTATTTGGCAGGTTATTAGTGCCACCAACGGGTCAAGAGCCCTATGTGCTTTTACCCGCTAGACCCGATGGCACTTGCCCACCAGGTCAAGTTTTGTTAGATGACTTGACTAGTGTAGCTAATGCGGCGACAAATTACTGTACGACTAATCGCTTAGCTTATGTGTTTGCGTTTAGAGCTTTGCCAGCAGTGGTATTTTTCTCTGGTTTTATGGCTTTGCTAGAAAATCTGGGCATCATCCAAAAAATTGTCGAAGTATTTGCCAAGTTATTTTTCTGGACGATGCGCTTGAGTGGGGCTGAGTCTTTGAGTGGGGCTGCCAATATTTTTGTGGGTATTGAGGCGGCGATCGTGGTTAAGCCTTATTTACCGAAAATGACTCGCAGCGAACTATGCGCGATTCTTGCCTGTTGTTTCGGCACGGCGGCTTCATCAACCTTGGCGATTTACACCAGCTTTTTACGTCCTGTTTTTCCCAATATTTTAGGGCATTTAGTTTCTGCTTCGATTATTGCGATCCCTGCCTGCTTTGTACTGTCAAAAATTCTTGTGCCTGAAACCGAAGTCCCCTTAACGATGGGCGGGATTCCGAAGGAGGATAAGGCGGCTAAGAATGAAAATGAAGAGGGTGAACTAGAGAATGCAGGCGGCGAGGCAATGAAGCGCATGAGTCCAATGGATGCCACAATTATTGGCGCTTTGGATGGCTTGAAGATGGCAGCTTCGATCGCCGCAATTTTGATTTTGATTGTAGGCTTAGTGGATTTAATCAATCAAATTTTTGGTTGGTTAGCCACAATTAGCGACATTTTTAAGATTATTAATTTACCAAATATTCAAGGCGCTTTATTCTATCCCTTAACATTGTTAACAGGGGTATCCCTAGATGATTCTTGGACGGCTTCGGTAATCATTGGGCGGCGCTTGTTAGAGACGGCGATCCCACCCTATCAAGCTTTGGCTCAGGCGGCTAAGGATGGCATCATTAGCGATCGCACAGTAATTATTGTAAGTTATGCCCTGTCTGGATTTGCCCACCTTGCCTCTGTCGGCATTTTTGTGGGTGGCACGATCGCCCTGATTCCCTCCCGCCGCCGCGATATTTCCGACCTTGGCTGGAAGGCTCTATTTGTCGGCACATTGGCAACTTTAATGATTTCTTGTATTGCAGGTGTGTTTGATGATGGTAGCCCCAGCGTTTTGGGGGAAAAGAAACCTCCAGCCCCCGCAGTTCCCACTGCGCCGTCACCAACGGTTTCTCCTAACGTTGCTCCAACTAATGCACCAGCTAATTCACCAACCGCAGCACCTAGCCCCACGGGTTCTCCTAGTCCTGCGGCTACGCCCAAAGCTTCACCAGCATTGCGTTAGACAAAGTTAGCAACATAAGCTCATACAAAAAAAGCAGGATCAGCACTAAGTACTGATCCTGCTTTTTAGGTTTTTTTGACTTACTTACGATTAACCATTTCGATCATTAGCCGAATGCTTTCAGCTTGAGTTTTAGCCACATCCGCTTGATTTTTAGCAGATTCAGCTTGGATTTTGGCAGATTCAGCTTGGTTTTTAATTGATTCAGCTTGGATTTTGGCAGATTCAGCTTGGATTTTGGCAGATTCAGCTTGCTCTATGGCGATCGCGGCTTGACGTTCGAGGATTGACTCGATTCGCGCCATACGCTGATTAGATTCTGCTAATAATTGAGCCGTTACCTCTCTATTTTCCCTAGCCTCTTCCGAAATGCCATATATTTCTGCCTTAAGGTTAGGCACTTCCAAATATAGAGCCTGAACTAGTTGACCAATCTGCTCGATCAAAGTATTGATGCGATCGCCCTGCTCGTCAATCTTATTAGCAAAGCGATCTAGCCTCTCATCAGTCCATTCCGATGTCATTGATTGAGTTCCTCAAATTGCTTAGCGATCGCGATATTCTTGTAACTCAGATTTTAGTTGAGCGATTTCTGCCCTTAAGTTATCGATGGTTTCTTGCAACTCTTCAGGCTCAATTTCGCCATCATCGGGTTTAACGGTAAATTTTTGCTTGTCAGCCTTTTCCATCACTGTTTCTACAAAAATCCGAATCTGTTCGCGCTGTTCTGCGTCAAACTTGCCCAAAGCACTCAAGGCATCGGACAAAGTATTTTCAAGGCGATCGATTACCGCCTCAGCAGTGGCTCTACCAATAAAGAAAGCGTCTAGGGGTGATTTGCTCATGATTTTTTGATTTGGACTACTGCCACAATGTTTAGTTTTTGAGGAAAATGAATATTGACATTCTCAGCGCTGAAGCGCCAGAGATTACTGATTCAGCTAGACAACTTACCAAGCAGATTTGCATCAACTTGACAGAGGTCTAGCTCTCCACAGGCGTGAATTCGGGTATGCCCTTTATGAGCCTGAAAATAACGCATTTTCGTAAATACATGAAATGTCAAAGTTGAGCATGAAATAACCCTGATTCTCTATATTCCTGACAACCCAATTATGTAATTTATTACGTACAAACAGAGCGTTACGAATCACCTCTTCAATGAGGTTGTACTTCTCTGTCCTGTCTCTTAATTTTGCTTCAAGTACTAGCATGATTATTAGTACCTTATACTGCGAATTCTAGCACAAAATGTGAGACCTTACAGCGTTTTGAGCTTGTTTCAAACCTAGAAAAATTCTTGAAAACGGCGCAAAGTAACGTTCTCAAGAATAATCCTGTACGATTTCAAGCCTCAATAGGTGGAGGCAAAGAGAGCCATGCTCAAGGCGCGAGGTTTTCAATTTTCAACCTGATTTTCTGACAAAAAAAGCTCTAAACCTTGCGTTTAGAAAGGAGCTTTGATCTTTGGTTCTTTGTAGTCGAGTTCCTTGAGCTTTTTGAGAATACGGCTAAAGTAATCCTGCATATAGGCTTCGAGAGTTGTCATTTCCGCTTCGTCTAGCCCAAAAATCTTGTAAGTCTCGGTCATATCTGCATCTAGAGGGATGCCACTAGCAAGGACTTCGGCATATGCCATGCGTTCGGCAAAGCTCCAACCCCACTCAAAGCCCAGTGCCACCTTGCGAGCAAACCGAAGTAAGCCAATGGGCATATTAGCGGTTCTGCGGGTGCGCCCCGACATTCTTTCACAGAGTTTGATGATTTCGCTGGGTTGCCATGCTTTTGGCCCTGCGATCGCGAAGGATTGACGTTCTGTCTCTTTGACGGTCAAAGCCCGAATTGCAAATTTGGCGATGTCTTGGGTATTCATATAGGCGATCGGCGAAGATTCCCCGCCAACCCAAATAGTTTGGTTTTCTAAAATGGGGATGGCATATTCACCAATTAGATTTTGGAAGAAGCCGCAGGGCTTGAGGATGGTGTAGTTTAAATCAGTGGATGCTAGAAATTTCTCAGTACAGTTTTTGATATCCATCAATGGCACATTGGGATATTTTTCAGCATTGAGGATAGAGAAGAAAATGAAGCGTTCTACCTTGGCGCGTTCGGCGGCTTGGATCAATGCGACTTGACCTGACCAATCGACATCTTTAATCCTGAGGGAGTCGGTGGCGCGGGTAGTGGCGGCATCAATGATTTCGGTGATACCTTCCAATGCGTCGTCTAAACTTTCGGTATTAGTAAGGCTACCAGCCACTAGCTCGGCTCCCCATTCCCTCAAAAAGCCTGCCTTTTTGGGATATCGGACAAGACACTTGACCTTTAGCCCCCGATCTAGTGCATGACGGGTGATTTGACGACCTAGTGTACCTGTCGCACCGACGATCAGTAAGCTCATAAAGTTTTTTATTAAATTAGTTTTGTAAACATATATAAATCTATCAGATATTTGGTGACAACTTTTGCTTACGGTGCTTTGCGCTCAAATCCCAACCGAGAAAAAATTTGAAAACTTTGCAAAGCAAGGTCTTCGGGCTTCTTCTTGTAAATACTTGGTCAGGAATTGGGTAAAACATCGTAATCGAGCAATCGCGATCGGCATCAGTAAGGTTGGTAAATTGTTAATGAATGTTACGAAAAAAGTGTTTTACAAGAAGAATTATTGAGCAGCCGCCACAGTATCAAGACAGCTAATGTAGTCTGTTTGTCATTAATAAATGTTTTTAGATATTCGGAATTCAAAAAATGTACAAGAACTCTACAAAAGATCCTGTAGTTGCTGCTGTCACCGCAGGTTTGGGCGCTGGCGCTGTAGCTTGTTTTAGCGTGAGCCAAGGGCAGAACCTGATTGTGGCGATCGGGGTAACTATTTTTGCCACCACTGTTGCTTTGTTAGTTGATCGGCTTTTCTTTAATTAACGCAATTCAAAGTGCTTGACACTCAAACCGCCATCAAGAATCCATCAAGAATCCATCAAGAATATTTTAAAAATCCTATGAAACAAGGCTTTTAAAATATTCTTTGGGTCTAACCAATGCCTGATTGGTTGACAAGTCTCTGTCCAAGGCAGTCAATATGCCCACACTACAATGTCAGAAAACTAGCTAATTCGCGGGAAGATCAAAAATCCATACAAAAAATCCATATAAAATTTATGTCTGAACTCAAAAAATTTATCATGTGGGGAAGTTACTGTGAAGGTGTCATCGATAAACGAATGCCATATCGCCAAGCCCATTTGGATAATCTCAAAGCTCTCCATGAATCGGGGCAGCTACTAAGCATTGGTCCAACGCAGGATGTAACTAAGGTATTTGCAGTATATGCGGCAGTGGATGAGGACTCGGTGCGCCAATTAGTAGAGGCTGATCCCTATTGGCAAAATGGCATTTGGACGGATTATGAAGTGCATGAATGGTTTCAAGTTTATTAATCTGGATCTGGGGTTTGCTTGATGCTATTTCTTTGGGCGGAGAAATGATTGAATAAAATTCTGCTGCTGCCTGCGATCGGTGGCGCGAGAACACTGCCAACAATACCAAATAGCTCGAAACCAACGATGATTGATAATAAAAGCTCGAAGGGGTCAAGGTTTAGGTAAGGCGCAACTAACCAAGGTTGCAGGATAAAGGCTTCAATTTGTTGCAGTCCAAAGCAAATTACTAAGGCGATCGCCCCTCGATTAAAATCAACGCCCCAAGCGGCAATGAAAATGGCAACTAAAGCCACCAGTCCGCCGATATAGGGGATAAGATTTAGCACCGCCACCAACAGCCCCAATGCCCCTGCAAAGGGAATGCCAGCGATCGATAATATTAAGTAAGTGCAGAATCCTAACAGGGTGGAAGTGCCAAACCTGCCAACCACATAAGCACCTAGACATCTATTGATTGGGGGGATTAGGGCTTTGACCTCGGTTTGGATCTTGATTGGGAAGGGATTTAAGCATCGCTGAGTGAGACTTTCGGAGTTGATCACCATATATGCAGCGATCATCATGCTCAAAATGGCTAAACCGATCGCATTGAATACTTGCAATGTAAAGCCAAAGGTTTGCCCAACGATATCCCGACCAAAATTCTGTGCTTGCTCAATTATGGGCTGCGTTTGCAAGAGCTTATTGAGTTGTTCTTGACTGATGTTATTGAATAAACCACCTTTTGGCAGTTGGATCTGTTCTAGTAAACTGGGCAACTTGATCAAAAACTGCCCTAGTTCTAGGATAATTTGTGGTGCGGGGGCAACTGCCAAAACTATCACAATCAACAGAAACAGGTAGAGCATGGCGATCGCCGCCGCTTTCCCCAGTCCCAGATGCCAATGCTTATATTTGATGCGCCATTTAGTGATCTGCTCGACAATTGGCGCGATCGCCCCTGCCAAAAACAGGCTAATCAGTAACAGTTGCAATGTTTGCTTGAGTCTAAAAGCAAGGTAGATCCCGACAGCAACAATAGCGATGATTTTTAGGTATTTGGGATAGTCAAATTTACCTTTCAGCACAAATTTCTACCACTTTCTACAGTAATGTTAATTGCAGCGAGTTACCCAAGATTTACCCAGTAACCCTTCGGCAAACACTTGACGCTTTGAAAAATTCTGCAAAAATTTTTAAAGAGAATCCTATTTTATAGATTTTTATAGATTTTTATAGATTTCCTTTGTTTTCTGATTATCTCAGTCAAAAACTCCCATGAACTATGGATATGAAGCGATCGCGATCGGGCGGCGCATTTTGTTAGAGCTATTTCGCACCTACCGAACTTTATTGTTGTGGGTGATATTTCCTGTTTCTATGTTGTTGCTCAATGGCTTTGTTTTGGCTGAAGGCTCCAAAATCTCTACTGCCGAATCCTTTAAGTTAGCTGCACCAGCGACCTTAATTGGTTCTGCCCTATTTTTTAGTTGTCTCGGCGGTACGATGTCCACCATTGTCTCTGAACGCGAAAGTCTGACAATTAAGCGCTTACTAATTGCCCCAATTCACGGTGTTTCTTACTTTCTAGGGATTTTCTTTGCCTATGCCGTAATTGGTATCGGGCAAACACTGCTCATCTACGCGATCGCCTCTTTTTGGGAAGTGCGATTTAATGGCTCAATCGTCCTTGGGCTATTTGTAATTTTCGCCAGTATTGCCTCCTATGTTGGCATCGGCTTTGTCCTTGCCACCAAATTTGCTCGCCGTGCCGAAGATGTTAACTCATTAGTTGCTGCTGTGGGCGTACCTTTGCTAATCCTTGGCGGCGCTTTTTTTCCCACCACATTTCTATCAAAAGATTTATTGTTAATTACACAGTTCAACCCTGTATATCACATGAGTGAAGCATTTACTGCCCTATCTACCAATAGTAAATCTTGGGATAACTATGACTTGCTGCTGCATCTGCGGTTTTTAGTGGGCTTTCTGATCGTAGCGATCGCATCGGGGTGGCTATCTTACAAACGGATGCTTCGCAATGAAAGCCATCTTTAAAACCATTATTCTGTAATCGAATCGAGTAATCCCTTACTAGTCGGATAATTAACATAAACTGACATCAAAACCCAAAGATTAGCGGTAAACGGCGATTCACTAATCCTTAGAAGTAAGGGGAGCAACCAACTAAATTATCGACAGCAAGATCTGTAACATTTTTGCTTGAAAACGTTGACAGTTGTCGGCAACAATACATTCAGCCGATCCTCAAACCTGCAAGCTCAAGTATTCTCAAGGTAGGGAATCTGCATCAATAATCTCTAGAATTTTGCAAGTCTAAAGATAATGCAGTGATTTTTAGTCTTGGCATAAAGCAAATTCAAGGTATAGTTATACAGATATTTAGATGGATTTCACTTGGCAGATCTCCTTCAAGCTAACTTAAACGAACATTTATACTCCCTTTCCAGTCTAACAATAGATATTGAAGCCCAGAATTAACGGTATGGGGCGCAACGCCACAACATTAATTCTGAAATGCGAAAGGAGTAATTATCCAGATTGGTTTTAAATCCAGTAAAGCTTTGCAGGAGCCAATACAAAATCTGATACGCAGCTAGTTGTAGAAAAGTCAATTCAGCACAGAATAAATAATGCTCAAGAAGATATCGCATAAAAATCACGTAAAAGCTAGCATAAGTATCATTACCCAATTCTATCCACCTGATTATGCGGCAACTGGTCAGTTTATATATGATTTAGCCCATGGTTTAGCTAAACAGGGCTTTGATGTGGGAGTTTTTACAGGTATGCCAGGGTATGCCTTTAGACAAACAAATGTAAAACGCCAAGAAGATCTCAATGGGGTCAACGTCAAACGTACTGGCTCCATTAACCTCATGTCCAAACGCATTCGCAACAAGCTGTTGGCTAGTATTTTGTTTTTGCTGCGCTGCGTGATTAAATTTCGTAGTCGGGGGATGCGTGGTTCACATTTGGTCTTGACCTCTGCACCGCCATTTCTAGGCTTGATTGGCTGGTTTTACAACAAAATCTTTGGACATACCTATAGCTGCATTGTTTATGATGTTTATCCTGAAGTTGCGGTGCGGTTAGGTGTGGTCAATGAAAATCATTGGGTGGTTCATCTGTGGGAATTTCTGAACCGTAAGGTGTGGGACAGGGCGACATCCTTGATCGTTCTCAGCGATCCCATGAAACAGTTACTAGTATCAAAAAACCCTCAACTTGCCGACAAAATTTATGTCATTCATAGTTGGGCTGATCCCAAATTGATCCGCCCGATCGCTAAGTCGGATAATTGGTTTGCAAGGGCGAATGACTTGGTTGATAGTTTTATCGTGCTTTACTCAGGAAATTTGGGGCGCTGCCATGATGCCAATACGATTTTAGAAGCAGCTTATCTGTTAAAGGATCATCCAAATATCAAGTTCCTGTTTATTGGCAATGGGGTTGGAGCTAAGATCGTCAAAGAAGCGATCGCCGCAGGTAAGCTAACTAACGCGATCCAAATGCCATACCAAGATCAAGATGTGCTGCCCTTTTCTCTGACCGCTTGCGATCTCTCCCTTGTTAGTGTTTTGCCGAATGTCGGCGATACGATCGCACCATCAAAAATGTATGGCATCTTAGCGGCAGGTCGTCCCGTTGCCGCCATCTGTCCTGAGAATAATTACTTGCGGGACATTGTTGCTGAAGGTAACTGTGGAAAATGTTTTGCTAATGGTGATGCTCAAGGTTTAGCTAATTACATCAACGACTTAGCAGCAAACCCTAAATCTGCTGCCGAACTGGGTCATAATGCTCGCAGCATTTTAGAGCTAAAGTACACGGTTGATAAAGCTATCCCTAAATATATGGAAGCATTGGGTATTCACGACTATGATCCAAGTCTTGCTGTGGAATACAAGCTGGAAACTCAGGTTTAGCACTCATGGCAATTTGCAAATGAATTTACTCTCATTTGCAAGTAATTTGGTAAGTAATAAAGACCTGAGGGGGTGACAAAGACATCTAAAACGTAGCCGTGACAAGCTGCATAGCCCTCTTACCTCGTTGATAGTAGGTTAACTTATTGGGAGCTAGTTTCAATA
>NZ_JACJPY010000052.1 GCF_014696345.1 Pseudanabaena cinerea FACHB-1277
AAAATTCTTGTCCCACCAGTTCATCATTTTTTCTTGCCTGCTTTTGTTTGCTTTTTACTACTTTAACCCCATCTGTACCCTTTACCTGAAAGCCCATTCTGATCCACCTTTTAAAGATGCCGTGAAAAGTAAGGCTCTATCAGGAGTTGCAAGTTCCCTTAGATGCGATGTTGGTCGGTTTGGCAGGCATTAAAAGCGCCAGTTTTGCAGTTGTAATTGATGCTCAGGTGGAGCCATGCGATCGGCAGGAGCTAGCCAGTTATTTTGATTGCTTGATCGATTTTCCGAAAAAATCATTTTCACGGTTGCCTGACCAAAGTGATGGAAAACCTTGGGAAATACTCAAGAGAGACTAAAACCTGACTGACTGACACAAGCGTTGAAAATCCTTGTCAGTCAAAAAGCTTGATCTCCAAATTTACAACTTGTAAAGGGAGCAAACTCAGAACCTCCCCTTTTGCAAGCTACGGTGTACACACAGGTTGTCAGCTTATTTTTAGTAACTAAAGATCCCCCTCAATCCCCCTTTTTCAAGGGGGAAGAAGAAAACTATAGACAGAGAAATTGGATTTTGCAAAACTTCCTTAGACTGCCCAATGCGATAAACTTCCACCTCTCGATCTTGGCGATTAATCAGCCAGCCCAGCCTTGCCCCATTATCTTGATATTCCTGCATCTTTGCTTGCGCCATTTTCAAGTTGTCACTGGGTGACATCAACTCAATTACAGAGTCTGGACAAATTGGCGCGAACTTGGACTGTTGTTCAGTCGTTAATGCTTCCCAACGCTCTTAGTGTTGAGCCTACTTTTCGATGCTATCACAAGTGCCGAGCCATAGTGCTTGCGATCGCATTATAAGCCCGCTAATGCTCCTAACTTCCGAGACTTATTTGTTCACCAACAATTCTGAAACAATACCAAAGAAAAGAAGGTCAATTCCTGCTAAAATTGAGCGTTGCTCAAGGTCAATTCGTTGATATGAGCGGCTATTATGGCGCTGATTGTAATGCTGATTGTAATAGGGCTAGTCAAGCAATGCGTCCTAGCCAGACTTTAAATGAGACAGTTAATTTGCTGCAATAGCCGTGAGTTGAGTATTCACCATTTTTACATTTACTGAGATAATTCCTTGACTACCGTTTCCCTGAACCCATCCCCCATCTATTCCTTATCCCAACGCGCCCACCAAATCAAAGAGTCACAAATTCGCGAATCTTCCCGCTATTGCGAAAAATTTGGCGCGATCAATCTTGCCCAAGGGTTGCCAGATTTTCCTGCACCAGAGGCGCTCAAAGAGGCGGCAAGGGCAGCGATCGCCTCAGACATGAATCAATATGCTGATAGCTGGGGCTGGCATAAGTTGCGGGAGGCGATCGCCCAGAAGATGCAAAGGGATAATCAAATCACCATCGATCCTGAAACTGAAATCACCGTTTGCTGTGGCGCAACGGAAGGTTTGAATGTGGCATTGATGACCCTGATTGATCAGGGCGATCGCGTCTTAATCTTTGAGCCATTCTACGAAAACTATATTCCCAACTTAGCGACTGTCGGCGGCATTCCTGAATTCATTACTTTGCATCCTCCCCAATGGGAAGTTACCGAAGAGATGCTATTACCCGCCTTTAAAAAAGGTCTGAAAGCAGTGATTATCAATAGTCCTGCCAATCCCACGGGAAAGGTATGGACAAGGACAGAATTAGAATTGATTGCTAAGCTTTGCCAAGAATATGATGTCTATGCGATTACCGATGAGATTTATGAATATATCATTTATGAACAAGAACATATCAGCCTGATGAGCATTGACGGAATGCGCGATCGCACAATTGTGGTCAATGGCTTTTCTAAAACCTTTTGCATCACAGGTTGGCGTTTGGGCTATGTTGTTGCTAGTCCTTACCTAAGCGCCGCTATCCGCCGTATCCATGACTTTATCACCATCAGCGCCCCTGCCCCCCTCCAATATGCCGCCCTCACCGCCATGGAGTTTGGTCGAGAATATTTTACGAATCTAGCCGATGACTATCGCCGCAAACGGGATTTATTTTATCCCGTACTAGTGGAGCTAGGATTTGCGCCCGTTCTGCCGCAGGGAGCCTATTACATTTGGACAGATAGCTCTATGATTGCCAAGGATGCCGATAGCGCCGCCTTTTGGTTAGCTAAGGAAGCATTAGTGGCGGCTGTTCCAGGTACTTGCTTTAGCCACCCCGATCGCGAAAAGGTGAATGCCCTGCGCTTTTGCTTTGCCAAAAAAGACAGCACCCTTGAGTCAGCGATCGCCAATCTCCGCAAGGTTTGTCACTTTAGCTAACAAATAAAAGGCGGCGCAAAGCGCTGCCTCTTGTTTATTTAGAAGTGCCACGACAGTTATAGTTTTTGAAGATCCATTTACCTAAGTTTATGAGCCTTCGTATTGACAACACCATCACCAGACGCAAAAAAGAATTTATCCCATTGCAAGGGGGAATCGTGAAAATGTATGTCTGTACGAAAAGCTACCCCTAAAGAAAGGAGGAAATATAATGAGTATCTCTCAGAAGCGCCTTGAAGAAATCCTTAATATCCCTGATGAGGCGATCGACATTTCAGAACTTGTAAGCCTAGAGACTTCAAGTAATCTTGCTAGCCATGCGTCAATGATGAGTCCAGCAGCGCCGCCTTGTTTTGTTAAGCCTTCAAACAGGACGTTGGTATCAATGACAATGGAAAATGAAGATACGATAGTCATGACACTACTATAGCACCATATTTTTTACTGAATTCATTGAGTAGTCGCTCACCCGCTTCTACGTTTCTTTCTGTGAAATAGTCGATAATGTCTTCAAGATCGCGGATGGCTGTAGGAGATATGGTGTATTGAGGCATGGGCATTAGGCTTCGTGTTTTCAATGGTACTATGATTAATAGTGAGATGATATCGGCAAGCATTATTTGTGTATCAAGACCATTTCACTTAGGTCTAAATTCACTATTTTGAATACGTTCTTCTGTCCAGACTTCTCTATCTTCAAATTCAGAATTTGAACCAACTTGAATGGTTAATGGAAGCCGATCGTATTGTAGCCTAAATGGTTCAATAGCTTTTATTCTAAGTCCTGCCCTAATCGTAATAAGACTTATAACTTTAACCTCCTCAGAATTAACACCCCTACCATATAAAATTGAATTTACAGGTAGTTTGTCATTTGATTTTTCGCTTTTAAATTTAAAACCAGTGTTTTCTATAGCCATTCTGATTGCATCAATTTTAAGGAGGGAATCAGATTCTTTAAAAAAATATTGAACCTCAATACTTCGATTAGATGAAGCAATTTTAAGAATGTTTTTGGATAAATTTTGGGATTCTTTGTCTTTATACATATCATCAACTTTAGAGATAAATTCATGTATTTCTACATCATTAAAGTTTAATCTCTTAAGCTGTGATTTTACGTTCTGTCGATATTCGATCTCAAATTCTTTCCTTTGAGACAACTTCTCCCAATATTTAATCTCATTCTTTTTTTGTGCAATTATATTTTCTAACCCTGTTATTGTTTCTTCACTTTTGATACTTACATCATTCAGCCATTGTGCCGCCCTTACCCCCGCCCCCGCAGCCAAAGCCAAAGTCACCGCCAAAATTGCCGAACCCACCTTCACCCGCCGATCTGCCTTTCGTTTTGCCTCATCTAAAATGATCGCCTTGTCCTCTGAAACCCGCCACTCCTCTTCCGCTATTTCCTGCCGTTTGATTGCAATTAGCCGTTCTTGTTCAGCAGATTCTTTTGCCAATTTTTCTAAATCTAATTGACGTTCAGTTTCTTGTTTTTCAATGAGCAGTCTATTAGCCTCTTCTGCATTTCGTCTTGCTAAACGTTCTGTAGCTAATAGCCTTTCTTGTTCTTGTTTTTCTAATTCCCGACTTTCCAGTAAAAATTGATCGTCTTCATCACTCAGCCTTTTACCTTTTGCCCATGTCTCGGCATCCAGCAAAATTTGCCCTCGCAGCAAAGAGTCTTGTTTCTGTCTCTCTTCAGAACTGTTCCACTTGTAAAAAGCTGCCGCATAGAAGGCTGGACGTAGATCTGTTAATTGTTGCGCTACCCATGCTTGATTGAATACAGCCGCATAGATTGGATTATACGATCGCAAATTGTTATCTCTCTTTACCACCAAACCCGTCAGCCTTAACTTGACCCTTTCCGTTGTTGTGGTTGCTTCTAAGACTTCATTCTCCAAAATGCGGCGGTAGCAATCTAACATCTGACCACGCAACTTCTCTTCAACCGTGACAATGCGATCGCGAATTGTTGTTAAATGCGGCGGCTTATCCTGAGACTCCCAATTGTGAATGATGTGTGTCTCGACAATCTTGGCAATTTCGGGCGCGATCAGTTCAGCAGCTAGATTTTCTGGCAGATATTGCGATACTAAACTTAATAATTTCTGGGTTAAAAAAGGCTGTCCCCCCGTCCAATCTAAAACATTTTTGAGAATAGATTGCGATTCCGTAAAGCGATCCTCCAATCCCTTCGCTAAGGGTGCAGCTTCAGCTAAAGAGAAACCACTCATCTCCACAGCCTTACCAATATTAAAAGCGGAATGCTTCTCATGCTGAATTAAATCCATAGGCGTTGCCACACCCACCAAGGCAAAAGCTAATCGGTGATATTCAGGATTTTGGCTGCGGTTGTCATTTAAAGAACGAATCAACATAAAAAAGTCATCGGCTTTAAAAGCCAAATTCAAGAGGCTATCCACCTCTTCCACAAAAATTACAATTGGAGCTTTAATTTCAACCAACAAAAACTTAGTAATAAAATCATGCAAACAAAGCACAGGCGAAGACCAATCCCGCGATTCCCACCATTCTTCCAAATCAAAACGATCCTCTAAGCCAAAACTTTCCAATAAATTGCTAATGACACTGGCATACCATTGAGACTGCTCTAACTGCGTACCGATAGTTTGCGGATCGATCGTGGCACAACGAATACCATCTTGTTTTAATCTTTGGGTAACGCGCACCCGCAAACTCGACTTGCCCATTTGCCTTGAGTTAAAGACATAACAACATTCGCCAGCCTTGAGTAAATCATACAAATCGAGATCGGCTTGACGCTCGATATAGCTTGACGCACCTAGGGGCAGGCTTCCCCCAATTTGATAGCCAGAGAAACTATTGTTATTTAAATTTTGATTATTTAAATTTTGATTATTTGTATTTAGAGGCTGTGCGGATGTCATAACACCAATACTCCAATATTTGTTAATATTCCTTACTGCAAGCGATCGCCAAAATATATTTTATATAGCTCGCATCGGGGCAAACTATCAGCACCTTTATATTTCAAAAGCCCCATACTGTCCAGTTTCACCAATTCCCTGCGTTCCAAGCGCACGGCTCCATCAGCGATCGCCACTTTTCGCATTGCCGCGACTAGCTCTGGATCTGCCTCTAATTGCCGCCACAATTCATGGAGATAGCTTTTGTAAATACCCTCATCACTAGCCGCAGTTTCCAGCAGTGTTGGCAAATCATGATTGTGATACCGTAGATGCTCTAGCGCCCCATGAACTAAAAAGGGATGACCACCAATCATCGACACTAAGCGTTCGACCTCTGACATACTCCATTGCAAAGCATAGGCATTAGCAAGGACTAAAACCTGTTCGGGGGTTAGCTCATCTAACTCAATCGACAATCCCACATTGAAGGGCGACTGATTAATGTCATGAGTTACCAAAGCTTCTTCAGAAAAAACAATAATTTGCCGAAGTTTACCCCATACTTTTTTAACATTAACTTTCTCGAACCAACCTCTCAATAAACCTAAAAAATCATTTTCGACATGGGGATAGTTAAACACATAATCAAAATTGGTTATGGCTAGTACCAATGGCGATTCATCGGCATCCAGTAAAAATTTTTCCATGTACTTAGTGCAGTTAGTGCTTGCCCCTAAAATCTTTTTCCAATTTTCTTCAGGGTTTGCCTCAATTTCCAAACTATCAGCGACATAGGCACAGAGCCATTGCAAAAATTGATTGATATGCCCAAATGTTTCTTGATTTGCTTCTCGTAAATCCACTGTGACGGTGCGATAGCCTTGGCTTTGGGCAAATTCTAAAAGTCGCGCTTTCAGCATCCCTTTACCCATTTTGGATGGTGACTTGATTCTAATCAAAGCTCCTGGCTTTAACAATTCTTCACGACATCGGTTTTCAATTTGCGTCTGCACCACATACCAACGCCCATCCATCTGCACCAAGTTGACATCATTATTATTAGCGGCATTATTAGCGGCATTACTAACAGCATTCCTTGCCGCCGTTCTAGTAATCAATACAGGAGTTTGCGCTTCAGGAATATTTTTGAGTGCAATCAGATTTTTACCTAACTCAAAAGCATCTTTAACTGATCGCCCCTCAAACAAAGCCCCGTAAAAACCCTTAGCAAACTCGATCGCCGCCACATCACCGATCGCCTGATTCATCCCCAACACATAGGGGACATAACGGGCGATCGCCTCTGCCTGTAACGAGGAAAAACAAGCATTCAGCACCACGCAGTCAATGCCATTTTGCAAAATCCGAAATAGATCCGCCAGTGCCTCCGTAGGTGCAAGTTGCCAAGTGCCATCATCATGCTCAAGCACCAATCCATTTGCCGCCGCGCCATGTCCTGAGAAATGCACTACGCGAGGTACTTCCTGAAGCAAAATTGGCTGTAGGTCGTCAATTCTCACTGCGCCTTTAGTGACGATCGCATAGCGATCGCGCTGACTTGACTTCTGCCAACATTCTTCAATTTCACGAAACTCCGCCTCCACCCGCAAGCGATCGGTATTCGCTGGATTTGCCGACAGCAGCAAGACTTTGTTGCAATCCATATCTATTACTTTTACCTTTCTACTTTTTACTTTTTACTTGCTCACTTGTCTGCATCCAATCCCGAAAAGCACGCATAGCCGCACTGCGTCCTTCATTGAAACTAAGCTCTAAAAACTGAGGAATGATCCCGCGTACAGGAATATCGCCAAAGGTGGGACTAAATTCTGATTCGACATATTCATCATCTTGCAAAACATAAATCTTCAAAACTTGATCATAGATCCATAGTTCAGGTATGCCAAGGATGCGATAGACATCAAACTTAGTTTTAGAGGTCACGTCCACTTCGATCGCTAAATCAGGCGGCGGATCGATCGCCATATTAAGTTTACGGATACCGCGCATGGCGACATTATTTTGAATGTAAAAGCATTCATCAGGCTCTAACCCTGCTTTTTTAGCTTTATCTTTAAATGTGGTAGAGCCGAAGCCTTCAAAGTCGATCGCTAATTCATCTAGCAATGCTTTTACAAAGTCAGCAAGTAGAACTTTGACTTTTTCGTGATGGGGTAAAGGCATAACGATTTCTAATTCACCATCTAAGTAAGCAATTCTGGTGTTGCGCTTTTCACCAAGCTCCTCAAGAATCGATTCAAATTGTTGCCAGTCAATATCATGGAGGATTGTGCTTTGTCCTTCTAGGGTTTCTATTTGCGAGATGCGTAGTAACGTAGTCATGGGAATATCTCCTGAGTTGATGTGACGCTTCGTGCAGCCTTACACTTGATTTATCCTAAGCACTTTGCTTGGGAAATGCACATTTAACTGTAATCTTCAGGTTAGAACTTGTGCCGCCCGATGCAATGAAAGGTACACCCGCCTTAGCATCAAGACTAACCTCAAATTCCAGTGTAACTTCACTAACTTCTATCGAGGAAAGGTATCGTTCCGTCTTCGAGTTCGGTGGGAATAAGTTGAGGCATGGTTTCAAGATACGATGGGGTGTTTTTAGTACAATAACATGGCATTAGGGGCGATAGGGGCGATCGCTTTTGGGAGAATGCAAAAATGATCGTTCCTATTACGAAAAAGGCGGTTTCGATTCGGTTAGATAGTGATGTTTTGGATTGGTTTAAGGGTCAAGGGAAGGGCTATCAATCAATTATCAATAATGTTCTGCGTACTTATGTCTATCACCAACAAAACAAACTATAAATCCAAATTTTTTTCCTTTTACCTTTTACTTCTTTCCTTGCTTTGGAGCCTTTGCTGAAATTTGGCAATGATTTCAGGGGTTAGTTCTTTTTCAGGTTCAACGGTTTCTCGTTCTGATAATGCTATTTCTATTTCACTAGGAGATGCCGTTCCTAGCTTTTGCAAAAGGTTGGTGAAATCTGATTGTTGTTGATTAGTTTTTTGTTTGGGAATTGGTTGAATGGTGTAGTTTATAGAAGATTGACGAGCTAGAGCATAGACAATGTATTGATTGAGAGAGACTCCTTCACTTTCTGCTAAATGGATTAGTTGTTGGTGTAGTGTATCTGGCAAACGTAGGGTTAATCGGCTCATGGTGCAGTTCCTATTGATGCTAGTTTGATAATTAGTTGGGCTGGAGTCATTACTTGCAAGCCCAAAGACTCCTTGGCATTTTGAAAGTCACGCAAATTTGAAGTGATGACTGTTACGCCTGCATTCATGGCACAGTCAATTACGAGATCGTCTCCTGCATCTGGTGAAGCTGGTCGCCAAGAGTAATAAATAATTGTAAATCGTCTTTGGCTAAGCAATTTACTAGGTACAGGCTGAAGTTTTTGCCAACGCGGTTTGGAGATTTCGCGAGATCTGTAATTGCTATTTGTATGGTTTACGATGTGCTACATATATCCTCAACAGGCTGTAGTTAAGTAATCACGCAACCAGTCACATCCCTGCGGGTTTTACGAATGATATAGTTATCTTTTATATTTTATATCGCCTTACTTCCTGCTTTTGCCCCTGGTTATCCTGTACTAAGCCTGATTAGTTACCAATTTTTTTACCTTGTTATTTTTACCTTGTTATGATTTAATTAGCTGTAATATTTAACAATTAAACCAGTCTTAATTTTCACAAATCAGTCGAATTTAAGACTCAAAAATCTATGTGGGCTTCATTAGGTTAAAAAAAATGGCAAACGGAAATAATAATAATGGCGGCTGGTTAGCTGAAACAGAAAGAAATATTGACACAACTAATCAATATTCCTTGGAAACCGTCGTCAGCAAGTTAGTGCCAGAGGAGATCGATAATGAAGCCAAAAACATCAGAATCGAAAGGCTGATCTTTGCTGAAGACGACAATTCGCCCACATATCGCAGAGCAATGCGTCTTGTACCAGAGGAAGAATGGAGAGCAAAGCAAGGTAGGTATAGGCAACCTCCTTACTTAATAATGCTTTTTCGCACTGAAGAAAACCACGAAGAAAAAGTCAAGGGCTTATTGAATAAAGATTTATTCTTGAAGGAATCCGTTGATTTGCGGGAATACTTTTCTGATGTTTCAATACAAGAGGGAATGACCTGTACCGCCCATGCAGGGAAAGCTTTGATGGAGTATTTCCAAAATCGCGCTAGTAATCGAACTAACAATCAACTTTCTTGGCGATTTCTTTACAAGGTCACTAGAGATCTGATGGATGTAGAAAAAGATGCTTTGAAACAAGGTGGCGCAACCCTTAGAGATACTCTAAGAGCGATGGTTTTGTTCGGCATTCCTCCAGAGAGGTCTGATCATAACTGGATGCCTAAAAATGATAAAAACGAGTTTGATGATAATGGATGGCTAGGCAATGAAGAAAAACGTGTTTCCCCTACTCATCAACCTTCAGCATTTGCTTTTGCCTATGCTCAAAACTATCAAGCAACTAAATATTTTCGATTAGATAAACTTCGCGAGAACTATCAAAAAGGATTGCTCACACTCGACAAAGGTAAGCACGACATTGAAGTCGGTAAATTGACTGTAGCTCAGATTCGGATTGCTCTATCATCAGGTTTTCCAGCAATTTTTGGAATTAGTGATGTTTTACTCATTGAGACTTTGATTACACAAGAAGATTTAAATACTAACAATAAACAAGACAAACCTAAGAATATTAAGCTAGGACAAGTTAAAATTACAAAGGAAATCCTTGAAATTTTATCAGCCTCTAAAGAGACTGAATCTGTTAAAAAGACTGAATCTACTGAAGAATCTAAATCTTCTAAAAAACCTAAAATTGGTCACGCGCTTGTTGCTGTTGGGTATGACGATAATTTGGAATTTGATAACTCAAATGATGAAACAAAACCACTTAAAGGTGGATTTTTGTTCAGAGATTCACAGGGAGAAGACTGGGGAGATAAAGGATATGGCTGGATTCCCTATGAGTATGTTGAGAAGGAATTGGCGACCGATTGGTGGTCTTTGCTCAATGCTGAATGGATTAATACAAGTGGATTTGGTATATCCACAGATCAAATTTTAGGTTGTACTCCTTGCACAGCGGGTTGCAGCAAAAATTGTCCTCACTGAGTTTAGTCTCTTGAAGTAGACTATCTATCTACAAGGCTTTGAGTAAAGCAAGACTAGGGAGTAATGCGAATTTTCAGATTTTTCTGCATTACCAATCTCACTGACTTTAAACTTAGTCTATTTGGCAAACTTTACTAGCAATTTGACGTTTAGGAATATCTTTATCATCCTTTACCTTTAGATAATCTTTAACTAAACTACAACTATGATCAAGTAAGTTAATAATCGTTGCATCACTCTGATTAATTAGTATTGGTTTTAATGACCAAGTTCTTATAGTTAAATCATTGCTAGCTGAAATTATCATAAATGGGTTGGTAGGACTAAACATTATTTTGTTGATTGGTTGTGTATGTCCTAAAAGGTTACTATCTTCTGAGTTCTGTAGAGGCTGAGGATAGGACTTTATTGCTTTTTCTAAACTCCAGATTTTAATACCTATTGTGTTATTTGAATGAGAAGATGCAATAAAACTATTCTTACTATCAAATGCAATGTAAGTAAGATATAGCAGAGGTACTTGCGGGCGTATTTCCGCTATTTGTTTGTAGTTATTTTTTGTGTCCCATATTTTTATGTTACCACTATTGCCGCCTGATGCTAATATGCTTCCGTTGCTATTAAACTTAACCACAGTAACTTTATCGCTGTGTTTTGAATTAGAAATCAACTGGGGTGGATCTAATTTATTCATATCCCATATATAAACTCCCTCATTACAGCTATAAGCTACAATATCTTCTTTAGGATGAAAATCTATATTGTAGATTTCGTTATCTTCCTTTTCTTTTACACATGAAGCCTTATTTACTGTTGAATCTTTTTTCCATACCCGAAGAGTTCCATCCACACTTGAGAAAGCAAGCATTTGGTCATTAGGACTAAATGCTAAATCATAAATCTGCTTATCTAAGATATTAGCTTGTTTATCTATTTTTAGATTTCTAATAATATTAGAATCAATCAGTAGAAGCTTATTATTTTGTATTTTCCATAATGATACGGAGTTATTATCATCTACAGATGCTATCAATTGACCACTATGGCTAAATGTTACATTCCATTGCCTGTATTTTTGTCTCTTAGTATCTAAGAGATCTCCTTCGATATTCCACAATCTTATAGTGTTATCAAAACTACTAGAAACTATTCTCTGACCGTCAGGATGAACACTTAAGCCCCAAATCTGATTTTGATGACTTTTTAGTTGATTTCTCTCTCGAATGCTAGCAATTATTTTGTAAAGATGGTCAATATTATTTTTGTCATTTGTCTTACCCAAGCTTCTCATTAGATCAATGGTTTTAATGGTCTCTAGTAGAGCATCAAGTTGATATTTTTTCTGAGAAAGCTCTTCCACTCTTTCAACAGCATTATCAACAACAATTTTTGCATTGCGATCGGCGGCTACTAATTGCCATGAAGCGAATCCTAGAAGAATAGATGCAATAATACTGCCAGCAACTGCAAGTTTTGTTCTCTGTTTTTCCGCTTTGAGCTTAACTTCCGCTAACGCTTCCTGCTTATCCACATGACGACTCGCCGCCAAAAACTTGTAATCCTCATCACTTAAGCGCTTTTCCTGTGCCCAATCCTCTACATCTACCAACGCCTGACCCCGCAACAAAAAGAACTGCTTTTGCTGATCGTCACTAGCTTGCCAAGCCCTAAAAGCCTCAGCATAGAGACTTGGACGCAGATCCGCCAACGCTCGCCTTACCCATGCCAGATTAAACACCGCCGCATAAATCGGATTGTAAACCGTCAACTTGCTATCTCGCTTGACCACTAACCCCGTTAATCGCAACTGCATCTGGTCATAACTCTCATCCGCAGGAATACCATCACTATCCAAAACCTGTTGATAAAGCCCCAATAATCGCCCTCGCCCCTTCTCATCACTCTGCAAGAATCGATCTCTAATAGTTTTCAAATGTGGAGGAATATCCTGTGCTTCCCAATTATCAATTACTCTCTCCGACACAACCATCCGCACAAAATCCTCAGGTGATAAATCGAGAGGAGATACTGATGCCACTAGATTTAATAACTTCTGAGTGAGGAAGGGTTGTCCTCCCGTCCAATAGAGTATTGCTGGTAAAATAGCCTGAGGATCACTAAACTTCCCAACTAAACCCTGTACTAAAGGAGATGCTTCTAACAGCGTAAAGCCACTCATCTCTACCGCATAGCCAATATTAAACGCTGAACTTCCCTTACCACGGATCAAATCCGCAGGTGTAGCAACACCAAAAAAAGCAAAGGATAATCGATTATATTCTGGCTTCTCGGCACGGCGCTCATACAGTGAGCGAATCAGAATAAAGAAGCCATCGGTATCAAATTTAAGACTGAGCAGATTATCAACTTCTTCAATGAAAATTGCGATTTTGTTGGGGATATTTGGTAATAGAACTTGCTCGATGAAATAATCAAAGCGTTCCACTACCGAAATTGACTGAGCATCGAGTTCCTTCCACCATTTCGGAAAGTCGATCGCCGCTTCTAAATGCAAATCGCCAATCAAGCGCTTAATCGTCCCCGCATACCATTGATCCTCGCGCAAGGTTGTCCCCCGCGTCTGGGGATCGATCACTGCACAGACAAAGCCTTCTTGTTGCAATCTTTGCATTGTCCGCACCCGCAAACTCGACTTGCCCATCTGTCGCGAGTTAAACACAAAGCAATATTCGCTATTTTTGAGGCGATCTAATAATTCGCGATCGCACTGTCGTTCCACATAGGCAGCATTATCAATCGGTAAACTACCGCCGACTTGATATTGGAAATTGCTAGAGGTTGTAGACATAAAATTATAAAAGAATGAAAGTTGGCATTACTAACTAGGGCTTCGCTACTAATTGAGAGAGATGTCGCAAAATACTGACAACCGTATATAAATCATTACCTCTCTTAATCGAAAATAAATCTGACTCCCCATATTTCAAAGTATCCTGCTGCTGAAGTTTGAGAAAAATAAACTCACTACCATTAGTCACTAATCCAAAGACAGGACGTTCTGGATGGGGATTGGCAATCATGTAAGTCAGTGCTTGCGGAATGCCCACTTCTACGGAATACGCCGCTCTCTTTGCCTCAATCACCACCACCCAAAAGGGCGGTTTAAATACCAAAACATCAATGCGACCTTGAATCACGATCGCCTCTTCCTGAGAAAGAATCGATATCGATTGTTCTGCTTTTAGGTAAAATGGGGAACGATAGAAGCCAGCTAACTTTAGAATTGGCGATAGTATCACCATTTTAACGATTGGTTCTAAGAGAGAGTGCTTGGATAAATGCAAATAATCGGTCTTGACATCATCTAAGAGCAACTGCTCGCTTTCCTTGATATGGGGTAAATTATCGCGCCATTCCCAAAAAAAATCAGTGTCAAAACTTTTCTCTAGCCGAAACAACTCCTCTAGTTTGGCTAAATCAATTTCCGTTGCTTGCAATGTCTTAGACATATCATTAACCTCCTAAGCAGTGGCATAGCCAGTATAAGGACGCACATCCACAGGATGAAAAGCTAAAACAATATCATGGCGAGGGATTCCTGCGGCGACAAGTTCAGAGGTAACACCATCTTCTGTTTCATCTCGTTGTACCCACACTTTACCGTTAATAATATCAACATGAATAAGCGCACCATGTACGCGGGTTTTGCGATCCCAGCCAAGGGTAATTAACAAGTAGCTATCATGGATCTCATCAAAAATTGGTTTACAAATTAATTCTCCGTGGGAATAGGGAATCTCTGTATATGTTAGTAAAACCGATTGAATAATTGAGCGATATTTAGTTAGTTTTTCCATAATGAAATTACCTCTTGTTCAGCATCGAATACGATCAGTTTCAGATTTTCATCTTCAATTAAAATTTGCCCGATTGGTTCTTCAAAAAATGAAGTATAAACCACATCGCGAATGGCTAAATAGAGAAGATAATCGGGATAAGTACGGCGCAAAACCGAACGATAGATGGCAAACTGTCCAATCGCATCGCGGAAAGCTTGCATTTCTGATTCACCAGTAAAACTTTTGACCTCTACAGCGATTTTCTGCTCCGATCGCTCTGCAATAATTAGCTTTTTTGCGCCTAAGTCAACATACATATCTTTGCGCCCCCAGCGCAAGTGCAAAGGATCGTGGGTAATCGTCCAACCATCTTTGATTAGGGCTTGTTTAGCAGCGTTGTGAAATAGGTCAAGGGCTGGCATAGTTTCTAATTGCCTCCTAAGCGATCGCGAAAGTATAACTTATATAACAAACATCTCGGTGTGACATCGTTATCAATGCGAGATATTAAACCCTGACTATCGAGCTTAAAGCTAATCTCCGATCGCAACCGCACGGGTGCATCGGCAACTACTACCTTTTGCATTGCTTCACCCAGTTCAGGATAATCCTCCAGAGTTTTGAGATGTCCCATTAGGTAACTGCTGTAAATTCCTGCTTCCGTTGGTGCAGTTCGCAAAAAGTCTTCTAGAGTGATGTCTCGTGAGGCAATCCGATAGAGCGCCGATCGCACTAGATAGGGATGCCCACCGATCAAATCCATAAATTGTGAAAGTTCAGCATCAGTCCAAACCAATCGATGTCGTGTCAGTAGTTCCTGCACTTGCGCCATCGTAAATTCGCGCAATTCCACAGGAAAGCCCACATTAAAGGGTGATTGATTAATATCTTTTTGGGCATAGGGTTCTTGGGAATGGACAATGATCATACGCAATTTGCCCCACATGGGATGACTGCGCGATCGCTCGTACCAGCCCCGCAACAAGCCGCAAAAATCTGTCTCGATTTCGGGATAGTTAAACACACGATCAAAATTATCAATGGCGATCGCGAGCGGTTGTTCATTCCCCTCTAATAAATATTTCTCAAAATAGTCCGTACAGTTATCATTCGCGCCAAAAATATCATCCCAATATTCCTCAGTCTTCACCCGCACGCCCAAAGCCTTACCAACGGTCGCACAAAACCACTGCATGAATTTTTCGGGGTCGGCAAAGATTTTTTGATTGGTTTGCTCCAGATTTAAAATCACGGAGCGATAGCCCCAACCCTCAGCATGATTAACCACCCTTGCCATCAGCGAAGACTTACCCATACGGTGCGGCGACTTAATCCGTAAGAGCGATCCCGCTTTTTTAAGTTCTTCATAACAGCGTGATTCATAGCCCGAAGCGATGTAAAATCGCGAGTCGATCGCCACCTGTCCTTCCGTTGATTCTAAGGCGATCGCCGTATTTTCTTGATCAGATGAATCATGCTTGACGGTGATGATCGTAATGGAGTCATTGAGAACTTCTCTCAGGGCAACCAGCATCTCGTTGGCACTGGCATAGCGATCGCGAAAATTTAACCTAATTGCCCTGTCTAAAAACTTCACAAAATCAGGGCTGAAATTTCCTGCGTAGCGCTGCCATGACAATTCCCCCGTTTGGGTTTCGGTGTCTAGTTCAGAACTGATTTTTCCTGTTAATAAAAAAATCGCCGTTAAGCCCAAGCTATACAAATCACTGGCAAAACCCACCCGCCCGATCGCCTGTTCCGATGGCATAAAGGTGGGTGTACCGATCACCACCGAGCAGGTTACATCACCTTGAGCTGTCATCGCTGAAGCCAATGTTGCCTTGACTGCCCCAAAATCAATGAGTACAGGCTGGCGATCGCGAGATCTCAAAATAATATTTTCAGGCTTAATATCCCGATGAATAATACCGCGATCGTGAATATGTCCTAAAGTGGGCAATAAATCGAGCAGTAGTTTCTGAACCTTAGCTTCAGTCAAACATCCTTCAGTACTGACAAGATCGCGCAGATCTTTACCATCAATCCACTCTTGAACCAGATAAAACTCGTCATTTTCACATAACGAGGCATAAAGCTCTGGCACAAGTACGTTATCTTTACCCAAAGCCTCTAATGTGGCTGCTTCCCGTTGGAAGCGATCGCGCACAATTTTGTAAATTTCTGGATTATCAGCGATCGCCTTGAGTTGCTTGATCACACAAATCCGCCGCGATGGCATCTGGGTATCTTCTGCCAAAAAAGTTTGACCGAAGCCTCCTGAGCCAAGCACACGCAAAACCTGATAACGATTAGACAGTAGGGTGGTCATATTTTCCGCAGGTATGCGACTTTCATCGTATTTCTCTGGTGTCTCGATCAATTGCCAACCAAGGGTTTCAAGATCTCTTGCGTAAGTCCATACTAAATTTGTCGCAGCGATACTGCCCTACAATCTAACACAATTAGTTTTTAGTTCAGTCTTTTTAGTTCAGTCTTGTGAATACACAGACAGTTATAATTTTTTAAGATCCATTTACCTAAGTTTATGAGCCTTCGTATTTACAACACCATCACCAGACGCAAAGAAGAATTTAAGCCATTGCAAGCGGGAATCGTGAAAATGTATGTCTGTGGGGTAACTGTATATGACTATTGCCACTTAGGGCATGGCAGGGCATATGTGGTGTGGGATATGGTGCGCCGCTATTTGCAGACTAAATATCAAGTCACCTACGTGCAGAATATTACTGACATTGATGACAAAATTCTCAAGCGATCGCAGGAACGGGGGACAACCATGCAAGCGATCGCCGATCAATATATTGCTACCTATAACGAAGATATGGCAAAGCTAAATATTCAGCCTGCTGATGCCTATCCCCGCGCGACAGAATCGATTTCTGAAATTATTAAGCTAATTGAGCAATTGATCAAGGGTGGCTATGCCTATGCCGCAGGGGGCGATGTCTATTATGCCGTGCAGAAGTTTCCCAATTATGGCAAGCTTTCAGGGCGCAAGCTAGAGGATATGCAGTCGGGGGCAAGTGGGCGCGTTGATGAATTGGAAGAATATAAACGCTATCCCTTTGACTTTGCATTATGGAAGTCCGCTAAGCCCAATGAGCCTTTTTGGGCATCACCTTGGGGCGATGGTCGTCCGGGGTGGCATATTGAATGCTCGGCGATGGTGCGATCGCGTTTAGGCGAAACCATTGACATTCATGCAGGAGGTGCAGATTTACAATTTCCCCACCATGAGAACGAAATCGCCCAATCAGAAGCCGCCTATGCCAAGCCCTTAGCTAAATATTGGATGCACAATGGCTTTGTGAATATTGATGGCGAGAAAATGTCCAAATCCCTGCACAATTTCAAAACCATTCGCGATTTATTATGCCATTTCGAGCCGATGGCAATCCGTCTATTCATTCTGCAAGCCCAATATCGTCAGCCCATCGATTTTACCGAAGAGGCAATTAAGGCAGCGACTAAAGGTTGGGAAACTATTCGGGATGCCATGTTATTTGCCAAGGATTTTGGCGCAAAGCTGGGCTGGACAGATCTAGCATTGCCAAGTAGAGAAACTGTACAGGCAGCGATCGTTGGTTTTGAAGAGGCAATGGATGATGATTTTAATACTTCTGTCGCTTTGTCCTATGTATTTGAACTAGCGAAAAAACTCTGTTCTGAACGTAATTCTCTATTGCATTCTGGTAGTACTGATAAAGATACAGATGTTCTATATCAAAAATGGCAAGCACTCAGTTATATGACTAATGTGCTAGGCTTTGTCGCAGATTCTCCTACCCAAGATCCTGACAACGATGAATCCGTCATCAATGATTCCGAAATCGAAGTTCTCATTCAACAAAGGCGTGAGGCGAAGCAATCTAAAAACTATGGCGAAAGCGATCGCCTCCGCAATCTGCTCAAAGCCCAAGGCATTACCCTCATCGATCAAAAGGATGGCACAACCCGATGGATTAGGGATTAACTTGCCATTAGTTCTGGCGTTTGAGAATTTCTCTTGCCATATTTAAGAAATAGTCGGGCTTAACCACTGCATCGCCATTAGCGCGATCGCGAGAATTAACATCATTGGTTTTGAGTGAGATATCAAGATCCGATAGTACAATCGGATTAATATCTAAGGTTGGGGCTGATGACTCAACTGGCGAATTTGTGGGCGGCGGCAAAGCCCTTGGTGTGTATAGCAAATAAACAATGCGATCGCCCTTTTCCCAAGACATATCCGCCGAGACAATCTGTAATTGTCCTTTACGCTCAAATAGCAATGGTAATAACTGCCCCGCATTAAACATCGTATTAAAACTGTTGAGTTTATCCGCCATTTCTAATTCTGTTAAGAGAACTTCGCCCACCCGCACTTCCCTTTGCAGAATATATTGATTCCATGTTTTGATGGGCAGGCGATCACTAAAGGCTTGCTGGACTGAGGCTTGACTGCGGCGATCGCCATCACGGACATATACAGCAAATACCTTCGGCGGATTAAATTCCTTCACAGCCAACTGCGCGATGACAATATTTACATCAATATTGATGGTCAGTGCCAAAAAAGTCCCCGCCGAATCTAATCCTGCTTCAGCTAAGGATTTTGCCTCCAGCCCGTTGCTAACAAAGGTGGGAATATCATAGGCTTCGGCTTGACGACAAAGATCGGCGCTGGTGTCGATGATGGCGACATTTTGACCATTTGCCTGAAATAAACGCGCCACAAGAATACCAATGGGATTACTGCCCACAATTACCAAACCCGAAATATCAGGCTGGTTCAGTCCCAAAAGCTTCGCGACCAATTTGGCTGATAGACCTTGCAAAAATACCGTCATGGCGATCGTTAGGAATACTAAAGCCTTGATGGATTCTCCCCCATTTACGCCGCGCTCAGTCAATAAAATTGAAAATAATGAAGCAACGGAAGCCGCCACAATTCCTCTGGGCGCACACCATGCAAGGAATGCTTTCTGCCGCCAAGAAAATCCACTATTCCATGTACTAACAATCACATTGAGCGGACGTACTACCAACATTAAAAAGAGAACTGTCTTTACTCCATCCCATCCCAAGGCGAAGATACTAGGAATGGAAAGATTTGCTGATAGCAAAATAAATAATACGGAAACAATGAGCGCGACTAATTGACTTTTAAATTTTAGAAGAGCGCGGTTGTTAGGGATTTCGGCAGCCCGTAACACAATCCCCATTACCACCACTGCGGTTAGTCCCGATTCGCTTTGAATTTGTTGCGCTGTCTCAAATAGCCCCAATACCGCCGCCACCACGACTGCGCTCTTAGTATCTTCAGCGAGAAAGGTTGCCTTCTGTAAAAATTTGCCCAATAGCCAACCCGCGATCGCCCCCAAAACACCGCCCACCCCAAGGCGTTCCACCAGATCGATTACCACCTCAAACGCGCCAGCACTCGGATTAAGTGCCACATCTAAGACCACGACCGCTAATACTGAGCCGATTGCATCAATCAGTACCCCTTCTCCTTCCAAAATCGTTGCCAGTCGCCGATCTAGCCCCACTTCTTCAATAATCGGGTTAACCACCGTGGGTCCTGTCACTACCACGAGGGAGGCATATAAAAAGGCGATCGTCCAAGGAAATTCGCTGAGCCAATAGGCGGCAATGCCACCACCAAGTAAGGTAATCAAGGCTCCGATGGTAATCAAATTACGCAAACTTTCAGAAACTTTGCCCAATTCTTTTAATTGCAGATTTAGCCCACCATCGAACAGGATCAAAGCTACGGATATAGAAACGATCGCCGCTAGCCCGTCTCCCAATAGGCGCGGTTGCACCAAATTTAGTCCATCTCCCCCTAGAGCGACCCCAAATATCAGCAAAAAGACAATACTTGGCACACGGAAAAAGTTGGCAGTTACTCTTGCGGCAATACCTGCCACGATTGCCATCACAATAACAAAAGAGAGAGAAAATTCCATGAACTAGTGCGTTTCTAGTGACACCACTAAATTAACGTTAAATTGCGATTCAAAGGGTTGCTTTTTGTAATCTAGGCTCCATAATTCTAGACTACAGGGATCGTGAGGCTGTTGGGCTGTGAGATGTAGATGACAGTCCCGCGATCGCCCCTGACAAGATACACGAATGGCAGCGATCGCGGCGATCTGACGGCGATCGAGGGCAGTTGCCAACCGCAAAAAAGTACTGCCTTGGCGCACAAATAGTTTCACCCGTTCATTATCTAGCTTTTGGAAATTTTCATGCTTTTTCTTGGGTTCACTTTTGCGGTGATAGCGGGCTAAATTGGCAATAGTTTCAATTTCCGACTCGGTATAGCCCAATAACCCACCATTGCGGATCAGGTAATAGGAATGCTTGTGGTGAGCATCATGGCTGACGTGATGTCCAGAGTTATGCAGCATTGCCGCCGCCCACAGCAGATGACGTTCCTCATCGCCCCATTCATGCAGAATGCCTTGGGTTTGATCAAATAGACTTATAGCATGGTTTGCCACCTGTTTGGCATATGCCAGATCAATGCCATATTTATCCGCAAGTTTGAGAACACTGCGATCGCGGATAGAACTTTGATAGCGCCAACCATCCTCAATATAACCATGACGGATCATCCAATCCACCACCAAACCTTCCCGCAATGCCCTCTGACAGAGGTTAAGCTTCGGGATATTGAGGAGTCGCATTGTTTCCAGTAAAATCAATGCCCCTGCTAGAATAATTTCCGCCCGCTTTTGTCGCACCATGGCTGTGCGCTCTTCCAAATTTGCCTTTCGCAACCGCCAAACAATATTTTCTAAGTCAGCAAAAGAAATTTCATAGCCTTGCAACGAATTAGGAATAATGCCTAGCTTTTCTTTGGCGTGGAGATTGGCAAGGGTTTCGATAGTTCCTGATGTACCGAGCGCGGAAGGCGATTTGATGTTTTTTTCTAGCAATAGCGATCGCAGATCATCGGTCGGACGCTCAATGGAGCCATGAATATATGCCAACATCCGTTCATAATCAGTTTGCGAAATGGGATCGGTCTTTACAAATAAATCAGTCAGACGAACTGCCCCAATCTTGGTGCTGCTCAAGTAACTAGGATCACGCCCATCCCCCAAAATCATCTCCGTTGAGCCACCACCAATATCAATGATCAAATGTGGCTCATCTTTGAGTTCCATTGCCGAAATTACCCCCAGATAAATCCGCCTTGCCTCTTCCTGCCCTGAAATAACCTCTATATGCAGTCCTAATTCTTCGTAAATACGGTGGATAAACTCTTGTCCATTGGGAGCTTCGCGGGTGGCACTGGTGGCAACTGCCACAATTTCTTCAACCTTGCAGGTTTGACATAATTCTTGACAGCGATGCAAAGCTTCTAGCGATCGCTGCATTGCTTCCTCGGTCAGATTTCCTGTTTGAGCGCAGCGTTCACCAAGACGCACAGTAGCTTTTTCCGACTCAATCACGCTAAAGGTGGGGATTGCGGTCTTAATTTGGACAATAACCATGTGGATGGAGTTTGTGCCAATATCGATCGCGGCTAACGTTTTTACATCTGAAGTCATGACTATGGCGGCGAAGTTTCTCCAGTCATGGTAGTTGAAAACTTGTCACTTGCGTATAGCAAATAAAAAATTGCTATGCCAGTTTTTTATTTGTTAAAAAGCTATAATTACGTTGCTGCAACCTGCCTCAAGCCAAATTATGCTAAAACAGCCAGTCATTCTCGTTGTTGATGATGAGTCAGCCAACTTTGACGTTATTGAAATCTTGCTGTTTAAGGAGGGGTATGAACTGTATTATCGTAACAGTGGCGCGGCGGCGATCGCCGCCTTTGAAGAAATTCAACCCGATCTGATTTTGTTAGATGTAATGATGCCCGACATGGACGGCATCGAGGTTTGCCAAAAATTTAAAAATGATCCGCGATCGCAACATATTCCCATCATTATTATTACGGCGCTATCGGAAAAAGAGGATCTTGCCCGTTGTCTAGACACAGGAGCCGATGACTTCATTAGCAAGCCCATCAATAGTAGTGAGCTTCGCGCCCGCGTGCGTTCCATGCTCAGGATCAAATCTCAATATGATTTCATTCAGCAGACAATGAATCTTCGCGAAGAGATGATGCAGGCTATTGTCCATGATCTTCGCAATCCTCTTATTGGGATTAAACTAGGCTGTGATTCTCTGAAGATTATGGAAATATCCGATCGCGCCACCAGTAGAATCAATCAAATCAGTGCCACTGCGGAGCAGATGCGTTTTTTAGTAGATGATATTTTGACCATCGGCAGAATTGAATCCAATAAACTGACTTTAAATTCGACTAGGATTGATGTAGTTGAAATTGCTCAATTGGCGATCGCTAGTTTTGAGTCCCTAGCTACAAACCGCCACATTACAATAATTGCAGAACTGCCTGCCAATCCGACCTATATTTCTGGTGATCCTCATTTGATGGGCCGCGTCTTCGACAATCTCATCGACAATGCGATCAAATTCTCCCCAGAACCGAGTTCCATTACCGTTCGCATTGATGAGTTTCCCCACAACCCCGACCGTCAGGATCTCGTTAAAATTGAGGTGATTGATTTTGGAACAGGCATCAGCTCAGAGCAGAAACAGATTATTTTTGAACGCTATGAGGTGGGCAAAATTATTTTGGGGGTTGCCCAAATTGGTATTGGGCTGTCCTTTTGTAAGATGGCGATCGAGGCGCATGGTGGCAGCATTTCCGTTAGCAACAATCACCCCACAGGTTCCATATTTACGGTTATTCTAGAAAAGGCGTGACAGGGATATTTGCTGTTAGCGCTTAGCCATGACTTCAAATATTCCGCCGCCTAGGACGGCGTGCCGATCTCTTAGGTGGTTCGGCATCATCATCACCACCAAAATCATTATTAAAATCATTATTAGAACGAGAATCGTTAAAATCAGCATCTAGGCGATCGCGGTCATCATAAATATCACGATCATCGCGATTTCTAGGATTTGCAGCAGCTAAGGGATCGATATAAGGATCAGTCTCGGTAGAGTAGTCTGGAGCATAGTTAAAATCTCCATAGTCGGCATAACTTTGAGGTGGGCGGGATTTAGAACGGGGGCGGCGTTTGGGTTTGCGCGGTGCAGGGCGATCGCTATATTCATTATTGTTTTGACGACTCTGATAAAAGTTATTTGCCTGCTGTCCTGCTTGGTTAAACAGTTTGCCCAATTTCTGATCGATTTGAAATCCCTTACGGCTCTGGATGGAAATGGTGCGGCTAAAGCGATCGTGAAAAGCTTGGCGCTTCTCCTCATCGACGATCGCAAAGGCAGCATCCGCAGCAAAGGGAATCCATGCAAACACAATAAAAGTACTGGTAATGGTTTCAATCAGAAATAGGGAGCAGGCAAACACAAAAACTTCCCGCTTTAAAAATGCTCCTAAGCCTGCGGTCTTACCAAATTCTGCATCAATCACCCGAATGCTCATCAGCCAGCGCCCCAAGCTCTGCCCCTGACCACGCGCCGCCACAAATACTCGAAAAATAAACCAAGTACAAATAAAAGTGAACAGCCGCAAAGGGTTACTAGTGGTGATCGATAGCAGTGATAGAATTAGCTCTGCCATAAACCAGCAACTCAAAAAATCGACGATCAAAGCTCCAAGGCGTTGGTTGATCGTGGCGAGGGGATAGCGACTATAGGCTGGCTCAAAGTCCATGATTTAGGTAAATGGTATTTACAAGTGAAAATGGCACAAGGCAAGGTGCGATGGCGATCCTATTTTAAGCTGACCGATGCCAAAGAAAATTTAGCAAATCCTAGCAATGCCCATGCTTTACAAACTTTTCTTCAATATTTAATATAATATTCAATTAATTAAAGGCATTTAATTTATTAAAACCTAAAATCTCATGAGTGAATCGTTAAAAGCAACCCGTACCACAGTCGCGATCGGCAGCCTCACCGTTGATGCTTTCATGCTACCCGATGGCAGTTATCGGATGTCGCAATCAGGTGCTGCAAGTGCTATCGCTGATGCTCCAGTTTACGCATTACGTTTTTTGAAGACAAATGACTCCAAACTTTTACTAGGAGAGGCTTTTACGGATTACAGCCCTGAAACTATAGAGGTTGAATCTGACCCAAATGTAAGAGGTCAAACCCGCATCAATGCTCTACCGCTAGAGGTGGTTGCAGCATATTGGCTATATCGTGCTTTTAAAGGTAATAAAGCTGCCTTTATTCTTTCAGGTGCTTTGATATCTGAATCCTTAGAGCGCAGGTTTGATGATGCTTTTGGGGTGGTGCGTACAGAGCAAGAACGCAATGATGCCACTAGAGCTAGAATCGAAAGCCTTGAACGTGATCTTGCTAGTTTGGGTGAAGGGTTTGCGATCGATCAGGAAATCCGCCGTGAGCGTGATTATTTTGAGTCACTGCTTAAACAAAACGGGATCGATCCCTATGGCTTGCCCAGTAATTTTCCTAATGACGATCGCCCAACTTCATGAATTCCCCAATCCTTTTAATTGCGATCGGCAATACCAGAATTAAGGCGATGATCTGCGCCCAAGAATTGTTTGAAGACTGCCCAGATCGCAGCTTTAACCATAGCCTTAACCATCAAATTATTGCTACCCATGCCTATCCCCATGCTCAAATAGATCAGTTGATTGAGCGCATTCAGGATCAAAGTTTTTCTCTGATAACGATCGCCTCGGTTGTACCAAATTTGCAAACCCCTTGGCACGATCTACCACAAACACAAATTATTACCACTGCTGATGTGCCTCTAGATGGTCTATATAGCTCAATGGGTAGCGATCGCGCCCTTGCTGCCTTTGGAGCGGGTGAGTTTTATGGCTATCCGATATTAGTGATTGATGCAGGAACCGCAATTACTTTGACCGCGATTGATCCTCACAAAAAATTGATGGGCGGTGCAATTATGGCGGGACTGCGATCGCAATTTGCCATGCTTCACAGCAATACTGCCGCTTTACCAATGTTGACGGCTCCTGATAGTTTACCGCACCGATGGGCGATCAATACGAATACTGCCATGCAAACGGGCATTGTCCATATTCTGCTCATGGGGTTGCAAGCTTATATTGATGACTGGCGATCTCAATTTCCTGAAAGCAAGGTAATTATGACGGGTGGAGATGCTGACCAGTTTCAGAAATGGGGACTAGCGATCGATATCGTTGACCCCAATTTAATTTTTCGGGGAATGATTAGCTTTCATAGATCGTGTCTTCTTCGCTTTCCTCCAGATCGGGCGGCACATCAATAACTGGGGGAATAGCCTTGACATGGGGTAATGATGCACCATCTAAGCCCTTCGCAATTCTCGCTGGGGAATAGTCTAGGGTGACAAACAGAGGATAATGATATTCACCGCGATCGCTAATAATATTATTGCGATGCTTCCAAGGTAATAGCCAATAATATTCCTCCCCTAGTGCCACTTCCACCTGTCGCCAGCGATGCAATAAAGACGAAAAATCCTCATTAGGACGATGGACAAATATAAAAATTTCCTGCCCCGTTTTTACTTTCCAATCGGGGTCGCACATGATCAGCGCAAGGTCACATTGCAGTTGCTGATGGCTTTGTTGTAAGTGAGCGCCCGAAATTTGCACCACTGGCAACGGAATCGAGATCAAACTATCAATGGGGCGGCGCAAACTGGGAATGAGTTCAAAATAGGGGCGATATGCTCGCAGTAAAGCGATCGCTTCGAGAGGGTTGCTGTAATGACTGAGTAGGGAGTCGTACTGAATTTGATGATTACTCATGAATGCAGCCTATATAGGCAAAATAAATTAAATGTAGACCAGAAAATAAGTGGCAGCGCTTCGCGCTGCCACTTATTTTTTTGGCTTTGATAGTTAGAAAACCTGTTCAATTTCGCCAATTTCAGGAATTTCTTCCCGCAGTTTGCGCTCAATGCCCATTCTCAAGGTCATTGCGGAGCTAGGGCAGGAGCCGCAAGCACCTTGCAGACGCAATCTCACAATTGGTCCTTCGATTTCCACGAGTTCCACATTACCACCGTCAGACATTAAGTAGGGACGCAATTCATCCAATATGTTTTCGACATTTTCTGTTGTTAAAGTCAGAGCCATAGATTTCTCTCAGTTACTACTAATATCTATGCTAATCGAAGATTAACTGTTTTTGAATTAATACAGGACAAAGCTCTGTACTAGTCCCAAGAAAAGCCTAGTTTTGCCGTGCTTTTTTTAGGCTGATCCACCGTCACGCCAAGAAATTTTGGTGTAGACTAGAAAAAATAAGCCAAGGACAAAATACATTCAAAACTATGATCCCCAATAACTGCCGCCAAGCAATTTGCCAATCTTTTGCACTTGTTGCTATGGGTGCAATGGCGATCGCAACCTTCCCATCCCAAGCCTTTAGTCAGGTTAATACTGCGCCAACTCTCTCAGAGCAAACTCTCCGTGATACTCAGCAACAAGAGCGATCGCCGATGAGCATAGGTGGAAGTAATCTGAATATCATGCAATTGATCAATAACATTAATTTAGCTGGCGGTAAGTCTCCAGAACAGTTTCGCTCTGAACAGTCTGAGTCTTTGAATGAGGCTGTCGACAATTTCAGAAAGCAGCAACGCCGCGAAATTAAAATTTCTATTCCCACTAATCAGTAGTACAGCGCCGACAGATGACTCAAACATCACCAAAAAAAGCGGCGCATCGCGCCGCTTTTTTATTTAGTCTCTGTAGCATTTTTCACTCAGCAAAAACCTCGCAATCCATCCTCTAGTACGGCTTGGGAGATACTCTACATAAGCCCAGTTCACGGCTTCGCTGTCACTTTCAATCACGGCGGCTCCAATGTCGTAACGCAGTTGGTTTACCCTTTGTCCCACTAAGACATAGCCGATGACATCAAACTCAACCCCAGGACCAGAACGCATATTAACCCGTGCTCCCCTTTCAATACCAGTAATGTCATAATTGCAACGTCCTCGGACGATGGATTCGGCATTAGCGACTTGGCTAAATTGGGGCATGAGACTGACCAAAGGTGCAAGCACGGCAATCGTGGCGATTAAATTTGTTTTGATTTGCATGGTTTTGTACTATTTTTTGTATTGTTTGTTGTTAATTATGGGAGTTAACTATGGATAGCCCTATGGTAAGCAGTAAAAATTTGTTAAGTTGTTCAATTAGGCTGCCAATGAAATAGCCTGACGTGGGACTCAAAAACAAATGCATAGGTTATTTATTTTTAGTTTCCAAGTAAGTCTCCTAGAAAACTTTTCAAACAGGCTCTAAGATTGAGGAAAAATTTATTAGCTTCCCCAGATATAAATAGAGTCATTTTAAGTTTTCATGATTTTAAAGTTAAAAACTTTTCTAAATCAGCGATTAAACTTGGTGGCCAACGGCGGATATTTTTTAACCAGTTGAGATCGCGGTAGCGGCGATCTAAATTTTCTACTGATACCCAGTTGCTCTCAGCTTCACCTGCTCTTTTATTTGCCCAAAGCGCCGCAGTCAGCGCTGCCCGCACATCTGTGTAATTAGGGTATTTGCGTAATATATTTTTCATCGCCTTAATCGCTTCATCGGTCTTGCCCACCTGATACAACGCGATCGCATTGTTGCCAAAGGCAGTACTAAACCGTGAGTTGACCTGCATGGCGGTTTGATAGTCGGCGATCGCCTCATTCCACTTACCCAAACCCGCCTTAGCATTGCCGCGATTGTTATAGGCTGCCGCATCTTGAGGGTTTATCGACAAAACCCGATCATAGTCAGCGATCGCCTCATCCCATCTGCCCAAACTCTCCAATGCCGCACCACGATTGAGGTAAGGATCGGGATAGTTGGGGGCAAGTTCCACGGATTTATTGTAGTCAGCGAGGGCTTCCTGTGGACGATTTTGACTCATTTTGGAGTTGCCGCGATTGCTCCAACCTGCGGCATTGTCAGGGTAAAGCTTGATTAAATCTGTCCAATAGCCCTCCGCCGCCACAAATTCCCCCGCATCGGTGGCATCAAAGGCTTTTTTAACAAGGGCATCTAGTTGTTGTGATTCTGCCTCAGTTATGTTGATCTGTGCCTGTACAGGCGCGATCGCCGCAGGATGAAATAGTAAAAATAAAACCAGAAAAATTGCGGTTATGAAGTGGGGCATAGCGATGAGGTTCCTAAACAGTACCTAATTAATCATATCTTGGTTGCAAAATACTTTGGCAGTGATATCAATTCATGATATCATAAAATCATTGCCTACAAAAAAGTGTAAATCCTTGAATACTAAAAATAAAAAAACTCTAAACGCGATTTTTGAAGATCCTATAAGCTCAGATATTAGATTTGATGATGTAAAGAAATTAATAAAAAGCTTGGGTGGCAAGATTAAAGAGGGAAGAGGATCAAGAGTAATGTTTGAGTTAAATGGCAAAATTGGGCGATTTCATGAACCTCATCCCAATCCAGAAATAAAGAGGTATGTAGTTAAAGATTTGCGTGATTTTCTAGAGGTGGCAGGATGTTTACCTGAAGAGGAACAACAAAAGCAAGAAAACAAGCAAGAAAACAAGTAAGAAAAATATAAGTTCAGGGGGCAAGTTTAACACTGCCCCTCACCAAGTCAAAGTTCGTCAAAACTCACAGGAAGAAGCTAAAGCACATGAGTATTATTACTTATAAAGGATATACAGGGAAAATTGAAGTTGATATTGAGTCAGCTATTTTGCATGGTCGAATCTTGGATATTAATGATGTAATTACATTCCAAGGCAAAACAATTGAGGATGCAACTCAAGACTTTGAAGATGGTGTAGATGACTATCTAGAGTTTTGTGCAGAAAGTGGGAAAGACCCTGATAAACCCTACTCAGGTAAACTTCCATTTCGGACTACGCCTGACCATCACAAATTGATCCATCTTGCTGCTACTAAAGCTGGTAAAAGCATCAATGCGTGGATGGATGAAGTGCTTACTCAAGAAGCTAAGCAAATAATAAATATTAACTAAACGCTTGGCTGAATGGTAATTGTGCCGCGCATCCCTGCTTCAGTATGACCAGCGATCTCACAGTGCAGTTCGTATGTCCCTGACTTAATGGGGATAAAAGTCCATGCGGCGGCTGTATTCGGACGTAGTTCCAGTTCACGGATATTACCTTTGATTTCCACATTTCCTGCGACAACATTTTGTGTCCAGATCGCATCAGCAAAATCTTTGCTGGTGAAATAATGCTTGAGATTGCTGACATTATTCAGCATTAATTTATAACGCTTGCCAGACTCAAACACAAAATGATCGGGGATAAATTTTAATTCATTATTTTGATTACTCAAGCTAACTTCAACAGCGATCGCGGGTTGCTTGGTAAAGTCAACGACTGGCGCAGCGATCGCTAAGCAAGGATTAGATAACAAATAGACAAATATAAAAGAAATCACTAATAAACTTTTTTGAATCTGTTTGAGCATAGACTTAATTATTGATTGCGGCGATTTGGTTTAGCTGCTATTTTGACACCAAGTCGCATTAGCCGAAATAATATATAAAATACGGCAAAGCCAATGGTTAATAAAACGAGAAATTGCGGTATGCAATTCTTGAGAGGACAGAAAATCACTATAATTAGCAGCAATTCTCCAAATACAAATAGAGCTGCTAATGTCGCGATCGCGCTTAAAAGAACTACAGTGTAGCCAATTAATCTATTCATAATCCCATGACCAAAATAGCTAAATTACTTAAAGATCGTTTTCTAGTTGTACAAGCGATCGCCATCAGCAGCTTGCTGATGATTATATTGCTACTTACTAGTTTGGCGATCGCCCCTGTCTGGTCTGACTCAATACATTGGGATTATGACGGTGCTGAAAGTCCTGAAAATTGGGGGAAGCTTAGCGATAAATTTAAATTATGTGAGTTGGGTAAGACACAATCACCGATTAATATCAAAAATTTAAGCATCGGCAGTCCTGCAAATATTGAGTTTGACTATCGCTCTACCCCCCTAGAAGTCGTAAATAATGGTCATTCTATTCAAGTAAATTATGCTAAAGGCAGTACTGTGACTATTGATGGCGAAAAATATGCACTTTTGCAATTCCATTTTCATAGTCCTAGCGAACATCAAATTAATGCTCAGCCTGCACCAATGGAACTACATTTAGTGCATAGTCGTATTCCCAAAAATGGCGAAACTAATAGCGCTAATCAATTAGCGGTCTTAGGCGTAATGCTAGAACAGGGTGTCGCTAATCCCCTGATTGCCGAGGTGTGGAAAAATATTCCTGCGGCCGGTACTACTAAGAAAGTTAGCACGAGCCTAATTAATGCGATTAATCTTTTACCCAAGTCCAAAAGCTACTTTAGCTACGATGGTTCGCTGACAACGCCGCCCTGTAGTGAGGGTGTGAAATGGAAAGTATTTACCCAACCCTTGACCATTTCGCCAGAACAGATTGCCACTTTTACAAAGCTATACCCTAATGATGCTCGTCCAGTCCAACGCCTAAATGAGAGAATGGTGGAACTACACCTCTAGCGCGTCATGACCAATCTAAATTCATCGACCGATCCATTGGCAAATTCCGTAAACCAGCAATGGCAATGGCGCAATGGTGTCCTCACCTGCGAGTTGCTGCAAGAATGGCAACATGGCTTTTTTACCCGATCGCATTCACCAAAGCTGCCTGATGAGTTGCATGAACATTTACGTAAAGAGACTGCGCCTCTGGTGGGCAGAGCCTATCGTGCCAAGCAAGTTCACAGCGATCGCCTATTGCACACCCAAGAAATTGAAACCGCCATTAGTACTAACACCTCCTTACCAGAGGCAGATGGAGTTTGGACTAGCCCCCAAGCTGACGATCATCATCTCAGACGCTCGGTATGGGTATGCACCGCCGACTGTGTGCCTGTATTGATCGGCGATCGCCACTTAGGAACAGTCGCTGCGATCCATGCGGGTTGGCGTGGTACTGCCGCCAAAATTCTGCCCAAGGCGATCGCCATCCTCACCAATCACGGAAGTAAGCTGCAAGATCTTCGCATTGCCCTTGGTCCTGCGATTTCGGGGCAGGTCTATCAGGTTTCGCAGGAGGTGGCGCAGCAGGTGACAGCGACAGTTAACACGCCTGTGGGTTTGCATCCCGATGACCATCCTGAGCGCGTGAAGTTAGATTTGCGGCAGGTGCAAGCGCAACAACTGCAAGAATTGGGCATATCACCCGCAAACATCGCGATCGCCCCTTACTGCACCCTCAGCCATGAAGATATTTTCTTCTCCTATCGCCGCTACTGCCTTAATGAAGCTAACCCATTACCAAGAGCGCCCCAAGTGCAATGGTCGGGCATTGCTATCAATTCAAAAGTATAGGCGCATTGCTTGATAATCGTGATAGAAAGCGGTTGATCACTAATAACAAACTTGATAAAGCACTGCTAGAAGCATTGTTGAAAGAATGCAAAACCTCACTTCACCACCACCCTTAATGACCCCATCGATCTCTGTTACTCCTGAAATTGCGAATAATGCCCCGCCACTCCTTTGGACTAGTAAGGCAATCTCACGCCAAGAAACTGATAGATGCTGTGGTGTTGCGATAAGAATGATGATCGAAAATGAGATAATGCAATGTATTTGACATTCCCCGCGGTGAAGCGACGGGGATTCCTGAGCTAATCACAGCCCTTTCTGCTTGCACATACTTAGGTCTTACACGATTATGTCCCATCCGAGCTTACTAGAATATTCCTT
>NZ_JACJPY010000053.1 GCF_014696345.1 Pseudanabaena cinerea FACHB-1277
AGATGTGAATGCTGCTAAAAATATTCTTGCCGCAGGGCTTGCGGTTAATGTCTGTGGAGCGACTGTAAGACCCGAACAGAGTAAATCTGTTAAGGCTGGTGTTATGAAGCAGAAACCTAAGTCGTGAGTCTTAGGAATCCCCGTCGCTTCAGCGCGGGGCGGATGTCAAGAGATAAAATTGGCACGAATTGCTTCAATGCGTTGACGGTTTACACCTAGATCTGATTCACCAAGGCGAGAAGCCGAGCGCACTTCGATGATCCCCTTGTCAGGATTGGCAAAAAACTCCACATCATCGACATAGCCCATGATCGCGCTAGTAAATTCGGCATAGAGATATTTGCCTTCGGCGGTAATGATTTTGGTGCGGGGCATGGCAAGAATGATCTTTTGCAAATTAGCGATCGCCGCCGATGGATCGCCTGTAAAGGTGAGTGGTGCAATGCTATGTTCTGGGTCATTAGCTTGGCTAGAGACACAGTTGGGGCTGTTGGGGCATGGCTGCAATTTGCCATCAATTACCCCTAAATTAGAAGGTCTTGTACCTGAAAACGAAAAAATTGCCATAGGGGTTGCGATCGCCGAATTGAGATGATGGGATAGGAGGGGGGATGCCGCCACAGGGGCAATGGCACTTACAAAAATTAGCAATAAACCGCAGAGGCTGACGGATATTTGCAAAATAAGAGAGGTAGCGATCGCTGCAAGCTTAGGCATAAATTTTGGTAAGTTTTTTGAGTAGGATTTATTTATTGCGAATTGTAACAAATAAATCCTACGCAAAACTGCGATGACTATTCCCACTCAATTGTGCCAGGTGGCTTAGAAGTAATGTCTAGCACTACGCGATTAACGCCTTTGACCTCGTTAACAATGCGGTTGGAAATTGTCTCTAATAACTCGTAAGGAACCCTTGCCCAGTCTGCGGTCATGCCATCTTCGCTCGTCACCAATCGCAAAACCACAGGATGGGAATAAGTACGTTTGTCACCCATCACACCGACACTGCGGACAGTGGGTAGCAGTACTGCGAAGGCTTGCCAGAGTTTTTGATATTGTCCCGAACGGTTAATCTCTTGGCGCACGATCAAATCTGCATCCCGTAAAGTATTGAGTCGATCGCTTGTCACTTCACCAATGATTCTAATCGCTAGTCCAGGGCCTGGGAAGGGTTGCCGCTTGACGATTTCTTCGGGTAGCCCAAGGGAACTGCCCACCTTGCGAACTTCATCCTTAAATAGTTTGCGTAATGGCTCCACTAGAGTAAACCTCAGATTGTCTGGCAATCCGCCCACATTGTGATGGCTCTTGATTTTGACCGCCACCCGTTTGCCAGTGCTGGGATCGATATTGGTATCTGCCGACTCAATCACATCGGGGTAAAGTGTCCCTTGAGCTAAAAAGTCAAAAGGTCCAAGGCGTTGGGATTCTTCTTCAAAAACCTTGATAAATTCGTAACCAATTAACTTGCGCTTCTGCTCTGGCTCCGTTACGCCTGCGAGTTGAGCAAGGAAGCGATCGCGGGCATTGACATATTCCACATGGATATGAAACTGCTCTTCAAAAAGTTTGACCAGACGCTCTGGCTCTAGCTTTCGCATAAAGCCTTGATCGATGAACATACAGGTAAGCTGATCACCGATTGCCCGATGCAGCAAAAAGGCAAGGGTCGAAGAATCAACCCCACCCGATAGCGCCAGCAATACCCGCTTTTCACCCACCTGTTGCCGAATTTCACGAATGGCGGTTTCGATAAAAGCTTCCGTTGTCCAACTGGGATCACAGCCACAGATGTGATAGACAAAATTGCGGATCATCGCCATCCCCCCCGCCGAATGCACCACTTCGGGGTGAAACTGTACGCCGTAGAGTTTTTTGTCATGGTGGGCGATCGCTGCACAGGGCGTATTGGCGGTATGTGCCAAAATAGCGAAGCCTTCGGGCAGCTCCACCACCGAGTCGCCATGACTCATCCACATGGTGATTCCTGTATCCACATTGGTCAGCAAATCGGTGGGATCATCGATTTGTAATTCTGCCTTGCCATATTCGCCGCGATCGGCTCGCTCCACCTTGCCCCCTAGCTGCTTCGCCATCAACTGCATTCCATAGCAGACTCCAAGAATGGGAATACCGAGATCAAAAATAGCGGGATCGCACTGCGGAGCCTGTTCGTCATAGACGGAGCTTGGTCCGCCTGATAGGATGATCCCCTTAGGATTGAGTTTCTGTAAATCTGCGGCGGTGGTGTGATAGCTTAGGACTTCAGAATAAACCTGCGTTTCACGGACACGGCGGGCGATTAGCTCTGAGTACTGAGAGCCAAAGTCAAGGATAGCAAGCATGGAACGTTTCGTTGAGTTGTCTGTGGTAATATTATCGCTTGGAGTAGTGAGTTTAGCAGCAGTACTAATGTTTTCAAGAGTGATACTTTCAAGACTTAGTATGTTGTCGGATAAGGTGGGGGGGGAAGAAACCACAGTAGATACCTCTATCTTAATGAGATAGCATTTATTGAGATCGCAGGGCTTGCTAGAAGCTGACTACTGCCAAAAAGTAGCTATTCCTACAATCCTAGCAAAAGCGTACTGATTTATGTATAAAATTTATGACCGATAATTCTGCCACCGTTGATGGCAACAGTCTCACGGTTAAGCCAAAAAAATCTGGGCTTGCTCCTTTGGTGCTTACCTTAGTGGAGCTATTGCGGCAGTTGATGGAGGCGCAAATTATTCGGCGGATGGATGCGGAGAAGTTAACGGAAGTAGAAATTGAGAGGGCTGCTGATGGTTTGCAAGCCTTGGAGTTACAAATTCTCAATCTTTGCGAAGTGCTAGATATTGATCCAGAGGATCTGAATATCGATCTTGGTGAGTTTGGCAAACTATTACCCAAGCGTGGGGCATATTACCCAAATCAGTCTTCTAGTCAGGCTTCAATTTTGGAGTTACTTGATCGCCTCATTAGTACGGGTATTGTTTTAGAAGGTGATGTGCAGATCGGTTTAGCGGATATTAATTTAATCGATCTTAAATTGAAATTACTGCTGACATCGGGCGATCGCTCTGGCTCAATATAAAGGCTCAATATAAAGGCTCAACGTAAAGGCTCCCCTAAAAAACAGTCATAATCTCCTCATAATCTTCTCATAATTTTCAAGGACAACATAAAACTTAAGCACAACCCTATAGGCTTAGTGTCATAATGGGGCTTCATTAGACGACCCAAAACTCGAACGGACATGGCACCGAAAAACACTTCTACGGCAGCAAGCCAAACTGACAAGGCGGCGCTTAATGCTCAGGCGAAATCCGCAACTGCCAAACCTAGCATTAGTCCCGAAAAAAAGAAGGCACTCGATGCCATCATGCAGAAAATCGAGAAGGATCATGGTAAAGGCTCGATCATGCGTCTCGGTGATGCCACTAGTATGCGGGTTGAGACAATCCCTAGTGGCGCACTGCCCCTAGATCTCGCCCTTGGTGGCGGATTGCCTAAGGGTAGAGTAATTGAGGTATATGGACCAGAAAGCTCTGGTAAAACGACCTTGGTACTCCATGCGATCGCTGAGGTGCAAAAACGCGGAGGTGTGGCTGCCTTCGTTGATGCCGAACACGCCCTCGATCCCACCTATGCCGCCAGTGTGGGAGTCGATATTGACAACCTGTTAATTTCGCAGCCCGACTCTGGCGAAATGGCTTTAGAAATTGTCGATAATTTAGTGCGATCGATGGCAGTAGATATTATTGCGATCGACTCGGTGGCAGCGCTAGTACCCCGTGCCGAAATTGAGGGGGAAATGGGTGCGTCCCATGTGGGCTTGCAGGCTAGATTAATGAGCCAAGCCCTACGCAAAATCACGGCAAATGTGGGTAAAGCCAACTGCATCGTAATTTTCTTGAACCAGTTGCGCCAAAAAATCGGTGTTTCCTACGGTAGCCCTGAAACCACTACTGGCGGTACTGCCCTTAAGTTTTATGCCTCCGTGCGTTTGGATATTCGCCGCATTCAAACCCTCAAAAAGGGGACTGAAGAGTTTGGCATCCGCGCTAAGGTAAAGGTTGCCAAAAATAAGGTTGCCCCCCCGTTTCGGATTGCTGAGTTTGATATTATTTTTGGTAAAGGTATATCCACCCTTGGTTGCCTAGTTGATCTGGCGGAAGAGATGAATATCATTGTGCGGAAGGGTGCTTGGTATAGTTACCAAGGGGACAATATTGGTCAAGGGCGCGACAATACGATCAAATATATGGAAGAGAAGCCAGAATTTGCGATCGATGTGGAAAAGCAGGTCAGGGACAAACTATCTGCGGGTGTGCCTGTGTCTGCGACTAGGGTTGCCCCTGAAGAGATTGAGCCAGAGGATGACGATCTGCCCCCCGATGAGTTTTAGACAAACAACATCGGTAGTGAGACTCCGCCTTACCATTGATGTTGCTTAGATGTTGCTTAAATTATTCGCCCACAGGACAAGGTTTCGGCGAAATTCTAGTGTGGGAGCAAATCATGATTTGCTCCTAATTTTTTGTGTTTTTTGTGCCATGCTCAACCGAAAATTGCAATAGACAGCAGCGCCCAGCGCTGGGGTTTGAGCGCAAAGCGCCGCCAATAGAAGTACTTCAGTTCGGTAAACCACACTATAGGCAATGCAACCCTTTCGGTTAGATTAGCACTCAGTTACCTAGAGTGCTAACCCGCTCTAGACAAAGCACAAAACAAAGCAAAAAATGCTAGTCAATCGAGTGAATAACAATGGCAACAACAACATTAAACGTAACTACCGTAAAGCCTTTAGCTGATCGCGTATTTATTAAAGTAAGTGCAAAGGAAGAAAAGACCGCAGGCGGCATTTTCTTACCTGACACCGCCAAAGAAAAGCCCCAAGTTGGCGAAATTGCAGCCGTAGGACCTGGCAAGCTCGATGACAAAGGTGAGCGCCTAGCCCTCGAAGTCAAAGTTGGCGACAAAGTTCTTTACTCCAAATATGCTGGCACTGACCTCAAGCTCGGCTCTGACGAGTATGTGCTGCTAGCCGAAAAAGATATTTTAGCGATCGTTTCTTAATTTAGCCGTTAGCTTTTAGCCATTAGCTTTTAGCTTTTAGCTTTTAGCTTTTAGCTTTTAGCCATTAGCTTTTAGCCATTAGCTTTTAGCTTTTAGCCATTAGCTTTTAGCCGTTAGCTTTTAGCTTTTAGCCATTAGCTTTTAGCCGTTAGCTTTTAGCCGTTAGCTTTTAGCTTTTAGCCATTAGCTTTTAGCCGTTAGCTTTTAGCTTTTAGCCATTAGCTTTTAGCCGTTAGGGAAAAGCTTTTTGGCTGTATGAAGCCTAGGTGGTAACACCGCTTATCCAAAATACCTCAATGAAAAAGCTAATAGCTAAACACTAACAGCTAATAGCTAATAGCTTTTTCACCTATTCATTATTCATTACCCTTCACCAAATAAAAAACCATCATGGCAAAAAAAATCATTTATAACGAAGATGCTCGCCGCGCCCTTGAGCGTGGAATGGACATCTTGGCTGAAGCTGTAGCTGTTACCCTTGGACCTAAAGGACGTAACGTTGTTCTTGAAAAGAAGTTTGGTTCTCCACAAATCGTTAACGATGGTGTCACCATTGCTAAGGAAATTGAGCTAGAAGATAATGTGGAAAATACGGGTGTGGCTTTGATCCGTCAAGCTGCTTCTAAGACCAATGATGCCGCAGGGGATGGTACTACCACTGCAACCGTTTTGGCTCATGCGATGGTCAAAGAAGGACTTCGTAATGTGGCGGCTGGGGCTAACTCGATCGCTCTCAAGCGCGGTATTGACAAGGCTACGGCTTTCTTGGTTGAGCGCATTAAAGAACATGCTAAGCCCATTGAAGATTCTAAGGCAATCGCCCAAGTGGGTACGATCTCTGCCGGCAACGATGAAGAAGTGGGCGCGATGATTGCCCAAGCTATGGATAAAGTGGGCAAGGAAGGCGTTATTTCCTTGGAAGAAGGTAAATCCATGGTAACGGAATTGGAAATTACTGAAGGGATGCGCTTTGACAAGGGCTATATCTCTCCTTACTTCGTTACCGATGCCGAACGTATGGAAGCATCTTTTGAAGAGCCACTTCTGCTTATCACCGATAAGAAGATTGCCCTCGTACAAGAACTCGTGCCTGTACTGGAGCAAGTTGCCCGTTCTGGTCGCCCATTGATCATCATCGCTGAAGATATTGAGAAAGAAGCGCTAGCAACTCTCGTTGTTAACCGTTTACGTGGCGTTCTTAATGTTGCGGCAATTAAAGCCCCTGGTTTTGGCGATCGCCGTAAGGCAATGCTTGAAGATTTGGCAATCCTCACTGGCGCTCAGGTGATCACCGAAGATGCAGGTCTTCGCCTCGATGCGGTCAAGCTTGATCAACTCGGCAAAGCTCGCCGTATTGTCATCACCAAGGACAGTACAACCATCGTGGCGGATGGTAATGAAGCCGCAGTCAAGACTCGCGTAGAGCAGATCCGCCGTCAAATCGAAGAAACTGAATCTTCCTATGATAAGGAGAAGCTGCAAGAGCGTTTGGCGAAACTAGCTGGTGGTGTTGCTGTAATTAAGGTTGGTGCAGCGACGGAAACCGAAATGAAGGATCGCAAGCTCCGTCTTGAAGATGCAATCAATGCAACTAAGGCAGCCGTTGAAGAGGGCATCGTTCCTGGTGGTGGTACAACCCTCACCCACTTGGCTCCTGAACTTCACACATGGGCGACTGCTAACCTCACAGGTGAAGAGTTGACAGGTGCTGTAATTGTATCCAAAGCTTTGTCTGCTCCTGTGAAGCGCATTGCTCAAAATGCTGGTTTCAATGGTGCTGTAATTGCGGAAAATATCCGTGAGAAGGACTTCAACATCGGCTTCAATGCCACCACTGGTGAGTTTGAAGATATGTTTGTAGCTGGTATCGTTGACCCAGCTAAGGTGACTCGCTCAGCCCTGCAAAATGCTGCATCGATCGCTGGTATGATCTTGACCACAGAATGTATTGTGGTGGACAAGCCCGAAGATAAGGGTGCTGCTGGCGGTGGTGCTATGGGCGCTGGTGGTGACTTCGATTACTAAGCCTTCGCTTATTCAGCCTTAGCAGATTTAATCATCAAAAAAGGAGCGCGTGGCGCTCCTTTTTTGTAATGTAAATTAGCACTTTGTCTTTGAGGGCGTTGGCAATTACGGCTTATTGTAAAGAAATACTGTTGTAAGGGATGCATCATGTTCCTTGCTAGAGTATTGACTTTCTAAAGTATTTTGGGGTTTCAAGTCAGCGCAAATTGCTTTAACACGCTGTCAATCATCGATTATGGGCAATGGCTATAGATAGCTGTGATACGCATCACAATCAATTGGTGCATTTGGCGTTTGAAGAATCACAAATCCTTTGTAATATACTAACAACTTGTTAGAACTGACTAGTCTAATTTTTTTAGTATATCGGAGGTATTCATGACTGAACGTAAACCGAATTTATTGCCAATTGTTGTGGGCGGTGCGGCTGTGGCGATCGCTGGTGGGATCGGTGCTTATTTTTTCTTTAGCAAGACAGACATTACTCCAGGTAGTGCTGTTGGTACATTGTCTGTGGTTCCACAACAGTCGATTATGGCGATGTCCCTATCCACAGATGGCGCGGCGATCGCTCAGTTGGAACAATTTCTCAACCCAGAAACTAAAAAACTTTACGATCAAGCGACCGCCGAATTCAGAAAAGGTTTGTCTTCTGGAGACTTCGATTATGAAAAAGATGTTAAACCTTGGATTGGCAATAATGTAACGGTAGCCTTTTTACCCGCCGACAAGACTGCGAGTTTTGCCCCAAGCAATGGTTTGGCTAGTCGCAATCTGCCCCACTATGTCCCCATGAGCGACAATGGCGCGATCGCCCCATTTAAAACGGCACAGGCTCCAGCTTCTAAGGAATCAGCACCTAATCAACCCGAAGCCGATGCTGAAGTTCCCAACTTGATTATCGTAGTTGAGGTCAAGGATAAAGCTGGGGTTGATAAGTTTTTGACAGAAAAGGTCAAAGCTAAGTCTGGGAATAAAGAGAAAAAGTCTGATTATAAGGGTGTAACCATTACCGAGTATGGTGAAGGCGCAACCGCAAGCGCATCGGCAATGGTGGGAGACTATTTGGTAGTATCTCCTCGCCCAGAGCTGACTCAAAAGGCGATCGATACCTTTAAGGGTGAGGCTTCTCTGGCTAAATCTGCTAGTGCTGATGACTTGAAACTTAAGAACGCAGTGGCACAGATTTACATTCCTAACTTTGCTGACTCGATCATGCAATTGTCTCAGTTAGGCAATAGTCCCGAAACAATTCCACCAGAGACATTGGCACAGTTGAAGCAGATCAAGTCCATAAGCATGGGTGTGGGCATTGATGATGTGGGGATTCGGTTCAAGGTTGCGAGTAAATTTGATCCAGCCGCCATTTCTGCCCTCAAAAATTCGCCTAACAAAGTAATTAGCTTGATCCCATCGGAGGCATTCGCCTTTGCTACTGGCACTAATCTCAAAGGCTCATGGGAGCAGTTTGTCAAGTCCGCCAATTCCACCCCCGAACTCAAGCAAGGTATTGACCAAGCGCGAACTCAGTTGAAGTCTTCTCCTTTGGCACTTGATCTTGATAAAGATATCTTTGGCTGGATGGATGGTGAATTTGCGATCGCCTCAGTATCAGGCAAACCCGAAGGCATCCTCGCTCAAACGCAGGGCTTAGCGCCTCTGTTTATCTTCCAAACCACTAACCGAGCTGCGGGCGAATCTTTGATGAAGAAGTTGGATGACTTTATATCAAAGAATGGTGGACAGGTGGGCAAAAAGGATATGGGCGGAGTTGCTGTAACTGAATGGTCTGTGCCTGGTGCGCCTGGGGCAATTATTTCCCACGGTTGGAATCAGCAGGATATGTTGTTTATGACCGCTTCGCCGATTGTGTCGATGTTTGTACCTAAGCCTGCATCAGCGATCGATGCTGATGCCAACTTCAAGGCCATAGTTGGCACTTTGCCCAGTAGCAATGTTGGCTATTTCTACATCGATGGCGATCGCACTTGGAAAATTGCCCAAACCTTCTTGCCTCCTAATGAAAAAATTCCTGCGGAGGTCAAGGCAATGTTTGATTCTATTCGTGGATTTGGTGTCACTGCCGCATACCCCACCCCAGAATCAGCCGAAGTCGAAGCCGTGCTTGCCCTCAAAAAAGGCGGCAAGTAATGTCGCAAAATAGTATTGTTTAATTATAAAAGCCGCACATGATGCGGCTTTTGCTATTTTTTGAATGTCAGATCAGGTGCGTTACATTCCATTAACTACAAGAGCGGCGATCGAACTGACAAGTCTTCTAAGACAGCAAGTAATGAATCTTTAAGAGTCATAATTTTTAAACCTCCTGTAAAATACCTACTAAAATTGCCATCAAATCCTTGAGATCCTCTGGCACACGGTATAAATGCAAATCCTGCACCACTATTTTATCCTGTCGATCCAAACGCCCAAACTGCCAAACTTTACCAATCGACACGGCTCCGTGAATATATCTTTGCCCAGATTCAAGAACATGGGCGATCGCCACCAATTCCACCGCTAATTGCTTAAAACCACGCTCTAAATTTTCGTCCTTTGCCTCAATTACCAAAAATTGATGATTCACCTCACCATTAGCCTTGATATTAGACTCGATGAAATAGTCTAGTTCTCCTCTAAGTTGATTATTCACGTTCAAAGCATAAGAAACCTTGAGATTAGATTTAGTATAATCAATTAAATCCATTAACACAGGCGCAATTAGAAACTCCCGTCTTGCTGTTTCATTGTCAAAAGTAATATAAGGTAAACTCTTAGCTAGTCTTTTTTCTAGCATCTCAAGTTCAACTAGATCGCAAACACTTTTGGTCAAATCTAACAACTTCATCTCAAAGCCATAACCAAAATAGTTAAGAATTTCTTCGGGATAAAAGTTCAGATTGAAATAATCAGAAAAGCTCAATGAATCTGGCAAATTGATATTCCGAATCATCGCTAATTATCTCCTTGATTTGCTAGTAAAATTTGATCTGCACCAACTTGATAATGCTTAATCCTCATCACCGCCTCCCAATCTAGCTTAGCGGGATCTTGAATCGGATGTACTTCTGGCTGTGTGGCACAGTTAAACACCACATAGAGCCAATAGTCTTCGTTTAGACGTTTAGCAGTGCGATACTCATTATCAGTTAGTGCCACTTCCCCCACTTGCGATCGCCCCTTCACCTCAATAAACTTAACAGCGATCGCCGTCTTCGGATCTTCAGCATGATACTTACGCGAAATCAGGTCAAAGCCACGATTTTCTGACTCTACACTTTCCACTTGCCAACCCTGTGCTTCCTCATAGGCAATGACTACCTCAACAGCAATACGCTCAATCTCAGCATTACTCACCATCGGTGCAATATCAGGAGCATAGCGATCGGGATGAGGTAATACCCATGCTCTACCCTTCGGTACAATCGCGGCGATCGTGCAGTTGTTTTCCTGTTTGAGTTCTACCCGCCGCCGATCTAACCTTGTATTTAACTCATTCAGACGATCGTCCGATTGCTTCAAACGTCCATCTAGTCCTGTCTCTTCCGAACCCGATTCTTTTTTATCAAATAGCTCACCATACTGAATTTGCAATCGGTTAATAATCGCTAATAAACTAATCTGCATATGGTCAGAGATGATTTTGATTTCCTTCGCTCTTGCCTGTTGCACCTCTACCAAAAATCCATTTAGCTCAGTCTCGATTAAAAATTGTTCAAGACCTATGCGATCGGGCAAATTATCACCATCAGGAATTGTGGCTCGGACATCCTGTCCGAGATCCTCCATTTGAGAACTCATTTGCTGTTGTTTTTGGGGATTTGACAGACAAGATGTCTGTCCTACAGCAGGTATTAAATCAAGAAAGATCGTAGGCTGCTTGATTGATAAAGTGCCATCTAGTTCCGTCTGTACCACATACAAGCGCTCATGGAGCTTATTGCCCCTGCCATCTTGAAATACCGCCGCATAAACATCTAACCTCGCAGGTTGAGCGCGTTGCAAATCATAAAATACTGCTCCCCGTTGCACATCTTGCTCGGTTTGCTTTAGCACCTCCGTGCGGACACACTCAAACAATGGATGCCCTGGTGTTACCCACTCAATTGTGGAATCTTGAGCAAAAACTTTTTTATCAAAGGCAATTTGCTTATACTCGCGCCCAAGTTTGCCAAACCGCGATTCTTGATCGTCTCCTGTTACCCAAAGATGGCGCGGCACACGTCCCACTCGATAGGGATGGATAAATGTAGCGATCTCCTTACCATTTATATAGCGATTTTGATTTTGTTGCTTCTAGCAAAAGCTTATTGACAATAAAATCATTTTGGTTTAAAAATATAGAGGTAAGAGCATATGGTGCATAGCGTGTTAAGAAATTAATGTAACCCGATATACAACTATAAAGTCTGAAAGTATTGATTTCTTGTGCTGCACTATTTCTTGTGCTGCACTAATGAGTGGTTTCACTTTTTTTGTTAGATTTCTCGCGTTTATTCATTTGCCATGAAATCCTGAAGCCACTATTTCACATTATTTCACATTTATCAACAAGTAATTTAAAATTAATAAATGATTTTAATATGAGTCAGCCTAAACATCTCAAACAGATCGCTATTTACCTCTTTTCATATGATGGCATTACTAGCTGGTGTTGTGGAGTAGGAACTGTTATCAGGCATTTTATTCATTCTATGCCTGTTGTTGCTGAGTATCTGCAAGAGCAAGGTTTTGAGGTAGTTTTCTACACTGGAACGCCATTTTATAACCCTGAATGTCCTTGGTATCGCTCAGAAATGCTGCACGAAATGGAACAAATATGCAAATCTTTATCAGGAGAAGTTCTCTATCAATTAAATGGTACTCAGGGAGATGATCAATATGTTGATATTCAGCAATGGCAAGCAACATCAGTTGGAGCAGCAAACTTGGTGATCAACTACTTCCAAAAGCACGAATTCAATATTGTATTTACTAATGATCCGCCCTATTGTGGAGTTAGTTCTTTCCTATTTCGTCAATTATCTCACTTTAAAGGTAATAAACCAATTGTTATTTGGACTCCTCACAGCACAGGATTAATTCACGAGAAAAACACCAATGATGTTAGGTATGCTTGGGAAAAGCAAGCTGTAAATGATGCAAGTACATTCAAAGAATGTTTTGTTGCCTACATCAATGATTTCATGAAAAACCACCTAGTAAATGACTATCATGCTCCCGTTGAGAAGTTAATTCCTCTAATTAATGGCTTGCCTTTATTTGAGAAGTTAACCAGTTCTACGTCTCAAGAGGTGATTGAAAAATATGGATTACCATCTGATCAAGATATTGTTTTTGCTACAGGTAGGGCAGCAAAATACAAAGGTTTTCAGTATTTAGTTAGGGCTTTTAAAGAGTCTCAAAAAGATCACGAAGCGCAACTTGTACTTCTCGTCACCAGTTTTGCCACTTCTCAAACAGAAGGAAGTTATGAAGAGATTTTAGGATTGTTTGCGGATTTGCAAGTTCGTGGTCAAGTTATTCATCAATTTCTTCCGCAAGATGAGCTCAGGGCGATTATTCGCTTGCCAAATGTTAAAGCAGTGGTTATACCATCTCTCGCAGAGCCTTTTGGGATGATTCCTTTAGAAGTTAGACATTGGTGTGAAGATAATGATCCAGTGCTGGTTTGTTCAGAGGTTGATGGTTTACAGGAATTAATTGATCATGGAGAAGATGGTTTTTTGGTTAATGTTGAAAATACGTCCGAATTTGCTAAAACCCTGACTCGTGCGGTAAACCTTTCCTCTGAAGATAGGAGAAAGTTTTGGCTCAAGGGGAAGGAAAAACTTCAGCGTAAATACAACTTTCCTAAAAATATTGCAAACGCTATCTTAAACTATGTTTTAAACTGCTACAAGTTCTAGTGTAACCTCTAGTTATACTTTGCACGGGATTAGTTCACGGCTTTGCAATCTATATGAAGTTTATTACCTGAAAAGCTCAAGCTTTTGACGTGCCAAGTATGCAGATAATCAGCAACTTAAATACTATCCAAAATATGGTTTGAGTTTCGTTGCCTTATACGAAGCTGGAAAAGTTAAATCATCGCTCTCAGATTCTTGATACACCCATTTGCAGGGCATAAATTGATGAACTAAGATTCAATAAGTCTGGTTTTATTGACACAAATGACGTTTGAATATTAAGAGTGAGCAGGCTTAATTTAAAAATTGCACAAAACCTTCGTACTGAAAATAATGATAAGCCAAAATCAATACAATCCAGCCTCCTTAGCCGTTAAGTCAACCTTACTTTTGTCAAGTACACTCATAATATTTGCAGCAGCAAGCCTGACACCTGCCCTACCAGCAATGCAAGAGCAATTTCAAAACGTAGATAACGTAGGCTTATGGGTGAAATTAGTTATAGCCATCCCTTCTTTATTTATCCTTTTAGGATCGCCAATAATCGGAATTGCAGTTGATCACATAGGACGAAAAAAAATCTTGATGATCTCCATAATTCTATTTGGTTTTTTTGGAGTTTTAGGATTTTTTATCCCTTCCTTATTTGGAATTCTGGTGAGTCGAGCTTTGGTAGGTTTAACTACCGCTGGAATTACCATATCAGTCACTACATTAATCGGTGATTATTACTCAGGAGAAACAAGGGTAAAGGTTTTAGGATTACAGGTTGCATTCATCGGTATAGGAGCCGTGATTGCCCTAGTTATCGGTGGTATAGTTGCCGATTTAAACTGGCGAAACTCATTTCTGATTCACTTACTTGCTTTTTTGCTTTTGCCTGCAATTTTCGTCTTCATCAAAGAGCCAGAAAGAACATCAAAAATACAATTCTCTTCAGTTACAGAATTAGATAAGACAACACTGAGTCATCCTCGATCTGTCGATATAGAAGTACCGAAAAAATTGTTAGCATTTATCTACTTGACAGCCTTAATCGCTGAATTAACACTATACCTGATCCCCGTACATCTACCGTTTTATCTACAAGAGATGACAGGAACTAATGCCAAAGAGAGCAGTATAGCTATTGCGTCAATGGCATTATTTTTAATTATTGGTTCCTTATTATTTGCAAAGATAAAAGAACGGTTTAACTACGTAATTGTAGTTGTCTTGTCATTAGGCTTAGTAAGTATTGGTTATGAAATAGTTGGCTTTGTCAACAACTATGTATTGGCTCTAATTGGTCTAGCAATATGCGGGTTAGGTGGAGGCCTATTAGTGCCAAATTTAGATTCTTGGCTCACGTCTACGGTTCCATCTAGCTATCGCGGACGTGCAGTAGGAGGATTAACTGCATCAACATTTTTAGGGCAGTTTTTATCACCAATTCTTAGCCAACCATTAATTCAAAAATTAGATGTTGACCTTTATACCCAATATGGATTAGTGTACATTATCTCAGGATGTATTTTGACTATATTTGTTCTTATTACCTTGATTATTGAAGTTGTAAGACATCTCAATTCAGAAGTATAGTTGCTTAGTGGTGCAGAAAAGTTTGGAAAGGGTTGTCAGATATAGAATCTCAAAATGAGATAAGAGAGATAGAAGTGATAAGAGATGAGATACTCAAGTTCCTCAACAAAATCAGCATCCTCAAGCAATTCGCGATCGCCGATTGTTTAGTACCAACGCGATTATTGGGGTTTGATGAGAGGCGATCGCGGTTAGATACTGATGATTTAGGCAATATCGCTATTTATCAATACCAGTGAACAATCGACTAAACCCTATCCCTTAATTCCAACGAAGTTTTAGCGGTAGTTCTAAAAAGGAAAGGATTTATACGGTAAGGATGGGCGGCGCTTCGCGCCGCCCATCCTTACCTATTTAGCACTACCACAAATGTAAAACTGGTAGTAGATTAGCATTTTAAGCTTGACTGGCGATCGCTCTTTAGGGCTACAGCAACATCCAAAATTTGCTACACTGAAAAAAATAGATAGCAACGGGTTTTTTAAACTCAATTTTTCGATAAATCAAATGTTAAACCAAATGTGAAGCAGGCTAGTCTTGCCTCACAAATCAAACCGCACAAATCAAACCGCAGTTTCAAGGATATTTGTCATGCAGCAAGAATCAATGCGATCGCCTTTGGGTTCGATAAATTGGGCATCATGTTCGGCAACGATTTTAAAAGCTTCTTCACCGCCCAACTGAAAGGCAATTTCCCCCCAAGGGGTTTTGCGTAATGGGGTTCCGTCATCTCCGCCCCGACCAGTTACAGAGTCAAATTCTGTGCCGACAAAAACTGCAACATGGGCAGTGGGTAAGGTTTTAATATCTGCTTGTTCAATGATTTTGCGAACCCCAGACCATGATTCGGCGGCTTGTCCATTTTGGGCTAGATGGTAGAGCAGGGCGAGGGCATGGGTTTTACCTCCTCCAAATTGAGTTGCTAGGTTATAGACAGCGTTGGCTTCGGTTTTGACACCAGAGAGGCGGCGCACGACTTGTCCTGCAAATTCGGCAAGCCAACGAGTGAGATAGGTACGGCTAAAGAATTTTTGTGGATCTTGGTAGTCAATGGGGGCGCGATTTTCCCGTACATGATCGAGATTAACGGCAAATTCGGAAGCATCGAGGGGGCGGTTGTGCCTGAGATCTTCGCGTGGGGTGAGTCCTTCAATTTTGTACCAAGGTTTTAGGGGCATGGTTTTATATTCTGTTACTTCTTTTTGTTATTTCTTTTTATTATTTGTTGCTGCAATTAATTTGCGCGATCGCCTTTATAAGTTATCTCCCTTAAAAATTGGCAGTAATTTTTTTGAGGATTTGGAGAACTACATAAAGTTGATTATTTGGTTGCGAGAACATGGAAAAATCGCTGGAAAAAGCATATTCATGTCCCTGTTGCTTGATAAAGATAAATCCATCCCCATTGGTGGCGATCGCATAGGTAGCGAGATCGCCATTAGGACTAGCCATCATATAGGTCAAGGCTTGCGGGACAGCTTCAAAAAAGTTAAGTTTTGGTCGCTTGGATTCAATTACCACGATCCAGAGTTGTTCATAAGTTTTATTTTGGCTTTCTTCTTGGATTACGAGGGTATCAATTCTGCCTTTATAAATAACATCTTGATCAAGGTCTTGATCTGTAACTGCAATTTCCACAGGCTGCTCGGTTCGCACCTTATAGGGTGGTTCCAGACAACCCGCGAGGTATAGCAATGGTGATATGACTAACAAATTAATCGCACTTTTAGTTGCACTGTCTTGAATGCCCTGAAAGCGATTATGTAAGTAACTTCTTTTAATGCGATCGCAATAGGCTATTTCCTCTGGGCTTAGTGGCGATAGGTCAAGATGCCATTCACTAAAAAATAATGGATCATCGTTTCGCTTCAGTTTAAATTGCCGTTCGATATCACTAATATCGAGATTAGCTTCGGTTATGGCGATGGTGGGCATAGGGTTGAGTCGGTTGATTTATTCAGAAGGGAAATTAATATTTTCGTAAAGAATCGAAAGTGGAAAGGTAAGGTCTAGGCTGGTGATACAAATTTCTGGGTCATTAATGGCAAAGTCAAGTTGCGCGATCGCGATGGATAGATATTCCCAAGCTAAGTCGCTACGGCGCTGATATATTTCAATTCTAGGATATTCTGGTGTGATTAGGATATAAGTTTGCAGAGTTTCGATCAGCATATAGTGTTGCTGTTTGATGCCGCGATCGCGAGCTTCGGTGGCGGGTGACAGCACTTCGACAATGATCGTGGGATATTGCCAAAAGTCACGGGCAAAGCGATCGCGATCGTCACAGGTGACAGTGAGATCGGGATAGTAATATTTACCTGATGGGGTGCTAACTTTGGCATCGCTGATGGCGACTTTGCAACCTTTGCCGCGCAGGTGAGGGATGAGCAGGGTAGCAAGATTGGCGGAAATTTGGCTATGGGGAATTGTGCCAACCGTCATGGCGATAATTTTGCCATTTTCGTACTCGTGTTTAGTATCTTGCTCGGCTTCCCATGCCAGATATTCGGCGGGAGAGAGCATAGGGGATTGAAGGTTAGCAATCATCATGACTTTCCATGTTTTATTCTTAAAATTCAAGAATTAGCGGTGCGGCGCTTTGCGCCGCACCGCTAATTCTTGGGTGGGAAGGGAGTATTAATGAACTTACGCCATGTTCTGACCATTTCGGGTTCACGGTCGGGGCGAATATATTGCGCCATTAGGTTTAGATCTAGATTTGGAAAAATTTGGCTTTGATTGATCTCTTGATAGCCAGAGCCATCTTGTTTAATGCGATAGAGGGAAAAGCGATCGCGTTGATAAAACCAAACTTCAGGAATCTGTAAGCCTTGATAGATTTCTAGTTTGTTGATACCGCCACTGGTAACGGTTACTTCGATCGCAAGGTCTGGAAATGATTTGCGATCGCCAATGCAAAAGCTTTCATCGGGTTCTAGTCCGCGATTGGTTGATTGGGATTTGCAGGTGGCAGAACCACAGCTAAATAGGTCAATATCCAGAGCATCGGCATAGATATATAAGAGCCTTGCGATCAGGGTTTTTAGCATTTCATGCTCTGGCGAAAGCGTCACGATTTCTAAAACTCCTTGCAGATAGGTTAGATGTAGGTTTTGATGTCCAGAGAACATCTCGATAAAGTTTTCATATTGCTGCCAAGTAATCCCATAAAGAGGTATACGCGGTTCGGCGATCGAAGGAGCAATTAATTTCTCTAAGTCAGGTTGGGGAATATCAAGGGGGATTTTCATAATGATCTACGCCTCTTTAGAAATGAAAGATAGGAGAATCCCGATAATTTTGTCGATGTTGTTGATGTAGTGGTCGGTGAGGTCGATCGCTACGTTTTGCTCAGAAATTTGCAGAAATTTCCAGATTTCACCTGATGTGACAATGCCGTAAATTGTGTCAATGTCGTTGTTTTCAAGTTCGTTAAATAATTGGGCGGCTACCATTTCGGCGATACATTGTCCTAGTCCAGATTTGATATCTTCGTTTTTGGCTTCAACGATCGCAATCACTGGGGCGCTAATCATCAGTTGTTGTTTGGATAAACTAATTAAATAATCACAATAGCCTGACAAGCCTTGTTCGGGACTGATGCTAAATTCTGTGCCAGAAAATAAGCTGATCGGGATAGGCGATCGCCGTCTGAGTTCGAGTAAGGTGGGGGCAATTAAAAATTCCGATCGGGCTTTTTCGGTGTTGATGGCGAGGGCTAGGGGAATATTTTCCGTAAGGATGCGTTTGAGGTCGTCACTGGGGGCGATCGCTTGGATATGGGCAAACAGATCGATTTTTTCTTCGATTTGTAAATGGAAGTCTTTTTCGACTTGTCTGAGGGTGAAGTTGCTATATGCCATTTTGATTTTCTCCTATGCAAAGTCGAAATATGTCCATGCCGAATCGACTTCTCCCGCCTTGCGTGGGGCAGAAATGCGCTTAATAGGTAGGTCAACTTCGAGCAGGCGTTTGGGGTAGGTCATTTTTGATGCGCTTATAGATTGGGGTTATCCCAAATAGTTTGAATTACATCTAAATTTCTTATTTTGTGATCTTTTGTGACCAATGGCAAGCCCAAATACAAAGCAGTTGCCGCAATAATGCGATCGCACATCTCAGGGACAGTTTCACGCGGTATTTTTTGCATTTCTAGCGCTATCTCATGGCTAACAGGTAAAATTTTCATGCCTGAGTTGGAATTGTTGAGTGCCGCTTGTACCCTCTCCAAAACGATAGGAGGGATTTTTTGCTTTTCAGTCAGGTAGCATATTTCAACAACCGACATAGATGAAATCAAGATAGGATAACCATCATTAATCACACTCCTGACAATTTCTAGCGCTGTAGCAGACAGCAAATCTGGACTTACCAAGTACCAAATTAAAACGTGGGTATCAATCAAAACCAATCTCATATCTCAATCTCTTTAGGAAAATTACCAAACATTTCTTTCCTTGCCTCTTTAATGTCTGCTTCAGTAATATTAATATTCAGGTCAGCACATAAACCCTCTAAGCTCTGACGAGGACATTTCACAATTTTCACCATTTGTAACAACCTTGCAAAATAAAGGATTTCTTGCTGACTTTCTAGAGGTAGTTCTTCAAGGATTCCCAACAAGGAATCTTTTACACTTGTAGCCACAATCATGTTTTTAACGCTCCTATCAATTACTAGGTTGATCAATCAAAATACCGACTAAAATCGCCATCAAATCCTTGAGATCCTCTGGCACACGGTATAAATGCAAATCCTGCACCACTATTTTATCCTGTCGATCCAAACGCCCAAACTGCCAAACTTTACCAATCGACACGGCTCCGTGAATATATCTTTGCCCAGATTCAAGAACATGGGCGATCGCCACCAACTCCACCGCTAATTGCTTAAAACCACGCTCTAAATTTTCGTCCTTTGCCTCAATTACCAAAAATTGATGATTCACCTCACCATTAGCCTTGATATTAGACTCGATGAAATAGTCTAGTTCTCCTCTAAGTTGATTATTCACGTTCAAAGCATAAGAAACCTTTAGATTAGATTTAGTATAATCAATTAAATCCATTAACACAGGCGCAATTAGAAACTCCCGTCTTGCTGTTTCATTGTCAAAAGTAATATAAGGTAAACTCTTAGCTAGTCTTTTTTCTAGCATCTCAAGTTCAACTAGATTGCAAACACTTTTGGTCAAATCTAACAACTTCATCTCAAAGCCATAACCAAAATAGTTAAGAATTTCTTCGGGATAAAAGTTCAGCTTGAAATAATCTGAAAAGCTTAATGAATCTGGCAAATTAATATTCCGAATCATCGCTAATTATCTCCTTGATTTGCTAGTAAAATTTGATCTGCACCAACTTGATAATGCTTAACCCTCATCACCGCCTCCCAATCTAGTTTAGCTGGATCTTGAATCGGATGCACCTCTGGCTGTGTGGCACAGTTAAACACCACATAGAGCCAATAGTCTTGGTTCAGACGTTTAGCAAATGTAGGGTGCGTTAGCGTCAGCGTAACGCACGAATTTTTAACATTAGATGAGGTGGGTTACATTTCATTAACTACAAAATCGGCGATCGAACTTACAAAATCGGTGATCGCTCTGCGCTTGCGTATGGAATTTAGTCTTACTTTCTTCTATATTCAATACGTTCTAGTATTTCTGTAACGAGTTCTTCCCATTCTACTTGATGTTTTTTTTGTTCACTCCTCAAATTACTCGCAGAAGGATGATATTCAATCAATGGACGGTTGTCAGCTTCTGCTTTACGTATAATGTCTGCACTATTAATACGGCTCTTAAATATTATTGCTCCTTTCCCTGTACGAATATTCTTTGACAACCATTCGTCAAATTCTGTACCCCATTTTTGGAATTCAATATCCCATTTATAGTTTTCAATCGTTGAACGCGGATCAACCTTTGAGTAAAGAACCCCAAGCAGTTCAACTTCACAAGAAGCTTTGCATCTCTTTAGGCGATTTACGCATTCGACAATTTTATCCAACCCCCAATGAGAATATGCATCCAGAAGAGTTGGCACGATAAAGTAACGACTGAGGGAGAGAGCATTTAAAGTGATCAGTCCAAGACTTGGGGGACAATCAAAAATGATATGGGTGTAAGCTTTACCTTCGGGATTCTTCAATTTATTCAAAGCATTGAAAAGAATATCTGTCGCACTAAGATAGTACCGATGATACCCAACAAGCTTATCTTGAATATCGATAAGTTTTAGGCTGGACGGCAGCAAATCAAGGTTAAGTCCCTCAATAGGTGTCACCCTAATATCACCGAGATCAAAGGTTTCACTATCATCGTCTCGTGAAATCTCATTATCAAAAAGCTGATACAGAGTTTTGTTAGTTCTATCTATTTCCTCGTACTGCTTTTTGTTCAATAAAGTAAGTGAGGCATTACTCTGAGGATCTAAATCAATAAGTAACACTGAAGCTGGCTTTGTCGATTTATCTCCAGATTTGAAATCTCTTCTCGCCAAAGTAGCTGCAACGTTTACAGCAGAGGTTGTTTTTCCTACCCCACCTTTGAGGTTAATAAAGCTTATTACTGTAGTGTTACCGATCTTCATATTGTCTTTTAAAGTACCAGCACTGGGAGTGGTTTGACTATTATTATCCTGCAAATTATACCAATCCACAAAAGTATGACTACACTTTTGTGGATTGAAAACCAAATCCAGTATGGTTTTTCAAACAAAGATGTGGCGTAGCCACATCTTTGTTTGGTATTACAGGATAGATACTTATATGAGCTAAATATCTCACAACTTGCTAGATAAAGCAATCAATTAGTGTAATGATTAGAGCCTTGCAGGGCAATGTCCCTCAATAGAGTTTTATCGAGCAAAATGTCGGATAACATTTTCAATCCTGTACTAAAAAATAAACCCCTCTGCTTCTTGCCAACCGACCGCATTGAACCAATACCTCGAAAGCTGCGCGATCGCGTTAGCGCTCGCCTATGAGTGAAGCATTGCTCTTAACACACAGAAGAAACAATATTTAATGAATCAGACGGTTTGCTTTGAGAATTACTTCGCATCCATCCAGTTTTTTCCCGTATGAATATCTACCTCTAACTTAACCGATAACTCCAAAGCTGATTCCATTGCTTGCTTAATCCTTGGTTGCAGTTCTGCCACCTCATTCACAGGGACTTCAAAAACTAATTCATCATGCACTTGCAACAGTAATCGCGCTTGATAATCCTTGAGTAACTCATGCACTTGCAACATCGCTAACTTGACAATATCGGCGCTAGTGCCTTGTATAGGCGCATTAACCGCCGATCGCAGTAATGCTGCTTTTTGATAGCCGCCACTATCGCGTAAACCTCGGAAATAGCGCCGCCTTCCCAATATGGTCTGCACATAGCCATCCCGCTCCGCTTCCATTTCTACGGTCAGCATATAGTCAAAAATGCGGCTGTAGCGCTGATTGAACTTATCGATGAATTGCTTTGCCTGCTTGACAGGCACACCAATATCACGACTAAATTTTTGTGCTCCCATGCCATAGATCACACCATAATTGATGATTTTTGCCAAGCGCCGTTCATCACTATTGACTTCCGTTTTTTCTAAAAGTAGTTGGGCAGTAACGGTATGCACATCTTCCCCTGCGTTAAAGGCGCGAATTAGCTCTGGCTCTTGGCTGAGGTGGGCGAGAATGCGTAATTCAATTTGGGAATAGTCGGCAGCCATGAGAACCCAGTCAGGAGCAGGGATAAAGGCGGCGCGGATGCGTTTGCTAAAGGCGGTGCGAATGGGAATATTTTGCAGGTTTGGATTGGAGCTGCTGAGACGACCTGTGGCGGTGACGGTTTGATTGAAGTCGGTATGGACGCGACCCGTTTGTGGCTGGATTAGGGAAGGGAGGGCATCGACATAGGTGGATTTGAGCTTGGCAAGGGTGCGGTTTTCGAGAATGGTATCAATGAGCGGATGATCGCCTTCCAATTTATTGAGAACGGCGACATCGGTGGAATAGCCTGTGGCACTTTTGCGCGATTTTTTAGTAAACTTTTCACCCAATAGTTCCAATAAAATTTCACTGAGTTGCTTAGGCGAATTGAGGTTAAATTCCCTTCCTGCCTGTTGATAGGCAGCGATCGCTAGGGCATCTAAGTCTTTCTCTAATTCTAAAGAGAACTTGCCTAAATAGTCTTTATCAATACGAATACCACGCCATTCCATCTCTGCCAAAATTGGCTCAAGGGGCATTTCCAAATCATTGAACAATTCCCATAATGCGGGTGTGGATTTGAGCTGCTCTGTGAGTATCGGCACGATCTGATAGGTGACATAGGTATCCATGCCGCAATATTGCGCCACAAGGGGAATTTCCACTTCGGCAATGGATTTGCGCTTACCGACTAGGGTTTTGTAACTGACGGTGCGGATTTGCAGGAGTTCTAATGCCAAATCATCTAGTTTATGGCTCGATTCTGGATCAATCACATAACTAGCAATCATCGTGTCAAAAATTACCCCCGCTAGTTCAATGCCAGCCGACTTAAACATGAGGCGATCGAACTTCGCATTTTGCAGGTATTTAGGATAACTGGCATCTTCGAGAATTGGTTTGAGAAACTCGCGCACCTCTTGCCATGACAGATTTTGTCCTTGCTGATGACTGAGGGGAATATAGGCAACATCGCTAACGGCAATGCCCCAACAGCAGCCAATACCGACTAATTCGGCTTCAAAAGGATTTAAGGCTGTTGTTTCCGTATCCCACGCAACGGGATATTTATGACTACGCATCTGTTCGCATAGCTTTTCTAATTTGGGAATGGTATCAATAATTTGTACTTCTAACTGCAAAGAAGCCGCAGCCGCGATCGCCCGTTCTGCCTCTTGCTTCTGAAAATCAAACCACAACTCATCATCTTCTCGCTCTGTCAAACTCTTGTCCCCCTCTCCCAGAGGGAGAGGGGCTAGGGGGGAGGGTTTCTTCTCATGAATTTTCTCATAATTCCCCGATAACTTTGCCTGAATTTGATCGACCTTATCCACAAATGCTTTCAATTCCAAACTCTGCAATAATGGAATTAATTCTGTTGTATCAAAACCTGTTAACTGAAAGTCAGCGATCGCCACCGCCAGAGGCACATCGGTCTTGATTTTTGCCATAAATTGTGAATGTTTTGCATCCTCAATTCCCTGCTCCAGTTTGGCTTTGACCGCTCCCTTCATTTTTGGCAATGCCGCCAAAACATTTTCGAGATTGCCATATTCGCTAATTAATTTAATCGCCGTTTTTTCCCCGATCCCCCTCACTCCAGGGATATTATCGGAAGTGTCGCCACATAGGGCTTTGTAATCGACAACTTGTGTGGGCAGTACGCCCATGCGCTCCACCACCTGCGCCGTATGGTATTCCACAATCTTATCCTTTTGTCCTAAATTCAAAACTGAGATGCGTTGGTCAGCATCAATCAATTGAAATAAGTCGCGATCGCCACTTAATATTTTTACCGTATAGCCCGCCGCACTCCCCGCCTGTGCTAAGGTTCCTAGCACATCATCCGCTTCAAAACCCGCCTGTGTGACAATGGATAAATTCATTGCAGCTAAGATTTTTTGCAAGTTCTCCATATCAGGAATAAAGCTTTCGGGAGTTTCAGCACGATTTGCTTTGTAAGTATCGTCAAGCTCATGGCGAAAGGTGGGTGTGGCAAGGTCAAAGGCGATCGCTACGGCTGTGGGTTTTTCGCGATCGAGCATTTCCAGCAGAGCTTTCAAAAAGCCAAAGCAAATACTGGTGGGAATACCTGTGGAAGTGCGTAAGCCGCCTTCGGGATGTTTGCCAAAAGCATAAAAGGCTCTAAACGCTAGGGAATGCCCATCAACGAGCAGTAAGGTGGGATTGGCTTGAGAACTGGCATCCATAGGTTTATCGGTATTTTTAGGCTTTAACTATGCTGAGATATTTAGATAGTAGTCTATCACAGTGCAAGTTTCACTCAAAATACTGATTAACGAAAACAAGATAAGTTGCTCAAAAACTGGCATAGTGCAGCTTTAAACCCTTGGCTAGACAGTATGTAAAGTTGAGGGTTAGCGAAAGCGGTTTCTCCAGATTCTTTGATAATCAGAATCATTTAAACCACCTGAACCAGCAAGATTATTTTCGCGGATAGACTGATTGAGGGCATTAATGCGATCGCTAGTGGCTGGGTGTGTATTTAAAAATGCCAAAGCATTGCCACCACCACCAGCTCTAGCAAGCTTTTGCATAAAGGCAGGCATAGCGCTAGGGGCAAATCCTGCCCTAGTAATATTTAGCAAACCTCGGCGATCGGCATCAAATTCTGCTTCACGACTATTGGGCAACCGCAATGCTAGGTTTACACCAATATTTACCAATCGATCATCCGCAACTCCTGCAATTGTGGCAATGCCTTGGGCGATCGCCATTTGTTTCATTTGCTCAAGGGCATGACGACCTGTGATATGTCCAATTTCGTGACCGATCACACTGGCTAATTGAGCAATATTATCAGAAGCGGCGATCGTGCCAGTATTGATATAGACAAATCCCCCCATCGTGGCAAAGGCATTGAGATTCTTGTCATCCACAACACGAAATGTATAGGGAATGTTAGGGCGATCGCTACGGGCAGCGAGCATTTGTCCGAGGCGCGAAACTAAGGCATTTGCCGCCCGATCATTACTGATTCTTACTTCTTGTCGGATCTGTCCATCAATTTGACGACCAAGCGCCACTTCATCATTATCGCCAATGCTCGAAAGTTGAATAATTTGAACTGCTGATGGCAGTATTCTAAATAGGTCAGATAGATCTAAAGCACTAGCGATTAGAGGGTTAAGGGAAACCGCAAGGATTAAGGACATACATAGAGCAACTATGAATTTCCATTGTTGCTGTAGCATAAGTTTTAGGAAATTGATTGGATTAATCAATTGTTTGAGGGCATTACTTATTTGATGGGAGATCTGCTCAATGATTGGATTATTCATGATGATAGTTACCTTTAAAGTTTGTCTAGATCCTTTTATTTACGCATTCACTTATAATTCAGACGCAAAATCCAACTAGATGTTTCCTTTCAGCGCCTTGTGCCAATGCTTAAAATTTTTTCTATGATCTCAATAGGCTATGGCGATACAATCATTATACTGAGGCATTATACTGAGGCGTAATGTGGGTAAATCTGTGAATAGATGGTTAATTAATGTTTTGAGGCAAAGATTGGGGCGATCGCGGCGATTTGTGTTGCCATTAGTGGCGATCGCTATGGGTAGTAATTTATTTGTTGCCTGTGGCAATAATTCTGCTAATAGTAATTTATCGATGCCTGTGGTGGATACGACCAAAGTCACGCCACCTGCGATCGCTGTAAGTCCAACCAAAAGCCCAACTGCGATCGCAGGTACATCAACGTCCACAACTAATCTGTCTAAATTAGCGATTGGCGCATTAGAAACCTACAAACATCCATCGGGAATTTTAGAAATAAATGTGCCTAAGGGTTGGCAAATCGATGATAAAAGCCAAGCAGGGGAATTATTAATCACATGGAATGAGCCTGCGGGGAGGTCGACATTATCCACCAATATTTTTGTGCCGCCTAGCGAAATTCCTGAAGAACGTTTGCCTGATTTATTTACAGCGATCGTGAAGGGGATGTATGGCAATCGGGATGAGTTTGTCGTACAGTCGCCCATCGTGGAATCCACAGGCACGATTGTTATAGTCTGGACTGCAAGTATTAATGTCGATGGACAAAAAACTAAATTTATTGCCAATAGTCGCTTCAAGCGCAGCAATAATAAATTTTCAATTCTTACTTTCGGCGCGATCGAACTTAGCTTTAATGATTTAAAGGATACATTTTTCGGGATTGCTAATAATCAGATCGTAGATGGTAATGTGGCGATACCAGAAAATATAAAGCCATAGAATATTTAAGGTGTTGGCGAATTAGTTGCAGGTGTCGGCGTTGGTTGGGGCGCAGTCAGAATAGGGATTTTAGATGTGACTTCTTCGGGGTGACTAGGGGGTATCCCCTCGGTAACAATAATGTCTTCGATCACGGTTTTGACAATTGGTGCAGCAACGGTCGAGCCGAAAGCATCATCACCAACTGGCTCATCAATGACCGCAAGCACCACATAGCGGGGTTCCTTAGCTGGGAAAATACCGACAAAACTGGTGATTTTTTTATTGGCATAGCCGCCACCTGTTTCGGAGGCTTTTTGCGCCGTGCCAGTTTTGCCTCCGAGTCTGTATCCTGGTATTTTGGCGGGTTTGCCCGTCCCTTTTTCAACCACGTTAGACATCATGTCCACTACACGCTGAGCCGTTGCTGCTGAAATAACTTGGCGCGGTGTGGGTAATTTGGGCTGATAATATTCTTCGCCTTCTTCATTGATTAAACCTTTGATCACATGGGGTGTAAGCAACTTGCCGCCACTAGCCAGAATGCCTTGCATTTGGACTAGCTGCACTGGGGTTAGAGAAAACCCTTGTCCAAAAGATGCAGTGGCAGGTTCGATCACATATTCTAAAAACTGCTCCTGTGGTTTGACCGTGCTAGGGGTTTCCGATGGCAGATCAATACCTGAGATGTCACCCATGCCAATGCGTTCTAGCCAACCATAATAGACCGAAGGTTTCATGCGCTGAACGATATGTACCATACCAACGTTACTTGATCGTTCTAGGATTTGACTAATGCTCAGAGGTCCAACTGCCCCAACTTGCTCATAGTCAAAGTTAGCGACAGGCCAGCCGCCAATTGTTAATGCTCCTTCATCGTTAAAAACTGTATCAGCTTCGATCGCCCCTGCTTCAATGGCGATCGCTACGTTAATAGGCTTAAAGGTTGAACCTGGCTCATAGAGATCGGAAACTGCCCAGTTCTTAAATAATTTGACATCGGCCTCATAGTAACGGTTGGGGTCATAGGTTGGCTCGGTGACTAGGGTTAATAGTCCGCCGTCCCGTACATCCATCACCACGACCGCACCACGTTTCGCGCCATATTTCACCATTTGTTGCTTGAGAGATTGGCGGGCAGTACGTTGAATCCGTGAGTCGATGGTGAGTTGCAGACTGGTGCGATCGCTTTGGATCATCCCCGCAGGAATGCGGGTGGGAATCAACTTTCCAGAACCATCCTGAGTAACCGATGGCGTTTGGTCAATGCGTTCTAGTAGTTTTTCTTGACTTAGTTCTAGCCCAGCTTGTCCCCGATGATCGACATTGACATAACCAAGGATCTCCGCCGCGAGATCTTGTTGCGGATAGAGGCGATGGCGTTGCTGTACTAGATCTAGTCCGTCTATGCGTAAGTTATAGATGCGATCGGCATTTTCCTCTGATAGCCAATATTCCACCTGTGTCGATGTGGTATCACGATTGAGAACTTCAGTTAGCTTATCGGCAGGACGTTTGAGAATGGGAGCCAGCTTTGCTGCGATTTCTTCAGGTTTCTGTTTGTAAAGATGGGGGTGGGCGAAGAGGGTATAAACGGGGCGATCGAGGGCAAGTACAACACCTTTGCGATCGGTAATGGTGCGGCGGGGGATAAAGGGACGCAGGGTAAACATCTGTTGCCGCCGCGCTTTTTCGAGTAAGTCGGGGGCAGTCATGACTTGCAAATAAACTAGGCGCACAATCAAGCTCAGGGTGGCTAGGGCAAATACTAGCCAGATCAAAACGGTGCGGCGTTTGAATAGATTAATTGTGGCGAGATCCCTCGGAAAAGAATGTGGGGTCATGCTAGTTTATTTAACTTGTTTATTTAACTTGTTTGCTTAACTTGTTTGCTTAATGAGATCTTGGCACAGTTGACGGAAGCGATCGCCCCGTTGCTCAAAATTGGCAAACTGATCAAAACTGGCGCACGCAGGCGAGAATAGCACAGTTGGCAAGGGCTGACTAGGGTGATTGTGGAGTCGATGTTGCACAATATTGGCGGCTTGTTGGACTGCATTTTCGAGATTGTCCAGACTTTCATAGTTCTCAAAGCCCAAATCTCGCAGCATACCTGCAAATAACGGCGTTGCCTCACCAATCAATAGTACTGCGATCGCTTTTTGACGGATCTGCTCTAGCCAGAGGTTAGCATCACCTTGTTTCGGCTGTCCTCCCGCAATCAGGATCACAGGCGGACTGACAGACTTGAGGGCAACTTCGGCGGCATCATAATTAGTGGCTTTACTATCATTGATCAAGGGCGCACCCTGATAATTGCCGACAAGTTCGAGCCGATGGGCAACGCCTTGAAATCCTGAAATTGCGCGATCGATGGCAGTAGATTCTAAGCCTGCTAACTTGGCGGCAGCAACTGCCATCAATAAATTTTGTTCGTTATGTTTGCCCAAGAGATGCCAATGATCAATAGGACAAATTGCTTCCCCACGAAATTTAATCCAACCATCACTAATACAAGCACCATCGGCGATCGCCTCGGGATGATGCTCAATTCCTGTCCAAATTGCTTGAGGCCACATCGCCGCGCCGAAATTAGCCAGATAAGGATCATCACCATTGACAATAATATGCCGTGAATGCTCGATCAGTTTGGCTTTGATGTTGCGGTATGTCTCAATGGTGTAGTGACGATTGAGATGATCTGGAGTGAAGGTAGTCCAAATACCAATCTCAGGACTGACGGTTTGCGATGATTCAATTTGGTAACTGCTTAGTTCGGCAATGATCCAATCAGGCTTAATCTCTTGTTGCAATACTTGCAAAGCAATTTCACAGGCGGGTAAGCCAATATTGCCACAGGCGATCGCTTGCAGTCCTGCCTCCTGAAAAATTGCCGTGGTTAGGGCTGTCGTTGTGGTTTTGCCATTAGTGCCTGTGATGCCAACCCAAGGGATTTGTTTCAAATAACGCCATGCCAATTCAATTTCGCCAATGGTATCAATATTTAGTGATCGCGCCTGCGCCACTGTCGCCAAGTCCCAAGCAACTCCCGGACTCACCACCACCAAATCCACAGACTTGTGGCATTCAATGAGATTGGCAAAATCAGGAAAACCACCTAACTCAGCAGCAATACCTTCAGCGTTCAAGGTCTGTTTACGCTGCTCTAGACTAGGACTAGTGCTGCTATCACTGACCGTAACTGACCATCCATCAGTTTTTAGTAATCTAGCCGCAGAAATCCCTGATTGTCCGAGTCCTAGTACATACGCTTGAGGCATAGCGATCGCTTATTGTATAGATAGTTTGCAGTTGATCCATTGTCAATTATTTTGGAGCATCCAATCCGAAATAATTTTTAAAATTTATCTTGGTTTTTATGAGAAAGCTTACAAAGTTTCCGATGCTATCCCTTGCGTTGGTCTTGATCGGTTACATTGCCTATGGCTGGTTGCTGTCAATCCATAGAGCTGATTGGCGTATCTGGATACCTATAGGCGCGATCGCTTTTGGCGCAGAGTGGATCTTTTCTGTAGTCTGGGCGATCGCCGCAGTAATCTTTCTATTTCTCCGCAATGAACAGTTTTTATTGTCCTTGGGCTTGTCTGTCATTTGGGCATCTCTTATGTATGTCGCGAGGCTAGAGTTACGCACATATTTTCTCAACAATCGCAATTGGAGCTTCATTATCCTTGCCCTAATTGCTGGCGCTGGCTTGGGTTTAGGCTGGTTTACTGATACCCTGCCGATGATTCGCACCTTTAGCGAGTCTTTAATTAAGTAATTTTTTTGTATTAAAGATAGTCTCAATACTTAAATATGAGTCTTGATATAAGTCTTGACATGAGTATCATGATACTCATGTCAAGACTTATTTTGATTGATTACTAATTTGAATTACGCATTAGCCCTGTAATAAATTTCGGGCTGAAAGCTTCAACCCGTTGAAACGGGTTGATTGCCAAACTCTTTGAGTCTGCTTTAGCTGACTTTAGCTTTTAGCCAAGAACTTTAGTTCTTGGTTGATTTGCGTAGTTCCTAGTAACTCAAATTGTCAAGCCTGTTTGCGATTAAGCATCTCAATCATCAGTCGGATGTTTTCAGCTTGGACTTTGGCAGTATCGGATTGGACTTTAGCGGATTCTGCTTGAGCTTGAGCAGCGATCGCTTGAACATGGGCAGCACTAGCATAGCGATCAGCAGTTAACGCTTGCTGTTTAAATACTTCTTTAAATTCGTGCAACTCATTTTTAATATCTACTACATCATTAGCTACAACATCATTACGGGTATAAAGATACTCAACGAGGCTATTGATGTTGGCATTTGTAGATCTTGTTTCTTCTATCAAAGTTTGCACTGATTGAGTCAGAGCAATTAATGCTGATTCTAAACCCGCATCCGTCAATCTCTCAGTCATTAGTTTTGCTTCTTTAGCCATCCTAATTCCTGACGGGGCGACAAAAGATATGGGAAGTATGAGTAGATGGGGATTTGAGGATTTAAGATAAAAAAGATAGGTCAAGTCATAGTAAGTATGACCTATCTAG
>NZ_JACJPY010000054.1 GCF_014696345.1 Pseudanabaena cinerea FACHB-1277
TGAAACTAGCTCCCAATAAGTTAACCTACTATCAACGAGGTAAGAGGGCTATGCAGCTTGTCACGGCTACGTTTTAGATGTCTTTGTCACCCCCTCAGTAAAAGACCCTGTGATTAATAATTTGTAGGATTTTCGGGGATTGATTCTTTAACATTGGAACCTGCTGAGGTTTAAGTGGTCTAGGCAAAATCTTATGAATCGTAACTTTGCTGCGATCTACAAAGCTTTTTTAATTAATTTTTAATTAAATAGGCGATCGCCCATCCTGTTGATCGCGCAATGTGTAAAATTCTTGGCTAGGAGTCCATTGAATCGCGCCATCGCGCCCTGTCCAAAATACCCTAACTTTATTTTCATACAGTTGATTGATCATCGCTTCGACAACGCTCGTGGCAGAGGCGATCGCGATTTTAGGATTGATCGCCTGCAAAATGGCGGGTTCAATCTGACCGCCTGTCCACCAAAGCACATCGGCGGCTAACTGCGGTAATAGTTCCTTTTTAGCAACGATCGCTTGTTGTGATTTGGGATCATTATTGGCAATTAGTAACCATGTGAGATCAGCAATTTTTAGTTTAAAAATATCAGGGGCTTGATTAATTAATTGCATCTGCACCTGATCGTTAATCGTTAATGACTCACGCAGCTTTAGGGATGCGGTCGCAGTTTTGCTACTCAAGAGTGCCTGTTGCAGACTTTGATAAGCCTTGGGGGCAACCCCTAGACTGACATCCCGAAACTGCCCGATCTGCACCGCATCTGCAACCAAAGCATTCCAACCGTCACTAAAATCTGGCTGCGTATCTGTGGCGATCGCCCAATCTAAGCGATTGATGCCCGATTTGGCTAACATTGGTCGCAGTGTAAAACTGGCAAACTGGCGATCACCACTATTGACTAGCACTGTTTGATTTTGACTTTTGATTAACATAATTGGCACATCATTAAAGAATGGCAAAGTAATCTGAAAAGTGTTGGCTTGGGCGATCGCATTGGGGACAAACAATACCAAACAGAAAAATGTAAAGGCAATCGTCCAGCGTTGTTTTTTATGCAGCCAAGCGCCTAGCCAGATTGCCATCAATAGACCGTAGGCGATCAGCATTTGCCAGATACTAATTTCGCCAATGCTAGTACTAGCCATCGGCAAAGTATTCACCCATTGGGCGATCACGATCGTCAACCTTAGCAATGGATAGAGTAACCAAGCGATCGCCGCGCCTAGGGGAATAAACATAATCCCTAAAACGCCGCTAATAATGCCGCCATAGGTGGCGATGGTGACTATGGGTGTGGTCAAGACATTGGCAATTAGGCTGTAGATTGCCACTTTGCCAAAGATCAACAATTGCAATGGGATTGTCCAGACATAGGCGGCGATGGGGACAGATAATAAATCCGCGATCGCAGGGGGCAGCCAGGGCAAATATTGGGCGATCGCCCTTGAACTGGTCATTAATCCTAAGGTTGCTAAAAAACTAAATTGAAATCCTAAATCCCAAATCCATAATGGTTGATAGATCAATAACAAAACCGCCGTCACGATCAAGCCCGCGATCGGACGACTGCGGCGCTGCACCAACATTCCCATCAAACTACCAAAGCCCATCAACACAGCCCGTAAGATCGAAGGACTTGCTCCCGTTAGCAATAGGTAGCCACCTAAGCATAGACACCCCGATAGAAATTGCAGTTTTAAAGAACTCTTGCGGCTAATGGCGATCGCTGCTCCTAAAACTAAGGTTACTTGAAACCCTGAAGCCGCTAATATTGCCGCCAAACCCGCCTTTACAAATTCATCCTTGAGATCACTGGGCAGATCCACCGCCCGACCACCCAAAACCAAGGAACTCAGCAAAGATCCTTCTGGCACACCTGCCCCCATCACATGGGCGCGGACAATACGGCTAATAAACCACCATTCGCCAAAGCTGGGCGAATCACCCTGCAAAATTAGCGATCGCCCACTCAAGCCAGCAAATACCCCCTGTCGTGCCAAATAAGACTGAAAGTCAAACGCCCCAAAATTATCGGCACGGCTCGGTAAATACAATCTGCCTGATAGTTCGATCGCCTGTCCCGCCCGTAAACCCGTCACCTCGATCAATGGCACTGTCACATAGAGCTTGCCCGATGCAGGGATAAATTTTGCGGCAACATTCTCGCTTTCAGTGGCAGGGGGCGGAGAATTGGGTGGCAAGGGACGCACCGTTTTACCCGCCAGATTAACCTCGGCGATCGCCATCACAAACCGCGCTCTCTCACTACGGGTCAAGGTCGGCGGCTCCAAGACCTGACCACGCACCACCACGTTAGATAAAGGAGCATATTTGGCTATGTCATTAACCTGTGGTTGGGGGGTACGCCATTTCACATAAAAGCAAGCCAATAGCGCGATCACCGTTCCTAGTAAATACACCCAGCGCTTGGGTCCTAACTGCCATAGGGCAGGAATCAGCAAAGACAACCCTATACCGATACCCAAGACCACATAGAAAGCCATCCAGTCTGTTAAAAAACTGGCAAAAGCTCCAGCAATAAAGGATATGGCTAAAACTAAGAGGATTGGCTCTCTCATAGAAGATCGTCATAATTTGGACGGATAACCCGATCGCTAAATTCGGAAGGAGGACGATCGCTGCTCCATGCCCACCAAATTGCTTCACATTCGCAATGATAAAACTCCTGCCACTTCCTTTGATGATTTTCAGTATATACAGGCGATCGACGGTTAATCCACACGGCTTTTGCTTGACTGGGGGGCTGTCCACACTTATGACAGCAAAACCCACGGGCGTGCATAGCCTTTTCGATCCACTCTGGCGGTGTTGGATTGAAAGCTTCCATGAGCGTAAACGGCAATTAAATCTAGGGTTATTCTATGCAAAGCATGATAACAGCCTAGCAAGGAAATAATACCAAAGCCCAAAATGACGAAGCTATATAGTTTGCGCCTATATGAAAATAAATTTTGAAAAAAGGTTGACGAAACCCGATCTCAATCTGCTATATTATTAAAGCCTCAAAGAAAGGGCGCTTAGCTCAGTTGGTAGAGCGTCTCGTTTACACCGAGAATGTCGGGGGTTCGAGTCCCTCAGCGCCCATACTAAACACTTAAAAACACTTAAAAACACTTAAAAACAAAAAAGACCACGCATTGCGTGGTCTTTTTTGTTAACTGGCAAGATATTCTTGCATTCTGACCTTGCGCTTCCGCAGATAGTCCATTGCTTGCCTCTCTAGCTGACGTACCTGCTCACGACTAAGATCCATGCGCTTACTGATACTAGCCAAAGACATTTCCTGACCATCCTCTAGTCCATAGCGCAACACCATAACTTGACGCTGCTTTTCGGGTAGCTCCTTTAGCAAACTTTGAATGTCAGTTCGCAAAGATTCGGTCTCAACATAAATATCAGGCGATCGCCCCGTATCCTCAAGCAACTCAGCCAACTCAGTGTCTTGATTGTCGCCAATCCGCAGATCCAAAGATATGGGCTGACGGGATAGGGATAGACATTCACGCACTTGATCGGTCTTGATATTTAGCTCATGGGCAATCTCGGCAACCGTTGCCACCCGTCCTAATGATTGGGATAAATGGCGTTGCGCCTTCTTGATTTTGTTGAGCTTTTCGGTGATATGCACTGGCAGACGGATCGTTCTAGCTTGCTGCGCGATCGCCCTAGTGATTGCTTGGCGAATCCACCAATAGGCATAGGTCGAGAACTTAAAGCCCTTAGTAGGATCAAACTTATCTACAGCACGCTCTAATCCTAGAGTGCCTTCTTGAACTAGATCCAATAATTCAAGGTTTCGTTTTTGATATTTCTTAGCTACCGAAACCACTAAGCGCAAATTTGCCTCAATCATTTTGCGCTTAGCCCTCGTACCCACACGGATAATTTTATGTAGGACTTCAGGAGCCAAGCCTGCCGCCTCAGACCATTCTTGCTCAGTTGGTAAGCGATCGCTATCCTGGACAATTTTTTCTTGCAGTTCAAACAGCGCCATCATCTGCTGCACCTGCTTACCATAGACAATTTCTTCTTCATTGCTTAGCAACGGGATCTTGCCAATTTCGTGTAAGTAAGTGCGAACCATGTCAGCAGACAGACCGACCTGCTTGTTAGCTTGCCTATCCACTGTCTTGGATGTGGTTGGGGTCAATGGTTCTTCAGACATATCGCTCCTAAATTTTATAAACTAAGCATCTTTAAGCGCTTCACTGACATTCGGAAAACCTAAAAAAAGAAGCTCAAATTGTAAAAGTTAACCAGAAGATAGAGGAGTAGCTTCTACACTCCAATGTTATGGAGAGGGCTGACGTTTAAAAGTCATTATCTTTAAGTTTTGTAAATTCAGTTAGCTTATTTATCATATCTATCAAGTTTGATTTGTATAATACAAGATTAATCAATTTTTCTCTTATGTCTAGGGTTACATATTATTACAAGTCAATTGAAAAAGTCAAAATATTGGTGTATGTATATCCGCCTTGTTTCCTGTCAGGATTAGAATTGATTTGACTAAGTATAAATACTTATTGCCATCTGTTAATATCTAATGGTTTTACGATGAAGCTTTGCAGTTTTGCTTTTGGTATATAGCCAAACAGGACTAAAATTAGGAGGTCAAAGTTTCTATTTCTATTTTTCTATTTCTATTTTGTTGTACCAATTATTTAGAGGATGAATGGTAAGCCTTGATCGGAAGAATTATTAATTTTACCTGTTATCAAAAGATTGATTGATATGATTAATTAGCTCAGTTTAATTAAAAATTAAAGTTCGAGCTTGTAGCGATCGCTACGCGGGCGGCACAAATTTTTTGGTTTTTGCTTTACTTATTCACTTCACTCATGTCTAGCTATTTAAAAATCTAAATTTCTCTAAAAATCTCCCTGAAATATGATGCAGTCATTGAATCAGAAGCCATTGCGTCTGCTAAGCAAGCAGAATGGCTTTCTAGGTTTTTAGTTTCCTTAAGCCTAGAAATTAATAGTTTACAAAACTAATAAAATTAATATTTAGAGAAAAATAGCAAAATATAATCTCTACATTCAATCACTCACTTGGATGAACTTGGAGCGTGTCAACCCTAGACAATGGACTGATAATCTTTGCCTAGGCTGATTCTGAATGATCATCCTAGGTGATTGCTCTCTGTAGAAACATTTCGCGCCATTGTCAATGCGATCGCCTCAAAGGTTGCCACAGTAATTTAAAATCAAAAAACATTGGCAGCGTCAAGGAATATCGAACTTCACGATTTCAGGGAACTTATGCTAATCAACAGACGACATAATTCAAATCTTTTAGCAAATCTTTCAGAGGTGCGATCGCTATGTCTTTGAATATCTTCAATACATTGAACGTATTTAGTATTAGTGCTATTTGCCTAGCCACTGCACCGATTTTAATGACTCCATCATCGGCGATCGCTCAGTATGGTCTAGGATTGCCACCATCGGCGGGTACGGGCGGCGCGACACGCGGCAGCCTTCCCCAAATTACGATGATTGTGCCTGAAGATGGCGCTAAGACCCTAGCTGCCCGCCCAACCTTTTATTGGTACATCGCCCCTCCTAATCTAACTAGTGTCACCAATCCCGCAGCTACAGCAATTCCTAGCTCAAGCAGTAGCAAACAAAGTTTTAAGATCACTCTGTTTTTACGAGATGGCAGCGATCGCTCAGCTAGATCGGTCTTTGTGGGTGAAGGCGTGGCGGATCAACCAGGGTTATATAGATTTACAATGCCCAAAGATGCGCCAGAATTAGTTGTCGGCAAAGTACAGCGTTGGCAAGTACGCTGGCAGGCTAATAGCGGGGCTTCGCAGGTGGATGTTAATGCGCCTATTCGCCGTGATGATGATCCGAAAGTGCTGGCTGCCATCACCAATGCCAAAGATCATCTGGCGAAAGCTAGAATCTATGCTCAAAATGGCTATTGGTATGATGCGATCGATGCTTATACTAATTGGCTAACCGCAAATCCGCAGGATAAAACAGCCCGCGATGAGCGTAGCAAGTTATTGAAGGATGGTTTTAAAAATCATAGTGCTTTTAGTAAGGAGCAAGAGGGTAATATTACCAAGCTCTTGACTCAATTGGATGCTAATTTGAGTGCGGTGGATATGCCTTTAGTACCTCGTGTTAGACGTTAACAATTAAGGGAAGTGTGGTATTGCAGTGCTTGGCGCTGACTTAAAACCCAGAGAATTTTTGGAAATAAACGCCTTGTGTTCCTTTTCAGAAATTCTCTGTACTACATGAAGCTTCAATAAGATCTGTTGTTGTGAATTGAATCAAAATTTGAAAATACAAAACCTGCAAAATCTATTATTTGCTGCCCTTGGTGGCATCTTGATGGGGCTGACTCCCGATCCTTTTAGCCAATGGTGGTGGGCTTGGGTGGGCTTAGTTCCCCTCTGGATTTTAGGGCAGAAACTTAAGGTGAAAGCGGCGATCGCCGCAGGGGCGGTTTGGGGCTTTTGTTATCATGGCATGGCGCTATTTTGGATTACTTCCGTGCATCCTCTGGAATGGATGGGTGTGCCTTGGTGGTCAAGTTTGGCGATCGCCTCTCTAGTTTGGTTAATCATCACCACATGGGGGGCAGTACTATCAAGTTTGTGGGTGGGTGCGATGAGTCTGTTGACCCATAGATTAAACATCTTTAGTCGGATTGTGATCGCCTGTGCGGTGTTTAGCGGCTTGGAAATTGTTTGGAGTTGGGGACCCCTCTATTGGACTGCTCTGGGCTATACCCAAAGTCCCCATGATTTGTTGCTATTGCAGGTTAGCCGCCTTTCGGGACAGCAAACCATGACCTCGGCGATCGTGGCATTCAATGGACTTTTAGCAGAAACTCTATTACAAAAGCCTTGGCGCGAATTTATGGCTAACCCCAGAGGAGAAGTGGCGGCGCTTCGCGCTGCCACTTCTCCTCTGGGGTTAGTTAAACAATGGCGCTATGCGATCGCGGCACTCTTGCTAATCAGCACTATGGCGATCTATGGCACATGGGCAATGGATCGCGATCGCATGGCAAGCAGCAACGGTCAGGCGATCAAAGCTGGCATCATTCAGGGCAACTTTCCCAATCCTCTCACAGTCAAGCCCAAGGGCTGGGAAATTGCGGTTAACAACTATACTAAGGGCTATGAGAAACTTGCACAGGAAGGAGCCGAAATGATTGTGACTCCTGAAACTGCCCTCTCTTTTCTCTATCCCGATTACAATCCGCGCCGCGTCCCTTTTGATCGCATGGTGGAAAAATATCGCGTTCCAGTCTGGCTAGGCGGTTTCGGCAAAACCCGTAACCCGAATACGGAAGATGTCAATAATTACACTAATACTCTATTTTTGATTGATGGCTCTAATCAAATTTTGGGAAGGTATGACAAGGTACGTCTTGTTCCCATTGGTGAATATATTCCCTTTAAACCAATTTTAGGCAGCTTGATTAGGCGCTTATCGCCCTTGCGTGGAGAGGTGGAGGCTGGCTCTAGCGAACAATTAGTGGATACGCCTTGGGGGCGATTTATCGTGGGTATTTGTTATGAATCCGCCTATCCAGCCACTTTCCGTTTCCAAACCGCCGCAGGGGGCAGGTTAATTCTATCGGCTTCTAACAATGCTCACTTTGCTGCCTATATGTCGGCACAACACCATGCTCAAGATGTGGCACGAGCGATCGAAAGCGATCGCTGGGCAGTGCGAGCAACAAATACGGGCTATTCAGGATTTGTCGATCCCAATGGTCGCACAGTATGGCTATCCGATGTCAACACCTATGAAACCCATCTGCAAAAGGTCTACTTAAGGGATACCAAAACCCTCTATGTCCTCTGGGGAGATTGGCTCACCCCCTTACTTTGCCTTGTTTCTCTAGCAATACTTCTCAGAAATAAAATTGAGCGGCAGTGAATCCATATTCACTCCTTGGGACACAGGGAGTCTGCCTCGAAGATAGGAAACTATTTTGCCAGTTAGTACTCAGTGAGTAAAACCTGCGGATGCTGAGTATGTCACTTCAGTGATTGCTATAATAACTTGACAGCATCTAAAGATCACCTGAAGATCATCACTATGACCGCAACCGCAACCGCTACAATCAAGACCGAATATGAAGCTGTCATTGGTTTAGAAACTCACTGTCAGTTGACCACAGCCTCCAAAATATTTTGTAACTGCTCAACCCAGTTTGGGGCCCCCCCCAATACCAATGTTTGCCCCGTTTGCTTGGGCATGCCAGGGGTACTGCCCGTTCTCAATGAAAAGGTATTGGAATATGCTGTAAAATCTGGACTTGCCTTAAATTGTCAGATTGCCCCCCATAGCAAGTTTGATCGCAAGCAATATTTTTATCCCGATCTGCCCAAAAATTATCAGGTGTCACAGTATGACCTGCCCATCGCTGAGCATGGCTGGCTCGAAATTCAGCTAGAGGATGGACAGACTAAACGCATTGGCATTACCCGTCTGCACATGGAAGAAGATGCAGGTAAATTGGTGCATGGAGGGAGCGATCGCCTATCGGGTTCTAGTCACTCGTTGGTAGATTTTAATCGCACGGGTGTGCCGCTTTGCGAAATTGTATCGGAACCAGATATGCGATCGGGGGCGGAAGCCGCCGCCTATGCCCAAGAGTTGCGCCGTATCCTGCGTTATCTCGGTGTTTGTGATGGCAATATGCAGGAAGGCTCTCTGCGTTGTGATGTAAATATTTCGGTGCGTCCTGTGGGACGCGAGGCATTCGGCACGAAGGTGGAGATCAAAAATATGAACTCCTTCAATGCCATTCAACGCGCCATTGACTATGAAATCCATCGCCAAGTTGAGGCGATCGAGTCGGGCGAAACCATCAAACAGGAAACGCGGCTGTGGGAAGAAAATAGCCAACGCACCATCAGTATGCGCTCTAAGGAAGGAGCCAGCGACTATCGCTATTTCCCCGAACCCGATCTAATGGCGATCGAAGTGCCACGCAGCACCCTAGAGCGTTATCGCGCTGAATTGCCAACTTTACCTGCTGCCCTACGCCAACGCTATCGCGATGAGTTTGGGCTAACCGCCTACGATGCCGCACTGATTGCTGACGATCGCACGATCGCCGAATTTTTTGACGCAGCGATCGCCGCAGGTGCTGATCCTAAACAATCCTTTAACTGGATCATGGGAGACATCACTGCTTATCTCAATGAAAATAAGCTCAAGATCGGTGATATTGCGATTACGCCTGCGGTTTTGGCAGAAATGATTGGCTTAATTACCAACGGCACAATCAGCAGCAAAATTGCTAAGGATATCTTGCCTGAGTTGATTCTTAGTGGTGGTTCCGTCAGGGAACTAGTGGCAGCTAAGGGCTTAACGGTTCTGGCTGGGGATGCGCTGGCACAAATTATTGATGAGGTAATTGCCGCGAATCCTAAGGAAGTGGAACAGTACAAGGGCGGTAAAACTAAGCTACTCGGATTCTTTGTCGGTCAGGTAATGAAAAAGACCCAAGGACGCGCCGAACCGCAATCTACCAATAAGCTGATTGCCGATAAGCTATCGGCTTAAGAAACTATTAGCAAGCCCATAGGAAACCATTAGGAACTACACAAATCTGAAAGTTTGTTATTTCCGCAAAAAATGATAACTGTTCCGCCACTTACGAAAGAGTAAAAAGATTAAAAAAGCCCTCCTTTTTTTAGGGGGCTTTAGGGAATCTGAACCTTGTAACTTAGACAGAGAAAAGAAGTATCGCACTATGACCATCCCTAAAAATCCTAATTCAGAGGAAAAGTCAATTGATCTTGATCTTGATTCTGTTATGTCTCGATTGGAATCTGTACAAGAAACTGACCCTGATCAGATTCTTGCAAATTTGGCAATCCGCGCTCAAAACCTAGCAATTCCCCATATTCAGAAGCATATATTTTTATGTGCCGATCAAACTAAGCCCCTATGCTGTCAAAAGGAACTGAGTATTGAGGCCTGGGACTATTTAAAGAGAAGAATTAAAGAATTAAATCTAGACACTAGGGTATTTCGCACCAAAGCTAATTGTTTGCGTGTATGCGATCGCGGACCAATTTTACTGGTTTATCCCGATGGGGTCTGGTATCATTCAGCAACTAGCGCCGTAATTGAAAATATTCTACAAACCCACATTATCGGCGGTAAAATCGTTTCTGATTATGCCTTTGCGATCGCGCCACCATACAACTTAAAGCCTCAATAAGCCATAACACCAATCTATCCGAACTGTAACGCTTGACCGCGCACATCCGCATTGACCTTGCCATTGGCATATACCACCTGACCGCCCACAATCGTTGTGTCAGCCCAACCCGTTAGTTCCCAACCCGCAAAAGAACTCCAGCCACATTTAGTAAGCAGATCCTCGTTGCGGACTGGCTTGTAATTATGGAGATCGACCAATACTAAGTCCGCATCCCAACCAACCCGAATCTCGCCCTTATGGGCAATCTTGTAAGCCTTAGCCACATTGCCACTCATCCATTGACTGACCTGATGTACGGTGCATCTTCCCTTCATAGCCTCTGTCAACATCAACGCAAGAGCAGTTTCAACACCTGGCATTCCCGATGGCACATTGGCAGGCTCTAAAAGAATTGTGTCTGCCCTTGAGGTTGCCACTGTTATGGGTTGTTCTAAGGTCTGAGCTAGTCCTTTCTCGGCTAGGGTATGTGGGGCATGATCGGTGGCAATGAAGTCAATGACCCCATCTAAAAGTGCTTGCCATAGGATTTCTTGATCACGGGGCGATCTCAAGGGTGGATTCATTTGAGCAAGCGAACCTATTTGGGAGTAAGCACTGATATTCATCAATAAATGCTGTGGCGTGACCTCAGCCGTTACCCAGCTAGGCTTATGCTCCCGCAAAAATTCTGCCTCTTCCCCTGTGGACATATGCAAAATATGCAGACGGCGCTGATATTTTTGGGAGAGCTTAACCGCTAATTTGGTGGCATTGAGTGCCGCTTGATTGTCTTGAATGAGTGAATGTTTAGCAGGATCTTGGCTATCAGCAAACTCTATTCTTCTTTGAGCAATGCGAGCTTGATCTTCGGCATGGACAGCAATGAGGCGATCGCCCTGCGAAAAAATCCGATCTAAAATTTCTTCCTGATCCACCAACAAATCACCATGCATCGATCCCATAAAAATCTTAATGCCACAGGTGGGATTTGCGGTTAATAGATCGGGCAGGATCTCCGCCGTCGCACCAATAAAAAAGCCATAGTTAACCACGCACTTACTAGCCGCCCTTTGCAATTTGTCATCTAGCGCAGCCTGAGTAATGGTCAATGGTCGCGTGTTCGGCATTTCCAAAAAGCTAGTTACCCCACCCTTTGCACAGGCATGACTAGCAGTGCGTAAATCTTCCTTATGCTCTAGCCCCGGCTCACGAAAATGCACCTGCGGGTCGATCACCCCTGCCATTAGGGTTAAGCCTTTCGCCTCAATAATCTGTAATGGCTGCAAGTCAGTACTAGAATCATCATTGAGTTCGTTAGGGTTGAGGGTTTCCGCGATCGCCGCGATCTTGCCATCACGAATGTAAAGATCGCCCTGTAAGGTCTGATTATCAGGGCAAATAATCGTTCCTTGTCGAATTAGTATGCTCAAAATAAAATTCCTATGCGCTTGTCCTGTGCGTTTACCCATTGTATAGCGTCCATAGCCGTTTACAAGTGAGCGCCCACATCCAGATAAAGAAATGGCTACGCCATTTCTTTACTTGATATAATTCAGGCTAAGCATTTTGAGGAAATCAATGATTACACTCACTCAATCAAAATCTGGGATAGAATCCAGCTCAAAATTAGAGCAAGGGAAAAACCTAGATCTGAGCTTCGATCAGTTCTTAGAACAATGTCCTGAAGATGGTCGCTACGAACTTGTGGATGGCAAAATGGTAAAAATTTTAGCAACAAGAATTCATTACGATATTGCTTGGCTAATTTTAAAGAGCTTTGATCGAGAGATTGATCGACTATCCTTAAACTATGTGGTTAATGATGTGACGGCGGTTTTAACCATAAATAAAAAAGGCAAAGAACAGGGCAGACACCCCGATGTCAGTGTAATTAATCGTGATCTATGGCGGCGCGATCGCCTTGATTATCGGGGTATCCGTGAGCCAATTCAACTTGCGGTTGAGGTGGTCTCAACCAACTGGGAAGATGACTATATTGATAAACTTGATGAATATGCGCGTTTAGGCATTCCTGAATACTGGATTGTTGATTACTTGGCGATCGGTTCGCGTGATTATTTAGGAGACCCAAAACTTCCTTCTGTGTTGATATTGAATCTAGACACAGAGGGCAAATATCAAATGGCAAGATTTCAAAACAGCGATCGCCTAATTTCTGCAACATTCCCAGAATTAAATCTCACCGTTGAACAAATTATGGCGGCTTAGCGGAAGACTAAATCACGCTCAAAACTAAACCTTTGAGATAAGCACCTTCAGGATGGAAAATACTCGTGGGATGATCGGGCGGATGGGTAAGATGCTCCAAAATCCGAATAGTCCGACCTGACTCGATCGCCGCCGCCGTCACTGCACCCGTAAAATTCTCCACATTCACCACCTGCGAACAGGAAAATGTGAATAGCAATCCGCCACTTTTTAGCCTTGACATAGCTTGCAAGTTCAAACGGCGATAGGCTTGCATTGCCGAATGTCTTGCCGACAAACTTTTTGCAAAGGCGGGCGGATCAAGCACGATCGCTTCGTAGTCGTCATCACATTGTTTCAGAAAGTCAAACACATCACCCGCAAAGGATTGATGCAGAGATTGTCGATCAGCATCAAAATTAGCAGCGATATTGCGGTCTGTCCATTCCATCGCTTTCACAGAACTATCAATGGAATGCACTTGTTTTGCACCTGCGGCTAAGGCATATACCGAAAATCCACCTGAATAACAGAAGGTATTCAACACCTTTCTGCCCTTGGCATATCGTCCAAACAAGCGCCGATTTTCCCTTTGATCCAGAAAAAAACCTGTCTTCTGACCGCGTTCCCAATCGACAATAAACCGATGTCCATATTCCCAAACTTCCGCACTATCATTAGATTTTTCGCCAATCAATAAACCATCCTGCGATTGCGATTGCGCTTTGCGGGAGAGGGTTGAGGCGCTCTTGTCATAAACAGCTTGGAGGCGATCGCCATAGATGTCGAGCAGAATTTCCGCAATCTCTTGGCGGTGGCGGTATATACCAACAGAATGGCATTGCAAAACCGCCGTGCTGCCATAAATATCAATAATTAAACCCGCTAAACCATCACCTTCCGAATTGATTAGGCGATAGCAATTGGTGTCTAGATTATCGATTAAGCCTAATTGTTGCCTGAGTATAAAAGCTTGACTGAGGCGATCGCGCCACAAGCTTTGCATAGATGACACTGGCTGAAACGACAGCACCTTGATTGCTATGCTCCCCATGCCCCATAGCCCGATCGCTAGAAATTTACCATCCTCACTATATGCCTCCACTAGATCGCCATCACTGGCGTTCCCTTGCATTTTGGCGATCGCCCCTGAAAATATCCAAGGATGAAAGCGCTGAACCGCATCAACTTTTTTACGGTGAATAATCGCACGGGGTAGCATAGCCATTCACTCCTGTCTGGATAGGCACATTAACATAGCATAAAATCAAAACCAAAGATGGCGGCGCTTCGCGCCGCCTCTCCCTCTTTGAGATTTTTATATTAAGGCTAAACACTGTATGCTATTCTCAAGAAGCAACCGTTATTGATAATGTCATGACCTCTGCGGAGACCACCTACTCACCCGAATCCCTCAAGGCTGAATTAAATTCTAAGGGTTGTCGCATGACCCCGCAGCGTGAGGTAATCTTAAGTACCTTTCAGAATTTGCCTGAAGGCGAGCATCTTAGCGCCGAAGATCTATACGAACGGTTGAAGCAACAGGGTGAAAATATTAGTCTTTCCACCATCTACCGCACTGTCAAAATGATGGCACGAATGGGTATATTGCGAGAATTAGAACTTACCGAAGATCACAAACATTATGAAATTAACCAACCCAAGCCCCACCATCATCATCATTTAGTTTGCGTGAAAACTAACCGCGTGATCGAATTTAAGAATGACCAAATTCTCACCATTAGCAAAAAAGTTGCTGATAAATATGGTTTTTCAGTTTTAGACTGTCAGCTTACGATAATTGGGGTAAGTCCTGAAGGGCAAAGATCGATCCTGTGACCAATGCATCACTGAACCTATATGGAACATCTACAGTGCAACTATCCTCAGCCTATTGCCACACTATTGCCACACTATTGACTTGGTGACAGCATATCCGTCTAAGCTTCACATTTTTTCTGGGCTAACCTGCTTAGCAGCAAAATCTTTCTGAGCATAAACTCGAAATCTTTCTAAATCAGCCTGCAATGTCGACTCCACTACTTGACCGAGAAATAAATTATCCATCAACTGCCCGATCGCAGGAATGGCATAGGCAATACTGAGTTTGACGACAGTGGTGGCATTGGAGCGCCCATAAAACCTCACTGCCCCGCGATTAGGAAGACCGCCGATAGATTCCCACTGAATAATTTGATTGGGAATTTGTTTAAGAATGCGCGATCGCCAAGTAAAGGTCAATCCGTTTGTCCCCAGTTTCCAAGCCGATATTTCGGGATCGCTAGTAATATCAACAGAATCAATCCATTTCATCCAACGGGGCATCGCCTGTAGGTCTGACCACAAAGACCAAGCATATTCTACTGGAATAGCCACTTCAGTTTGGACAGTATGATCTAGCCAATCGCTCATTGGATTATCTCAAATGTTTGCTTAATATTAAGAATATTATAGCTACAGCGCCTCGTGCTGACCGAAAACCAAGAAAGATTTTTGATCAGGCAGAGCATTTAAGCCCAAAAGCAAAAGACTACGGCTATAAATGTTGACATCCTGACATTATCGTGATTATTAAGATAACTAGACTAAATGACAACAAACGTAATAAAGTATTATGTTGATACAGCTAGTTTGACCACTGGAAGAGTTCACTGTGGGTTTATTTCGCCATTTTACTAAAGACATCGGCATTGATCTCGGTACTGCTAACACACTCATATATGTGTCGGGCGAAGGTATTGTTTTACAGGAGCCATCTGTTGTTGCGATCGATCAACGCGACAAGACCGCCTATGCCGTTGGTGATGAAGCCAATAAAATGATTGGGCGTACCCCAGGTGACATCATCGCTGTGCGTCCTCTCAAAGATGGCGTAATTGCTGACTTTGACTCGGCAGAGCTAATGCTGCGGTCTTTTATTCAAAAAGTTAAAAAAGGTGTATTCAATCCTCGCATTGCGATCGGTATTCCTAGTGGCGTTACAGGCGTGGAATGGCGAGCTGTGATGGATGCTGCCCGTCGTGCTGGGGCAAGTGAGGTTTACCCCATTGACGAACCAATTGCGGCAGCGATCGGTGCAGGTTTACCCGTCACCGAAGCAACTGGCAACATGATTATTGACATCGGCGGTGGTACTACCGAGGTTGCTGTAATGAGTTTGCAAGGGATCGTTTTGAGCGAATCTGTCAGGGTTGCGGGTGATGAACTCAGTGAAGCCATCATGAAGTATATGAAAACCGTGCATAACCTTGTGGTTGGTGAACGGACTTCTGAAGAAATTAAAATCAAAATTGGCTCAGCTTACCCCATCAAAGAAGAAACTTCGATGGAGGTGAGGGGCTTGCACCTGCTGTCAGGTCTGCCACGCACGGTCACGGTCAAGTCATCGGAGGTGCGTGAAAGCATGAGTGAACCACTATCGGTAATCATTGAAGCTGTTAAGCGCACCCTAGAGCGCACTCCCCCAGAGCTAGCCGCCGATATCATCGATCGCGGCATCATGCTGGCTGGTGGTGGCGCTATGCTCAATGGTATTGACACTCTCATCAGCCATGAGACAGGTATCGTCACTCATATTGCTCCTGCTCCGCTCAATTGTGTGGTGATTGGGGCGGGTCGTGTTCTTGAAGATTATAAAAATCTGGGTCGTGTGCTTACCAGTCGCTTGAAGAATTTGTAGGTAAGTTTTTCATGGAATCAATTCGTAGTTGGTGGGAACGCTATAGTGTACAAACTGGCGTTGTGGCTCTCGGTGTGGGTGTTGCCTGGTTGATTCGTCAAACTCAGGGTGTGGCGATTATGGAAACCTATCATCTCTTGAGTCGTCCTTTTCACGCTTCTATTCCCAAACAGGAGTTGATACAAGATGCTCAGGTCAGGGAGTTACGCTATCGCCTGACTGAACTAGAGATACAAAATCAAGGTCTGAAGGATCTGATTGGCATCAAGCGGGTTACTAAGGGCAGTGAGGTATGGGCGGCTGTCATTGGTCGCGGTGCAGATTCTTGGTGGAATCAGTTATTGGTGAGTAAGGGGCAGAATGATGGTATCAAGGCGGGTGCGGTGGTAGTAGCATCGGGTGGTCTGGTGGGTAGAGTTACCCACGTATCGCCCAATAGCAGCCAAGTTTTGCTGATTAGTGATCCCCATAGTCAGGTGGGTGTGGTGGTCAGTCGCAGTCGCTTTAGCGGGATGCTTAAGGGACAGAACCAAAATACGGCAACGCTGGAGTTTTTTGAACGCGATCCCGATGTTAAGGTTGGCGATATTGTGCTGACATCCCAATTTAGTACTCTTTTCCCAGAGGGTATTCCTGTGGGGCGTGTCAAGTCGATTAATTTGGACAAGCAGCCTGCGCCTGAGGCGATCGTTGAGTTTTCAACGCCCCTTGGCTTGTTGGAATATGTCAAGGTCTATCCCTTTCTAGAAGGTTCATAGCCTCAATGCTCGATCGCAAGCTGCTTTTAACTACAAAGTTGATCAATTGGTCGATTACAACCTTGTCGATCGCTGTCTGTGTGTTAGCGATGTATACACGCTTGCCAGGGATGACCTTGATGGGGATTGCGCCTAATTGGTTATTGATCTGGCTGGTGGCTTGGAGTGTCAATCGTCCTGTTTTGTTGGCGGTCATGGCTGGGATCGCGCTGGGATTGGTGCAGGATAGTATGACAGTGGTGCAGGCAGATGGTTTAAATGCAGTGCCAACCCATATGATCGGTCTGGCGATCGCCAGTGGTTTGACATCGCTATTGCAAAAGCAGCGCTATGTGCAGGAAGATTTTATTTCGATCGCCCTCATTGTATTTGGGATGGCAGTCATCGTGGAGACAATGCACGCGATCCAACTGGTATATATGGGCAGTGATGCCAATACTATCTGGCTACTGCACCAAAGAATTGCCCTTGGCTCGGCAATCGTGAGCAGTTTATGGTCGCCTGTGGTCTATTTCCCTCTGAGTCGATGGTGGCGATCGCTAGAGGGTCGTGAAGATTGAAAGTTATTGGCACATGAAAAAAGTTTTAATTTTGGGCGGCACGGGCGATGCGGTGAAATTAGCGGCAAAATTAGCGACAATTCCTGAACTAGAGATAATTAGCTCCCTTGCAGGTCGCACTAAAAAGCCAGCCGCTTTGGTGGGGCAGGTTCGTATTGGGGGGTTTGGCGGGGTGCAGGGTTTGGCTAGCTATTTACGCACAAACTGTATTGACTATGTGATTGATGCCACCCATCCTTGCGCGGGACAAATTACGCAGAATGCAGCGATCGCCACCCAGCAAGCCCAAGTTCCTTTTTTGATGCTGGTGCGCCCTCAATGGGAACAGGTTGATGGCGATCGCTGGATTGAAGTGGCGACAGTAGAAGCGGCGGCACAGGCAATTCCTGAGTCCATTAAGCGGGTGTTTATTACTTCAGGAAGACAACAATTAGAACCTTTTTTAGAGCGATCGCGGCGATCGGCGACCTGGTATCTCATTCGCGCCATTGATCCCCCTGAGATCGTACTGCCCCATAGCCAAATAATTCTTGATCGAGGGCCATTTAGCTTCGAGGCAGAGCGACAGTTGCTTGAGCAGTACCAAATTGAAATAATTGTTAGTAAAAATAGTGGTGGTGCTGCCACTTCTGCCAAGCTCCAAGCGGCTAGAGAATTGCAGATCCCGATTGTGATGGTACAGCGTCCTAGGTTGCCTGATGGCGACAAAGTGTCAAGTTGTGAAGATGTGCTGGTGTGGTTAGAAAGGCAACTGTATTAGGGCTGAAGCAAAACAGGCAAGATTGAGGGCAATTTGTGAATTGCCCCACGCTAAAATCATGGGTTTTATGCCTGTGATTGCAAATAATTCTGCAAGCCAAGACTGGCAATTAACTTGAGTTGCTTCTCTAGCCAATAGGCATGATCTTCTTCTGTGTCTTTGAGGATAACCAACAGGATATTGCGGCTGTGATAATCCTGTTCGCTCTCACAAACAGCGATCGCCTCCCTAAGATCCACCATGACCTTATATTCATAATCAAGATCGTTCTGTAGCATCTCTGGCACAGTCTTGCCGATATTGATCGCATCTTGCACTGAAAGATTGGGCGTACCACCGAGAAAAAGAATCCGCTCAATCAACATGGCAGCGTGCTGAGTCTCATCCTGCATTTCATGGTTGATGCGCTCATATAGCTTGTTCAAGCCCCAGTCTAAGTACATCCGCGAGTGAGTAAAGTACTGATCCCGCGCTGCTAATTCTCCACTCAACAGCTTCGACAACTGTTGTAAAACTTTCTCACTGCCTTGCATATATTTCCTCAACTATTTGTGAAATTAAAACCGATATCAACTTAGATCATTGATTGCAAGAAATTGGGTAAGCCCGAATTCTCAATTAGCCACAGTTGAGACTCTAGCCAATCGATCTGCTCTTCAGTCTCCTCCACCAATTTGGCAAACAAATCACGACTGACATAATCTTGCTGGGTCTCACAGATCACTACGGCGGCGCTGAGTCCGCTACGGATTTCTGTGCATAGGGTAAGGTCATTCTGCAATAGCTCAGGTACGTCTTCGCCAATTAGCAACTTACCTAAATTTTGCAGATTGGGTAGTCCTTCTAAAAACAACACCCGTTCAATCAAGACATCGGCTTGCTTCATTGCCTTGATGGAGTAGCGATATTCATGATCATTGAGTTGATTTAAGCCCCAATTTTTACACATCCTTGCATGGAGAAAATATTGGTTGATGGCTGTCAAGATTGATCTGAGAGATTCGTTTAACTGAGTTTTTACTATTGGATTGCCTTGCATTGATTTACCTGAGGGATTTAAGTGGATGCCGTAGTTTGTTTAACGCAAATAGTAGCATTTGTAAAAACATGGGGCATTGCTTACTTTCCTAATCTAGCACTTTGTGAACTGCTATTTGGAATACTTGACTAGGATCTCGCCATGCTTGATAATAAGAATTAATTGCAATAAGATAACATAAAAACAAAAAGATAAACCGCTCCTAAAAAGGGTAATTAATAATATGTACGTTTGTATTTGTCATTCAATAACCGAAAAAGATATTCAAAAAGCCGTGAATAACGGTGCTTCTTCGGTGATGAAATTAGCAGAATTAACAATGCTGGGTACGCAATGCGGCAACTGCACTAAGTATGCCGATCAAGTTTTGAGCCGATGCGTCTGCAAGTCCGCGATCGCTGATTAAAGATGGCGCTGTAAAGATGGCAATATGTTAATGATCTGGTCAGCCACCTGCCCAATTTCTGCTAGGGTGTTAAATCTGCCAATGCCAAAGCGAATGGAGGCATGGGCGAGTTCGGGGGAATGCCCCAGCGCCGTGAGGACATGGGAAGGTTTGGTCTGGGCGGATGAGCAAGCTGCGCCAGTCGAAATGGCAACTATTGGTTGCAAAGCCAACATTAGTGCTGCTCCCTTAATCCCTGAAAAACTAATATTAAGGTTGCCTGCTAGTCTCTGGGTGGGATGTCCGTTTAATTGAATATTGTCTAGAGTCTTTAGCCTTTGCCAAAGATGTTGGCGCAGTTCTAAGGATTTTTGCTGCTCTGGTATTTGAGAAGCGATCGCCAGTTCAATTGCCTTGGCAAAGCCAACTATTTGCGGTACATAGATTGTGCCTGAGCGCATTCCCCTTTCATGTCCGCCGCCATGCATTTGAGGCGCGATCGCGATTCTCGAAGGCGATCGCCGTACATACAAAGCGCCAATGCCCTTGGGACCATATACCTTATGGGCAGTGAGCGACATCAGATCAATTTGCATCGTTTGCACATTGATGGGAACCTTGCCGATCGCTTGAGATGCATCGGTGTGGAAAATAATTTGGCGATCACGGCAAATTTTAGCAATGGCGGCGATCGGTTGTAACACACCGATTTCATTGTTAGCCATCATCACCGAAACCAAAATCGTGTCATCGCGCAAAGCCTGCTCTAAAACCTGCAAATCGATCAAGCCATCTGGCTGCACAGGCAAATAAGTTACCGCAAAACCAAGAGATTCCAAATATCGGCAAGGATCAAGCACAGCATTATGTTCGGTTTGGACAGTTATCAGATGTCTTCCCCTTTGGTGATAGGCCTCAGCAATGCCCTTGATCGCCAAATTATTAGCTTCCGTTGCCCCACTGGTAAATACAATTTCTGCGGGATCGGCATTGATCCCCGCAGCGATCGCCGATCTTGCCATCTTCACAGCCGCTTCAGCTTCCCATCCATAAAAGTGTCCTACACTCGCGGGGTTGCCAAAGGATTCCCGAAAATAAGGCAACATTGCCTCTAGCACCCGTTCATCGAGGGGGGTAGTGGCATGGTTATCTAGATATATGGGACGTTGCATGGTTAATTTTTCAATAATCCTCACGTTTTCAGGCTGAGGAGGGTCAAATCAAATCACTGGACAAATCACTGGACAAATCACTGAGCAAATCACTGAGCAAATCACTGAGCAAAAAAATCGTTGCTGCACTTTGTTTTTCAGGGTTATGACTAGTTTGCCGATCGCGGTTTAGCCAGAAAGCCGTGATCCCCACTGCTAATGCACCTTGATAGTCTTCAGCGAAACTATCGCCAATGTGCCAGGCTAAATTCGTTGATAAGTTCGTTGATAAGTTCGCTGATAAATTATGCTTGGCTAAGGCTTTCTCAAAAATGAGGCGATCGGGTTTTGCTGCCCCTGCTTCTGTGGATATGGTAATCGAGTCAAAATATTGATTCAATTGCAACGCGGTAAGGACAGCATAGAGCCGACTATCAAAATTGGAGAGTATGCCCAAGGTAATGCCTTGATTGCGCCAAGCTGTCAGAGTGGCGATCGCCTCTGGGTAGATAAACCAAGGATCGGCTTTGGCAAAGTATGCGTAAAGGATTTTAAAAAAATGCTCAAAATCCGCAAACTTACGCAAGTCACCAGTAATGCTAAAGGTTTGCTCTGCCAAGGCAAGCCACCATTGATATTCAGCGATCGCAATTTCTGTTGGCGCTAAACCTAGAAAAGCCATGCGCGGAGCCGATTTAAAACTGTGATAAAAAGCTTGATTGATCGCCTCGGCATCTAACTTCACTCCGACATCTGCCGCAACTTTAGCGTACTGAAAGCCCACACTATGGCGCACTCCAAACAATGTGCCAACAGCATCCAAGAAAATGACTTTAGGAGTGGTTTTGGCAGTGGATTGGAGTTGGTTTAGTGTTTTGGCGCTGGGCTTAGATTCTGGTGGTCGCATAAAATACAGTCTAATTGATACAGTCTAACTGATGTTTTAAATTGGTCGTGCTGATACAATGACAGCCAATGCAACAGTCAATTATTATGGCAGTTACGCAGCTTTTGATGACTAATTTGATAAACCCGTGCTTAAGGTTAAAGGAGTGTTTTATGCGAATATCTCAAAGAAATGGGCTGAGCCAATTTAGCCAAATTGGTCAAATAAGCCAAATGCTGTTACTGGCAGTCATAGCTAGTGCGCCCCTGCCAATGTTGGCACAGACTACGGAGATGACCATTGAAAAAACAAATCCAGTCTCACCACAACCAGCAGCCCCAAGCAACAGCAACCTGCGATCGCTTAATGAACTCAACAGTAAGCCAGCTAGCCTCAGCGTTACCGAATCTCTTGACAGTTTCCGCTATACCCTAGGGGCGGGGGATACGATCAAAATTGATGTGTTTAATGTGCCAGAATTGTCTGGCAATCAAGCGATCGCCCCCGATGGTACGATTAATATTGCCCTCATCGGTGCAGTTAGGCTTGAAGGACTAGGGCTAGATGAAGCCAATGCTCTCCTCCGCGAAAAGCTAAATCCTTTCCTCGTTCGCAACATTGTCAATGTTTCCTTGATTGCGCCCCGCCCCCTCAATATCGCCGTTGTTGGTGAAGTTAATCGTCCAGGTCCTAGATTTTTGAGCTATGCCAGCGCAGGTGTAAATGCTGCCACCTTGACTAGGGCGCTAGAATCCGCTTCGGGTATTACCTCTAGGGCAGACATCAGTAATATTCAAATCTCGCGGCGCGATGGGGCGGCGGGACGCAGGATCATTAACGTCAACCTACAATCTTTGCTAGAAAAGGGTGACATTAGCCAAGATGTCAGAATTCTGGATGGTGACTCAATCCTTGTGCCGCCCCTCGCCCAAGTTGGCACATCCCAAACCCGCCTAGTCAGCAATTCCACCTTTTCCCCTGATAGCTATGCGATCCAAATTGCGATCGTGGGTGAGGTCAATCGTGTTGGACCCCAAACGCTAATCTACTCAAGGAATGGCATTGTTTCCACAGGCTTAACTGGCTCGACCGCCGCCGCAGGTGTTGCTTCCGCAGGGGGGCCTGTTACCCTCAGTCGTGCCTTACAAGCTGCTAACGGCGTTACCGAGGTTGCTGACATTCGTAATGTGCAGATCTCGCGCATCAACGATCAAGGGCAGCGTACTGTGATTAAGGCTGATTTACTAGCGCTAATCACCAAAGCCGATCTCGGTCAAGATATCACCCTTACCGATGGCGATTTGATTACTGTGCCACGCCTAGATAAGCCCAACCCCGTCGACTATTTGCAAATCTCTAAAGCCACCTTCTCTCCCACGATTATCACCGTGCAGGTGGTGGGCGAAGCCGTGCGCCCAGGACCATTGCAACTGCGCCCCAATAGCTCATTTACAGAGGCAATTTCCTTTGCAGGCGGGCTCACCAATGATGCAGACTGGCGATCGGTAGAACTCTATCGCGTTAATCCCGATGGTTCGATTATGCGGCGCAACTTGGTTGCTGACCTCAATTTACCGCTTAATGAAGATTCTAATCCTGGACTGCGCGATCGCGATGTGATTGTGATTCGCCCCTCCTTTGGCTCAGGCATTCTCAATTCGGCAACCCGTTTCCTTGGCAATATTGTCACTCCCTTCTCTTTGATTAATAACCTGATTAGAAGATAACTATGAAAATCCTCGTTACTGGCGGTGCTGGCTTCATTGGCTCTCACTTAGTAGATCGCCTCATGGAATCAGGACATCAAGTTGTCTGTTTGGACAATCTCTATACAGGTGCAACGGTAAATAACGCCCAATGGTTAGATCATCCCAATTTTCAATTTATTCAACATGATGTTGTTGAGGCGATCGCCATTGAAGGACTAGATCAGATCTATCACCTTGCTTGCCCAGCTTCGCCTGTGCATTACCAGTTTGACCCGATCAAGACTGCTAAGACCAACTTTTTAGGAACCCTAAATATGTTGGAACTAGCCAAGCAATGTTCAGCAAGACTCTTACTTGCCTCCACCTCTGAGGTTTATGGCGATCCTTTACTGCACCCTCAGCATGAAGAATATTGGGGCAATGTCAACTGTACGGGCATTCGTAGCTGCTATGACGAAGGCAAACGCATCGCCGAAACCCTCACCTTCGATTTCCATCGTCAGTTTGGAACCGAGATTAGGGTAGCGCGAATTTTCAATACTCACGGCGCGAGGATGTTGGAGAATGATGGGCGCGTGGTCAGTAACTTCATTGTCCAAGCCCTCAAAGGCATTCCCCTCACTGTTTATGGTGATGGTTCTCAAACCCGCAGTTTTTGCTATGTCTCTGACCTTGTGGAAGGGTTAATCCGTCTGATGAACGGTAATTACATTGGACCAGTGAATTTGGGGAATCCTGGGGAATATACAATTTTGCAATTGGCGCAAACCATTCAAAAGATGATCAATCCCGATGCTGAATTAATCTTCAAACCCTTGCCTCAAGACGATCCCCAACGCCGCCAGCCCGATATAAGTGCCGCCAAGTTCCATTTAGGTTGGGAGCCAACTGTGGCATTGGAAGAGGGGCTGTCAAAAACGATCGCCTATTTCCGCGATCGCCTTAAGGAAGCGTAAGGTAAATTAACAAATCAAAAACGAGGTCATTGAGAATGCGTGTTTGTGTAATTGGAACTGGATATGTCGGTTTGGTGACAGGAGCCTGTCTTGCCTATGTGGGGCATGACGTAATCTGTGTGGATAATAACGAAGAGAAAGTTAAATTAATGAAGTCGGGACAATCACCGATTCATGAACCAGGTTTACCTGAAGTGATCGCCGAATCGATTCGGCAAGGCAAAATTGAATTTACAACCGATATCGCCGCAGGAGTGCAGCATGGCGAAATTCTCTTTATTGCGGTCGGCACACCCTCACTGCCCGATGGTCGCAGCGATATGCGCTATGTGGAAGCCGTGGCAAGGAGTATTGGTGAGAGCTTGACGGAAGGCTACCGCGTGATTGTCAATAAATCCACTGTGCCGATTGGTTCTGGGGACTGGGTACGCATGATCGTTCTTGATGGCATGGCGGGTAAACCCAATATTGATAAAATTCAGTTTGATGTGGTCAGCAATCCCGAATTTCTGCGTGAAGGTGTGGCAGTTTATGATACCTTCAATCCCGATCGCATTGTTGTTGGTAGTGGCAGCGATCGCGCCTTGAATCTCATGCAGGAACTATACCAGCCCATCATCAATCGTGAATTTGCGGAAAACAAAAACTTGCCGCCCGTGCCTGTGGTTGTCACCGATCTCAACTCCGCCGAGATGATCAAGTATGCCGCCAATGCATTTTTGGCAACCAAAATTAGCTTTGTCAATGAAGTCGCTAATATCTGCGATCGCGTTGGCGCTGATGTGAAGGAAGTTGCTAAGGGTATTGGTTTAGACTCGCGCATCGGTTCTAAATTCTTGCAAGCTGGCATTGGTTGGGGTGGCTCCTGCTTTGGCAAAGATGTTTCCGCGCTCATTTACACTGCCGAAGACTACGGCTATTCTACGGAAATTCTCAAAGCCTGTGTAAGGGTGAATGAATTGCAGCGCACCCTTGTCGTTGAGAAGTTACAGCAAGCTTTGAAAATTCTCAAGGGCAAAACTATCGGACTATTGGGTATGACCTTTAAACCCGATACCGATGATATGCGCGATGCCCCTGCCTTGACTTTGATCGATCAGCTTAGTCGCCTTGGTGCAAGGGTCAAAGCCTATGATCCGCTAGTATCCCAGTCAGGATTGCGTCAGGGCTTCTCTAATGTAATCGTGGAGACTGATTTAGAACGCCTTGCTGATGGCTGTGATGCGGTGGTCTTGGTAACAGATTGGCAGGAATTTTTGAGTATTGACTATGCCAAGATGTTGACGCTGATGGCGCATCCTGTGATCGTAGATGCAAGGAATTTCCTTGATGGTAAAGCGCTCAAGGCTTTGGGCTATCAATATATCGGCATTGGACGTTAAGATATTATGAACAGAGCAGCGCGAAGCGCTGCTCTATTCATTTGTTACATTCCGTGAAATTATGCTCCGACTAACTGAAATCAAACTTCCGTTAGATCATCCTGAACTAGATTTAAAAACTGCCATTCTCAAAAAGCTGCAAATTCAGCCCGAAGAATTGGTTGGTTTTTCTGTATTTAAACGCAGTTATGATGCCCGTAAAAAACATGATATTCATCTCGTTTATATCGTTGATGTTGAGATAGAAGCAAATTTAGAAGCGAAACTAAGCGATCGCTTTGCTAAAGATCCCCATGTGCTGCCCACGCCCGATATGAGCTATCACATGGTAGCTCAAGCACCATCTCACTTTACAAAACGTCCGATTGTGATTGGCATGGGACCCGCAGGGATGTTTGCGGGGTTGATGTTGGCGCAAATGGGGTTTCGTCCGATTATTCTCGAACGCGGTAAACCAGTGCGCGATCGCACCGTTGACACCTTTAATTTTTGGAAAAAAAGAGCCGAATTTAATCCCGAATCTAACGCCCAATTTGGAGAAGGCGGCGCGGGTACATTTTCCGACGGCAAACTCTATAGCCAAGTGCGCGATCCGCAGCATTACGGACGCAAAGTACTTACAGAATTTGTCAAGGCAGGTGCTTCCCCTGAAATTCTCTACATCAATAAGCCCCATATTGGCACATTTAAGCTAGTTGGCATTGTCCAAAATATTCGCGCCACCATTGAGTCCCTTGGCGGCGAAATCCGTTTTCAAAGTCGCGTCACCGATATTGATATTCAATCTGGACAAGTTAGAGGGCTAACCCTTGCCAATGGCGAATATCTGGAAAGCGATCATATTGTGTTGGCGATAGGACATAGCGCCCGTGATACCTTCCAAATGCTCTATGATCGCGGCGTTTATATCGAAGCCAAACCCTTCTCCATCGGCTTTCGCATTGAACATCCCCAACCAATCATCGATCGCGCCCGTTATGGTGATTTTGCAGGACATAAAATCCTAGGGGCTGCCGATTACAAATTAGTGCATCATTGCCAAAATGGGCGATCGGTCTATAGCTTCTGTATGTGTCCAGGGGGGCTAGTGGTAGCCGCCACATCGGAAGAGGGGAGGGTTGTCACCAATGGCATGAGTCAATATTCCCGCAATGAACGCAATGCCAATAGCGGCATCGTGGTGGGCATTACGCCTGAAGTCGACTATCCCGATCATCCCCTTGCGGGTATCGATCTTCAGCGCCGTTTAGAATCCCATGCCTTTGAATTAGGCGGCGGTACTTACGCCGCCCCTGCCCAATTGGTGGGTGACTTTTTAGCTAACCGTCCATCCCAAACCCTCGGTACTGTCCAGCCTTCCTATGCCCCTAATGTGCGCTTAGGTGATCTCAGTTCTGCCTTACCCGACTATGCGATCGCCGCTATTCGTGAAGCAATTCCTGCCTTTAACAAACAGATCAATGGCTTTGCGATGGATGACGCGATGCTCACGGGTGTGGAGACGCGCACATCTTCACCCATCAGAATCAAGCGCGATCGCGATTATCAAAGCCTAAATACGCAAGGGCTATTTCCTGCGGGTGAGGGGGCTGGCTATGCGGGGGGTATTCTCTCCGCAGGTATTGATGGCATCAAGGTTGCGGAAGCTGTGGCTTTGAGTTTGCTGGGAAAGTAGGCGATCGCAAAGATGAATAGTTGTTAAGCGATCGGTGCATAACACATCATTGGAGCGGACAATATTAAAGATTTTGTGCTGAGTTGAAAGGTAATCTATTGCCGCTCAATTAAGCCGTTATGCGGACTTAAGGTGTAGGAGCTAGATATTAAGTTATGAACGTAAATTTGGGAACGAATTTGTTTGTGCTGTTAGTTATAGTAGGTGTGGCTGTTGCAACATATCAAGATGCACTAAGTAGAGGGTGGGATGGTGGCTCAGCTATTTTGATGGCAATAGGAGTTTGTTTTGGCCCACTAGTTTTTTTTCCTATATACCTTTTCAACAAAAACAAGCCTACTAGAAGAAAAATTGCACTTGCCGTAAGCAGATCTATTGCTAGACAGTCTAGAGAAAGTGATAAAGACATTACTATTGACGCTTTAGAAATTGCTCGTGAAATTGGTGTGTCTAAGCCAGAAATAGTCAGGGAGCTTTTATATCAGTCAGAAGCACAAGGTGAATTGCCTACTGGAGTAAGGATAATTTAGTCTATCTGCTAAGATGCCGTAAAACTTACGACCTCTCAAAGAGTAAAGGAGAAATAAATTCGTGACTTCTAGTTCACACACAATAGAACAACGTGATCTTGGCAAAGTTGTAATATTTACAATAGTGACTTTTGGCATTTACGGAATTTTGTTAATGGCAAAATGGACGGATGATGTAAATTTTTTGATTGACAGACAAAAGCACGAAAAAATAGTCGTTGTTGTTGTAGGGGTGATCACACTAGGTATCGCTCTGGCTGTTTGGGAAATAATATTTGCTTACGACATACAAGGCTATACCGAAAAAAGAAGGCTTAGCGAACGAAGCAAGAATCTTGGCGGCACAGTTCTTGGATTAACTTTATTTGCATATGCACTTGCCTTTGCTAGTGGAGGTCTTGCATTTATATTGAGTATGGCAGTCGGTTTATACGCAAGCTGCCTAGTTCAGAAAGAATTGAATATGATTGCCGATGAAATTAAAGGATCATTATAAAACTCCTTGTTTTACCTCTTTTTTCTATTTTGGCGCGATCACCGCGATCTTTAATTTTTAAAATTTATGCTTGAAAGAAACTTGAATTTTCGCATTATACTCTTCTTTGATTATTGGAAAGAACGCTATCAGTTTATTTCCAACTTAGATCTTGGCAAGTACAAGCATGAAGCTAATGTATTACTGTGGGCTTCTTTTGATGCTCTTTCCAATCTATGGGCAGACAATATTGGAAAGGATCAATGCGGTAAATCTGGTAAACGTATTATTTTCGATGCTTTCCTTGCTCGTTATGGCGGTGAGCTATTTCAACTTGTCTCACTACCAGATGTTTGGAGCCGTGTTGATCAAGGCAACGTTAAAGTAGATCAAACAAAATTATCTGATGATATATCTACTTTGTTAAAGGATATTGGAGGTCGGCATACTCCAAGTATTCTAGAGGAACGACCAACACACTCACGCTCTATTTCTGATGATTGGAGCATGGAAAAGATTGTTGATGAAATCTTGAGAGATTGTCCTCAAACAAATCGTACTCAGCTTAAGGAATGGCTGACTTTTTCTCGGTATGGCTCAATTGCATACAAACAGATGCGATCCGCATATATCCATGAGGGTAGTGCGATCGCCGATCTTGTAGGGTGCGTTAATGAAATGTAACGCACCTTATCCAATGTTCAAAATTCGTGCGTTACGCTGACGCTAACACACCCTGCATTTACTCCTCCCCCCAACGAAAAAATCAGCTTTTATCATTACTTTTCTCAATCTTTTCAATACTCTTCTCAAGCTCTTCAACAAATTTTTTACCGAGATCAGATAACTCCAACCAACCTCCCTCCTCATATCTACCGTATTCAGGATAATCTTCAAACTCTGTAATAATGTATTGAACTAAATCGAGTTCAAGAACTGCATCTAAGTGATGATCTAAAGCTCCATAATTTTCAAATATTGTCTCGCGTAGCCCTTCAGCGTCATGACCTAGCACTGCATAACCATTACAAGTTTTAAGCACACCAAGCAATTGATATTCATCTTCAAATACTTCAGATTTTAATAATCCTTCAATACCTCCTAAATCTGTGTAACTTAAAGCTGAAGCATCTATTAGGTCTAGCAATTCGCTTGCAATTACAAGTATGCGTAAGGCTATGCTGCTATCAACTTTGCTGCCATCATGGGCTAAGTAATTTCTGTAGTAAGCAAAAACTGAAGAGAAGTAATGTTTGGCTTGCTCCTGTAAATCTTCGCCTAAAGGTACACGAAGTTTAACTGTCTTATGTTTACCACCAACAGTAAATAGACTATCAATAAGACTTTTGCCAAATATTTTGTCTCTTACCATCCCTTTTTCCTTAAGGGCTAATTCAATTTGAACTACTGCCTCTCGTGCTGCGTGTTTGTGATAACCATCCTTCCAGAGATTAAGACAGTGTTTTTGTACTCGTGGTGATAACTGAACTTCGATTTTCCCGTTCATAGCAAAAGACAGATTAGCTAATTGTTTGTGATTTCTTAAAAATAACATTGAAACTATGCCATACAAGAAATTTCTTTAATTATCTTGATTCAGTGCGATCGCCGATCTTGTAGGGTGCGTTAATGAAATGTAACGCACCTTATTTTTATTGGCGTGAAGGCGAATATAGTTGGAGATGATATGATAGGGAGAGAGCAACAACTATATACGAACAAGAGTTCATCATTAATATGCTGTTATCTCCTGATAATAAACCCGCAATTATCCGAACAGAGCGTGGTCTGGCAATTTCTGGTACAAGGATAACCCTGTATCAAATAATGGACTATATTCATGCAAATTATCCTCGCCATTTAATCCGCCATCAGTTTTATATAACTGATGAGCAGTTTGACGCAGCGATGTCTTATATCGACACTCACTACGAAGAAGTCGAATCAGAATATCAAACTGTATTATTGCAAGCAGAAGAGATTAGACATTATTGGGAAGAACGTAACAAAGAACGCATTGCTTATATTTCTAAGTTGCCGCCAAAGCCTGAATATGCTTCTGCTTGGCAAAAACTGCAAGCGCGTAAAGCTAAACGAGCAGCAATAAGCCAGTGATTTTTTTTTAATCGATCACAATATTGAAGGACAGTGCGATCGCCGATCTTGTAGGGTGCGTTAATGAAATGTAACGCACCTTATCTAATGCTCAAAATTCGTGTTTTACGCTGATGCTAACACACCCTGCATTTACTTTTGGACGCTAAAATGAGGTTAATGTTTTGGTTTTATTACTGCTATGCTCACCGCCTCTCGTACAGTATCAGTTCCCTTATCTACTAATGCCGATGGTGTGATTTTGGTTGGCAACACTCGTGTAACCATTGATACAGTTGTAGGAAATTACAAGCAAGGACTATCACCTGAAGAAATCGTATTTCGCTACTCATCTCTTGATCTATCAGATGTTTATAGCACTATTGCTTTTTATCTAAGCTATCAACTAGAGGTTGAAGAATACCTAAAACAACGTCAGCGCATAGCTAAAGGAATTCGA
>NZ_JACJPY010000055.1 GCF_014696345.1 Pseudanabaena cinerea FACHB-1277
ACGATCCAAATCTACACTTGCTTAATAGCGTATGTTTTATTAGAGCTAGTAGAGATACCAAAAGAGTTTGGCTGTAAGATGTTAGATAAACTGAGGTATTTACAAGCATTCATGAGTGAGAATATCAGTTATGTACATTGGTTTAGGAAGATAGTGATATTAAGCTGAAATCACGCTTTTTGCAGGAGTAGTGTGTCCACTTTTGGGATAACCTCATGTCTGATTCAACACTTCTGCGTATTTGCTTATGAATACTTTAGTTCCAACGCGACAACAGGTTATTGAGCTAATTGACAACTTGCCAGAGAGTACTTTCTCTGAGCTTGCCAGTTTTATTGGCTATCTTCGCTACAAGGCTGTTGAAACAAAAGCAGAGAAACCCCACAACAGTTTTTTACTATCAATTGCTGGTTTAGGTGCTTCCAATGAAAAAGATGTTTCAGATAGAGACGAAGAGATTTTAGCAAGTGAAGTTAATGCAATTCGTGGATGGAGTATTCATTAAAGTGTCTGATTCAAAGAAACAAGCTAATGAGAAAATGACAAGAAATCAACATTACGTTCCTCAATGTCTTCTCAAGCATTTTGGTTGGAAAGCAAATAAGGGAATATGGAAGATTAATGTTTTTGATGTTGCCAGATCTAAAGTTAGATATAATCAGGCAGTTAAAGAGGTTTTTTCTCAAAACTATTTTTATGATAAAGACAACTCAATTGAAAACTTTATAGATACAAAAATTGAATTTCCAGCTTCTATAATAATAGACAAAATTGTTAGTGGAAACTTTGAGATGGTAAACGAAGATCCACTGACTCTTCTTAGATTTATCTCGTCACTTTTATCTCGTACAGTTGAAGCTAGAGAAGAGTTACTTTCATTTTTTAATAGCCATATTGAATCAATAGTAAGACAATTACTAGGTTTAAATGGGTTTGATCCAGAAGAAGCAAGTAATGGACGTTTTGAGATTTATGATTTAAGTCAAGTGGCTTCCTTTAGCACAATTCAAGGAAGTGTAAATGCAATAATTTTTCGAGATTTAGACTTTCATTTTGTTGTAAACGAAACTGAACTGGAATTTTATATCTCTGATCATTCAGTCTTTACATATAACTGGCTTTATCGAAACTTAGAGCATCCAGCCATTACAAGTATAGCTGCAAGAGGTTTTCAAGCCTTTTTACCACTTTCTCCAACTCTGACACTCTGTTTGTATGATCCGAAAGTATATAAGTATGGACAAAAAAATTTAGTGACTTATATTTCTAATGTCATAGATATCAATATTTTAAATTCATTTCAAATGATGAATGTAAATTCAATTATAGGATTTCATGCCAGAGAAAATGAAAACAACTTAAGATATTTATATGATCAAAATAAGCATATTAGCATTCGTACATTTGAAAGTAAATTTGTAAATATAACTGAAAGTTTAAATAGTCAAAAAGAAGAATCAATTAAAAGTAGACATTTGGTTTTTGCTAAACAGACTAAGCTTAGACATATGCCATCTTTTGTAAAGATAAAAAGAAAATCTAATGTTTATGCCTCATCTTTTCAAGAAAGAGATCCTGAACTTGTTGAAAAAGTTCAAATGATTTTTAAGCAACAAATTAATAAAATGATAAAAATTTAAATTTTATTAAACTGCATCATATCTAAAATAAACTCTATATAAATTTAGTATCAAGAAAAACAATGGAAGAAGATATTCGATGGATACAACGATTTTCTGACTTTGAGAGAGCATTTCTTTTATTGCAGGACGCACTCAAAACAGAACAGCTTTCCATATTAGAAAGAGCAGGATTGATTCAATTTTTTGAGATGACCTTTGAACTCGCTTGGAATAATTGCTAATAAACTATCATATTCATTAGAAATCACTTACTAAACTATGCAAATCACCCTAGACATACCAGACGATATCGCCACCACTGTGCAGGATAACCTGCCGCAAATACTAGCGTTAGGACTGCGAGAAATGAACGCTAATCCCAATAATGGGTTTTCTGGATTAACAGAAATTTTACACTTTTTAGCCAAACTGCCATCCCCTCAAGAAGTCCTAAATTTACGCCTTGCACCAGATGCCCAGCAAGAAATTGATAATCTATTAGAAAAAAATCGTACACAAGGTTTTAACGAAAGAGATCGCCTCCTATGGCAGCATTATGAATTTATCGAACATTTAGTCCGTCTTGCCAAAACTCAAGCCCTGAGTAAGGTATAAAACATTTCTTAGAATTCAGGTTAGGAGAACGCAAAAATGCCAATGTTAACACTTAGTAACGAACAAGTTGTCGAACTGGTCAAACAACTGCCTCAAGAGCAAAAAACAGAGATTTTCAGATTTTTATTGATTTCGCAATGGCAACAATGGCAAGATTTATCTAATTATGGTGCTGATAAAGTCAGACTTGCGGCAAGGCAACGCGGTTATGACTGGGAAAAAATGACGGAAGACGAAAAGGAAAATTTTATCGATGCTGTTGTGCATGAAAAGCTGTGAAATATATTGTTGTTTTTGACACGAATATTTTACTTTCCGCACTTTTTTCGCAAACTGGCAGCCCATTTCGAGCCTTAGCCTTAGCCAAAATTGGACTGATAGAATCTGTTACTTGCCAAGAAATTATGGATGAGTTCGCAGAGAAACTATTGCTGAAATTTAAATTTTCCGAAGAAAAGCTCCAATCTGCTCTAGATGAAATTATTAGTTTTTCTCGTTTAGTTGAAATTTCTAGAACACTCAAAGCAGTTCCCAACGATCCCGATGATGATATGGTGATTGAATGTGCTGTTCTGGGTCAGGCAACCCATGTGATTACGGGAGACAGGCATCTTTTATCTCTTATCAACTATCAAAGTATTGCGATCGCAAAAGCTACTGATTTTGTGAATCTATTTAGCTAACCATCAACAATAGATATGAAATATGGATTAATTGAGCGGGATTTTGTTTATATCAACGAAGCGATTCGATAATTCCCTGAAATTACGGAAGTAATCTTGTTTGGTTCACGGGCAAAGGGCAATTATAAAACAGGGTCATATGTGGATTTGGCGATCAAGGGCGATCGCCTAACCTATGAAATTACCGCTCGATTTGCTGATTGTCTCAATGAAGAAAAGCCATTACCCTATTTTTTTGATGTGGTGTATTACGCAGCGATCGCCGAACCCAAGCTCAAAGAACAGATTGATCGCGTTGGCATGAGAATTTACATACAATAGTTTATATACACACTAAGTCGTTTCATAACTAACATGGTCAATTTGGTTCAACCTGTCAAACCCACGATCGCTTTCTCTCATTTGGGTTGTGAAAAGAACCGCGTCGATACAGAACATATGCTCGGACTGCTGGTGCAGGCTGGCTATCAGGTAGATAGCAATGAAGAATTAGCGGATTATGTGATTGTCAATACCTGTAGCTTCATTGAAGAGGCTCGCCGTGAGTCAGTCCGCGCCCTTGTGGAATTAGCGGAAATGGGCAAGCGCATTGTAATTGCTGGCTGCATGGCACAACATTTTCAGCAGGAGCTATTAGATGAAATTCCTGAAGCCGTGGCATTAGTCGGCACTGGTGACTATCACAAAATTGTAGAGGTGATCACCCGTGCTGAAACGGGGGAACGGGTGAATGCGGTCACAAATACGCCCACCTATATTGCCGATGAAACCGTGCCGCGCTATCGCACCACCAATGAGGCGGTTGCCTATGTGCGCGTGGCTGAGGGCTGTGACTATCGCTGTGCCTTTTGCATTATTCCCCACCTACGAGGCGATCAGCGATCGCGCTCCATTGAGTCCATCGTCACCGAATGCGATCGCCTAGCCAGTGAAGGGGTCAAGGAAATTATTTTAATCTCGCAAATTACCACCAATTACGGGCTGGATATTTATGGACAGCCGCGCCTTGCGGAACTGTTAACGGCTCTTGGTCAGGTGGATGTGCCTTGGATCAGGATGCACTATGCCTATCCCACGGGGCTAACCCCCAAGGTGATCAATGCCATGAAGTCCACGCCCAATGTGCTGCCCTATCTAGATCTGCCACTTCAGCATTCCCATCCTGATGTATTACGCGCCATGAACCGTCCTTGGCAAGGCAGGATCAATGACAAAATCATGGAGCAGATTAAGGCAGCGCTGCCGAATGCCGTAGCGCGGACAACTTTCATTGTTGGCTTTCCTGGGGAGACAGAGGCGCATTTTGAGCATTTGTTAGAATTTGTGCAGCGCCATGAGTTTGACCATGTGGGCGTTTTCACTTTTTCGGCAGAAGAGGGGACACCCGCCTTTGATCTGCCTGATCAGTTGCCTGAGGAGGTCAAGCAAGAACGCCGCGATCGCATTATGGCGGCACAACAGGAAATTTCCTATCGTAAAAATCAGCAAGAGGTGGGTAAGGTGGTCGATGTCTTAATCGAGCAGGAAAATCCTGCAACGGGAGAATTAATTGGGCGATCAGCAAGATTTGCCCCCGATGTGGATGGGGTAGTTTATTTACGCGATCCCCAAAATAAAGCCACCCTCGGCAAGCTTTTCCCTGTAAAAATTACGGCGGCTGACCATTACGATCTATTTGGCGAATTGGTATAAATCCTCTTAAATGCCCAGATCCCCGATTTTTTGTATGTCTAGCAGAACTGATCGATGATTGACAAGAAAAAGTCGGGAATCTTAACTGCATCTAGAGATTGCCCGATCGCATCTTTGACCATAACTCTTGATAGGTGGTGACAGCACTGGCAGACAATGGCGAAATCAGTTCACTTTTGGCAAATATTTCGGGAGCAAAAAACTTGATCTGGTCTGCCTTGACGCTGGCGGGGACTTGATCGAGGTTGCTAGAGGTGCTGACGGCATCGGTGAGGGCGGTCACTTGAGCGGCGATCGCGGGGCTAATGGTGAAATCCATCCATGCGGCGGCGATCGCCTGCTCATCGGCAGTGATCCCCTGTGGGATCACCCACATATCTGCCCATAGCGCCGTTCCCTCTTGGGGAATCACAATTTTGATTTCAGGATTTAGCCGCTTAGCCCTAAACATATCACTTGTCCAACCGACCGCCGCAATGGTATCGTCAGCCAAAAGGGATTGCAGATAAGCATCAGAGTTGTAAGTCAGGACTTGATCGTTTAAGCTTTTCAGCTCTTGGCTAAGGGAGGCGAAGTTAGAAGCTTGTTTTAAATCTTGCTGATAGGATTGCCCAATTTTCTTGAGGGTCAGCCCGATTACTTCACGGGCATCGTCTGGTAATGTAATTTTCCGCTTTAGTTCAGGTCGCCATAGATCCGCCCATTGCTTGATCTCAAACTTTAATTTGTCACTGCGATAGGCGATCGCTGTTGCACCCCAACGGTAAGGCAAGCCCCAAACCTGTAAGCCATTGCCAGAGTCACGGCTCACAAATTCGCGCCATTGGGTCGATAGGCTTTGCCATTGCGGGATTTTGGTTAGCAAATCAGGGGTAATGGGTTGGATCAAGGACTGGGCGATCGCTTGATCGAGCCAACCATCACTGAGGCTAACGATGGCGGGAATGTTAGCAATTTTGTCGCTTTTACCCTCTTTGACCACATCCCGAAAACTTTGCAACTCTTGCCATAGCTTTGATGGTAGTTGTTCGGCTTTAAATTCTACCTTGCGCTTAAAGCTTTGGGGAAACTGCTCAATTACCTTGGGTGGAATCGCCCCCAACAGTCCTAACACCTTAAGGCGATCGCGTTGATCAAAGGGATTTGCCCATTGGCATCCGCCCAAAGTGGCGATCGCCACTCCACCACCAATTAAAAATCTTCTTCTATCCATAGGTGCTAATCATACTCCATTCACACTTCAAAAATGCACATTAATCAATTCAAGTCAGTCACTCTATCCTAAAAACAATTTATAAGCAGGGTTCTGGCTTTCATCCCAATAGCGATAGCCGAGGGTATCGAGAAAGGCTTGCCATTCCTTCATTTCTAGCGGTGGCACTTGCACACCGACAACGATGCGCCCATAGTCTGCGCCATTATTGCGATAATGGAAGAGGCTGATATTCCAATTGGGACTCATGGAGCCGACAAACTTCATTAAGGCTCCTGGACGCTCAGGGAACTCAAAACGATAGAGCAGTTCATGATCGGCAAGGGGCGATCGCCCACCCACCATATGCCGCAAATGTAGTTTTGTGAGTTCATCATCGGTTAATTCGATCGCTGTAAAATTATTCTCGCCAAAGTTCTTAGATAGATTCGCCGCATCGGTGCGATTGAGAATTTGTACGCCGATGAAAATATGGGCGATCGCTTGATCGGCAATGCGATAGCTAAATTCCGTGAGATTGCGCTTGCCCAATAGTTCGCAAAACTTGCGTAAACTCCCTGCCTGTTCGGGAATTGTCACCGCAAAAATGGCTTCGCGATGTTCTCCTAGTTCCGCCCGTTCGGCAACAAAGCGCAACCGATCAAAGTTCATATTGGCTCCACAGGCGATCGCCACGAGGGTTTGCCCTGTAATACCTTCGCGATCTACATATGCCTTTGCGCCAGCGATCGCCAATGCTCCCGCAGGTTCCAAAATTGAGCGCGTATCTTCAAATACATCTTTGATCGCCGCGCAGGTGTCATCGGTATCCACCAAAATAATCTCATCCACATATTGCTGACAGAGGCGAAAGGTTTCTGCCCCCACCTCCCGCACCGCCACCCCATCGGCAAACAGCCCCACCTGCTCTAGGCGCACCCGATGCCCCGCTTGCAAAGATTGACGCATTCCATCGGAATCCACAGGCTCCACACCAATGATTTTAATCTCAGGACGCAGGCGTTTTACATAGGCAGCTACGCCTGAAATCAAACCACCACCACCGATCGCCACGAATATGGCATGGATCGGCTTCTGATATTGGCGCAAAATTTCCATGCCAATGGTTCCCTGTCCTGCAATCACATCGGGATCGTCAAAGGGATGGATAAAGGTTAGTCCTTTCTCTTTTTCCAATTGTCGTGCATGGGCATAGGCATCATCATAGGTGTCGCCATAGAGAACCACTTCACCACCGCGCATTTTTACCGCATTCACTTTCACCATAGGCGTAGTTACAGGCATGACAATAATTGCCTTGGTTCCCAACTGACTGGCGCTGAGGGCAACCCCTTGAGCATGATTGCCTGCGGATGCTGCGATCACTCCCTTTACCAAGAGATCGGGGGCAAGTTGTGCCATTTTGTTATAGGCTCCGCGCAATTTGAAAGAGAATACCGACTGCATATCTTCTCTTTTGAGCAGCAAAGTATTATCTAATCTTGCGGATAGGTTAGGGGCGATCTCTAGGGATGATTCTTGGGCAACGTCATAGACGCGAGCTTTGAGAATTCTTTCTAAGTAGTCAGAGGGAGGTGAATTATCAGATTGCACAGTGGATCAAGAATGAAGTTTAGAATCACAAACAAATATTTGCGATATTGGCGATCTTGATTCTACAGCAAATCTTAAACTAGGCGACTTTCTCAAGGCTGTGGGTCAATTTGTCAGCGATCGCCGCAACCCAATTTTCATCTTGTTTGGTGTAGCTGCGGGGAATATTTGCCCCTAAAACCATGATCCCCTTTGCGCCCAAAGGTTGCACAATTACCCCTTGGGTATTTTCGGGCAGATAATCAAACTCTAGCCGCCCAGGGTAAAGCTCTAGTTTCACTAGATAAACTGGCTTTTGGGTTTTGATCACCCGATCGCCGATCGCCCCTAAATGCACTTCAGGATTTTTGCCGAGGATGCCGCGCCGCAATATGGTTTGGCGATCATAATAGATGGCGATCGCTTTGGTGACAGTGTTGGTTAGCAATATATGGGAAGCCCAAGCAAGCTCAGTTTTAACGGCTTCGGGCAGATCATCGGCGATCGCCAAACCTGTTTCGCCAATTAAATCCACGGCTTCAGGGGGTTTGGGCTGAAATTGTTGCCAGAGCAAGCCGATCAAAATCAGCACAGCACTCAACAAAATGCCCAATGCGTCAGCCCGCGCTTGGCTGGGCGTGAGGTTTAACGTGACTAGACGATTGGCTAATATGCCAATGCCACCAATAAAGCCCACAACTAGGGGTAAATATCGCACCATGATTTAGGAAGACTAAAAAATATAATGGTAATAATGGGGAGAAATTCAAGGTTTAGATCCCCCCCAACCTCCCTTGTAAAGAGGGGAGAATTTTCTTCTTCCCCCTTTACAAGGGGGATTGAGGCGGATCTCTTAGGGCTTTTGACAGCACAAAATAATTCTTAAACGGGTTCTAAGGTTTAATCGTTTGTAACGATAATGTAAACTTATCTTAACTAACCTTAGCCACCAATCCTCAATTCTGCTGTAACCAAAGTCAATGCAACCAACCGATCCGAAAAAATTTACCGAAAAAGCATGGGAAGCGATCGTCAAGTCGCAGGAAGTCGCAAGGCGATCGCAACATCAGCAACTCGAAGTTGAACATTTGCTAATGGCGCTATTGGAGCAGGAAGAGGGGTTGACCACGACCATTTTTACAGCGCTGGCAGTGCCGATGGCAAGGGCGCGGCGACAGGTGGAGGAATTTTTGCGGCGACAGGCGAGGGTGGCAAGTCCAGAACAGTTATATCTGGGGCGCAATCTGGAAATATGGCTAGATCGGGCTGATGAGAGCCGCAAGGCTTTTGGGGACGAGTTCATGGCGATCGAGCATCTACTCATGGGTTTAGCCGATGACGATCGCCTCGGCAAGCGGCTCTATCGTGATTTGGCGATCGATCGTGCCAAACTAGAAGCCGCGATTAAGGCAGTGCGGGGCAGTCAGACGATTACCGATCAAAATCCTGAAGCCAAATATGCGGCACTGGAAAAGTATGGTCGGGATTTGACGCTGCAAGCCAAGGATGGCAAACTCGATCCTGTAATTGGGCGCGATGATGAAATTCGGCGGGTGGTGCAGGTATTGTCGCGGCGCACAAAAAATAATCCTGTGCTGATTGGCGAACCAGGGGTGGGCAAAACCGCGATCGCTGAGGGATTGGCACAGCGTATTATTCGCGGTGATGTGCCTGAATCCCTTAAGGATCGCACGATTATCAGTTTAGATATGGGTTCTTTGATTGCAGGGGCAAAGTATCGTGGTGAATTTGAGGATCGGCTGAAGGCAGTTTTAAAGGAAGTTCTCAATTCTGACGGCAAAATTGTGCTATTTATCGATGAGCTGCATACGGTGGTGGGGGCTGGTGCAACCCAACAGGGGGCGATGGATGCAGGAAATATTCTTAAACCAATGTTGGCTAGGGGCGAATTGCGCTGTATTGGCGCGACTACTTTGGATGAATATCGCCAGTATATTGAGAAAGATGCGGCTCTCGAAAGACGATTCCAACAGGTTCTAATCGAGCAACCAACGGTAGAAGATACGATTTCCATTTTGCGTGGATTGAAGGAAAGATATGAAGTGCATCATGGTGTCGATATTTCCGATTCGGCATTAGTGGCGGCGGCGACCCTTTCCAATCGCTATATCACCGATCGCTTTTTACCAGACAAGGCGATCGACCTAGTGGATGAGTCTGCCGCCAAATTAAAAATGGAAATGGATTCGCGCCCATTGGAACTAGATGAGATCGATCGCCGCCTCAGACAGTTGGAAATGGAAAGATTTTCTTTGCAAAAGGAAAAGGATTCGGCGCAAGTGGAACGGGTGGAGGCTGATGGTAAGGTGATTTATAAAACCAAAAGCATTAATGCTGTGCAGGATCGTCTTGATCGCATTGATCTAGAAATCAATCAACTCAATCAGAGATTTAGCAGCCTCAATGAGCGTTGGCAACAAGAGAAAGATACGATCGCTGACTGGCGATCGCTGAAGGAGCAGATCGATCAAACTAAGTTGCAAATTGAACAAGCGGAACGGGAATATTTCATCGATCAAGCGGCTAAGCTCAAGTATGGCAAACTGACGGAATTGGAAAAGAATTTAGATGCCGTTGAATTGGAAATTAGCCGTGCAAGAGCCGATGGCTCTCTCTTTCGGGAACAGGTGACAGAGGATGACATTGCCGAAATTGTGGCTCGCTGGACAGGCATTCCCCTCAATAAACTATTGCTATCGGAACGGCAAAAACTGCTGACCCTCGAAACCCATCTCCACGATCGCGTCATTGGACAGTCCGAAGCCGTCAGTTCCGTGGCTTCAGCGATCCGCCGCGCCCGTGCAGGTATGAACGATCCCAACCGTCCCATCGGTTCTTTTTTGTTTTTAGGTCCCACAGGCGTTGGCAAAACTGAATTAGCTCGCGCCCTTGCTGGCTTCCTATTTGATACCGACAGTTCCATGATTCGCATCGATATGTCGGAATATATGGAAAAACATTCCGTATCGCGGCTAATTGGTGCGCCCCCTGGTTATGTCGGCTATGAAGAAGGCGGTCAATTTTCCGAAGCCGTGCGCCGCCATCCTTATTCTGTGGTTCTCTTTGATGAAGTGGAAAAGGCGCATCCCGATGTATTTAATATTCTCTTGCAGGTGCTAGATGATGGCAGGATTACCGACAGCCAAGGGCGTTTGGTAGATTGCAAAAATACCGTAATCATCATGACTAGTAATATTGGCAGCGATCGCATTCTCGAGGTGTCTAAAGATTTGCCGACAGATATAGATGGCGATTCCAAATATGACGAAATGCGCGATCGGGTACTAGAAATCCTGCGGAAGCATTTCCGTCCTGAATTTCTCAATCGTATCGATGAAACGGTGATCTTCCATGCCCTGCGCCGCCATGAGATTCGCTCAATTGCTGAATTGCAAATTAAACGGATTGAGAATAGATTAAGCGATCGCAAGATCTCATTACAACTCAGTGAAGCCGCTAAAAATGTGATTGCTAATATTGGTTATGACCCTGCCTATGGTGCGCGTCCCCTCAAGCGAGCAATTCAAAGGGAAATCGAGAATCCCATCGCCAATAAAATCCTTGAAGGGACAATTATGGAAGGGCAAGTTATTCAGATTGATGTTGAGAATAACCAGCTAGTTTTTAATTAACTCATGAGTTATAGGATGGGGTAGATGTGTTTGTGGGCGAAGCCTGCTACCACATCACCCAATGCGTAAGTCCTAATTTATTTAAACTAGACGATCGCTATAGCTAATCGCAAAGGTTAAAACCGTAATCATCACAATCAATGGATAGACAATCCACGAAGCGATATTTAGATATCGAAAGGCACGTTTATGTCCATCTTTCTCTAGTTTTGTCCCGATCGCTGTCACCAAAATTGGCAATAGACACAAACAGAAGTAAACATAGAATATATATTCCATTGCAACGGTATAGCCAACTTCAGGAAGTTGGTTGTTAAAGGAGAGTAATAACACAATTCCTGATAGTAATGCTGAGGCAGGAGCCATCGTGCGCGGCACAAACATCGTGTAAGGAAAGAACAGGCAGCAATAGGTTAAAATCGACAGCAAAATCAGAGGTAAACCATTCTTAGACAGAAATACTAAGGTTTTACGCTGGAAGGTCATGCGAATGCTCAATCCTGGGTATTCAATTTGAGCATTGGACTGTATCAAATCAGGATCGCCTTGGGTGGAGGTGCTGCGTGAGGAATCTTGAAAATAGGTGATACTTTTAAAATTCCAGAGTTGCAGCCCTTGAAATGGCTTGCGCTCTTCGGCTTCAGGTCGGGGCAGTTTTAAGCCCACCTTGTCGATCGCATAGACTAGTCGCTCCGTTGATAAATTGGGATTATCAAAGCGTAAATTTAATCTTTGGGAATCAAAGGGATAATCACGAAAATCGAAGGCATTACGGAACTCGCCGCGCACCCGATAGAGGCGATAGTTTAAGCCATTGACCACCTGAGCCTTGATGGGGTTTTTGCCGTCAAATACAGGTGCAGTTGGATTGACGCTATTGCTGACGGCATCAGGAAATTGAATTGCGGTGGGTTCATCAGTACCGTTATAAAGGAACCAAACATAAAAATCGGCAGTAAAGGTGGATTTATCAATGCGATTGAGCCTATTAATATCCATACCTGCGTAAACCACGCGCTGCCGCCAAAAGTATTGATCGCCAGACTGGACTATGCTGCCTGATTGGATTTCTTGGGGCAGATTCAATCGCTCAGGATTAGCGATCGGCGTAAATTGTTGAGAAGCCGAAATCAGCTTTTGATTTTGGAATTGGGCAAGGCGCACGGGCTGATCACTATTGCGATCGCTATTGAAATATAACAACCCCGTTAACCCCCTGATCCCTACCTTGCGACTATTTAGTGCCGCCAAAGACTGGCGCACCTGTTCGCGATCGCTGGTCACATCTGCCCCTTGGGGGTTTGCTTTACGAATTGCATCCACGGCGGCGATCGCTACTTCATAAAACTTTGCGCCCAAGTATGAAGGAGTCTTGTTATAGGTCTTTTGATAGGCGGTCAAGAAGTCTTGAGCATCGGCTCCTGCACTGTCAAACAGGATCGGCAATGGCACATACATTCCATCGGTAAAGAAACCTGCATTTTTCTTTTCTTCATCGTACTTTTCAAAGCGCTTGGCAAAATTTTCTCGCCCCAAAGCTTGCTCACCCAAAATTGCATTTTTCACGCCCTTTTGTCGCAAAGCAACCAAAAAATCTTCGGCAACCTCTTCTTTAGATAAGGTCAAAAACAAAATCCCCGCTTCAGGCTCCGCCGCAATTTCATTCACAATTTGCTGTACCGAAGCTTTGCGATTGTTAGGGTCAGAATCGATCGCCCAAATTTTCTGAATCTTGCCATTACCATTGGCTTCAAAGGCAGACTTAATTACTTCTGACTGGGCTTGTTCATTTTTACTTGCTTTGTCATAGATTACACTGGCAGTCTTAAATTGCAATACCTGCTGGGCATAGAGAGATAGGGTCTTGGCAAGGGCTGGATTGGTATAAATTAGTCGAAAATAGTAGGGGCGATCGCTTGTAACTTTAGGATTATTGGCAGTTCCCGTAATCGCTGGTAATTTCTGTTCTTGGTAAATGTTCCCCGCCGCGATTGAAGCATCGGACGAGCGATGTCCTAAAACCACAATAGCTTTGCTTTTGGCGATGTCATTAGCAACTTGAGTTGCCCCAGCCGCATTGCCCTTGTCGTCATAAACATTTAATTTAAGCTGACGACCATTGATCCCCCCATCTCGATTAGTCGCATCAACATAGAGTTTGATGCTATCGACAATTTCTTGACCGCCACTAGCGCCATCACCGCTTAGGGGTGCTGAAACCGCAATCTCGATCGCCTTACCATCGCGGCTAGAGGCTTGCAAAGACAAGCTATGTAATCCTAAAACAACTAAGAGCATCGTCAGCGCGATCGCCCAAAACCTTATAACTGCTCTAACCATAAATTTACAGCCGCTTTTTTGTATTCTGTATAATAAACCCCAAACCAAAAAAGGACTGCCTTTTCAGCAATCCCTTCTTGTCAGTTCTATTTAAGGGCGAACGATGGGAATTGAACCCACGAGTGGAGGAACCACAAACCTCTGCCTTAACCACTTGGCTACGCTCGCCATTCATCGGAAATATATGTTATTACAAATTTATGTGTTTAGGCAAGTACTTTTTGGAAATTTTCTAAGGATTTTTAAAAATCCCGTGGGCGTTAGCTAGTAGCTATTGGCTGTGGATACCCATCGGACAGGGCAGCCGATGTTAGTTTCACTTACCAATACAAAATCTGCTAAATATTTGATCTAAAACAGACTCGGTTACTTCTTCACCTGTAATTTCACCGATCGCCGCGATCGCCGCCCGCAAATCGATCGTCCAAAAATCAAGGGGCAGTTGATCGGCAATGGCAATCTGCACATTAGCCAGCGCCTGCACCACCCGCAGCAAACAAGCCTTCTGCCGTTGATTGATCGCCACATCCAAATCCGCCGCCGCGATCGCCTCTTGGTGAATCACCTGCAAAATTTTCGCCTCCAAATCCTCAAGCCCCTGATTTAACGCCGCCGCCATCGGCACAATCGGCAACTGCCCCAATCCATAATTCATAATTCGTAATTCGTAATTCGTAATTCGTAATTCGTAATTCACCAAATCCATCTTATTTACCACCAAAATCACAGGGCGATCGCGCACCAGTTCAAAAATCTCCAAATCCCGTTCCGTCCAACCCACTAACCCATCGATTACCATCAACACCAAATCCGCAGACAGCGCCGCCTGCCGCGATCGCGCCACGCCAATTTGCTCCACAATATCTTCCGTTTCCCTAATCCCCGCCGTATCTAGCACCTGAATGGGAATGCCGCCCACCACCAACTGCGAATCAACCACATCGCGGGTTGTGCCTGGCAAATCCGTGACGATCGCCCGATCGCTACGACTCCAAGCATTCAACAAACTTGACTTACCCACATTTGGCCGCCCGACGATCGCCACCTTCAGCCCCATGCGTAATAACTCACCGCGATCGGCAGTTGCCAGAATTTTTTGGGATTCCGCCGCCACTGCCTCCAGTTCTGACTGCAACCAACCTAGATCAAGGGGCGGCAAGTCCTCCTCAAAGTCGATCCTAGCTTCGATTTCCGTCAAAATATGCAAACATTTACCACGCAAATATTTCAAAGACTGCGCCAGCTTGCCGCGCAAAGAGGCGATCGCTGCCTGTGCCGCCTGTGGTGACTTTGCGCCCACTAGATCGTGAATGCTTTCCGCCTGTGTGAGATCGATCCTGCCATGCAAAAAGGCACGCAGACTAAATTCCCCCGCCTCTGCCAACCTTGCCCCCTGCTCTAGACAAAGGTTTAGCACCTGCTGCACCGCCATGATGCCGCCATGACAATGCAACTCCACCACATCCTCGCGGGTAAATGATCGCGGCGCTTTCATGAGCAATAGCAAACATTCATCAATGAGGCAATCGGTTTTAGGATCGCGCACATAGCCGTAAAGCAGGCGATGGCTCTGCCATTTTTGGCGCTTGCTAGTTTTAAAGATGGTTTTAGCGATCGCCACGGCGCGATCGCCAGATAACCGTACAATACCGACACTGCCCTGTTGTGGGGAAATGGCGGTGGCAATGGCAGCGATCGTATCGGAGAGACTCATTGGGGATTGGGGATTGGGGATTTAAGTTTGTTAAACAACTCTGTTAAAATTGAATCAGTGTAAGATCATTTCTACTGCTCCGATGCTCTCGTGCTGGGGGGAATGCTGAGGAATGAGGTTAGATCTTTGCAAGATCGAGTTTAGTCTTTATCAAAATTATGAGCATTTTCCCTAGCCGTGAACCACCTGTTTTTTCAGGGCAGTCAAGACTTAGTAAGACAAAAGCAATTGCTAAACCTCGGAGGGAAAAGGTAGTGGCAAAAAAAAACGCAAAGCCTCATCTCGATAATGACATAGTTGCATCCCAAAGACTGCATCAAGCAATTCTTGACAGTGCCAATTATGCAATTATTGCCACGGATCTCGATGGTACTATTTGTACTTTCAATGCCACCGCCGAGCGTTGGTTGGGATACCGTGCCGATGAAGTAGTCGGCAAACTTTCACCTGTTATTATCCATGATGTTCGTGAAATTCAGTATAGGGCGATCGCCCTTAGTCAAGAATTGGGAAGAGAAATTGCATTGGGCTTTGAGGTGTTTGTTGCTAAGGCTGTCTTGGGGGAGATAGAAGAACGGGAATGGACATATGTGCGTAAGGATGGTTCTACTTTCCCTGTGATGCTATCGATATCGGCTTTACGCAATGAATGTGGTGAGATTTCAGGGTTTGTGGGCATTAGTAGCGACCTAACCAAGCGTAAGCAATCTGAACAGGATTTGCATAATACGTTACGCGAGTTAGCTTTTCAAAAATTTGCCCTTGATCAGTCGGCGATCGTGGCGGTTACTGATTTAAGTGGTCATATTACCTATGCCAATAGTAAATTTTGTGAAATATCGGGCTATGAGGAGTCGGATATTTTGGGGAAAACGCATAAGCTTTTAAATTCAGGGCTACATTCCCATGAGTTTTTTGCTAATCTTTGGCAAACTATTTCTAAAGGCAAGGTTTGGCGGGGAGAAGTTCGCAATCAACGTAAGGATGGCAGTTTTTACTGGACAGATAGCACAATTACGCCGCTTCTCAATGAACAGGGAATGCCAGTGCAATATCTAGCAATTCGTTTTGACATTACCGATCGCAAAAAGGCGGAGGAGACACTCTTACTGCAAGAACGGGCGATCGCCGCCAGCAACAATGGCATTGTGATTACTGATTGGCGCTTACCCAACAATCCAATTGTCTATGCTAATCCAGCCTTTGAGAGCATTACGGGCTATACTGTTAAGGAGGTAATGGGTCTAAACTGCCGATTTTTACAGGGCAAGGATCTTTATCAAACGGAAAAGGAAATTTTGCGTCAAGCTGTCAGTGCAGGTAAAAACTGTACTGTTACATTGCGGAACTATCGCAAAGATGGCACTCTATTTTGGAATGAACTGAGTATTTCACCGATTCTAGATATTCAAGGTCAAGTTACCCATTTTATCGGCATCCAAAATGATATCACTACCCGCAAAGAAGCCGAAAGGGAACTCAAACGACAGATGCGTTTAACCGTTCTTCTCAACCGCATCACCGATGAGATTAGGCAAACCCTTGATATTGATCGCATTTTCCAGACCGCTGCCCGCCAAATTCAAGCTGCTTTCCATGTCAGCCGATGTCTAATTTATAAGTTTGAGTATCCCCATGCCAATACAGACAAGCCTGATATATCGCTGATGTCAGAGCATCTCGCCGATCGCATCTTTTCGGTTAAAGATATCGAAATGCCGCTTCTAAATAGCGATTTTGGACAAAAAATTGCTGGGCAGGATCAGGCGATCGCTATTCAAAATGTCTATCAAGAAGATGAACTTGAGGCATTTGGCGAACTATTCTATAAAATGCAGTTGCGATCGCTTTTAGCAATTCGCACATCTTCCCATGGGCTAACCAATGGCATTATTCTTCTGCACCATTGCATTAGTTTCCATGAATGGTCACAGGAAGAAAAAGAACTAATCGATTATGTCGCCAACCAAGTTAGTATTGCGCTGTCTCAAGCCCACCTATTAAGCCAAGAAACTCGCCAACGCGAACAACTGCTCCAGCAAAATACAGAACTAGAAGAAGCGAAGTTAATCGCCGAGGCTGCCAATCGCTCAAAGAGTGAATTTCTGGCAACCATGAGCCACGAGATCCGCACCCCCATGAACGCTGTCATCGGTATGACGGGCGTACTTTTAGACACAAACCTCACCAAAGAGCAACGGGAGTTTGTCGAAATCACTCGCAATGCGGGGGATACATTATTGACGATTATTAACGATATTTTAGACTTCTCTAAAATTGAGTCGGGGCGCATGGAGCTAGAGGAACAGACCTTTGACCTGCGTATTTGTCTAGAAGACACAATCGAATTACTTTCAGTCAAAGCTAAAGATAAAGGCATCGATCTTAGCTATTTAATTCATCCCGATGTCGACTTGATGGTGTTGGGAGATATGGCAAGGGTACGCCAGATTTTGGCGAATCTGATCGGTAATGCCATCAAATTTACGAGTCATGGTTCTGTTAATGTCGCTATCACCCAGAGACTCGCTTCTCACTATTGGCGCTGTGTCTTAAGTGATCACCGCGAAGAAACCCAAATACTAAGAACGATTCAATTTGCGGTCAAGGACACAGGCATCGGTATCCCCACCGATCGCCTCTATCGCCTCTTTCAACCCTTTAGCCAAGTCGATGCCTCAACGACACGTCAATATGGTGGCACAGGCTTAGGTCTTGCCATTAGCAAGCGTCTCTGCGAATTAATGGGTGGCACAATGTGGGTCGAGAGTTATCCCAACCAAGGCTCCACCTTTTATTTCACAATCACCGCACCTATATCTGATGTGACAGATCCTCTCGACAGTTTTCGTTATAGCGATGATCATCTTACAGTGATGACCGATGCTATTTTGCGTAAGGGGATAAGCACCACCATCCGTAATGACTTCTATAGTAAGGATTTTGACCCATACATGGCAAAAAAACATCCGTTACGGATCTTGATTGCTGAAGATAATGTGGTCAATCAGAAGGTGGCGATTCATATTCTCCAAAGAATGGGCTATCGGGCTGATGTTGCTGCCAATGGGTTGGAAGTGTTAGCCGCCCTTGGGCAACAAAACTACGATTTAGTATTCATGGATATGCAGATGCCTGAAATGGATGGCATTGAGGCGACTAAACAGATCTATCAAGTTTGGCAAGCAGGTAAAATTAGTTATCGTCCGCGCATTGTGGCGATGACTGCCAATGCTATGCAGGGCGATCGCGAAGCCTGTTTGGGGGCGGGCATGGATGATTACATCAGCAAGCCAATTCGCAATCAAGAACTAACGCGGGTGTTGTGGGAATGTCAACCGATCATTGCCCCTGCTATCGGCGGCATCGTTACTGCCATTAACGCCCATACACTCCATGAAGCCGCCAGTGATATTGGTGGTGAAGATGAAGACTTTTTGATCGAACTGATCGATAGTTATTTAGAAAATAGCAAATTGCTGCTTCAAGATCTTCAACATAGTAATGCTGTTCACGATTTTGCCGTCATGCTACGAACAGCCCATTCATTTAAATCAAGTAGTGGCATGATTGGTGCTGATAATTTAGCTAGTTTATGCCGAGACTTGGAAACAAATCTGCGTCAGCAAAATTACCAAAATCTAGATTCGCAAATCAATCAAATTCTTGATGAGTACATCATCGTTAAGTCAGAGCTAGAACGAGAGAAGTATAAAAATTAATCAATAATTATCGAAGTTTACAAGTTGTCCCTGACAGCGTGCAAACCATCAAATCCATATTTTTTGTCTTCGGCCTTCACCTTGGCACGGACAAGGTGAAAATCGCTATAGCCAGAAACTATATGCCTAGAATAGGCGCGAAGTGCCGCCACCCTGATTCTAGGTTTTGTTGGCTTTGACAAACAGTAACAAAACGATGCCAAAATAATAGATCGATATTACTGGAGAAAAATTGGTGTCGGACAAATTTGATTACGACTTGATCATTATTGGTGCAGGCGTTGGTGGACATGGCGCGGCACTCCATGCGATCGCCTGTGGACTAAAAACCGCGATCGTCGAAGATAACGTCATGGGTGGAACCTGTGTCAACCGTGGCTGTATCCCCTCTAAAGCGCTGCTGGCGGCTTCGGGAAAGGTGCGCGAAATGAGAGCCAAGCATCATCTCAAGGCGCTGGGTATTGAGGTGGGTGAGGTGAATTTTGATCGTGGGGCGATCGCCAGTCATGCCGACAATCTGGTTTTGAAGTTGCGCGGCGACTTGACCAATAGCCTCAAGCGGTTGGGCGTAGATATTCTCGAAGGGCGTGGACGCATCGCTGGTGAGCAGAAGGTCAGCGTTGGCAATAAAATCTATACCGCCAAGGATATTATTCTGGCTACGGGTTCTGAGCCATTTGTACCCCGTGGTGTGCAACTCGATGGCAAAACTGTCTATACCAGCGATCAAGCAGTGCGTCTGGAAACCTTGCCGCAGTGGGTGGCGATTATCGGCAGTGGTTACATCGGTTTAGAATTTGCCGATGTCTATACGGCGCTAGGCTCAGAAGTAACGATGATCGAAGCTTTGGATGTATTGATGCCTGGGTTCGATCCAGACATTGCTAAGATTGCGGAGCGCATTTTATTAAAACCCCGTGACATCGAAACCCGCACAGGTGTATTTGCCACCAAGATCACCGCAGGTTCACCTGTGAAGATTGAACTCACCGATGCCAAAACTAAGAAAGTTGTGGAAGTTCTAGAAGTCGATGCTTGCTTAGTCGCCACGGGTCGGATTCCTTTAACTAAGGATTTGGGCTTAGAGAATGTCGGTCTTGCGCCCAACCAGCGCGGATTCATTGAGGTGGACGATCGCATGGCGACATCCGTGCCGCACCTATGGGCGATCGGCGATGCTACTGGCAAAATGATGTTAGCCCACGCAGCCTCGGCACAAGGGATTGTGGCAGTGGAAAATATCTGCGATCGCCCCGCCACTGTTGATTATCAAAGCATTCCTGCGGCAGCCTTTACCCATCCTGAAGTGAGTTTTGTCGGTTTGACCGAGCCACAGGCAAAGGAAAAGGGATCTGCTGAAGGTTTTAAGGTGGCTAATACTAAGTCTTACTTCAAGGGCAATTCTAAGGCGATCGCCGAAGGTGAAACGGAAGGACTCGCTAAAATCATTTACCGCGAAGATACGGGCGAACTGTTGGGTGTACATATCATCGGCATCCATGCGGCGGACTTGATCCATGAGGCTTCAGCAGCAATTCGCGATCGGCAAACTGTGCAGAAACTAGCCACCATCGTTCACGCCCATCCCACCCTTAGCGAAGTTTTGGATGAAGCGTATAAACGCGCCGCCCATATTTAGCAACAGTCACCATAGATAACAGCGCGATCGCCTCTCAAGTAGTCATATCACAGGGCGATCGCGCAATAGATACATATCCAGTCTGTGGTTCAATGAACAATAATCATTAACTATAGGAATATTTCTCATCGTGGCGATCGCAAACCAATATGGCTATTACACCGAAGACTATCGGGAATTTGTAATCACAGATCCGCGCACCCCGCGCCCTTGGTTTAACTATATGTGGAATAGCCAATATGCTGGGCTAATTTCCCATACGGGCGGCGGCTTTAGCTTCTTAGAGTCACCCCGCGATAACCGCATTAGCAGAATGCGCTATAACTGCCTACCCTGGGATCGCCCTGGGCGCTATGTGATGGTCAAGGATGTCGCCACGGGCAAATATTGGTCACTGAGTTGGGCTCCCACCATTGAATTGAAATATGACTTTTATGAATGTCGTCATGGTCAGGGCTACACCAAAATCACAACTGAGATTAATGGAATTCGTGGGGAAATTACTTACTTCGTTCCCAATGATGTGAATGCGGAAGTATGGCGCGTGAAGTTGACCGATGTATCGGGTGAGGCGCGAGATTTAGAAGTTTATTCTTTTTTAGAACTATTGATGGGGAATGCGTTGAATGATCAGATCAATCAACCCAATGATAAGCATTTTACGGATATTCATTTTGATCAAGATTTGCAAGCATTAGTTGCCACGCGCCGCTATTGGGTGCTGAATAAGGGTGTTTCGGTGAAGCAGCCTAATATTGATTGGAAATATCAGATTTATTTTTCACAGAGTTTACCCATTTCTGGTTTTGATAGTAGTCTGGATACTTTTATCGGCAGGTGGCGATCGGAGGCGAACCCTGTGGCGGTGGAAACAGGGGTGATGCAGAATACGGAGATCACGGCTGGCGATCCTGTGGTGGCTCTGCAATCAAAGATTGCGTTAGGGGCGAATAGTTCTATTGATTTTGCGGTGACTTTGGAGATTGCGAAGAAAGAGATCCCCCCTACCCCCCTTGCAAAGGGGGGTAAAGAAAATTCTCCCCCCTTCACAAGGGGGGCTGGGGGGGATCTAAATCTCATCCTAGAAACAGTCGATCGCCAATTTCGGCAACTCAAACAAAAATGGGATCACCATTTATCCTCTGTGCAGGTGCAAACACCCGATCCCGCTTTTAACGCGATGATTAATGTGTGGAATCAGTATCAGGCGGCTGTCACCTTTGATATGGCGCGAAATTCGGGCTATTATCATGGTGGATTGTTGTTTGGGACGGGGATGCGCGATCGCTTTCAGGATATTCTCGGTGTGGTCATGGTTGATCCTGTGAGAGTAAGAGAGCGATTAATTAAGGCGCTGAACTTCCAATTTAAAGATGGTTCCACGTTACATAATTATTTTGTACTAACCAATACAGGTGAACGCACCAATCATTCTGATACACCACTTTGGATTCCCTTTGGCATTGTGGAATATCTCAAGGAAACTGGTGATTTTTCGATTTTAGAAGAAGTTGTGACCTACCATGATGATACTTCAGGAACAGTCTATGAGCATTTGGTGAGAGCGCTAGACTTTGCGATCGCCAACACAGGCGAAAGAGGAATGCCGCGTATTTTTACGGGCGATTGGAATGATACCCTCGATCATGTGGGTTCACAGGGCAAGGGCGAAACTACTTGGGGTGCTTTTTTCTTAGGCTATGTATTAAAGAAATCTTTACCAGTTTGTGAATATAAACAGGATTCTCAATCCTTTGAGAAATTCCAGAACTTTTATGAACATTTGCGTCAAGTCACTAACGATATTTGCTGGGATGGTGAATGGTATTTACGCGCTTTTCGTGACAATGGCGAACCGATTGGCGTATCTAGCGCTAGTCAGGGCAGAATCTTTTTGAACGCGCAGTCATGGGCAGTAATTTCTGAACTCGCACCAAGCGATCGCGCCGATCGCTGTATGGCAAGCAGCCGTGAGTATCTCACCACACCTTTTGGAATGCAGATTGTCGCGCCATCTTTTACGGAAATTGATGATACGGTCGGTTTAATCAGTCGGTGCGTCCCAGGCAAGAAAGAGAACGGCGCAGTGTTTAACCACGCTTCATCTTGGTTTGTACTTGCCTCGTTGCTCAATGGTGATACCGAATTTGCATGGGAAATCTATCGCCGCATGATGCCAATTAATTCCTCTCAGGCGACCGATGCAAAATGCGATCGCTTTGAAACAGAACCCTATGTTTATCCAGAATATGTAACCAGTCCCGATCATGAAACCCAAGGACAGGCAAGCCATTCATGGCTGACGGGTACGGCGGTATGGATGTTACGCATTGGCATTGATTACATTTTAGGATTTCAACCCACCTTTGAGGGCATGATTATCGATCCCAAAATTCCTACGGAGTGGTCAGGTTTCACGGCTCAGCGCCAGTTTCGCGGCAAGGTTCTCTCGCTGACCGTAACCAATCATAGCGATGTCAAACAAATGATTGTCAATGGTGAGGTGGTTACAGGGAAATTGATCGATTTGGCTAAATATACAGGTGATGAAATCGCGATCGCCGTGCATTTATAACCGCTTTTCCTGTGCAGCAATTACTGTAACAAGAGAGATCGGTTAGAATATTACAAAACTATATATTTGCAGGTTTTGTATGGATACCATCGACTTAGAAAAGCTGTTTCAAAGGGGTTATTACGTTACCCTCGGTGCTACATCATCTTTAATTGAGGTAATCCAAGATCCAAATAAGCGCGAAGAAAACCTAAAAAGGTTAACTCTTACCTTTGACGAAATCACACAGGAGCTTGCCGAAAAGGGCGTGACAGTTGAGGCTGAGGCACGTAGCTATGTGGATAGCTTTATTGCTCAACAGGTAAACGGCACTGTGCCTAAGTCCTCTGAAAGCGCCGACCTCACCACAGTGAATACTACCGCCCAAACCGTTGACGACAATGGTGATGCGAAGAGCAAGGTAAATGCTAATATGCGTGACGAGATCCAAGAATTAACTGAGCAGTTGGCAACTTTGCGCTCTGAGTTGGAACAGTTGCGTTCTAAATAAATCTAGCCATGCAGGGTCATGTCAAATACTAATCTCACGCTCCCGCTATTGCACAGCCTTAAGGCATATGCCAAAACCTTTGCGGTGTCAGGCAATGCCGAGCAGTTATCGGCGATCGCCAGTGCAATATTGCGATTTCAACCGCAAGAGGGAGCGCTTTCTTTGATGTCGACCGATGCGGTGATTCAGCAGGTGGTGCAACAGTTTGGGGTTGATCGGGGGTTGCCTGATACCCTTGATTTAGCAATCGACTCAAAAACAGAGCAATTAATTCAAGGGGTACATCAATGGCAGCGATCGCTGGAAAATCAAGTTCTGAATACCCTCAATGCCTATGCTCAGAATTTCCAGACTGAGCAGTTACAGAATCTTTTGCCAGAGACGGTTTTATCGATCCTGCCCCTAGTGGAAGATGCTCAATTGCATAAATCAGAGTTTGATTTCCTATTGCAACAGGTAAAGTCAAAATTTAATATCGAAAATGCGCTGGGGCAGGTAATTGAGCCGCAGTATTTAGCAATCGCTCAGAAATTAGCAAAGTCGCTGCAATTGGGCAATGTGACTCAGTTATTTGAACAGCAACTCCTACAGGGGCGATTACAGGGGCGGTCATTGGTGGAGCAGTCGGTGGAGAACCTTACAGAATCCTTTGTGAATCAAGAACTTGAGAAGTTTTTGGGTAGTGATGCGGTGACGGTGGATATTGATGTTGACGCACAACAAATGATGGTGAAGCAGGTGGTTCTCAAATTGAACATGATGCAGTCTTCGCCGCCACCCGTTAAGAGTAATGCCGATATTAGCAAGCAACTTGATCAAGAAGTTGCCAAAATGCAAGCACTGCGATCGCAGCCAATCTCTTTTTCGTTTCAGCCACCACAATAAATGTTCTGGAAATCGCTAGAGGATCGATCAATATTAGGCGAATGGCGATCGCTACAAACTATCGCCCTATTGATGGTGACGAACAATATCTTTATGCCATTTTTTGCAGCATTGCTAATGCTGTGGGTCCTGTTTTGTCGAGGTTGGCGATCGCTGGTTACACCCATAACCATTGGCTATTTCTGGCTTTCTCTCTGGATGATTTTGACGACGCTGACAGCTTGGGACTTCGGCACTGCCGCAGTCGGACTAGCTAACTTTTTGCCATTCTTTTTACTCGCCGCCACCACTAGTTATATAGTGCGTACCCCTGCCCAATTTATCCATTTACTCTGGCTATTTGTGGTTGGTTCTATCTTAGTTGGTGGTTTTGGGATATTGCAGGTGGTGATAAATCGTCCTGATTTGAGGTTCCCGAAGGCGATTTTTGATAGCTATATAATTCCGATGGGATTTAGTAGCGATCGCCGCATTCAGTCGCTTTTTGGACATTTTAACGAAACTGCCATTTATCTATTAATGATTTTGCCGATCGCCTTACATTTTGCCATCGGCAAGGTCAAAAGTATTAGCAAATCGCAGAGAATCATCGCGGCGATCGCTCTGTGTTTGGGTTTAGCCATATTGATCATGACGGGTTCGCGCAATGCTTGGGGTTTGGCGCTCATCGGTGCGGTGATCATGGCAATTTATTATCGTCAATGGCTGATCGTCTCAGGGTTTACCGTTGTGACATTGGCGATCGCTTGGGCGGTATTTGGCAGTCGGTTGGGGCTGGGCGGAGAATGGTTGCGATCGCTACTGCCCCAAGGCTTTGTCCTGCGTCTTGCCAGCACTCTCGATCCTAGCCTTGGCGACTATGCATCCACCGCCGATCGCCTCAATGCTTGGCAGTTTGCCACTTCCTTAATTAGTCAACATCCGCTTCAGGGCTGGGGTTTACGCAATTTCCCCAAGGTGGCAGCAGGGATGAATTTTGACCTGCGCGGACTGCCCCACGAACATAATTTATTCCTAGCGATCGCTGTTGGTGCGGGGATACCTGCATTACTAGGGCTAATCGGAATCATCGTTGGGCTTTTTAAGCGATCGCTCCAATCAGCATTGATTAAACAAACTGAAGGGATGATCGTAATTGTGGCGATCGCCATAGCTTTATGCCTAATGTCTGGATGGCTGGATATTGTGATCTATGAGCCAAGGGTGAGTATGCTGTTTTGGTATTTACTAGGCAGTATGGATGGATTGTGTCGGTCAACTAACCAATCTAATGCCTGTGGAGCGTGATTTTATCGCAAAAGCATGGGAGCTTAAGCTAAAATCAAATCCATGCTAAATTTTTTGGAAAAAACCAGTGGCACTTGGATTAATGTGATGGCGATCGCCATTGGCACTGGGCTAGGACTAATTTTGCGCGGTAAATTCTTGGCGCAAATACTGCCCATTCTCAAGCAAGCGATCGGCTTAATTACTATATTTGTCAGTTTTAATATGGCGAATAGCTTACTCAAAGTGAAAGCAGGTGAACTTGATGGGGTGATTTTAGCTTTAGTGGCTTTGATCTTTGGGGGCATCATTGGTGAGCTTGTCCAAATTGAGAAAAGGCTAGAGGCGATTGGTGATTGGCTCAAAGCCAAATTTAAGGGCAAGGGCAAATTTACGGAAGGGTTTGTTGCCGCTAGCCTCCTTTTTTGTATTGGCCCCATGGCGATTATCGGTAGCCTCAATAATGGTTTGCGCGGTGACGATAAGCTGTTGGTGCTAAAGTCTGCCCTTGATGGATTTATCTCGATTGTTTTTGCAAGTACTTACGGCATCGGGGTCGGCTTTTCGTTTTTACCCGTTGCCATCTATCAGGGCAGTCTATCCTTACTTGCAGGTAATTTGGCAGAGAGTTTGCCCGATCCTGCCAATGCTCAGCCAGTCTTGATTGTGACGGGTGTGGGTGGACTAATGCTGTTAGGGTTGGGTTTAAATCTCTTAGAACTTGCGAAGGTACGGGTTGCCTCTTTTTTGCCTGCCCTAGCGATCGCGCCCCTAGTCTATTGGCTTGCCTCTTTGTTTGCCGATAAAGTCAGGTAAGTAGCTGGGCATAAGTAATTAAAAATCTAGAAAACTGTCCTGCCAGCTTAGCGATCGGGACAGCTTCTAGTTTTAGGTTTTAAGTTGCGAATATTGGAGGATTATGGACGGAAGCCAGTTCTGGTGGTACACACATCTATTTCAGGACGCATCATGAGATTGACTAAAGCTGGTCCCTTTTCGCCAATATCGATCGCTAGGGCGTTCATCTGCATGAAGGTTTGCGGGGCATAACGATTTTTATAGCTGAGAAAGGCACATTGGCAAAATTCTTGCCTAATCTTTTTTTGAGCGGATGGTAGTAACTGCTTACCTATACAGCCTTGCATGAAGCCTTGCTCAATGTTGCCATAGTCTTTCCAGTCGTTGGATAATGGTGCTGTCGGTGCGGGTTCGGTTTGACTATGACTAGGGGCTGCCGTAACGGCGGTCGCGCAGGTGGCGATGGCAATGGCGGCAATTAGTTTGCGAGGGGATGGGAATATTTTCATTGTTTTTTCAATACTTTGCATTATCGGAAAATTTGTATTCTTGAACTATCAGCGATTGCGATTGTTCCTGAGATATAACAAAAGCACCGCGCTAAGCACGGTGCTTTTGTTTAGGTTATCGCAGTTGCTGAAATGGCGACAAAAATATAAGAGTTTTTAAACAAAGAGATGGCTATGCTATCTCTTTGTTTGGAATTAGAACTGGAAGAAGATACCAAATCTTGCCATGAAGTTTGGCGCACTGCTGTATTGCGTAGAGGCAGGTGCAGAAGAGAAAGCGCCACCGAGGTTAAAGGTGACGGATTCACTAAAGCGACCTGTGCAACCAACGGCTCCTGCCCAAGCACTGCCATATACACCCGTACCAATACCGCAACCACCATTGCTATCAGCAGGTAAGGTGGTGGGCAAGGCAGAGAGGGCGGCGGACAATGCACCAACAGTTTGAATCTGTTGACCCAAGGCTCTCAAACCATCTTCAATGCCAGGCACTCGTGGATCGAGTCCGACCACGGCGCTGGCAGTTCCTAAACGTCCAGTGCTGTCAACGGTGACATACTGCACTTTGGTAGAGTCTTGAATTGTACCGTTTTGACCTGTACTGCCGACAAATGCGCCGCCAGGGGCTAGACCAGGTAGCGTATAGAAGCTGCTGTTTGTGCCGAAGGTCATCTGGTTCGCTTGGGTCGCGATCGCGCCTGAACCAATGGCAGTCGAGTTAGCACCTGTAGCCTGAGCATTTGCACCAAAAGCGCTAGAGTTATTACCCGTTGTCGCTTTGGCGTTTGTACCGATCGCTGTGCCAAAGTTTGCAGTCGCTGTCGCTTTGAAGCCAAATGCGGAAGCATCGGTTCCAGTGGCAACGGCGGTGTCTCCAACTGCTGTACCAGGATCTCTCGCTTCAGCATTTCTACCAATTGCCACTGCGCCATTAGCGGTGGCTTTTGCGCCTGTACCAATGGCGATCGCATTGGTTGCACCGTCAAGTACTTTGGCATCTAAACCGATGGCGATGGAAGCATTTGCGCCTGTGCCTACGGTGGCGTTGTTACCTTGGGCGATTGCGTCACTGGAAGAAACCTTGGCTGTTGCACCAACGGCGATCGCATTACTGGATGCGCCTGATACAGTGGAACCTCCACCAACGGCGATCGAGTTAGTTGCACCAACGTTGGTGATATTAGCACCTTTACCGAGGGCGGTTGAATTAACAGCACTGGCATTGGAACCTTGACCGAGGGCTGTTGCTTGGGCGACAGTTGCCTGAGAGCCTTGACCCACCGCAGTTGAGTTAGCTAGGGCTGCATTTGCGCCTTGACCAACGGCGGTGGCACTTTCTTGGGTGGCAGTTGCGCCCACACCAATGGCAGTGGCGCTGCTCTTGGAAGCTACAGAGTTAACGCCGATCGCGGTGGCATCTTTGGCAATAGCTTGGGAGTTAACACCGATCGCCGTGGCACTTTCTTGAGTAGCTTGAGCGTTTGGTCCGATTGCTGTGGAGTTTAAACCAGAGGCTTTGGAAAGATTGCCAAGAGCCGTAGAGCCATCGTTAGTTGCTTCAGCTTTAAATCCAAAGGCGCTAGAGTTTAGACCTGTTGCTTGAGTGGAGTCGCCGATGGCGGTTGAGCCTTGCTTGGTGGCTTGGGCATTGAAGCCCAGTGCGCTAGAGTTAAGCCCAGTCGCATTGGCACTTTTGCCGATCGCGATCGCGTTAGCTTGGCTTGCTACAGTGCTTGTGCCAATAGCAATCGAATCAGCGCCAGAGGCTTGGGCGTTATTACCTTGGGCGATCGCGCTAGTGCCGCTTGCTTTGGTTCCATTAGAACCGATCGCAAAGGCGTTAGCTTGGTTGGCGGTGATGCCATTACCAATGGCGATCGCTTGAGCAGCCTGCGCTTTGGCTGTGTTACCAATGGCAGTAGCATTGGCAGAATCAGCTACGGAGTTTGTACCCGTGGCAATGGAATCAGCGCCCGATGCCTTGGCAGTAAAGCCAGTGGCTGTTGCATTTACACCTGTCGCTTCTGCGGCTTTACCAGTGGCGATCGCATTAGCTTTGTTGGCTAGGGATGAACTACCAACTGCGATTGCGTCTGTTCCTTGAGCTTTGGCAGTGTTACCAATTGCTGTCGCGTTAGCTTGATCGGCTACGGAGTTTGTACCCGTGGCAATGGAATCAGCGCCCGATGCCTTGGCTGTGAAACCTGTTGCTGTTGCATTTGTGGCTGTTGCTTCTGCGGCTTTACCAGTGGCGATCGCATTAGCTTTGTTGGCTAGGGATGAACTACCAACTGCGATTGCGTCTGTTCCTTGAGCTTTGGCAGTGTTACCAATTGCTGTCGCGTTAGCTTGATCGGCTACGGAGTTTGTACCCGTGGCAATGGAATCAGCGCCCGATGCTGTTGCTTGGAAACCTGTCGCGGTTGCTTGTTTAGCTGTTGCTTTGGCTGTGTTACCAATTGCGGTGGCATTGTTAGCACTTGCTGTTGCTCCAGTACCTGTGGCGATCGCATTCGTTGCGCCATCACCGACATTAGCCCCATTACCAATGGCAATGGAGTTCACAGCGTTAGTGCCAATGTTGTTGTTAGCTCCCTTAGTACCGATGGCGATCGCATCCGTTGCACCAGTACCAATCACCGTAGAACGTCCAATTGCCGTAGAGTTGGTCGTATTAGCCTCAACAAGCGCCCCTCTACCTAGAGCCACCGAGCCAGCAGAATTATCTAAAACCTTGGAGCCACCACCAATTGCGACACCACTGATTGAGGTTGCTCCCACAAGTGTGCTATTACCAATAGCCACACCACTGGTTGCGCCAGTGTCCACCTTGGAGTTAGTACCAGTAGAGATCCCACTAGCTGCTAGAGCTTGGGCGTTGTTACCAGTGGCAATGGAGTTATTTGCACCTGCTGTTGTATTGGTGTTACCAATCGCGATCGCACTTAATGCACCATCCACGACCTTGGCTGTATTCCCAATCGCGAGAGAAGAATTTGCGCCAGCGCCAACCACAGAACCAGCCCCAATCGCAGTCGCGTTTGTGGTTGCGGCAGTTACACCCACACCAGTCGCACTACCAATAGCAATAGAATTGGCTGAACCTGCGAAAACAGTTGAGCCTGTACCAGTAGCAATCGAGCTTGTACCCAAGGCTTGTGCCGTAGTACCCGTGGCGATCGCATTACTTGCACCAGCAGTGGTATTTGTACTCTGAGGGGGTGACAAAGACATCTAAAACGTAGCCGTGACAAGCTGCATAGCCCTCTTACCTCGTTGATAGTAGGTTAACTTATTGGGAGCTAGTTTCAATA
>NZ_JACJPY010000056.1 GCF_014696345.1 Pseudanabaena cinerea FACHB-1277
ATCTTTCCTAGTCGAGCCAAATTTGTCGGGCTTATGCTGGCGGTGTTTCAACCTGTAACTCACTTGCTATTCTAATATAAAGCCGTGCTGGAAGCACGGGGTTTTAAACCCATTTTTCTGATAAATATATGAATCAATATTTTGCAACCGTAGCAAGAGGCTTGGAAGCCTTAGCTGCAAATGAACTGGAAGAGCTAGGCGCTCATGCTGTAGAGACAGGCTTTTGTGGGGTTAGTTTTACAGGCGATCGCCAATTACTCTATCGGGTTAATCTTTGGGCGCGATTGCCATTCCGTATTTTAGTCAAATTAGATGAATTTGATTGTATTGATGCTGAAGATTTATATCAGGGTATCAAAGCCATCGACTGGTCGGTATATCTCAGCCCAGACATGACGATCGCCGTTAATGCTACGGGAAAGAGTGATCGCCTCAATCATACGCACTTTACGGCGCTGCAAGTCAAAAATGCGATCGTCGATCAACAAATGGATCGATTTGGCGATCGCTCTAATGTGGATGTACAGGATGCTGATGTAAAAATCGCGGTGCATATCGATCAAGACATTTGCCAAGTTAGTTTAGATAGCTCAGGGGATAGTTTGCATCGGCGGGGGTATCGCCCTGCGGTGGGTCTTGCCCCCCTCAAAGAGTCCCTTGCCGCCGCATTGATCCGAATGTCCGATTGGGAGCCACAGCAAATGTTTTACGATCCTCTCTGTGGCTCTGGCACTTTGCCATTGGAGGCAAGTTTAAAGGCGTTACATATTGCCCCAGGGATGTTTAGGGAGCGATTTGGTTTTGAGACTTGGTTGGATTTTGATCAGGCTCTATGGGCAGAGTTGATCCAAGATGCTGACGATAGTCGGGTGGAAAGTCTGCCTGCGCCGATTTGGGGCAGCGATCGCAATCATGAGGTGGTGGATCAGGCGATCGTCAATGCCAAAAACTGCGGCCTAGCCAATCACGTTTATTTTACAAAATTAGATCTCGAAGAAGTGGTGGCTCCTGCGGACAGTGGTGTGGTTTTTTGCAACCCTCCCTATGGCGAAAGATTAGGCAGAAATAGTGATCTGGGGCTATTTTATAAGCAATTGGGGAATGTCCTCAAGCAGCGCTTTAAGGGCTGGACAGCCTATGTCCTAAGCGGTAATAAGGAGCTTTCGCAAACCATCGGCTTAAAATCTTCGCAAAGGATCGCCGTACTCAATGGTGCTTTACCCTGTCAGTTGATGAAATATGAACTGTATTAAGGCATGAAGATTAAGGAATTAGGGGCAGCACTAAAGTGATGAAGTAATACACCAAAGGCGCAGTAAATACATAGCTATCAGCGCGATCGAGAATACCGCCATGTCCTGGCATGATCTGCCCCGAATCCTTCACGCCTGCATCACGTTTCATCATTGACTCGGTGAGATCGCCCAACAACCCAGCAACACCAATCAATAGCCCCAAAATGCCGCCCGATAGCCACCACTGTTGCCAACCAATGCTATATGCCCAGAGCATTGCCGTCACCACACAAAAAAGTAGCCCTGCGATCGCTCCTTCCACAGTCTTCTTTGGGCTAATGTCTGAAAGCCTTGTGCGACCTAGTGCCTTCCCGAAAATATAAGCCCCCACATCTGAAGCCCAAATGCAGCAAAAACCCATCAGGACATAAATGCTGCCATTAGAGACAGGGAAACTAATTTTCAACAGGGATAGTTGATCTAAATTTCGCAAATAGTTGAAAAAGTCAAATTGCTGAAGGCGATCGCTAACTACAAAAAATGAGCCAGCATCGATGCCCCGAATCCTTACCCAAAAGCTCGGTAAATAGCCACCATAGAATAAACCCAAAATCGAGGCAGAAATGTCGGAAATAGTGGCAATTCTGGGCTGAAATAGAAGATAAAAACAAATAAAAGTACCAGCGATCGGGATTACCGCATCGGCTAATTCCACCCGCACCTGTGAAACAACGAGCAGTGCTAGACTAGCAGCTATGGTGATTTTGCTGGCTGGCACAATTTCCTTAGCGCGTACCAAGGCAAAATACTCCATTTCACCAAAAACAATTAATAGCGCAAACACTGCGGTAAAAGCCCAACCACCGATCGCGATCGCCGCTAACGCAAGCGGCACAACTAATAAAGCACTGATAATGCGAGTCCAAGGCATGGAAATGGCACAATATTTTTAAGTGGACAGGGATTGAAACTGTCTTCAGATTACAACCAGTTGAGGTTTAAAGTATTGCATAGAATTTTTGAGCATTGCTGTGAAAATGTGCTGTCCAAAAAATTTTATGGGTTTCAAGTCATTGCCAAGCGCTGTAAAGTTACAATTATGTAGATCAAGTTTTATGTAAAGTAGGAATATTAACGCTATGACTGAACCAACCCAAGCCCCTCAAGCCGCCGATCCCAAAATGGGCTTTAATACCTATGCTGAGCGCCTGAATGGTCGTGCTGCTATGGTTGGGTTTATCCTTGCCATCGCGATCGAGTTTGTGACCCATCAGGGTTTGTTGGCATGGTTAGGGCTAGTCAAATAGCCCATTCAGAAATTGAGTGGCGGCGCTTTGCGCCGCTAACTCTATAATATTAAAATCCCTAAAAACTTTTATGACACCTAGCAAAATCGAGAACTTATTCTTTTGGATTGCCGCAATTGTGGGCGTAGTTCTCGATCAAGTTTCCAAATATCTAGCTGTGCAGTATTTAAAGGGAGTTGGATCTATTCCCTTAATCAATGGCATATTTCACCTCACCTATGCCACGAATACAGGCGCGGCATTTAGTCTCTTTAGTGGACAGATTGACTGGCTAAAATGGGTTTCCCTGATTGTCAGCTTGGGTTTGGTCGGCTTGGGACTGTTTAGTAAAGGTTTGAGTCGTTGGGAGCAGGTGGGCTATGGCTGTGTTCTTGCGGGGGCGGCTGGGAATGGCATCGATCGCTTTGTGGCGGGGTATGTAGTAGATTTTGTGGATATTCGGATCATTCGGTTTGCAATTTTTAATATTGCGGATGTGGCGATCAATGTGGGTTTGGTGTGTTTGGCGATCGCCGTAATTTTCACGACAAAGCAGCCTCGCCGTAAGGGCAAAGATATTTGATAGAAAGATGTTATTGTGTGAGCGCGGCTCCGCCGCGCTCACACAATATCGTTTATCAGGATTATGGTCTGGCAAAATTTTTTGATATTTGCTGCCGCCTTTTTAGCGGGGGGAATTAATGGCATTGCGGGGGGGGGTAGTTTTATTTTATTTCCCGCTTTGTTGTTTGTGGGCATTCCGCCCATCCCTGCCAATGCCACCAATGCGATCGCCCTTTTGCCAGGGACGCTCGCTAGTGCAGGGGCATATCATCGCGAAATTGGCAGCAATCGGCGGACTTTGATCCAGATCTGTGTATTGGGGGCGATCGGTGGCATTATTGGCGCAGTTTTGCTGTTGCGAACGCCATCCGATGATTTCTTAAAAATTCTGCCCTATCTACTATTGACTGCCACCCTAGCCTTTGCCTTTAGCAAAAATATGTCAAATTGGGTAGAGCAGCACCAAGCGCAATTTGCTAGGTTCAAGGTGTTTCGGACGGTTTTAATTACAATCTTGCAGCTAATTGTGGCGGTGTATGGCGGTTTTTTTGGTGGCGGCATGGGCATTTTGTTTCTAGCCTCCTTTGCGCTGATGGGGATGACCAATATCAATCAGATGAATGGTTACAAAACGATTTTGACGAGTTGCATTAATGCGGTCATTATTATTCCCTTTGTTAATGCGGGGGTGATTTTATGGCAGGAGGCAGCGATCGCGGCGATCGGCGCAATTATCGGCGGCTATATGAGCGCCTACTATGCCCAAAAAATTGCTCCTGTACTAGTGAAGCGCTTTGTAATTGCCATTGGTTCGGCTATGACTTTATATTTCTTTGTAAAAAGTTGGCTGTGATACTATGCCCTAGCCTGCAACATTTTATCAAGCCATTCGATCAGGCTGTCTAGTTGCTTGTCATGGGGCAATGTTCCTAATCCTCTAACGGTGACATTGCCTTTGCTGAATACAAAACGCGATCGCAGGTGAGTGGGTAAATGCTCGTGTAAAATCTTCCAAGCGGGTTCTTCCATTTTTGATTCGAGGACAACGTGCTGTTTGCCATCGGGCTTGATGCGTGAGAAGCCGATCCGTTTAGCAATGAGTTTTAGTTCCATCACCTTGAGTAACTGCATCGCAGGCGCAGGGACAGCACCATAGCAATCATTCCATTCTTCGATAATCTGCATCAGTTCGCGGCGCGAGTTGACGGCGGCAACAGTGCGATAGGCGCTCATTTTGCGATCACTATCGATAATATATTCCGCAGGGATAAAGGCGGTAATTGGTAAATCCACTTGGGTATCATCGACTTCAGGGATTTCGGAACCACGAATTTCGGCGATCGCCTCCTGTAGCATTTCCATATATAGATCAAAGCCGATGGTATTGATCTGCCCTGACTGTTCCGAGCCGAGAATATTGCCCACACCCCGAATTTCCATATCGCGCATCGCCAACTGATAGCCCGAACCAAGATGGGTAAATTCTTGGATCGCCCTTAATCTGCGCCTTGCCACATCGGTAAGTTCGCCTTTTTCTTGATAGAAGAGCCAAGCATGTGCCTGAATGCCAGCACGTCCAACCCGTCCCCGCAGTTGATAGAGTTGCGACAGCCCAAAGCGCTGAGCGTCCTCAATAATAATCGTATTCACGCGGGGAATGTCCAGCCCCGACTCAATAATCGTGGTGCAGATCATCATATCTGCTTCGCCACTGTTGAAACTGAGCATGGTGGTTTCTAGTTCCGCTTCAGGCATTTGACCATGGGCGATCGCCATGCGGACTGAGGGCAACATCTCATGGACACGCTCTGCCACCTTCTCAATGTCATCAATGCGCGACACCACATAAAAAATCTGTCCACCCCGATCTAGCTCTTGACGGATCGCCGATCGCACGAGTTCGGAATTGTAGCGGGATAGATGGGTCATGATCGATCGCCGTGAGGGTGGTGGTGTCGTGATTAAACTCATCTCGCGCACCCCCGACATCGCCATATAGAGGGTGCGGGGAATTGGCGTTGCCGAAAGGGTTAACACATCGACTTCCGTTTTTAAGGTTTTGATCTTTTCCTTTTGTGCCACCCCAAAGCGCTGTTCTTCATCAATTACCAACAGCCCTAAATCCTTAAACTGCACATCCTTCGCCAATAGTTGATGGGTTCCCACCACAATATCCATCTCCCCCGTTTTCAGTTTGCGAATGATTTCCTTCTTTTCTTGAGTACTTTTAAATCGATTTAACAGCGCAATATTGACGGGATAGGCGGCATACCGTTCTTGGAGGCTATGGTAATGCTGTTGCGCGAGAATCGTGGTGGGAACTAGTAAGGCAGCTTGTTTGCCCGATGTTACCGCTTTGAAAATGGCACGAATCGCCACTTCCGTTTTGCCAAAACCCACATCACCACAGACAAGGCGATCCATCGGGCGACAACTTTCCATATCCTGCTTCACATCCTGCGTGGCTTTGAGTTGATCGGGTGTGGCTTGATAGGGGAAAGAATCTTCCATTTCCTGTTGCCAAGGATTGTCGATTGGGAAAGCGTAACCCAATTGCTGCGATCGCTTGGCGTATAGTTCCAATAGATCGAAGGCAATCTTCTTGACGGCTTTTTTGGCTTTAGAAGTCGCCGTAACCCATGCTTTACCTGCCATTTTATGCAGTTCGGGCGCAGTTTCATTCATACCCCGATAGCGCGACAGGATCGCCATCTGATCCACCACCACCCGCAAAATGCCATCGGCATATTGCAATACTAAATATTCGCGAGTTTCATTATTGACCGTCAATTTCTCCAATTTGAGAAACTTACCCACGCCATGATTTTTATGTACCACAAAATCCCCTGGGGAGAGTTTATTGAGATCCACCTGCTTAGAAACGGCGCGGCGGCGTTTGCGGACATAGTTGGGCGTGCCAAGGGCGTGCTGTCCAAAAAATTCGCGATCGCTAATCACGGCAATGCGATAGGTGGGTAGTACAAAGCCTTGAATTTCGGCAATACCCGAATATTTCAAAGCAACGGCAATGCGAAGATTATGATTCTTCTCGATCGCAGGATAATCATGGACATTGGGAATGAATTGCGCTTGGCAATCATGCTCCTGTAATAGTGCCACGGTGCGCGAAGGTTGGGCGGAGATGAGAATGATTTTATACTTCTGTTCGCGATATTCCCTGATGGTTTGGGCAATCTTGCCGAATTGGTGCGGCACAACAGGCACAGGGCGACTGGACATATTGATGCCACGATTTTCTTCGGCAAGTTCAAACAGTTCAAGGCGGGGGAATTTGTTGATTTGGATTAAACAATCCGTAAAGGAACGATGGAGATTGCCATTAATATTTTCTGCATTATTCTCTCTATTCGTTGCCAGTAAATCCCATAGGGCGGCGGCAGATTCATACCAGCGATCGCTATGGGCTTGACATTGATCTGGTTCATCCATGACCACTAGGCAGTGTTCAGGATCAGGCAGATAATTCAACAAAGAGGCTGTTGAAGAAGGATGCACAGCAAAGGTGTGGGGACTAAAATCATCTTCAAAATTTGGAGGTTGATCCTGTTGTGGTACACCACCAAGAATATGGGCGTAGGTAATCGGGGTCAGCAACACCACATCGATGCTATCTAGGGGACGCTGGGATGCAGGGTCAAACTCACGAATCCGTTCAATTTCATCGCCAAACCAATCGATGCGAACGGGCATTTCACTTGATACAGGAAAAATATCAATAATGTCGCCACGCCGCGCCCATTGCCCCTCCGTCTCCACAGTGGTGGCATTTTCGTAGCCCATGTGCGTTAAGTTTTCCGCCATATCCCGCAGGGAAATCTCCGCACCCACCTCTAGGGAGAGGCAATAACTTTTAAAGGCATCGGGGCTAGGCAAATGGGGCTGTAAGGCGCGATCGGTTGCCACGATCGCCATTTTTGCCGATGGATTACCCGCCTTTTGCTGAGAATTTTGCTGAAGATGATCCCCCATATTAACCAAGTCCGACAGCACCTGCATCTGTCCCCAAATCACCTCCGATTCGGGAGCATAGGACTCATAGGGCAGAATGTCAGAGGTGGGATAAAAATGTACCGTTTGCCATCCCATTGTTTCTAGCTGCACCGCCCAGCGCCCCGCTTCCTCAATGGTTGCCGCAATCACTAGCATGATCCGTTCTTTGTGCTGGCTCAAAATCGAGCTAACCAGCCCCTTGCCCACCCGCGACAGCCCCGAAAGCGTCAGTTGGCGCGATCGCGTTAACTTAGTTTCTAGTTCATCGGTAAGTGGCGATCGCATCAAAGAACGAATTACTGAAGAAAATGGCATAGTCTAGGATTGTAACGGCATAACTTTTACAGCGATCTCAATTCTAAATAATACGCTACTGCATCGTGGGATAGTCAGTATAGCCTTCAGCGTCACCACCATAGAATGTATTGCGATCAGGCGTATTTAGGGGGGCATTGGCAGCAAAGCGCTCCACTAGGTCTGGATTAGCAATATAGAGACGACCGAAGGCAACAAGATCCGCATTACCTGAGGCGATCGCGGCATTGGCTGACTCAAAACTATAGCCCCCAGCGGTGATGATTGTGCCATCGTAGATGGGTCTGAAGAAGTCAGATCCTAAGTCAGGTTGATCTTCCGCAGATTCAAAGCCTGCGACTCTAGGGGCGACTAGATGGAGATAAGCGAGATTAAAGCGATTTAGCTCTTTAACCGCATAGCCAAAAGTCACTGCCCGATTGGAATCATACATACTGTTGAATGTGCCACTGGGCGAAAGTCTTACCCCCACGCGATCGCTTTCCCACACATCCACCACCGCCGCCGTCACTTCCATAAGCAGTCTAGCGCGGTTTTCAACGGAGCCACCATAGCTATCAGTACGCTGATTGGTATTGTCTTGCAGAAATTGATCCAATAGGTAGCCATTAGCGCCATGAATTTCCACGCCGTCAAAGCCAGCTTCGAGGGCATTCTGAGCCGCAATACGATATTGAGCAACAATTTGGGGGATTTCTTCTAGCTCTAAGGCACGCGGTGTGACAAATGGCTGCATTCCTGTATAGGTGGATGCTTCGCCTGCGGGGGCGATCGCTGAAGGAGCCACGGGCAGAGCGCCATCAGGTTGCAGACTAGGATGGGAAATCCGTCCAACGTGCCATAGTTGCAAGAATATTTTACCGCCCTTACCATGTACGGCATCTGTCACTAATCGCCAACCCTGAACTTGCTCAGGTGTATAAATGCCTGGGGTATTGGGATAACCCATCCCTTGGGGTGAGATTTGCGAAGCTTCGGTAATCAGCAAACCTGCGGATGCTCTTTGGGCATAATGAATCGCATTGAGTTCTCTGGGTACATATCCTGCGGCGGCACGGTTGCGAGTGAGTGGAGCTAACACCACGCGATTGGGTAATGTATATCGACCAAGTTTAACGGATGTTAGGAGAGGAGATGTCATGGGGTGTTTTATGTGTAGTGATTCGGCTTATTCAAGAAAATATAGCGTAGTAATTTTCTGCTTTCAAAATTATCGCCAAATATCAGCTTTAATCCATTAAGGTGTTGTTATATTTTCGTAAACTATCGACCCAGAATAACAATTATCGCTAAGACAATTGATAGTAAACCTAATGCGCTGCTGACAGCGATCGCCATCCACAATTTTTTCTCTTGTTTTTGCTGAGCCAATCTAGTTTGAGCAACAATGTTATCACGGGTTTGACGGACTAAATCACGCAAAGAGGAATCCACAGCGATCAAAGATTGATCGAACTGTGCCAATACTGCATCATTATCTGATGCGTTAGGTTTCTGTACGTTTTCCGCTAGAGCCTGTAAATTTAACTGGGTTTCAACCTGATTTTGTAAATTCAAAATTTGCTGTTGCATTTGGTTTACCAAAATCTCAAGATCTTCTTTCTCTTTTTGAAAATTAGTTTGTTTTGCTTCCAAATCTTTGATATATGCCTGTAAAGCTTCCAAAGAAATGCGATCAGGTACTAATTCTTTTACCTCTAATAGTGGATAGTAAGCACTAATAAAATCAAACCTTACTTTTGTACGAGGGATTAGACCATTTACACTTATCAATAGATGCTGTCTGATAGCGTTTGGTAAGGGTATTTGTAATCTAATCTCCTCTTTTATATTTGATCTAAAATCAAGGTTATAAGATAGTTCTTCTAACTTTTTTTCAATGTGAAGCTTTATATTCGTTACTGAATTATAAACTAAATCAGCAATAATTAACCTACTTGCCCTAGGTATATTTTCAACTAAATAATTAATATTGGCAATTGCTATGTCTTGCTTATTAAGCTCATTTAAACAATTTTGAAATATAAACAAATTAGAGCTTTTTATTTGTTGATTGATATTTTTTAGACTATCAGGCTCACATAAATCTAGATCAAAAATATTAATGTTAAAATTTTTACTTTGCCATAAGTGAGGAATAATAAAATTTTTTACTAAATTAATACTGAAATTCCAGGTTGAGGCAAAAATATCGTAGGCATATATATTTAATTCTTCAATCTCTAGCGCGTTTTCATTGATGAAGTTTATTATGGCGACCGCTTCAGGGGCAGCGCCTGCACCAAATAAACAGACGTTTAATATGTTGTTTTGAGAGCATAGTACATCTTTCCCATGACGATTTAAAACTTCATAGGTCATTTCTATATAGGAAGGATAATAGGCAATTAAATATGCAGCTTGAACATTTCTATCTCTATAGTCGACATTTATCTGTTTGTTTTTGAAACTAGATCTGAGACTTGTAACATAGGGCTGTAAGCTCTTTAAAAAATTTATTTTTTCCCTCTCTAATTTAATATTATTGGCTGAATATAAACTATTTAAAATTAATTCATAAATATTAATCATGATATCTATTCTCTCTAGTTCCCCGATACAATTATATATCTAAATGTTAAGTTTATTCTTGATTCTCTAACTCTACGCATCTTCGGCACTTGATGCTGCCAGTATTTTTGAGTTGTGCCACTCATGAACAGAAGATCCCCACTGTTTAATAATAACTCTATTCTGTCTAGACTTGCTTTTACCTTTGATCTTAATTCAAATTTTCTCGATGCCCCCAAACTCAGAGATGCAATAACAGGTGTTTCTCCCAACTCTGGTTCGTCATCACTGTGCCATGCCACACTATCAGTGCCATTCCTGTATTGATTTAATAAAACACTATTGAATTTATGTTGTATTCTTTCTTCAATTTGAGACTTAAGTAAAGATAAAGTTAATGTCCAAGGATGAGGATTCATCAAAATACCTGAATAGGTATAGGACATATTAGGATCTCCATACCAAGCCGTTAATCTAGGAATGGGAATTTTTCGTCCATAAATTTTAATCAGGTCTTGTTGCCATGCGATATTTTCAAGTAATTCTTTGTAGAGTATTTCCTCTTGACTATCATATAGAAAATTTCTATATAGACAGATTTCGGCATTAGGAATATCGAAAAAGATAGGACTACTAAGTTTCATTTACTTCATACCGCCTATTGATGTTCTAAGTAGCCCATAAATATTTCTGGATTTTAAATCAGGGCAAAGCGCTGGAGCAGATCTAAAATTGGCGGCGGGAGAAGATGAGGATAGCGATCGCCAGTACTAGAAGCGCATAGCTTAGGATATAAACACCATTGTTAAACATATCGCCTAAACTTGGCAAAATATTATATACCGCCTCATTTTTGAGGTTGGCGCGGGATAAATCGGGCAGCAGCATATAGAAAGTGCGCGTGACAGCCTGAAGGTTAGGATTTTTTGATATTTCACCCAACAGCAATAAATCACGGCTGAAATTGCCGATAAAATAGGCGGCTAGGGTCAATAGGGAAGCAATTAGGGAACTGGTAAAAGAGCCAAACAAAATGGCGATCGCCCCCAATAGCATAATTTGCCAAAATATAAAAAAGTTAGCAGTTAGAATAGCCGCCACAGGAATATCAATCCGCTTAAATGCCATCAATGCCCAAAAAATTACGGACATAATGGCAACTAGCGCCCCTACCACCGCCGATAGTCCTAGATGTTTACCAAGGACAAACTCAGCGCGGTGCATTGGCTTCGCAATCAAAATAAAAATCGTTCTTTTATCGACTTCTTTATTGATCAAGTTAGTTCCGACCAGCACGGCTACCAATAAGCTCACAACTTCGATCGCTGCTACACCCGTATCCACAATCATCTTCGCCGAAGAGTCATAGGAAAACTCTGGCAACATGAACATCGCTGCGACCACTATCAAAATGTAGAGCAGTGATAGATACAAAACCTGTTCGCGCACAGTTTCTCGAAAGACATTAGTGGCGATCGCCCAGATGCGACCAAAGCTTAGACTGAGGTTGAGACTAGAGTTCATAAGCCTGACTAGAAAAAGACTAAACTACAGTTTACATGAACTCCTTACTGCTTCATCCTAACAAGATTTACCCAATCAACAAAATCCACAAAATTTTGAAAGGATTGCTTCATGCCACTTTCAAAATTTTTACGAGACTACGCAAAACATCAATAGGTTGTAAGATAAATATACAAACCTATAAAAATCTAAAATTTGGTGGCTCATTATTGATGCCTATTACTGATGCCTAAATGTGTAATTAATCGCCGCGCTGAATTTTCCGCTAGTCACCGCTACTGGTTGCCCGAAATATCAGCATCAGAAAATTTAGAAAAGTTCGGTGCTTGCACCAACTTCCCCCCCCACGGACACAATTATGTTTTGTATGTGGGGATGGAAGGAGAAATCGATCATACGGGCATGGTGTTAAACCTCTCCGATGTAAAGCATACGATCGCCCGTGAGGTGACGACCCAGCTAAATTTTGCCTATCTTAATCAAGTATGGACAGAATTTGAGCAAACCCTACCCACCACCGAAAACATCGCCCGTATAATTTGGCAGCGCTTAGAAAAACACCTGCCCCTTGTCAAAATTCGATTATATGAACACCCTGAGCTTTGGGCTGATTACCAAGGTAATGATATGCAAGCAACTCTAACTATTAGCACTCACTTCTCTGCCGCCCACCGCCTCGCCCTTGACAGCCTCTCCTTTGAAGAAAATAGCGCCATCTATGGCAAATGCGCCCGTGTGCATGGGCATGGACATAACTATCATTTAGAAGTGGCGATCGCTGGCGACATTGAGCCGCGCACAGGCATGATTGCCGACCTTGGCGAGTTCCAAAAGGTGCTTGATCAATATGTCCTTGAACCCATGGATCACACCTTTTTAAATAAAGATATCCCTTACTTTTCGGAAGTAGTTCCCACTGCCGAAAATATCGCCGTTTATATTCAAAAGGTGCTGACCCAGCCCATTCGTGACATCGGCGCGAAACTCCATAGCATCAAGCTGATCGAGAGTCCCAATAATTCCTGTGAGGTTTATGGAGAATACCAACTCTCAGACATTGCCCAATCTTTAGAAGAAGCTCTCGCCAAGGCAGCTTAATTCTACATCACCTTAATTTCTCTATCTCCCCTTACGAATAACTTGTACAGACAAGTTATTCCCCATAGCATCAGTTAATAATGATCCCCCCTCAATCCCCCTTAAAAAGGGGGAAGAAGAAAATTTTCTTTTCAATGGGGGCTAGGGGAGATCTAACCCTTAAGACTTAGCTAGAGAAACTTGTATATACACCGTAATGGGAAATAGCTTGGGTATTCTGTCGAATTGATTAAGAATACAAACCTCAATAGCGATCGCTGATAACATCTTGGCACTGTGCATATTCTGCCAAGGAGTCAGCATCATAATGTCCGCAGTTAATCAGCAAGAAGTTTTAGCAAGCTTTAAAGTTTTGGTGAGTATGGCAAAAGCCGATGGCAAATTGCTCGAAGAAGAGTTTGCTAGTCTCGCCGATACCTTTGAAGAAATTCATCTTCCCGAAGGTGTAACGGTCGACACTCTGCTTAATGCCGAAGATGAGCCTATCGATACATTACTTTCCCAAATTACTAGCGACATCGCGCAGGAAGTGGTTTACCAATCAGCATACGCGATGGCAAATATTGACGGAGAATGTAGCCCTGAAGAAAAGGCACTCCTAGACAAGATTGGTACAACCTTTACTAATTCCAAAATGTGGGGTAAGCAGGAATGGCTAGAAGCCCTAGAAAAGCGATCGCAGCAATCGCCCATCTCAACGCAGGTTAGCCAAATTGATGATCCTGCGAGAAGGGCGATCGAAGTGGATAACGCTATTACCGATACCTGTTTTCTCAATGCAGTATTAGGTGCTTTTCCATTACCAGGCATTGCGATCGCCTTTGATATGTTGATCTATTGGAATCAACTGGATCTAGCTCAAGCCATCGGGCAAAGTTGGGGCTACGATCGCAACCAAGCCGATTTTCGCAAAGCCATCTTTGGCAGTCTTGGCATTACAGGGACAAGAATTGCTGTCAGTAACCTCGCTAAGCTTGTGCCTGTATTTGGCATGGTGGTCGGCGCAACTACCGCCTATGCCAGTACTTGGGCGCTAGGTAAGGTTGCCAATGAATATTTTGCCTCTGGGGGCGAAATGGATGCGTTCAGCTTGCGTCAGGCATTTAAGAAGGCAAAGCAAGAAGGTGAAACGATCTACAAGTCTAAAGCAGAGGAAATTGCGGCTAAGAAGAAGGCGATCGAACCCCAAGTGCAGTTGCTCAATGAAGAGCTAAAGGCGGGAACAATCACGCCCGAAGAATACCAAGTAAAGCTCAAGGCTCTTTTATAATTCTCTTTTATAATTATTTATAATTATAGAGTTGCGGTGCAAAGCGCCGCAACTCTTGTTTTTTTAGGTTAAACGCATCATGATCAAACTCTATGGCGGTGCTAGAAGCCGCGCCTCGATTGTTAGGTGGTATTTAGAAGAATTGAATGCTCCCTATGAGTTTCAATTATTGGACATGAAAGCTGGGGAACACCTGCAACCTGATTTCTTAGCAATTAATCCTTTTGGCAAAGTACCTGCGATCGCCGATGGTGATTTGCAATTATGGGAGTCGGGCGCGATCTTGCTATATCTCGCAGAAAAATTTGAGCAGATTAATAGTATTGAAGATAAAGCGATCGCTTCACAATGGGTACTATTTGGCAATTCCACCTTGGCGACAGGGCTATTTGTGGCAGAAAGCCGCGAAAAGGAGACTCCAAGATTGCTGAAGGGACTCGATCAAGTTTTGGCGGGTCAATCACATATCACAGGCGATCACTTCACCGTAGCGGATGTGGCAGTGGGTTCAATTTTGGGCTATGGCATCTTAATGTTGCAACTATCCTATGCCGATTATCCCAACTTAGCCGCCTATGTCCAACGCATTAGCGATCGCCCCGCTTACAAAAAGGCGATTTTGGGCAGTTAAGAAAGACAGTGCGGCTTTGCCGTGCTGTCTTTTTTTGAGTTTTGATACAGCGCTTTGCGCTGTGTTGTAAAATGCTAGGTTAACAAAGCTTAATACAAGACGCTAGATCAACCCATGCAAGCAGCCGTAAAAATTGAAAATCTCAGGAAAACCTATGGCGATACTATTGCTGTTGATGGCATTTCGCTGAATGTTGCTCAAGGGCAGATCTATGGATTGCTGGGACCAAATGGGGCTGGCAAAACCACAACTATGCGTTGTATTTGCACCTTGACCCGCCCTGACTCTGGCATGATTGAAGTAGCTGGCGCAACGGAAGTGAGGGCAATCCGCGATCGCCTGGGTTATGTGGCGCAGGAAGTGGCACTCGATAAGGTCTTGACAGGGCGGGAATTGCTGAAATTTCAAGCGGCGCTCTATCATATACCCGCCAAACAAATCGGCGATCGCATTGAATATGTATTGGATCTGTTGCAATTACAACCTTACGCCGACAAGCTTTCTGGCACATATTCAGGGGGCTTAAAAAAACGACTAGACCTCGCCGCAGGATTGCTCCATCAGCCTGCGGTATTGATTTTAGATGAGCCAACCGTGGGGCTAGATATTCAAAGTCGGCTTGCCATTTGGGAATTTTTACGCAAATTGCGAACCTTGGGGGTAACGGTTTTAGTTTCTAGCCATTATCTCGAAGAAATTGATGCCCTTGCCGATCGCGTTGCCATTATCAATCGCGGCAAAATTATTGCCGAAGGCACAACCGATGAACTAAAAAATAAGGTGGGTGGCGATCGCATCACGATCAGGATTCGTGAGTTTGCCGAATTTCAGGAAGCGGAAAGGGCGCAAAAGATCTTGCAACAACTGCCCATCGTCCAAAGCATCACGATCAATCCTGCCCAAGGCAATGCGGTTAACTTATTTGTGACCCCAGAGCCAAATGCAATTATGGAGATCCAAAATATGTTGGCGGCGGTGGATATTGAGGTGTTTAGCCTATCGCAATCGCGTCCTAGCCTTGATGATGTCTTTCTCGCCGCCACAGGGCAAACAATACTCGATGCTGAAATTGCCCAAGCAGAACTAGCGATCGCCAATCGGGGTAAGAAAAAGAAATAGGCTAATAAAAACTTGGCAACCTGATGGATTGACAAATCTTGCTAGAAGCAGAAGCAGGCAAGATGCCTGCGCTACAGGGCGATCGCCAAAAACTGCGCCACCCTTTCTAGATCCTTGTCCCCTGCGGAGCGCTCCACCCCACTCGATACATCTAAGCCATCGGCAGCAACTTGGGCGATCGCCTCTGCCACATTCTCAGGGGATAGCCCTCCCGCCAACCACCAAGGACATTTTGGCTGAAAGCTTTGCAGCATTTGCCAATTAATGGTTTTGCCCGTGCCACCATGCAGATGCGGATCGTAAGCATCAAGGAGAAGCGCATCGACATGATCTGTAAATAGTTGCGCTTGGTTTAGTCCTGCATCGTCCTTAACCCGCAAAGCCTTAATGATTTTGATATTAAACAAATCCTGATTAATTAATTGCGATCGCAAATCCTTACAAAATTCTGGCGACTCATCACCATGCAACTGTACCGCCGTTAGTCCTGCATAACTGACCGTTTCGCAAATTTCGGCGATACTCGCATTAACAAATACACCAATAAAATCGGGTAGCATTTGATCAGTCTGATTTGCCATCATCCTAGAGGTAATCGCCGCGATCGCCTGCTTATCAATATATCTAGGCGACTTGGCAACACAAATAAAACCAATGGCATTTGCCCCCATGTTGGCGATCGCCATCGCCTGATCCAGCTTGGTTAACCCACAAATTTTGATATATCGATTACGGGTTTTGTCGATTATAGTCCGATCCGTCTTGCAATCCGTCATGATCAAAGTCACAGAAAGTACAAAAAGTATAGTTAACCCATCCTATCCAAATTTTATGCAGTTCCATCGCTCAAATTCTCCTGCAAATTCGGCAACAAATTCTTCGCGCACCAAAAAAATGCAATCACACTCAAAGCTACGCTCAGGTTCATTATTATTAGTGGCGATCGCAATCGCTTGCCTGACACCCATCTCCCCCGCCCATGCTTCTCTATTTGATGGTCCTGTTGATCGTTTACCCTCAGTTCAGCGCGACTCCTTGCGTAAGGGGCAACCCGTCGTCACAGGCGATAACGGCAAATATGTCGCCCGCATCTTGGTCACTGCCTCCGCCGCTCAAGTTTGGCAAGTACTTACCGACTATGCCAACCTTGAGCGATTCATCCCCAATATGACCTCTAGCAAAATTCTGGAAAATCGTGGCTCTCGCAAAGTAATTGAGCAGGTTGATTCGCGCCAAGTATTTTTAGTAACCATTACCTCACGGACGAAGTTAGCCATTCAAGAAACCGAGCGCCGCCAGATTGATTTTCGCCTATTAGATGGCGACCTCTCCAAAATGGAAGGATATTGGAAAATCGAACCCGTTTCATCGATTCCGCGCCGCCCCCCCAATCAAATCTTGATTACCTATACAGTCAATGCTCAGCCTAGTAGCTCTACGCCGGCTGAAGCTTTTTATACCATTTTCAAAGAAGCTTTGGGTGACACCTTAAAGGCAATTAAGACAGAAGTAAAGTCTCGATTTTCTTAAAACTAGTCCTATGAACAACCTTTGATGCAGAGTCGTGGCTGCGACCTCGTTCATGCCCCTCAGTTTGCGCTGGCTGAGCGATGTCAAAGCCCATCTCAACTCATTTCTAGCCGTTGCCATTGCCAAAGGCGATGGGGTTTTATATTGGGGATTCTGTTGCAGGCGGAATGATATCTAGGGATAGTTCTAACTGATCGCTTGGCTCTTGATCGGCGATCTCCTCAACTTGGCAACCCTCAGGATCTTCCATATCTACAGCAATATCTTGAGTGTTTTGATCAACCCCGAAAACTTCTGGTGCTGTAACCTCTAAGGTGCTTGCTGTATTGATGGTCTTCATATGGCTAAAATCACTGATTTCTGCAATAACTCTCTCGTCTTGCTCGGATTGTGATTTATTTGCCGCTAATCTAATTTTGTTAGTTATCTCAATATTATGCTCAGCGATCGCCACCGCATTTTCAGGGATAATTTCAGGGATAATTTCAGGAGCAGGTTCAGAAGTAGTTGCAGTACTCGGCGAAGTTTGGGGATTTTCCTTGACGGATAACGCATCTAGGGCAGCCTCAGCAGATTGATCCATCTCTAAGGCAATCAGATCAATTTGCGGCTCTGGCTTTGGCTCTGGAGCTGCCTGATCAAACAAAGAAACCAAGTCTGGCAACTCCTCACGAATCGTGAGAATAGGCAAATTGGCAATTAGTGCCGTCATCCGCTTATCAGACTCGAGACGAATATCTAAGGCACTTTCATCTAGTTCCACATACTTAGAAACTACGCGCATAATTTCATGGCGCATATTATCAAATACTTGTGGCTCGATCGCTGCTCGGTCATGAGCCAAAATAAACTTAAGGCGCTGCTTAACCTTTGTGCCACTAGGTACATTGGATCTTTGAAAAAAGCGATCGAGCAATGTGGAAATCATCTCAAACCTCAGGAATTACCAGTTATCCAGCTTGTCAATTTGGCAAAGAACCCTTTTGGTGGCACTTCTAGATTTAAAAATTCCACCTCCTGCCCCTCCAGTCGCCTTGCCACATTTTCATAAGCAGTGCCAGCAAGGGAAGGCTTGTCTGACAGTACCAATGGTTCCCCTTTATTTGTGGAAACGATCACCTGTTCATCATCGGGAATCGCGCCGATCAACTTCACAGATAAAATATCCAAAACATCTTCGATGCTCATCATGTCGTTGTTTCGCACCATCGCAGGGCGAATACGATTGAGAATTAATTTAATATCGGTGATTCGATTCGCTTCGAGTAGCCCTACTACACGGTCAGCATCCCGCACCGCCGAAATTTCGGGAGTGGTGACGATGATTGCCTCCTTTGCCCCTGCGATCGCATTTTGAAAACCTGACTCAATCCCCGCAGGGCAGTCGATTAGCACATAATCAAAATAGCGACTGAGTACTTCTACCAAAGCCTTCATATGGGCAGCAGTGATCACTGTCTTGTTTCTTGTCTGTGGAGCAGCAAGCAGCGAAAGGTTGGGCTGGCGCTTATCCTTGACCAAAGCCTGATCAAGCTTGCATTCCCTCGCGATTACCTCTAGAGCAGTGTAGACAATACGGTTTTCCAAGCCCAAAAGGAGATCAAGATTTCGCAACCCAAAGTCAGCGTCTACTAAGACTACTTTGCGACCAAGTTTGGCGATCGCCATGCCGAGATTGGCAGAAGATGTCGTCTTGCCGACTCCACCTTTACCTGAGGTGACAACGATAATGCGACTCATGTTTACGAATTACTGATTAGCAAAGGACAGAGTATCAGGAAATATTAGCGCTTATTGGTACTATTGCTTAACTTTTGCGGAATAATCTAGCGCCTTGACAATTTGAATGGCGGGAACGCCCTGTTGGCTGACAAAGGCAACTTCTGGACAAAAATAGGTGCTGGGGCTTTCGACACGGGCAATGAGACTACCAATGCGGATTTGGGTGGCATCTAGATGGCAAGCCATGACTATGGCTTGAGCATTGCCCTTTACCCCCGCATGAGCCATGCCCTTGAGCTTGCCACAGACAATCACATCTCCCTCAGAAATGAGTTCAGCCCCTGCATTTACATCACCAAACACAATGATGCTGCCCGAATGCCGAATTTCCACACCCGATCGCACGGTCATTTTGATATACAAGGGGTCATCGGCGGGTGCGTCAGGGATCGGATTAAAGCCAAGCAGTTCGGTAAATGTGGAACCCTGCTCCACACAAAAGCCCATACTGGCGGCATTGACGGCGGTTTGACGGCGATTGGTTACGATGCAATGCAATAAAAGTTGGTAGTTTTGCAATGCCTCAAATAATTCTTGCAGTTGTCTGGTATCGAGCAAGCGATCGCCTGCTTGCAAATATACTTGGGTGCGTGGCTTCCAATCATGCCCACTGCCTTTCATGCGCTGCTCTAGCTGCGATAGAATCTCCTGCCAATTCAGCACTAGGGACTCGCCCTGCTCCTCCGTATTTAGAGTATTTCTCAGATCATCCTCAGACTGCGGCGAGGAGCGATCACTATTGCCAAACATTTGGATTAACTTTGCTGACTCATCTTGGGCAACCTCTTGACTACCTTGATGCTGTCCAAACTCTCGCCTCGCCCTTTTCTCACTAGGCAGCAGCAAATTTAATTTGCCATCGAGGGTCTTAAACCGAACTTGGAATATTTCAGAATCTTGTGGGGCTGATGGCGAAGCCTTGGCAGGTTTGACGGGTATAGGCTTGAGTTCACCACCCTCCACATCAGCGATTGTTAATGGGGCAGGGATATAGCCCCTAGGTTCATCATGATCCTGTGTGACGATGACTTCGGGCATTTCCGCCGATGACAAGTCTTCGGCATTTGACTTGAACCTTGGCGCAGAAAGTGGATTTGACTTCACAGCAATTAGACGCTCATTTACATTTTGGAAGCTAGCTGACAATTATAGGACTCAGGCAAAAAGCTTTAAGACTCTTATGTTACCTTGGAGGAAATTCATGAATTGCTCCCACGGTAAAACATCATTTGCGTAATTCCTAAATTAGCAAAAATTATAGTCAAAAATATAAAACAAGGGGCTTAAGCCCCTTGTTCTAGTTAGTTTTATGCTGAAGGTAGCAATTGAAGATTATTTTCAGCACCACTTAGCGCATTCTGTTCAATCACTTTGACCTTGCCATCATCATCGACATCCACCGTCACCGAAGCGCCTTCACGGACTTTGCCCGTAAGGATTTCTTCAGCCAGGGAGTCTTCGAGGAGACGCATGATCGCCCGACGCAATGGACGCGCCCCATAACTGGGGTTGTAACCTTCCTGCACAAGTAAATCTTTGAAACGCTCGGTCACGGTCAAGACGATATCCTTAGCAAGCATACGCTTGAAGAATTCGTTGAGCATGAGGTCGGCAATTTCCTTGACTTCGGGCTTGGTCAATTGGCGGAAGACGATAATTTCATCGAGACGATTGAGGAACTCAGGGCGGAAGTATTGCTTCAGTTCTTCATTAACCAGCGATCGAATCCGTGAATATAGTCCATCTTCTTGATTAGCGGCAAAATCAAAGCCGAGTCCACCGCCACCTTTTTCAATGACCTTAGAGCCAACGTTGGAGGTCATGATTAAGAGGGTGTTCTTAAAGTCAACGGTACGTCCCTTAGAGTCGGTCAAGCGACCATCTTCTAATACTTGCAATAGCAAGTTGAAGACATCGGGGTGCGCTTTTTCGATTTCATCGAACAGTACGACAGTGTAAGGCTTGCGACGCACAGCTTCAGTGAGTTGACCACCTTCGTTATAACCAACATAGCCAGGGGGCGAGCCGATCAACTTGGAAACGGTGTGGCGCTCCATGTATTCGGACATATCAAGGCGGATCATCGCATCTTCAGATCCGAAGAAATAAGCGGCGAGAGCCTTAGTTAGCTCCGTCTTCCCAACGCCTGTCGGACCTGAGAAGATAAAGCTAGCGATCGGGCGATCGGGACTCTTGAGTCCGACACGGGCGCGACGAATGGCACGAGAAATTGCTTTCACTGCTTCATCCTGACCAATCACACGACCATGGAGGGTTTCCTCCATTTGCATCAGTTTCACCGATTCTGATTCGGTAATCTTGAGAACAGGTACGCCTGTCCAAGAACTGACGATATAGGCAATATCTTCTTCAGTCACCCGAATTTCAGGAGCATCTTCACCGTTGGCAGTCTCAGCCTTTTTAGTTTGGCTGAGGGCGCGGATTTGCTGCTTTAGATCAATTTCCTTGTCGCGCAGTTCCGCAGCCTTGTCAAAGTCTTGCTTGCGAACGGCATCATCTTTATCCTTGAGGGTTTGACGCAATTCTTTATCAAGTTCTTTGGCGGCAGGAGGAAGCTGCGAGTTGATTAAACGCACGCGAGAACCAGCTTCGTCAACTAGATCGATCGCTTTGTCGGGCAGGAAGCGATCGCTGATGTAGCGATCGGAGAGCTTGGCGGCAGCAACTAGGGCTTCATCATCAATCTTGAGTTTGTGATGTTCTTCGTAGCGTTGACGTAGACCGATCAGGATTTCGATGGTTTCTTCGACACTAGGCTCGCCCACCATGACTGGCTGGAATCGGCGCTCTAGGGCAGCATCTCGCTCAATGTGTTTGCGATATTCATCAAGGGTGGTTGCACCAATGCACTGCAATTCGCCACGAGCAAGGGCTGGTTTGAGGATGTTAGCGGCATCGATCGCGCCTTCTGCCGCGCCAGCGCCGATTAAGGTATGCACTTCATCGATGACCAAGATCACATTGCCTGCGGTACGGATTTCTTCCATGATCTTTTTGAGGCGTTCCTCAAATTCACCACGGTATTTTGTACCCGCAACTAGCAAACCGATATCAAGAGTGACAACCCGCTTTTCTTGCAAAATGTCAGGGATATCACTGTTAATAATGCGTTGCGCTAAACCTTCGGCGATCGCGGTTTTACCAACACCTGGTTCACCAATTAGGACTGGATTGTTTTTGGTGCGGCGACCGAGGATCTGAATCACGCGCTCAATTTCTTTTTCCCGCCCAACAACAGGATCGAGTTTGCCATCTTGGGCAAGTTGGGTCAGGTTGGAGCCGAACTCATCGAGGGTTGGGGTTTTGGTGCGTCCACCGCTACCGCCACCTGCGGATACTTCGGCAGTCTCTCCGAGCATTCTGATTACTTGGGTACGAACTTTGGATAGATCAACCCCAAGATTTTCTAAAACTCTAGCGGCGACACCTTCGCCTTCGCGAATTAGTCCTAGCAATAAATGCTCAGTACCGATGTAGTTATGCCCTAATTGACGAGCCTCTTCTAAGGACAACTCTAGGACTCTTTTAGCACGAGGCGTGAAAGGAATTTCGACTGCGACAAAACCAGAGCCGCGTCCGATGATCTTTTCAACCTCAATGCGAGCGTCTTTGAGGTTTACACCCATGGACTTAAGTACTTTGGCGGCAACGCCAGTTCCTTCTCCGATTAGGCCCAATAGAATTTGCTCTGTGCCGACAAAGTTATGACCGAGGCGGCGAGCTTCCTCTTGAGCCAGCATGATGACTTTAATTGCTTTCTCTGTAAAGCGTTCAAACATGGCGTTTCCCCATACTTTGCTGCGTTCTGGTTAAAGTTAATACTAGCATAGCCCTAGCAGCATTCTGTGTGTACGGTTCTCTCTCCTTTTATACGAAAGTAGCAATATCTCTCTTTGGGTGAATCTTCTGCTTTTGAGGACTTTTAGAGGTTATTTGTCTTTTAAATGACAGATTAAAAATTTGCGATCATGTATTTACCGCCGTTGGCAATAAATTTTGAGAACCGTCACAAATAAATACTGCAAGTAAACACTGCAAGATAAATATTGCGAAATGGATTGAGACTGCAAAATAGACAGTGAAAATCGTTAAGATCGGGCTTCAACCATATGTTTGTGCTTGTGATGGGCGATGCCAGACCGCACGGCATCCACAAAACGACCAACCCGAATCGGATCGATCGCCTGCTGAATCTGCCCATTGCGCTTGAGGGAACTGGAGACAATTACGCCATCGGCATATTCCATCAGTTGAGAAATATTGTCCCATGTTGCCCCAGAGCCAACTAGTAAAGGGGTGCTGCCACAGGCCAATTTTGCTTCGTGCAGATCGTCAATTGTGGGTGGGTTGCCTGTCGCCCAACCCGACAAAATGACAGCATCGGCAAGCCCGCGATGGATCGTGTCATGGACGGCGGCGGTGATCTGCGGTACTGAGATGGGCTGAGCGTGTTTGACTAAAACATCGGCAAATATTTTCACATCAACGCCCAGTTCGCGGCGGTAACGTAAAAGCTGAAAGGCATCGCCCTCAATCACGCCTTGATCGGTTGCCATCACTCCCATCAGCACATTGACGCGAATAAATTGAGCGCCCACACAGGAGGCGATCGCCAATGCACTATGACCGTCATTTCGCAAGACATTAATGCCGACAGGGATGCCAACCATTTGCTTGACCCGATGCACCACTAGGCTCATGGCGCTGACCACCGCAGGGTCAACTCGATTTTTGGTGAATGGGGCATCAAAAAAATTTTCCACAATAATACCCTGTACTCCCCCTGCGGCGAGTGCAGTAGCCTCTTGTTCAGCCCGATCAATCACCTCTTTGAGACTGCTTCCCCAGCGCGGTGAGGTGGGCAGAGGTAAAAGATGGATTACTCCAATTACGGGTTTTGGTGTATCAAATAGAATATTTAAATCCACATGCGTGATGTTTATAAAATATTAACAAGAAAAATCAACAAAAAACGAGGGTGATTAACTAAGAAAATTTTGTTCTTAGCTTTTAATTTAACTCGCTTATGGGTGCATCATTTTATCGTGAATTCGATCGCTTCATAGTAATTACCATTATTTGTGACAATCACTGTCATCCCCTTACCGATCTGTTTTATTGGTTCTATGACTAATCCCACTCTCAAGGCTGCTGGTGATGCCGCCAACCTGACGGATATATTGATCCTATCCAATGGTCCTGGCGAATTGACCACATGGGTCTATCCTTTTTTGCAGGCCTTGGTGAAATTGACGACTGAGTTGGCGACTGAGACGGCAAAGCCTTGTATGCGTATTTCGATCGCCCTTTCGCCTTGCCAAAATGCCAGTGGGCAGGAGGTGCAATTGGCGCAAAGTTTTCCCTTGGTCGATCGCGTATTGCCTGAGGCGCAATTTTTTGATTTTTTATTGTGGGGCAGAACTCCCGCTTGGCAATGGTCGAAACGGGGGGTTGTCGTTTTTTTGGGGGGGGATCAGTTTTTTGCGGTGGCGATCGCGAAGCGATTAGGCTACAAAACTGTAATCTATGCCGAATGGGAGGCCAGATGGTTGCGCTGGGCTGACTGTTGGGCGGTGCGAAATCAGGCGATCGCGGCGAAAATTCCTGCCCAATTTCGGGACAAGGCTGAGGTAATTGGTGATTTGATGATGGATGCGGCACAGCCTCAAGACTTGCAGCAATATTGGCAACAACGGGGCGATCGGGCTGACTCGCGCCCACTAATTTGTTTTCTGCCAGGCTCTAAGGGTCACAAATTACGGATTGGTGTGCCGCTAGTGGTGGCGATCGCCGATATTTTGCAGCAATTGCGTCCCGAAATCCAGTTTGCGATCGCCCTTGCCCCCACAACTAGCCCTGAGGCACTTGCTGCCTATGCTCAAAATCCTTTTCCAACTGACGATAGCCAAGGGGCAACCGCAAGTTTAGCGGGTGAACAGTTATTGACTCGCAAAGGCACAATCATCGATATTTATCGCGAGTTTCCTGCCCATGCTCTCATTCAACGCAGTCAACTCTGTGTCACGACCGTGGGCGCAAATACTGCCGAGTTAGCTGCCCTACACCAACCGATGATCGTGCTGTTGCCAACTAATTATTCAGATATGAAAGTTGGTTGGGATGGCTTAGTGGGGTTATTAGCCACAGCGCCAATCCTTGGCAAATTGCTATCGAATACGATTAACTCGATTTTAATTTCCCAAATTCAACGGCGCGGACAATTGTTAGCTTGGCCAAATATCTGGGCAAAGGCGGCGATCGTGCCAGAATTATTAGGAGTGCTTACTCCCACCCAAGTCGCTGAGCAAATTCTGTATTACCTTGATCGGCCTGATGAACTGGTCAAAATGCGCGATCGCCTCAAGACTGTATGCGGCGAAGCAGGAGCCGCCACCAAACTAGCGCAGATCGTGTTACATCGTTTAGCGCCGACTGAAGATGCCGACTTGAAGATGCCGAAAGATGTTTGAGAGGTGCAAAGTGCCGATCAAACATTTAAAAATCTAAGCCGTTTTGGGCTTTGGCATTACCGCCTTCTGCCCTGTATCATTAAATTACATTAAATCAATAGTTATTTCCTCACCGTGAATTTCCTGACGCAATCTCAACAAGACTGTTACCAAAAAGTCGCGGGCTGGTTGCCTGAGATTTGCGATCGCGTATCTATCCCGATCGCTGACAAACCGATGTTTAGTGTGCAAATTGGCTCAGCAACTGTCCTTGTGGAAATTCGCCATACGGAGACGCTAGACGAAATTATTTATATCTGGGCATATGTTGCAACCGAGGTTGAGACTAGACCAGACCTATTACGCTTTCTGCTCAGACAAAATTATGACTTTCGGTTTGGGGGCTTTAGCATGGCAGATGAGGGTGATATTCGCTTTCATGTCACGCTGCTTGGCAATAACTGCGATGCCAATGAATTTAAGCTAGCCCTAACGGAAGTGCTAGAAAGCGCTGATCATTTCGATGATCAAATTGTGGAACGTTGGGGCGGTCGCCGTGCCACCGATACTTTATTCAATTAGCGCCTATGTTTCTGCCATTGCCTAAAACTAGTCGCGATCGCCACCCTCAGCACATCGCCGAAGTGGTTGCCACCGCCACAACAGAATTTTTGGCGCAATGTTTAGATCCTGACAGTCTGGATTTTCCTGTGATGCCCGCCTTTGGTAGCTGGGTGAAATCACAACAGGATGAGCAAAGCCATATTGTCACCTATGGGGTGGTCTATCATGCCACTACTGCCCCCATAGATTCGATCCATCGGGCGGTGGCAATGGGGCTGAGCCTTCAGGAATTGCGCGAACAGCAACCCCAAATTTTTGCCATGCTGCGCTCCGAAATTAAGGTGGTGCTATTGGGGTTTGTCTCAGTTGGCAATGTCTATCAACATTTACCCGCACAACCGCCGCAAATCCATCAAGCGGTCTTCGCTTGCCAACAGGAGGAAATCGAAGTATTTACCGATGAGTTAAATTTTTTGCGAACCTTGGTACAAATGACCAATGCTCCCGTTGATGAACTGATTGCGGCAGTATTACGCAATGTCTATCAAGCAAGAAAATGCGATCGCAACTGGCTAGTTCAGGCGGGACGCAAACTGAGCATTTTACTTAAGGATGATTACGATCGCCTCGGCGCAATTTTGGGGCAGGTGCATCCTTAACACCAAATTAAGAAACGGCTTCGCCGTTTCTTAATTTACAGGCAAGCCCTTACAGGTACTTGGCGATCGCCCAAATAATCTTTAATTTCAGCAATTGATAGCTCGCCATAGTGCAGCAAAGAGGCTAACAACGCCGCTTCAGCTCGCCCCTCGGTCACTGCTTGATAAATATGTTCACAATTACCCGCGCCCCCAGAGGCAATTACAGGTACTTCCACCAAGTCGGCAGCCTGACGGGTAAGCTCTAGGTCATAGCCCGCCTTAGTGCCATCGGCATCCATACTCGTTAATAAAATTTCCCCTGCCCCGCGCTTGACCACTTCCTGCACCCACCATAACGCATCGATACCCGTATTTTCGCGTCCCCCTTTCACATAGACATCCCAACCCTGATTGAGGGGATCATTGCGCCGCCTTGCATCGATCGCAACGACAATACATTGATTGCCAAAGCGATCGCTACTGCGATTAATCAAATCAGGATCACTTACCGCCGCCGAGTTCATACTTACCTTGTCCGCCCCTGCTCTTAATAAATCACGAATATTATCCAGAGTTCGCACACCACCGCCAACGGTGAGGGGGATAAACACCTGCTCTGCCGTGCGATAGACCACATCTAAGATCGTGTCGCGATTTTCATGGGAGGCAGTGATATCTAAAAACACTAATTCATCGGCTCCCGCAAGGTTATAGATCTGGGCTAATTCCACAGGATCGCCTGCATCCTTGAGATCCACAAAGTTGATGCCCTTAACAACTCGACCAGCCTTCACATCCAGACAGGGTAATATACGCTTCGCTAACATGATTTTGATTACTCGCTCTTAGGGGTTAGTATAGCTGTCAGCCGCCCTATATCAAGCGCTTTACGCTCTGCTAAATTAAAACTTGCGACAAACCAGAATCTAACTTATGCAGAATCAAGGTCAAATCTTAGAAAACTATAGCCAACAGCATCCTCAAGAAGTGCTAGTCGTCAAACTAAAAATTGATGATGAACTGGACGAAGTGATGATCTTTAAAGGTTTCTCTAGCTCATTGATGCGATCGACTGCCTTTGATCCTGATGTGCCAGTAATCAGCGATCGCGCCGAAATTCTCACTATTGATCGCCTCGCCGCCCCCTATAAACCTCAAAGCCCGCAATATATCCAACAAGCAATCCCTTGGAAGGATTTTCAAGAAAGGATTTGCAACAATTAATCGGCTTATCGGCGAAGTTAATCTGTGACAGCATTTTCTAATCGTCTGATTGAGAGTTGTATATGCTCTGAGTCTGCCTCACAGCCAATAAACTTGCGCCCCAAGGACAAAGCGGCAACGCCCGTGGTTGAGGAGCCTGAAAATGGATCAAAAACTAGATCATTCAGGTTTGTACTTGCTCGCAGACATCTTGAAATCAATTCGATCGGCTTTTGAGTTGGATGTTTGCCATGGGTTTTTTCGTTTTTTGCGGGAGCGCCCATTCTCCAAACATTTTTCATCTGGCGATCGCCATTTTCCGTTTTCATTTCTTCATAGTTAAAAACGTAGCGATCTTTGCCCTTACGCGCTTTGGTTGCCCATAGGATTAGCTCGGTGGAATGGGTAAAGCAGCGACAACCTAAATTTGGCGGTGGCGCAGGTTTTTCCCAAATAATATCGTTAAGAATCCGAAAGCCAAGCTGTTGCATGGCAAAGCCCACCGATGGATAAACATGGAGCGTACCTGTCACCCAGATCGTTCCTGTTGGTTTCAGCAGACGATAACAAGCTGCTAACCATGTTCGGTTAAATTCATGGTCTAAATCTGCTCCCTGACTACGATCCCATTCGCCTTTGTTGACCTTTGCCATGCGTCCATTGACACAGGTGATGCCATCATTGGAAAGGTTATAGGGTGGATCAGTCCAAATGCAATCTACGCTTTCAGCAGGTAGATCAGCCATGAGTTTCAGGCTGTCACCATAATATAAATAGGAATTTTGATCGTTTGTCCACACCAATTTGGGAATATCGGTTTTTACCTCATGAGGGGCATTTTTTTTGGGTTTTATCTGTGCGGTCATGAGGTTTATTGATTGGACTTAGATCAAGATTGACCTCTATTGTATGTTAGTGGGCGATCGCTAGGTTGAGCGCGAGGGCTGTAAAGTAATTAGCTATGCCAAACCGAAAAGCCCTTTGAGATTGTCTGATTTGATCCGAGATTGGGCAAGCAAAAATGGTTTTCTTCGTTGATTAGTTTCAAGAAATTATCGGCGATCATAAAGTTAAATAATTATTAAGCGATCGGTGTATGACACATCATTAGAACGTACAATGCCAGAGATTCTTGAGCTGAGTTGATAGGCGATCGCTTGCCGCTTAATTAAGCCGTTAGATCGCAATTATTAGCAAAGGTCTTGCAAAAAAGCATATGTCTCTCATAAAATGATGTTGTGTCCTTGACTTTAGATAAGTATTTAGGCTTTGGAGTTCTATTAATGTGGTACTACATTCAAGATGGATTTGAAAAAGGCCCAGTTACCTTAGAAGAAATAAAATATCTAATTTCTCAAAAAATAGTTGGGTCAGGAACTTTTGTATGGCAGAGTGGTATGAAAAGTTGGGTTACATTAAGAGAGACTGAACTTGGTGACATTCTCCCCCGTGATACACCTCCCGCTTTTGAAGGAAACACTCCTCCCCCGATTCCTAATTCAACATTTTATGAAGGAAGAGATTACAACAGAGTAAGAGATTCAGATTTAGATCGAAATATCGCTAAGTTTTTCTTTGATTTTACTTACAAAAGGCAAATATCAGAAGCAGTTGGCTTTCATATTAGTCACGTCATTCTCAGTCTAATTATTGGAGGTATAGTTGGTGGAGTCCTTGGTAAGTCAGGTGCGGGATATGAAGTTATCGTTGTTATTTCAATAACGTTTGCACTTATTTATTCATCTCTAATAACAATTTTGATCATACATCAAAAAAAATTATCCTCAAGTTATTATATGCTTGCTGTTCTGGCTGGAATGCTAGCTTTGATATCTGGTACTATAGGAGGCTTGGTTCCCGCAGCAATTCTTCTTACAAAAAGGGGAGCATCGTGAATGCGATAGCCTCGCGTAGGGGGGGGTGCGATCCGTTTAGCGAGAAACACGGTAAGGAATGAAAATTTATTAAGTTGTGCAATTAGCCTACTAATGAAATAGCCTGATATGGCGTTAAAAACCGAATGCACGAGTTATTTATTTTTCATTCCTAACCAGTCCGCAGATAACCGCTAGAGTGCGATCACCGATCTTGTAGTGCGATCGCTGGTTTACCCGAAAAGCTTGATGGTTATATAATTTGTATATAGACTGTGTAGAAAAGGAAACAAACAGCCATGAGTCAAGCACAAATCAC
>NZ_JACJPY010000057.1 GCF_014696345.1 Pseudanabaena cinerea FACHB-1277
ACGATCCAAATCTACACTTGCTTAATAGCGTATGTTTTATTAGAGCTAGTAGAGATACCAAAAGAGTTTGGCTGTAAGATGTTAGATAAACTGAGGTATTTACAAGCATTCATGAGTGAGAATATCAGTTATGTACATTGGTTTAGGAAGATAGTGATATTAAGCTGAAATCACGCTTTTTGCAGGAGTAGTGTGTCCACTTTTGGGATAACCTCATGTCTGATTCAACACTTCTGATTTTATATATAATTTTTTATAAATACTATCATATTAAAGATTGCAAATAATATTTGCCAGAATATTGGGTCAGCTTTATTTTGCCAATATGCGCTTCACAGAGATTAAAGAGGCGATGCCAGACTAAATTGCTCGCATCTCTATTCATCGGCGAAAAAGTCTGAGTCAATTTTTTTAACCTCATACTGGGAAATAACTGATACCCCTAGATTGTAGTCAATCATGAACTGGGTCAACTGTTCACCATCCAACAAGACAACCTTTGTATCTCTCATGTTTTTAGCATATTCATGGGCTTCTCTGGAGAAATTAGATGTAGTAATAAAAACACCCTTTTTTGCGCCTTGCCCTGCCAATGCGCCAACAAATTTTTGGATTTCAGGACGACCAACGGTTCCTTCCCATTTTTTTGCTTGGATATAAACTGCATCTAAGCCAAGTTTATCTTCTTTGATAATTCCATCAATTCCCTCATCTCCACTTCTACCGATCGCCTTTCCTGCATCTTGAATTGACCCACCGTAGCCCATCTTAACTAACAACTTTACGACAAGGCGTTCAAAGAAATCGGGTGTGCAGTCTTTTACCAGTGTTAGGAGATCTTGTGCTAAAGCTGATTTTAACTTTTGATAAACAGCATCTAAGGCTTCTTCGGGTGAAATTTGTTCAGTTAGATTGATTTGTGATGGCAGGTTGGAATTTTCATTGGTGGTATTGCCCCCACAAAATTCCAAATATTCAGGGAACTGCTTGAGAAATTTAGCATTGATTTGAGACGGCTTACGACTAATTACTTCTTTCCCTCTAGCAGTAATTTGAAAAATAGAGCGCCGAGGAGATTCTAATAATTTTGCTTTGAGTAAATGTGTTTTCGCCCAACCAACGCGATTGTCAAAGGTTAGCATTTGTCCACTAGGTAATAATTCCTTTCTATCATCTTCAGACAATTTAAAAAAATTTGCCAAATATTCCACGCTGTCTCTAAAAGAATGTTCTTTCTCGTCAGTGGTAAATTGCATTAAAGGCAGCATAATCGATTGAAAATCGGGAACTGTCATAGTAAAAAGATTAGTGATATATAAAGTTTAGATGATTAATTGCATTTTTACACTCTACACTAAAACAGTTAGTGTCATGAGTTATTCGCACTTGCTTAAATAGGTGGCAATCATTTTTCCGCGCTTTTTTGTCATAGAGTAAAGCATTGGCATACTAGCGATAGCTGAATTATCACAAAAAACTATGTCAGATTCTGATTCCGATTATTTTACTTTCACAGAAATTAAAGAGGCGACCTGAGTTTCTAGAACCTTAAATGGATAGAGATCGATCGCCCTTATTTAAAGATTTTTTAACTCAATAAATCAATCAGTTCAGCTTTAGTCTTCTTGCTATAGCCCTTAACCTTTCTATCCTTAGCCAAAGCCTTTAAAGCCGTTAAAGATAATGTCTCCAAAGATGTGTCATTGGCAATAGTTGTGTCGGGAGTAATGATTTCTGACACCTTACTAACTTTTGGTTCTGGAGCTTTAGGAGAACTCAGGTAAAAGACTTCTTTTAATGCATCAAGTTTTTTGCCTTTAGTAATTCCACACTTGAGCTTAGTCAACTCATCTAGATTTTTCCATCCTTGGCGAGGTGCTTCAGAAATACGATTTGCTGCAATGATCACCTTGAATCCTTTTAAAGCGCTATTTGGCTGTTCAGAAACATATTCCAATGCAGATTGAATCTGCTCATAGGAAGCAGTGGCAAGATTTAGCTTAGGAACTATTTCACCAGCAAGTACTTTGGTTACATATTCTGCACCTTCAATCTGATCGACAATAATGCACCAGACCTTTTCTAAACCTGCGGATTCAGCAGCAGCATAAACAAAGGCATTAGCAATTACCTCATACTCACCTCTGCCAACTTCTTTAACAATTACAGGAATCCAGTTTTTGCCGCCATGTTGAGTTAAAGTTTCAGCAACTACATCAACAAGAAATTGTGGCGCATTTGTTGGCTCAGGAACTGAGATTTCATGAGTCCACAAATACATCAATTGAATTGCATCATTAATACTGATCATTGTAAAAAATACTCCTTTGCTAATGCGTGATAATACTCTCTAGCTGTTTTATTTTGATAAACCGCAGGTATGTGCGAAAACCCTGCACTGGCGATCGCCGCAAAATTTGGCAGTGTAAAAATATGCCTGTCATTACTGGCTGGTTTCCAATACCTTCGTGGATAAAAGTATGTTGTCAAATCAAATTTATCTGATTTTCTATACTTAACAATAAGTCCATCAATAAGTTTTTCAGCAGCCTCACGTTGGGGATCGGTGATTTTTTCACCATTAAAGAAAACTGGTAAAACACGAGGGCTGCCATCTTGACGTTCTTGTTGGATTTTGGGAATTAGCTTGGCGATCGCCTGAGCCGCATTTTCGATGGAATGAATACTATTATGTTTCATGGGCATCAGCACAACATCAGAGGCATAGATAGCACTTTGGCTAAAGTACTGCCAATTAGGTGGTGAGTCAATCAGGATGTAGTCATATTTGTCACGAAATACTTCATCAATCAATTCAGCCAGTCGGCTCTTTTTGACCTGCTGTTGAACGCCAAGATAACGCCCACCATCGGACATCGCGAGTTCATCATCCGTAGGTAAAATATCAAAGCCAAATTCCTGCCCCTGTTTGTTCTTCAAAGCAAAAGTTTGGACGGCTTGGATTGGGTCAAGGCGGCGATCATCCAAGCATTTGTATAGAGTGACTTCTTTAGCAGGACGCTGTAAAGATTGGGTGAGATCCCGTTGATCTGGATCAAAATCTATCACCAAAACTTTCTTACCCAACAAATTGAGAATAGCAGCGAGATTGATCGTTGTTGTGGTTTTACCTACTCCCCCTTTGTGATTGTAAACCGCCACAACAAGAGCTTTCGATGGATTGTCAATTTTTTCTCGAATCAACTTGACTGTTGCCTCAAGATTTTCTTCATTCGTTGCCAAACATTCCGTGGCAGGAAAAACAACCTTGCCATGTTTCCGAAATAATTGCCAGTGATTACTATTTGTTATAAGTCCCCATTGGGCGCTATGACAGTTTGTCTCGATCAAATATCCATGTAACTGTCTGACCGTTGACAAATACTGAGCAGATGGAGCAGCCAAGTTAACATCTCGACTTTTTAACTCAACTAGCAGATAGGGATTTGACTTATTTTCAAGAAATATATCATCATGGGTATTATGCCTCGCCGCAAAATCAACAGGTTTACCGCCAACACGTGTTTGAAATCCTGGTACTCGCTCCCTTTGGTTAAACCCTAAAGCGTCAAAAAGTTGAGGAGCAGCAAAATTTGCACTAACAACTGCTTCTGGAGCATCTATCGGTAAATCCCGCCAAGCCTGTAATAGAGATGATTCAGTCATCTTAATAAGTTTTATATTATGTGATTCCCACAAAAATTATACTATGCTATGACATTTTTATGCTTAATTTAAATCATATAAAATTATCTATCATTTATGATTTATTTATATTTTTTTGCCTTCATCGAGATTAAAGAGGCGATCGCGCCTTTGCATAGAATCGTAGTCAACTTGCGAAAACTAAAATAAAATAATAACTAATAAAACTTGTAAAGCTGAGTCAAGTATATATGGGATGGCAAGATCGCATCACTACAGATTTATCTATCTGTCATGGTAGAGCCTGCATTAAAGGCACAAGAATCATGGTGTCAGTCATTCTTGATAACCTAGCGGCAAGAGTCAGCGAGGCAGAAATTTTGCAAAGTTATCCCACTCTCACCTCCGCAGATATTTTTGCCGCGATCAACTATGCTGCTGAGTTAGCCCGTGAGCAGATTGTATTATTGCCAGTCCCAGCAACAGCATGAAATTTAAAATAGATGAAAATCTACCCATAGAACTTGCTGACCTTTTGCAAGACGAAGGATATGATGCTTCTACAATCTATTCAGAATCTTTAAAAGGAGCAAAAGATCCGACTGTCATCGCTGTATGTCAAGACGAGCAGAGAGTTCTAGTTACGCTAGACTTGGACTTTGCTGATATTAAAACCTATCCACCACAAGACTATGCAGGAATTATCGTATTAAGACCTTACAGACAAGATAAGCCATATCTGCTTTCCTTCTTTCAAAAATTAATCCCTGCAATTAGCCAACATCCATTAAAAGGACATCTATGGATCGCGGAAGAGGGGAAAATTAGGATTAGAGAATAAACCATACAGCGATCGCCATTTATTTTCACAGAGATTAAAGAGGCGATCGCTCTTATTGGCATATAGTATATTTACACTTATTACACTTACTTCAAAAAATCAACCCATCTCAACATCAGCAATCTTTAATATGTATATGTTGAACGACCTACCAGATTCTGTCTTTGCACCTGAGCCAGACACCCTACCAATACAACGCCTAGAGGCAATGCTAGAAAAAGCATATCCCAAGCTTGTCGGTCTAGACGGTGAAGAAATCATGTTGCCAGACTCTATATATCAAGCCCTTCGCCAAGTTATTCACATGATGGCATCGGGACAAGTTATATCGTTGGTTCCTTATAACCTGCATTTGAGTACGATTCAAGCCTCTGACTTGCTCAATGTTTCCCGTCCTTACTTATATAAATTGTTAGATCAAGGCGATATCCCCTATATCAAGGTGGGTACACATCGCCGCGTCCAGTTTCAAGACTTAATGCAGTACAAAAAACAGAGAGATGCTCAACGTCATCAAGCTTTGAGTGAGCTTACTGAACTTAGTCAAGAGTTAGGATTTTATACCCCAGAGGATGACCGCTTAACTGAGGCTATTTCACCAGCGTAATGAGTTTGCCATCATCTCGATTTCCCGTAGTACTTGACTCCTGTGTGCTTTATCCGATGTATCTGAGAGATACTTTACTTCGTGCTGCCGAGGCTGGTTTGTATCGTGTGCATTGGTCACAGGAAATCTTAGATGGGGCGCTCCGAAATTTGGTGGCAAATCAAAAAATGCAGATCCAGCAAGTAAATCGGCTAGAAATACAAATTAATCGGGCTTTCCCTGATGCGATGCTCAATGTGACCGATCGCTTAATTCCTTGCATGGATAACCACGAAGGCGATCGCCATGTTTTAGCGGCGGCTTTGATTGCTAAAGCCCATGTAATTGTCACCGAAAACCTAAAGCACTTTCCCGCAGTAGTTCTGAGCCAATATCAAGTTGAAGCCCAAAGTGCCGATCAATTTTTGACCTATCTACATGATTTGTTCCCTCAAGAGATCAGGCAAGTTCTCCAGATTCAGGCAAGTGATTTAAAAAAGCCACCCATGTCGGTTACAGACTTACTCAATGTTTTAAAAACTTCTGTGCCAAATTTTGTGAGCAGGTTTAACTAAAAAACTTAGGCGATCGCCCTTTACTTTCATATAGATTTAAAGAGGCGATCGCCTTATAAATTATTACAAATCCAAAACCCGTCTTACTCCACCAATAATCGGCAAATATTACTCAAAACTTAGGCTACCCAAATATCCAATTACTCTCTGGATATCCACCGCCCTTATTTGATCGCACAAAGCAACTGATTTCTGAGGTAATCCCGCAGTTCCAGCTTGAATAATTGGATACAGTGCAGAATTTCTATCTACCCAGCCGCCGAACTGAGTAGTTAATGGGACTACCACAACAACAGGATAACGTACATTTTCCAACGGTACACCAACAATTACAGCAGGTCTTCTTCCTTCCTGTTCATGTCCTTTAGGATTGTGAGACGGCAGGTTAACAAAAACAACATCACCACACTTGAGAGGCTGACTCTTCAAAATCTCTATCCTGCTACCACTAAACCAACACCAGAAACATATTCCACAGGCTTCATACTTGGTATCCCACCTTCTCCCCAGTTATACTCAGGCAAGTCATCTACCAAATCTGCTTCTAACCAAGATTTAGACTCCATATCATTATCAACAAAATTTTCTGTCTTTGATAATTCAGTCGCCAGAAACTGAATAACCCTAAGCTTATCGGAAGGGTTTAGCTTTTGCAGATTCGGCAATAACTCAGTATAGGTCATAATTGTAAACTCAGAATAACTGCTTTATTTTATTTTACTTGCACAGAGATCAAACAGGCGATCGCGCCTAAACAATTACAGGCTCAGATTTCCGTGCTTCAGCATTGTCTTGATATCTACCGCGAACCTGCACATACTCATCCTCCAATAGAAAATCCTTCACCTTCTCATAGTCTCGCGCCGCATAAACCACTTGATAACCCTCAGTTGGGTCATAAAGCGTATAGCTTCCATCCACATCACCAACCAACATCAACACATAGGGCAGATCCGAACTAGGATCGACCCACATTTCAATAAACTTCCAACTAGATAACTTCGCTTGATTTTGTGCGTGGAATGACATGATATTCACGGGGTGTATCAGGTAAATGCTTCTGAACGTGTCTTTCTGCTAAATTAAGTCCTCTCGGTGGCTTGCGTTTGTCTCCATCCTCTAGCGACATAAATTCAAAATTTCTATCCTGCCTTTACCACTAAACCAACACCAGAAACATATTCCACAGGCTTCATACTTGGTATCCCCCTTCTCCCCAGTCAATCAGATCACCACCTCTTTTTTCTATCGAGACTTTAATGGGTGCAGATTTCAAGCAAGAGATGGCGGCGCTGAAATTGCTTGATCGATTTGAGCATGAAGATGCCACAAATCATCAGCACGATCGCTATTTGCTTGGCTATTGACAATGATTACATCCGCAAGCAGCAACTTTTCCAACTGTGGTTTTTGGCTGTTAATGCGCTGCAAAGCTTCCGACTTGGTTAAATGATTACGCTGCATCAACCTTTTTAATTGCAACTTCGGATCACAGGCGATCGCCCATATTTCGGTCACGAGGTTCTGCATCCCCGCTTCAAATAGCAAGGGAATCACCATGACCACCGTAGCGGGGGCTAGTTTTTGTGCTTCACGGGTCAAGATTGCTTGGACATAGGGATGGATCAAAGCTTCTAGCCATTTACGTTCATCGGCATTGGCAAAGACGATCGCGCCGAGTTTTTGACGATTGAGCGTGGGTTCTAAATTGCTGGAATAGTCAAAAACTTGATCGCCATAACGATCGCGTAACTGCTCTAAGCGATCGCCCGTCAACGCCTGCCTTGCATAAACATCCGCATCAAGGATCGGTAATCCATGTTTAAGATGCAAATAGTCGGATACAGTAGTTTTACCAGTGGCAATGCCCCCCGTAATGCCAATAATGCGTTGCTGCATAGACCCCTTACATCAAAAGTTGGATTAGTGAATTGGATTAGCACAAATGGATTTTACAAATATTTTGGGATTTGTGGCGGCTTTTTTGACGACAATCGCTTTTTTGCCACAGGTGCTGAAGGTTCGGCGATCGCGATCGACTAGGGATATTTCTTTGCCAATGCTGATTACATTTATTGCAGGCATCACCCTTTGGCTAATTTATGGCGTGATGGTCAAGGCAGCCCCGATTATCATCGCCAACGCCATTACCCTAATGTTGAATCTATTAATTTTACGACTCAAAATTAAACATGGTTAGCGCTGCTCTGGATGACACACCATCGGATCATTGCTGTCGCACGTATCATTAATTGCGGCAATCAACTCATACAGCCGCCCCAAATCTCGATGATTGAAATGCAGTGTCAGCCTTGGCAAATGGATAATATGTGGCTCATTCGCCTCCTTTGGCAAAGCTTGACTGCGCTCAATCTTACCTTGGGTGAGAATATCGCTAAAGTTGGTATTTAAACGCTCCAAATGCTCGTCAGCGATCGCCACATTTAAGCGCATTACCAACAGATCCCCCACCCATCGACTGGAATGATAAACCCGATAAAATGCACTAATAAACTGACAAGCCTCATTCACATCATCGGTAATCCGATAGAGGCTACGATCCTCCGATGTGATCAGCCCCCGCGCAAGCAAATTATGCTCCACAAAATGATCCCAATTGTGCCAATAATCCCCCCCCTGCCGATCCATCAAAACGATGGGGCAAGGAGTCGTGCGCCCCGTTTGGCAAAGGGTCAAACACTCAAAAAATTCATCCTGAGTGCCGAATCCACCTGGGAACAAAGCCACCGCATCACTTTCCTTGATGAAATAAAGTTTGCGTGTAAAGAAATAACGAAATCGCACTAAACGCGAAGCTTCCGACACAAAAGAATTACTCGACTGCTCAAAGGGCAGACTGATATTTAATCCAAAGGAACTCTCCCCCGCCCCTGCATTTCCCGCCGCCATAATACCGCCCCCCGCGCCCGTGATCACCATAAAGCCTTGCTTGGTAATCTGCTCCGCAAACTCATAGGTCTGTTTATATTCAGGAGCATCGCGATCGGTGCGAGCCGAGCCAAAAATACTCACCTTACGCTTAAAGCGATGGGGATAAAACATGGCGATCGCCTTCTGCATATCCTGCAACGCACCCGTCAAAATTTTCCAGTCCAAGCGCTCGGCATCCCCTTGAGCAATTTGGGCGATCGCCTCTAAAGCTGCATACACCAGTTCACCATGCTCAGTTGCCTCCAACCGCCCAAGCAACTGTTGCAAATCATGCCCTAGCTTTTCAATATCTGAAGATGAAGGAATTTTAGCCATAAGCTTAATTTTACATTTTGAGGGAGATTTTTTGCCATTGCCGCTTCGTCACGATGCCAAAAACCTGCCCTGAATTTATCTGAATTTAAAAGTTGCAGTAACTTGACACTTCATAGGATACTGAAGGAGTAACAAAAGTTAACAATAAATTAATCCTTACCTATGGCAAACATTATATTTGTAAATGAAGGCAAAGAGGCGATCGCTATGGATGGAGCGAACCTGCGCCTAAAAGCCCTCGAAAACAACATCGACATCTATAAATTTGTTGCCAAACTAACCAACTGCAACGGCTATGGGCAATGTGCCACCTGCGTTGTCGAAATCGTCGAAGGTTTAGACAATTTATCTCCCAGAACCAGCTTTGAAGAAAAGAAACTTAAAAATAAGCCCCAAAACTATCGCCTCGCTTGCCAAACCCTCGTAAATTCAGGCAATGTCAGCGTCAAAACCAAGCCTTGATTATTGTGAAATAGGGTTAAGCATTTTCCATGTGCGGTAAAACGTACTACCGTACATATCCCCAAATCAATAATTCAGTGCTAGGTTAAATTAGAATAATTGTCTATAGATCCTTTTAGGCGACAGAGAAACCCCCTATGGCGCGTGATTATTACGAAATCCTTGGAGTCGATCGCAGTACAGACAAAGAGGAAATCAAACGAGCATATCGACGTTTAGCTCGCAAATATCACCCCGATGTCAACAAAGAAGCAGGGGCTGATGAGCGTTTTAAAGAAATTAACCGTGCTTACGAAGTCCTCTCGGAGCCAGAATCTCGCGCCCGCTATGATCGCTTCGGTGAAGCGGGTGTATCTGGTGGTGGCGGCGCACCCGACATGGGCGACATGGGCGGATTTGCCGATATTTTTGAAAGCTTCTTTAGCGGATTTTCCAACACAGGGCAACAACAGACCCGCCGTCGCAGTGGCCCAACCCGTGGCGAGGATTTACGCTTTGACCTCAAATTAGAATTTCGTGAGGCAGTTTTCGGTGGCGAAAAACAGATCAAAATCTCACACCTAGAAACCTGCGGAACCTGTAGCGGCACTGGGGCAAAGCCAGGCACCAGACCACGCACCTGCGGCACTTGTGGCGGTACTGGACAGGTGCGCCGCGCTACCCGCACCCCCTTTGGCAGCTTTACGCAAGTATCTACCTGCCCTAGTTGTAATGGTACTGGTCAAGTTATTGAGGACAAGTGCGAAAGCTGTAACGGTTTAGGACTAAATCAAGTCACCAAGAAACTCAAAATTACGATTCCTGCGGGTGTCGATAGCGGCACAAGGTTACGGGTTTCCAATGAAGGCGATGCGGGGCAGCGTGGCGGCCCTGCGGGGGATCTTTATGTCTATCTGTTTGTGCAGGCTGATAATGAGTTTGAGCGCGAGGGGATTAATATCCTGTCGGAAATTCGCATTAGTTACTTGCAAGCGATCCTTGGCGACAAGATCATGCTGAATACCGTTGATGGGAAGAAGCCCCTCACCATTCCCGCAGGCACACAGCCCGATACGGTGCTGACCTTAGAAGGTCTAGGTGTGCCGAAGTTGGGCAATCCAGTGGCACGTGGGGATCATCTGATCAAGATCAAGATCGAAATTCCCACCAAGTTGGCAGCAGAGGAGCGGGAAGTGTTGGAAAAGCTCAAAGAAAAACAAAGCGGGAATGCGGCTAAAGGTGGAATTGGCGACATTTTAGGCGGTATATTTGGTAATCAAAAATAATTGCAAGTATATTTCTGAGTATGGTGGCTGAGCCGTCATACTCAAGATCTCCAAATTTTAAGAGCCGAACTTCTATGTGCATTCAAGCAGCTAAATCCATTGATCTTCGCGGTGTTCCCTGCCCGCTTAGCTTTGTCCGCGCAAAATTACATTTAGAAAAGCTAGAAACTGGGCAGTTGTTGGAAGTGCTGCTCGATGGGGGTGAACCAATTGAGCAAGTTCCCAATAGCTTGACCGCCGATGGGCATCAGGTTAAGGGCATTGAAGAGCGCGATCGCTGTTTTGCATTGACCGTCCAAAAGGCATAATGGCGGATCTAACGGGTACGGTTTTGGCAGTACAAGCCAATTTTTATCGTGTCATGTTGGATCACGGGTTTGAGGCAAGTTTAATTGATAGCAATGATCATCAATTTTTGAGTAATGAATTGCTATGTACACGCCGCGCCCGCCTCAAAAAGATCGGGCAGCAAATCTGTGTCGGCGATCGCGTCACCATCGAAGAACCTGATTGGCAGGGTCGGCGTGGCGCAATCTCAAACGTAGAGCCAAGGCTCAATCTGCTCGATCGCCCGATGGTGGCGAATGTTGATCGCATCCTCTTAGTATTTGCCCTTGCCGATCCGCCCCTCGATCCGCACCAACTTAGCCGTTTTTTGGTAAAAGCCGAAAGCATGGATACAGAGGTGCTGCTATGTCTGAATAAGCGAGACCTAGTGGATGACGTGACTTGGCAAATGTGGCGCGATCGCCTCGTGGGTTGGGGCTATGCTCCCATGGGCATTAGTACCTATACCCAAGCAGGGATCGAGCCGCTATCTCAGAAACTGCAAACAGGCGTAACCGTAGTAGCGGGGATGTCGGGGGTGGGCAAGTCCAGTTTAATTAATTTATTAGTCCCCAATCTGCAAGTGCGGGTGGGGCAAGTCTCGCAACGCCTCGGTCATGGCAAGCATACAACCCGCCATGTGGAATTATTCGCATTGCCCAAAGGTGGCTATCTCGCGGATACCCCAGGATTCATGCAGCCAAATCTGGCGATCGCCCCCCAAGATCTCGTCAATTACTTTCCCGAAGCCCGTCAAAACTTGGCTAAGGGGGAGTTATGCCAGTTTCATAATTGCCTGCATCGCCGCGATGAGCCTAACTGTGTCGTGCGGGGCGATTGGGAACGCTATGAACATTATTTGGCATATCTGGAGGAGGCGATCGCCCACCAACAAAAACTCCGTCATAGCACAACGATAGAAACCGCACTCAAAACCAAGGACAGTAGTGAGGGTAAGCGGCAGCAGGAACCAAAGCTATCTAAAAAACGCTATCGCCGCGAGTCCCGCCGCAGTGAGCATCAGTCTTTAGATATGGATGATGAGTAAAAAAGGCGTTGGCATCAAAATCTTTACAAAATATTTACAAAATATTTACGATATTTATGTTATTTATGGTTGCGGGGCAGGGGCGGTGGTTGGCGCACCATTGGTAAATTTTTCGCCAGCATTCTTGCTTTCATAGATGCAGTCAACCGTTGGTGATTTTTCCAGATCGCCAGTGAAGCCAAAGGTATTCATGCGGTCTTTGCATTGACGAATATCGGCTTCTTTGATCACATTTTTTTGCAGCAGCAAATTCCAGTTGTTGGGCAGTACCACACAACCAGGCACGGGTTCAGCTTGGCTGATAAATACATTAAAAGGATTGAGGGTGACGTAAACACGGCTACTCATCACCATTGCCGATGCACCATAGTTATTACAAAAGTCGCGACTGGGGGCAAGGTTATCTAAACGGATCGCATCAACGGTGCGCGGGGTGGGGTTGAGTGTGGATAGGGCGATGCCCACGCCGATACCAATCGCGAAGATTGCGCCAGCGATCGCCAGTTTGGTGGTTGTGCCGTTCGATTTCGGCTCGGTGGGTGGATTATTCAGGGTTGAAGAATATCTACGTCTTGCCATAGATTCGCGTAATGGTTATTTATTAGGTTAGCTGAAATTGCTCAAAATTAGTTATCGTCAAGTCCTAAAACTTTTTGAAAGCATTGCTTCGTATCAGCGCTTTGCAATGTGAATCCCTGCTTTTTCTAAAATTTCAGGAATAAGATGCTCTGCCTTAATTGCCATAATATGTACACCTTGACAAATTTGCCTTGCGGTTTGAATTTGCTCAGCCGCGATCGCGATCCCTTCTTGCAGTGGCGACTTGGCGCGAGCAAGGCGATCAATAATGTGGTCAGGAATCTGTACCCCCGGCACATACTTATTCAGGAAAAGCGCATTTTTTGCAGATTTAATCAAAAATATGCCCGCCAGAATCGGCTTATCAGATTGACTGGCAATTTGCTGCATAAATTTATCGAGCCGTTCAAAATCAGTAATCAATTGGCTCTGAAAAAACTGCGCCCCTGCATTAATTTTGCGCTCAAACCGCTTTTGCAGACCCGACCAACTAGGAGACTGAGGATCGATCGCCGCCCCCGTCCAAAAATTAGTACCCTGATGGGGCAAGCTTTTGCCATTAGCATCCAACCCCGAATTCAGCTTTTGGATTAACTGCAATAGCCGCACCGACTCATAGTCAAACACTGATCGCGCATCGGGCGCATCTCCCGCCTTTACAGGATCTCCCGTCAAAGCCAAAATGTTATTAATTCCTAGAGCCGCCGCCCCTAACAAATCTCCCTGAAGTCCAATACGGTTGCGATCGCGACAGGCTAACTGACATATGGCTTCAATACCCAAATGTTGTTGGATCAACACCGAAGCCGCCACTGGACTCATACTCATCACCGCCCGACTAGAATCGGTAACATTCACAGCATGAACTAGTCCCTTAAGCGATCGGGTTTGATGCAGCATTGGCGCAAAATCGCAGCCCTTCGGTGGGGAGACTTCCGCCGTAATCAAAAATTCTTTGTGGGCGATCGCCTGACGAAATCGGTTAAAACTAGGCTCAATCTGCTCAACTAGCGTATTTTGCTCAACTAGTTCATTCTGCTCAACCATGGGCGGCTCGATCATGCGATACAAAAATATGGAATTTAAATTGGTTTGTAGCTCACTGCATTTTAACCCATATACTCCCTTCCCACCCAAGGATTAGCCTGGTGGAGCTTTGCTAATTATTGGGTTTCAATGCCTATTTTTAGACTAGGAAGGGAATATGTTAATATCACTAAGGCAAAAATTAAGATTTTAAAGTTTGGACTCTCTCAAATGAATACAGAAGTTGCAGAAGATTTATTCATTCAAGGTTTAGAAAAATACAAGCAGGGTGAATCTGCGGCAAGTCTAATTCCTACGTTTGAAAAAGTATGCGATCGCCAGCCCAAAATAGCTAGTGGCTGGATCTGCCTATCTTGGTTATATTTGCTAGACAATAACGCCAAACTTGCCTACAAAGCTGCCCAAAAAGCCGTAAAAATTGCCCCCGAAGATCCTCAAGCCAGAATCAACTTGGCGATCGCCATGCTAGAACTGTCGCAGAAAGGTGTACGCGAACAAGTGGAGGCTGCCCAAAACTGGCTCATGATTTTAAAGGATATCAAGCCTGAAGTGGTGGAAAATTTTGAAGAAGGACTACGCCGCCGCCCTGATTGGAAGGAACTAGAAAAAATTAGAGATTGGGTCTTGAGTTAATTGCGTTCAAACGCAAATCAAAAAAAGTTCTAAGAACATTGCTTTGCAATATTTTTAGAACTTTTTTTTGCTAATTGACTGACAAATCTTAACCATAAACGGACAAGATGCCCGTTGCACATAGATTTTATCTTTGCAGCTCACAAGAGGTCTGACAAGGTTTACCAATACTGTTATCAGTCAATCAGCTTTTTTGTAGTTTATTTGATCGATATCTATCTTTAGGCTGGGAAAGAGGCAGTTTATTAATACATCAAAATTTATTACAAATTAAAGCTTGAATGTACGAAGGCGAAACACTCGGTTTTCATTGACCCCGTATAAGATCTCAACTCAGATTTTAAATATTGATTTTAAAAACATTAAGAAATATCAAGAAAAAGCTGGCTGTAACTATAGACAACTTTGTATAAATTTATACAACTTTACAATTTATAGAATTACCCTCGAAAAACTTAACAATGGATTTTTGTCAAGAGTGCTAGGCTACCTACATAACAAAAGGCATTAAATAAGTTTAAGTCAGACTTATTTGAATTTAATAATACTTATATATATCCCAAAGGAAGATAAGAACATGATTTTAGAAAACGTTAGCGTCAAGCCCGATACCCGCAACCACAAAGGCTTTTTCGTGTTAGAAGCTTCTTACAAATTGGTGAATATTGATGGCAACGGCTGGGCTTTAATCTGCATTGATGATCATGTTTGTCATTATGTTGATCCTGATGATCTAGCTATGCCCAAGGATTGGCAAGCTGCCCCCCAAACAGCAAATGCATAGGTCGTAATCGCCTCATTGGTTTGCCTTTCCTAGACAGAGTGCTTTACGCTAATTTAAAGCCTCAAAAAAAGCCTCAAAAAAGATCTTAAAAGCATTGCTTTTAAGATCTTTTTTGTATTACTTGAAGTCTTAGTTAGCTATTAGACATAGGAAAACCAGAGTACAGCCAAACTGCCCCTAAGGATTTTATCCTAAAATTTAAAACCACAGCTTCAGCTTACAAACCAACTGAACCGCAGAAATGACATTAATAAATGCCACTTCTGGAAGATTCAGTAAAAACATAAACCTGTTAATTTAGTCTAAGGAATATTTAAGAAAATTTATCTACAAACAGCCACAGCCATTTCCCTTTCTTCGGGAGGCTTCAGACTAGGAAACAGGAAGTGATTTTCTTCAACATACTGTGCTCCAAATAGTCCTTTTTCTGCCCAGAAGTATCGATCGGTTGTATGTTCGTTACGTCTCACGAGCAACAATGCGGGCGGAAGAATGTTGTGGGTGTGGATGTACTTGCGTGCAGCCGTCACTGGTTTATCTTCACCGCTATCGATACTAAATTGAGGAATATGTTCTAGGATTTTGCGCCCTTCTTGGCGACGTCTACTCTTGCGCTTACGTCTCCTTGCCAAATCGATACCTCCTAATTTAGACCCTGAAATGCGATCGGGATTACAAAAACATTGATATTATAACTAAGCTAATTAGGAAATTTCAACTTTTCTTTACAAATTTTTGTCAGATTGTCTTTTTTGATGTATTTAACGATGCTTCCAAGCGATCGCCAAGATGTTATGGGCTCAGCTTGATGGGAGTTAAATTGCTTACAATCCTTTACTTGAGCCATTCTTCAAGGCTAGTTACGAGTTTGCCTGTGATTTGGGCGGTGAGGCGATCGCGTTTTTGTTTACCTTGCCATTTCCGAAATTGCTTTTCATATTCATCGCTGTCAGATTGATATGTGACCCATGCATCTAGGGCGATCGCCAAACCCCAAAATATTAAGGGGTACAATGCCCAGCCGATGTTGCCTGATGTAAGTAGGTTGAAAGCAACTAGAAATGTGTTGATGATCGCAAATTTGAGTAAGTTGGCACGAAATGTTTTCTTTTTATAGGCATCAAATTCCGCTTTTTCTTGCTTAACACCCTGTTGTGACTGCCATTCTTGGACGGCGGCTAAAAAGTCGGTTTCGCTAACCCCCATATCCGCCGCAATTTCATAGATCTGTTGTTTGGTGAGGTTCTGCCCATTAGTACGCTTAGCAAGGGCATAGCGGAGAATTTGGTCTACCTGTTCTTCTGAGTATGTTTCCATAGAGTCAACCTCGGTAAAATTACTGACCTATTTAATACTGACCTACTTTAACAATAAGGATAGAGCAGTTTTTAATTTCACCCTAGAAATTTTGCTAAAATCCTGATTAAAATCCTGATCTAAGACAAGTCAATATCCCAAACCTCTCCTAGAGAATATAATCCACACTTTGCACAATATACCCAACTACAGGCTCAGGCATATAGTAACCCCCCGTGACTCGCGCATCTTTGGATCATATTCCGCATATTTTGCCCTATTGTCGGGAGGCAGGAGTCATGATTTTGCTCAAAAGGGGGAAGCAAAAATACGGCAACTTTACCTTCCTGTATAATTTAGATCAAAAACCTATGGCTAATTGGCAATGTATTAGTAACTGTGGCGCTTGCTGCTATCTTGAACCAAGCGATCGCCCAGATCTAGAGGAATATTTAATACCGCAGGATTTGCAAACCTATTTGAGTATGGTGGGTAGCGATGGTTGGTGTATCTATTTTGATCGCCTAAAGCGGCAATGTTCGATTTATGAGCAGCGTCCTCGCTTTTGTCGAGTGCAAGCAGATACTTTTTTTGAAATGTTTGGCGTAGAACCTGAAGAACTTAATGACTTTGCGATCGCCTGTTGTGAAGAACAAATTGAATCAATTTATGGCGATCGTTCCTTAGAATTATTACGTTTTGAGCAAGCAATTAATCAGCAAGGATCTCTGGATTAACAAATTGATGCTGAAAGAGCCATTCATTTACAGATTGGATAAATAGCGAAGATTGCCATGATTTATGGGGGACTAAGTTGACGGCGCGAATACTAATCAAATCGCCATGATCATCATGCTGCACCGCATATCCATACCTTGGCAATTCTTCTAAACCAATCGCCAATACCCTCGGATGATCGATGCCCAGCTTGGCGGCTAAGCGCGATCGCGGGACAGATTCTCCAGTGCGACTGAGATATTTGGCAATTCCCAAGAGCGTTCTCCATGTTTCATGGGCTTTGGCGGTAGTGGAATCTAAGCGCAGCTTTGATGGGGCGATCGCACTGACCGCTTGAGGCTTTGGGGTGACAATATCATAAATCTGAGACTCCGCGCTCCTATGCACATCCATTAATCGCACATGATAGAAGTCATCGCGTGCATTATAAATTAGTTCCACTACCAGATCACATTCCCCTTCCGTATCAGGCAATTCATAGGCATAATGCCCCCACCAATCCCCTGTGATTTGATTGCCTTGGCGATCGCCTAATGTAAAATCAGTTTTGAGATATTCAATTTTCTGTCCTTTAGAGCCTCTAATCTTTTTGTGGGACTTCCGTATAAATCGACAGTTCCGCAGTAATAATTTGGGGCTAGGGTTCCCCATGCCAAAGGGTTCTAATTGTTTAAATTGATTAAATAACTCACGGTTTAAGTCTGGAATCGTTACTTCTAAATCAATGGCGATCGTTCGCATCTGCAACTGCCCATATTGACTCCAAAAGCGCTGATCCAATGCCTCCGTTAATAGCCGTAGATTCTCAAATTTAAAACTCAATCCACCCGCCAAAGGATGTCCGCCAAAGCCTAATAATAGATGCTCCTGACCCTTGAGCAGTTCATAGAGGTTAATTCCTGAAAGCGATCGCGCACTGCCCCTAGCAATGCCATCCTCAAGGGTACTAAGAATCGTAGGGCGACCATATTCTGCCACCACTTGACCCGCCACCAACCCCAAAACCCCCACCGACCATTGAGCATCTACCAGCACAATAATTCCTGTGGTGGATAGATCCAATTGAGCAATTTTGGCTTGCACTTGCTTGAAAACAAGGCGTTGCAATGCCTTCCGCTCGGTATTGGCAATTTCCGTTTGAGCAACTAACTGTTTGGCTAAATTAGGATCATCGGTGGTCAGCAGTTCCACGCATTTCCGCACATCACCCCAAATGCGGCTCACAGCATTCAGGCGTGGCGCGATGCCAAAGCTAATATCAATGGGGCGATCGCCTGCTTGTTTGCATTGTTCTAGCAATAATTTCACGCCTAACCTCTGTTTTTGGCGCAATCGCTCAATGCCACGCTGTGCCAAATAGCGACAGTCATCCTTGAGATTGACCAAATCCGCCACCAAGCCGATCGCTACCAAATCCAATAGTTTTTCTAAGGAATCCCGATCGCGTTCTGGAAATTGATCATAGAGCGCTTCCATTAACTTATAGGCAACCGCCACCCCCGACAAATGGAATAAGGGATGCTCTTCAGGCAGATAGCGCGGATTCACAATCGCTGCCACAGGGGGGCGCAAATCAGGCAAGGTATGGTGATCGGTAACGATCACATCAATTCCCAATTCATTGGCATAGTTAATTGCCTCTAAACTCGTACTCCCATTATCGCAACTGATAATCAAATCAAGATTTCGATCCTGTTGCTGTAATTGCGATCGCAGTTGGTCAATGCCCTTAACAGAAATGCCGTGAGATTCCTTAAGGCGATCGGGAATATAAAAAAATAGGCGATCGCCCCTTACCAAAAAATGTCCCAGCCCTTCCCACAATACCGCCGTTGCCGTAATGCCATCGGCATCAAAGTCTCCCCAAATAGCGATGGTTTGCCCTGCTTGCAATGCCAATTTGATCCTCGCGATCGCCTGCGGCATCTCTGGCAAAGCCGCCGCCGCCGTTGGTTGATAGGCTGCCGCCGATAAGAAAGCCGCCACCCGATCAGGTTCGACAATACCACGCTGACAGAGCAGCAATGCTGCAAAATTGCCCACCTGTTGCTGCAACCAATCTGGCGGCTGGATCGGTTCTGGCATCTGCCAAGTTGTTGTCACCATATGCCTCTCTCCCAACCAATGATATGGGGCAAAGCCCCACATCACTTATAGCGGTTTTCAAATGAGTACGCACTCATTTGAAAACAAAAAATCAATCCTAGTGAGGGTTTTGAGTTTTCATTTTGCCTACGGCAAAATGAAAACTCCCGCAATTCATTAATTCTAATTGCGAATCTGCACAGGCATTAGCAAATAAGTCATCTTTGCTGCACCCAACGGCACAAGCACCGCAGGACTAGTGGGATTATTGAGTTGCATCTGAATCTCGTTGCTAGGCAAAGCCTTTAAACCATCAAGCAGATATTTGACATTAAAGGCAATTTCCACATCTTCACCCGAAATCTGAGCTGGCAAAGACTCCCGCCCTGCGGCAACATCAGGGGCTTCTACGGATAGAGAAATTTCTTGGGCAGTAGCATTAATCGTGATCTTGACAATATTATTTTTTTGGTCAGCTAGTACCGCAATGCGTTCTAGGGCTGATAAAAATAATTTGCGTTCCAAAGTCACCTGTCGCTCAAAGCGATTGGGAATCAACTGGCGATAGTTAGGGTAACTGCCATCTAGCAACCGCGATATCAAAATTTGATTAGCACTCTGGAAAATCATATTTGCTGTGTCAAACTTGACGGCGATCGCCCCTTCCGTCTGTTGATTCAGCATTCTCTCAAGCTCCCGCAACGCCCTTGCAGGGATCGTCACTTCCAGATTAGTCGTCACCGTGTCTTCGGTCACAGGTGGCTCATCAGCATCCAAAAAGCCAGTTTGCAACACCGCCAAACGATGCCCATCCGTTGCCGCAAATTCGAGGCTATCAGCAGTCGCCGTTAGATGCACCCCTGTTAAAATGCGCTTAGTTTCATCCGCCGAAGTCGCAAATATTGTCGATGACAAACCACTCAGCATTGAATCCACTGGCAAATAGGTGGTTTCGCCATCTTCACCAATCTGCGGCAATTCTGGAAATTCTTCCACAGGCAATCCATGCACCTGATAGCGCCCCGATCCGCAAATAATTGACACCATCGTGTTTTCCTTGTCAACGGCGATCGTCACATCTTCATCGGGCAGTCGGGAAACGATGTCATTAAGCAACTTAGCAGGGAGTGTAATCGATCCTGGTTCAACCACCTGCGCCGAAAAAGATACTTGAATTCCCAAATTCAGATCAAATGCGATCAAACCAAGACTTTGGCTAGCACCATCAGCATCTAAACGAATATTTGCCAAAATTGGGTGGGTGGGGCGAGAAGCAACTGCACGACCGACTAGAGCGAGGTGTGTAGCAAGTTGGGATTGGGGGCAAATTAATCGCATATTGGGGAATTTAAGATGACTATTTGGCTCGATTTTGATGTTTGGTCGGGAGAAAGTCGAGAAAAAATATAGTTGCCACTTTCAGGACAACAGCTAGGAAATTGGTGTAAAAGATTAGCCCAATTGCTTAGTTAGAACAGACGATAAGCTTACCAAAGATTTGGGGACTGTTGAAAATCAGAACTCAATCTCATTAATTTTTCGGCTATTTTTGACAACTTTTTAACAACTAATTTGATGACTAATATTCTTGATAATTGCGTTGTGTTTGACTTTTGACAACTAAACAAATCTTGGAAACACAAATCTTGGAAATAGTCATTTTAGGTATTTTAAAAACAATTCTTATAAAATTTATATTTTACTTTTATCTAAGATTTATCTAAGAAATCAAGGGATGGGAGTTTTAAATTTGCTTTGAACGACTTGAATCATTTTTTACTTTAGTGGAAATAAATCATAACGCAATTAAATTTTTTTGCAAGGAAAAATCAAAAAAAATTAATTGCGGTTGCTCAAATCTGTCCTTGCTAGCTTTTGCTGACTTTCAAAAAATCAATCTCCAAATCAATCAAAAGCTTGATCAAAAACTGAAATTTCTAGATTGAAAAATTTTAGTTTTTTTTTATCCGATCTAATAATTACTAATTAAAGAAATAAAATATCTTAGATAGTAGTAGTAGGGGCTGTGGAAAATGTGGAAAACTCTAATAAACCTATACACAATCAAATATACAGACATTTTAGCCTGTGGAAAACCCTGTGGAAAAAGTGGCTAGTTTTCCACAGGGTATAAATACCTATTAAAAGTTTTCCACATTTTCCACAAAGTTATCCCCAGATATTGGCGGGTTTTCCACAATAAAATTGGAGTTATCCACAGGTTTTCCACAGGCTAAGTGGTAATATTGGGGTTATCCACAGGATTTGGCTTAGAAATAGCAGATTTTCTATCGTTTAAATTTTTTGTAAAAGTCTTTCAAAAAGCTACATATATTAGCTTAAAAATCATTTGAGGTCTTTAATCCACTACCGATCGCCAATGATATATTTAATGTTTTTTTATGAATTAATTCTTGATTTTCCCTTCTCACGCGATCGCTGATCATTGGGGATCGCTGTTAAAGTTCATTGCTAAGGTGTGGGGCGATCGCCAGTTCTTTGATATAAGGGCAACAAACTTTAATAAAACTTATTGTTTCTGAAGGTGGATATCTGGCGCTAATGCTCCTGAAATGCTTGCTAGTCTATGCCCCATTGTTTCCCTTCTTCTTTGGCTTAGGCGCTGGCTTACTTCTCTGCCGTGCTGCTGAGTCCTGTAACCCCTACTGCAAATCCATAGAGTTTGGGAATTCGTGTCGGCATTAGCTAAAATCTTGTGAATATGACAAAACCTAATTATGAAATTTAATCCTGATCTATGTCGCAATGAAAGCGAGGTTGAAAGCAAGCTGTTTGTCCAATTTTTGCTGCCCACCCTTGGTTATGATCCCAGCACATGGCATCAAGAGGTCGCCTTCGGCAACATTCGCCTTGATTTTTTAGCCTTTACCTCCCAAGTCTTTCCGCAAGCTGCTGACAACTTGCCCAAGGTTGGCATTGTCATGGAGGCAAAGCATCCTAAACAGAATTTAGATTTTCATGTGCGGCGACTAACCCATTATCTCACTAAGCTTCAAGTTTGCTATGGAGTTCTATCTAATGGTAAAGATTTTCGGATCTATGAGTTAGTCGGTGATCAGTTAAAACTAAGTTTTAGATGTGATGGCATGGCTGTTGCTGATAAAATTGATGAGATTAAAGACATTATTAGCAGGGATAAGTTAAGATCAATATCACAAACGCTGATGCCCACAACTCAAGATCAACCGCTTTCTCTTGCTACAAGGTTGGAGCTATCCCCAATAAAAGATCCTGCCTCCACTCCACTCCCTCTTCCCAATCCGTCACTCACTACTTCTATGAAAACGATCGCAATCTATCACAATAAAGGCGGCGTTGGCAAAACCACAACGGTGGTCAACCTTGCCGCCGCCCTCAGCAAAAAAGGTAAGCGTGTCCTCGTCATCGATCTCGACAGCCAAGCCAATACTACCTTTGCCACAGGGCTAATTAAGTTTGAAGATGAAGAATTTGACGACATTAAAGAACTGAATGTTTTGCAAATTTTGAGCTATGAAGATTCTTTCCCCATTAGCGAAGTGGCGCGGAAGTCCAATTTTTGTAATCCATCAATTGACGTAGTTCCTGCTCATATCTCCTTGATGGAATCTGAAGATATGCTTGGTCGAATGGATTCTAGTAGAATGATCCTGATGCAAAAATTGAAAGATGTAGAGTCTAAATATGACATTGTACTCATTGACACTCCGCCATCACTGAATTTATACGCACGGGTTGCTCTAATCGCTTGTGACTATTTGATCATTCCTTCGGATCTTAAGCCTTATGCAAATCAAGGTTTGGTCAATGTTAAAGAATTTATCAAAAAGGTAAATGGATTCAGGAAGCAAATTTCTAAACCGCCAGTCAATATTCTTGGTGTTCTTCCAAATAAAATATCCACCAATTCCCGCTTTGTGCAATATACCCTCCCAAATAGGCTGAGTAAGATTGAGAAGAAATATGATTTGCAATTGATGAATTCGATCATTTATGATCGTGATGAGTTAGCGAAATGTGGTGAACTTACACAAGTAATTGGAGACATTGAGGTGGCAGATCCTAAGTCTATTTTTGACTTTAAGCCAGATGCGATGTCTGCTCAAGAATTTGAGCTACTGTCGATCGAAATTTTGGAAAAAATTGGAGTAACTAGATGAGATTATTACCTTCATTGGTTACTGTCAGAAAAATAGTATCTACATCCGATAGATCTCAATTTGAAAGTGACAAGATCGAGTATCTGGCACAGCAAATTTTAAATGCGGAAGGAGTAATTAGTCCTCTAGTTTTAAGAAGAACTGGAATTGATTCCTATGAAGTAATTGATGGAGATCTTGTGTATCATGCTGCTGTGAGAGCAAGAGAAATTGATGCTAGAAATGGAGAATCGATCGCGGCTTACATTATCGAGTCTGATGATATCGCAACTGATTCCATCTTGAAGCAAATTGAACTAATTAGGCAATCGCAGCCTTCACAAACACATGAAAAGACTATTGGTGAAACAACCTCGCCACCAGTGAATTCATCAAATGATTTCCTTTCATCTTTTGAGAGGTCGATTAATATCCAGTTAGCATCTGTCAATTCAAATCTCAAAAATATTGATGCCAAACTAGACCAAAATCTATCAACGTATCCACCAACGAACAAGGATAATGATCAGATTGAAACTCTCGTCAAGGTGATCGCCGATCTCGACAAACGGATTCCGCCACTGCCTAACCCTCGTCCTGAGTCACAACTCCTTAAAGAACTCAACGAGCAAAGTCGGGAAGAACTGACAGCTAAATTTACCAAAGCAGGATGGAAAGGTAAATCCCTGAAAACAATAGTTGATTCGATAATCGAAACTCGACCTTACGACTCTTTCGCTGACCTGACATCGCGCAAACTCAACAGTTCTAAAAATAAATTCTTCACCGATGCTACGTTAGTCAAAGTTCTAGATCGCTATTAATTGTCTATTTTTTTGTGAAATCGACTATTTGCTAGGGCTTATGCAAGTGATCTATAAACCCTGATTCTATCGTGGAGGCAATTCAATGCACTGCTCATAATACTTTGCATAAGTCCTATTGGCTCTAGCATCTTTTCTTAACTTGAGCATAGATGTTTTCGTAAATTATTTCTTATTTCTGTAAATATTCCAACAAACATTGGCGAACGGAGAAATCCTAGGCGGTATACCGAATAAATTGACGATATGCGGAGTGATATATTAAATTAAGTTAAGTTAAATGATTGACTTAGATCTATTAAGGCTAGATCATAAGTCATGCACCAAACCTGTAGACATTCAGGCTTCTTGATAAAGGCAACTTAGCAAGCAGTTGAATAGACAAGTTAAAAATCTCCCCCAATGTCTGTGAGTATTGTGAATATTACAACCTCGAAGCAAGCAGAGAAACTAGCAGAGATCGGAGCGCAATTTAAGCGAATTCGAGAAGATAAGGATCTGTCAATTCCTCACCTCACGGCAACGACCCTAATTTCTGAGCGCTACTTGCGTGCCATTGAAGATGGCGAAATTCAATCACTACCTGAACCTGTTTACATCCGTGGATTTATTCGCAAATATGGTGTGGCCTTAGGAGTGGGTGATATTTCAGAAGATTTCCCTTTGAATTCGGCTATGCCTGAGCGTAAGTGGGCAGGCAGTCCAGCCGCCGAGCTGCGTCCTCTACATCTTTATGCGTTGTATATTGCGGTGATTGCTGGGGCAGTGGGTTTATTAGCTACATTTCTCAACCCACCCGAAGCCAACAAAATCAATGATAGCCAGACTAATTTTAGTAACGCAGCAAAATTAGAAACCGCAAAAGCTGAAACCTTAACTTCTTTGTCACCTCAGACTGGCGGACTAAGCGTCATCAGGCAATCGGCGATCGCCCCATCCTCTGCGCCCAAAAATCTCGCCACAGACCTCGCCAAAACTGCTTCTGCGGAGGTTGTGGGAGGACAGGTAAATGCAGGATTTAACAATATTTTGAAATCCTGGGTGTCAAGTACCAGCCTTGAGAGTCGATCCCAACAGGCGATCGCTGTGGGTGGTAAGTTTGAGTTTGCGCCCAATAAGCTCGTAAATGTAGGCGTTATTATGCAAGGTCAATCTTGGATTCGCATTGTCGTTGATGGCAAAACCGAATTTGAGGGCGTACTTGATGAGGGCAAAAAGCTGGCTTGGTCGGGCGATCGCCAAATCGCGATCCGTGCTGGCAATGCTGCTGCCGTTGCCCTAAGCTATAACAACCAGCCCGCAAAGGTTTTGGGAAGGGATGGCGAAGTCGCCGAAAGATTATTTTCTGCTAATTCTGGCAGTTTAGAGGCAAATCTCAGGGTTAATCAATAGTAGCCCGCGCTCTGCCCTTGCCCAATAACATAGGGCTTTACTACCCAAATCCTCAATAAGCCTCAATGGGTGCTGCAAGGACGGTCAATCAAAGGTTCTGGTTACTTCTCTAGACCACTTTTTTTGACTAGCTCCTCTGGCGTAAGCTTTGATAAAAATTCTCGGAAGGCTTTTCTTTCCGCCTCATCAGCATCCTGATCAACGGGGATCGATGCCTCTAAAATTACCTCTTCCATTACCCAAATTGGGCATTTTGCCCTCACTGCGATCGCGATCGCATCACTGGGTCGGGCATCTAGTTCTTTTTTGATATCCCCCAAAGAAACTGTAACCACGGCGTAGAAAGTACTATTTTTCAGCGCATGAACCACAACTCGCTCAACCACAATCTGCCAAGCATCCAGAAAGTTGATCATTAGATCATGGGTCATGGGGCGTTCTAGAGGTCGCCCATCAAGGGCAGCAATAATTGCCTTTGCCTCAGACTCGCCAATCCAAATGGGTAATGCTCTGCGCTCTAACGTATCGCGTAGTAGAACAATTGGATTACGGCTAACTGCATCAATCGCAATCCCAGCTACTTTCATTTCAATCATTTTTGCCAGCCTTTCCCAATAAAATGAGTGAAAGCAATCCTAATCGCCACACCTACTATAACGGGTTATAAGATATTTTGTAATTATATCGAACCAGGAAGACACCTTCAAGGAAATATCTTAATTCTCCGCAATTGTGATTAGCTAATCAGTAGCTAGGCATACGCACCACAAGAGAAATTTTGAAAATTTTGTGAAATCACGCTTTCAAAACTTCTCTTGATTTGGATTTGAGCGCAAAGCGCTGTAATTCTAAACAGCGATCGCCCTAGCTTTAGAGATATTGAGTGATTCCATGACCAAATCTGCAAGATCATTGATAAAAATGGGATGACTGTTGAGGGCAGGGACACGATCAAAATGATGAATACCCGCTTCTTCAGCCACTTCACGATATTCAATATCAATCTCCTGCAAGGTTTCAATATGTTCAGAGACAAAGCTAATCGGTACGACTAATAGGCGATCAACCCCACGCTTAGCCAGATTTCTAATCGCTTCTTCGGTGTATGGTTGGAGCCATTCCACAGGACCAACGCGGCTTTGATAAGCGAGGGTGTGGGCATTGTAGCGTTGATAATCGCGGCGCAGAGACTGCATGATCCCATCGACACAGTTTTCCATTTCTGCCTGATAGGGATCGCCATATTTGGTGACATATTTGACTGGTACACCATGGGCGCTAAAGAAAAGATGCACATGATCGGGAGCGTCCGACTCTTGCAGTTTGGCATCTATTAATTCATTCATGGCGCGAATGTAGCCTGTGCGGCGATACCAAGATTTAATGGTGATGCGCTCGATCGCTTGTAGCTGTGGATCATTAGCCCAAAGCTGATCGAGTTTCTTGATGCTAGAGCCAGTGGTGCTAATCGAATATTGTGGGTATAGGGGCAGAACAACTAGGTGGGTGATGCCATCCTGCTTGATGTGGGCGATCGCATCTTCGGTATAGGGATGCCAATAGCGCATCGCCACATATACCTTTGCCTCCACCCCATAGCGTTGCAAGACATTCTCAATGTTCTCACCCTGCTCTACCGTAATTTGCCTTAGGGGAGAGCCGCCGCCGATCATTGCATAGTTTTCTTGGCTAATGGGGGCGCGACTAGCGGCAATCAGTGAGGCGATCGGCTTTTGTAAGAAGGGAAATGGCAGGCGAATAATTTCGGGATCGGCAAATAGGTTATACAGGAAGAGATAGACATCTTCGAGTTTTTCAGGTCCTCCCAGATTGAGCAACAGTACACCAACGCGAACAGACATAACGCAATTCCTGTATTTTATGTTTTTATAAAAATGAAAATAAAAATGAAAATAAAACCAAATTAAAGCAGGCAAGGTTAGAAAATCTCCATTTCGCGGTTTCTTGCAAAGATTGATATCTTGCTGTGCGCCCGAAACTTCAAGATTTTTTAGAAATGCTAAAAAGTGATGTGATAAATTTTATGAAATATTTTAAGCTAATTTATTTTAAGCCTACCCAAATTATAGCGGTTTTCACTTGATCGGATATGGGACTTGTCGCATATTGATGAAGCATTGCTAAAGGTGAGTTTAAAATTGTTGCTGCAAAATTGTTGGCGCAATCACGCGAAAGGGATCGGCTCCTAATGTTTGGGGTGTCATTTGCCAAGAGTCTAGTTTATACCTATATTCCGCAACCTTTTGCGAACGGCGATCTAGCAGTATTACATTAAAATTTTGCTTTTGTGCCTCTACGCCCAGCTTAAAGAGAAAGCTAAATCTTTGTACATAGTCGAGCGCTCCCCATCTGCTGCTGTTGATGGTGAAGATTGCTTGTTTAGAGGCTTCATCAATGGTGACATTATCCACCCAGCTTATTGCTAGTCTGTCAAGTTTCCACCAGAGGCTAGGCTCTACGGGTTGCTGTGGGATCGTAATATTTTCGGCGATACCCTGATTGCCGAGGCGATCGCCCATTGCCATATAGCTAATTATTGCGAAACCCAATGCTAAAAATAGTTTATGCACGATCGCCATTACCTCTTTTGATATGCTTTCAGTGATAGACGTTAATATTTTCTCTTAGTTCTGTGGTTATAGGTAGCCAAGCCCAAGATATATATGGCGTTGCCAAGCCGCACAATTAAGTTAATTCAAATTTCAGGATTAAATATATGCCAGTGGTAGCAGTAATCGACTATGACATGGGTAACTTGCACTCAGCTTGCAAAGGGCTAGAGCTAGCGGGGGCGACAGCCATTGTCACCCATGATCCCCAAAAGTTAGCTGCTGCCGATGGTATTGTTTTGCCTGGGGTGGGATCATTTGATCCTGCGATGCAAAAGCTCCGTGCCACGGGGCTAGAGCAACCAATCCATGAGGCGATCGCGTCGGGCAAGCCATTTTTAGGCATTTGCTTGGGAATGCAGATTCTTTTTGATGGCAGTGAAGAGGGCAAGGAATCAGGATTAGGAATTATACGGGGGCAGGTTAAGCGTTTTCGTCCTGAGCCAAATCTCACTATTCCCCACATGGGTTGGAATCAACTGGCGCTAAACCAGCCGCAATGTCCGCTATGGCAAGGTCTAACCCCAAATCCTTGGATGTATTTTGTGCATTCCTATTACACCGATCCCTGCGATCGCCAAGTTACCGCCGCCACCACTACCCACGGCAGCCAAACCGTCACCGTGGCGATCGCCACCGAAAATATTATGGCAGTCCAATTTCATCCCGAAAAATCATCCACTGACGGGATACATTTGTTAGCAAATTTCGTCAGAATGATGACTGCGTAGCATAATAATAAAGTCGCAAGAGATTTATGAAGATCCATATGATCAAAAAATTGGGTATTGCTTCCTGTCTGGCGATCGCCTGTGTGGTTGCTCCTACTGCGGTTCGCGCTCAAGCTAATGCAGGGTTTATTTTGTTTGGTGGCGTGAAGGATAGCGCTCTAGACTATTGTCTAGACAATGGCACTAGTAGTCGCAACGATCGCTATTATCTAGAAGTGAAGCCCCAAAGTTTCAAGGTCTCTGAAGTGATCATTACTTATCCTGATCATTTCAATGGTAGCTTTGACACTAATGACATCAAATTGCGGGTGACGGGTCAATGTCGCGGCGGCAAGGATTTAGAAATTGAGTCTGCCACTTGGGATCGAGAAAACAGAAGAATTACCGTAATTCCCAAGGAGGCGATTCCTGCAAAAACAGCTTTGAGGGTAGTTTTATCCAATGTGCGTAATCCTGATTATGGCGGTTTCTATCAATTTGATGGTCGCGTATTAAGGGCGGATGTACCTGTGCCTGTTTATATTGGCTCTTGGGTCATTACCCTAGACTAGTTGTAAAGTTCCAGCACTTGGTGCTGAATTAAGATCCAAAGTAATTTTCAAAAGCGGCGCAACGCGCCGCTTTTGAAAATTTTTATCAGAAAAATGGGTTTAAAACCCCGCCGTTCTAGTGCGGCTTTATATTAGTTAGATATCTTACAAAACAAGTAGTATAATGTAAGTATGACTCAAAAAGCTTTCAAGTACCGATTCTATCCAACTCAGGCGCAAGAAAGCATGCTCAGGAGGACGATGGGTTGCGCTCG
>NZ_JACJPY010000058.1 GCF_014696345.1 Pseudanabaena cinerea FACHB-1277
TATTGAAACTAGCTCCCAATAAGTTAACCTACTATCAACGAGGTAAGAGGGCTATGCAGCTTGTCACGGCTACGTTTTAGATGTCTTTGTCACCCCCTCAGCTTTCAAGGTTTTCCTTGGGTTTTAAGTCAGCACAGAGTGCTGTATTTAATTAATAGCAAAAAAATCTAAAATAGAACTGCGATATAACTCTTCGTTAGTAGCCGCCGTATTGTTGTGCATCGCATTTTCCACTAATACTAGTTTCTTTTTTGATGAGGTTGCATCATAAAGGCGCTGACTCATTGTCGCAGGAATTAGTTCGTCCTTTGTGCCGTGGATATAGAGAATGGGTGGTTTGAGCGATCGCACCTTATTAATAGAGTCAAAGCGCTGATGGATCAATAAATCTAGGGGGAATATCCGATATTTGCCATCTAGCTCCGCCATTTCTTTGATCGAGGTAAAAGAGCCATCCACAATTACGCCAAAGGCATCGGGATTATTGACCGCTAAATTAATCGCGATCGCCCCACCAAGGGAGTGACCATAAATCATAATTTGCTGTGGTTGATAGCCCTGCTGTCTGAGATAGTCCCAAGCGGTTTGAGCATCTACATATACTGCCGCCTCCGAGGGGAAATCGCCCTCACTTTTGCCATAGCCGCGATAGTCAATTAGTAATACTGAAAATCCCATCCGCATCAGGCGGCTAGCGTGTTTGGCATTTGCGCCCACATTCTTACCATTGCCATGCAGATATAACAGCACACGGCGATCGCCCATTGGTAATTGCTCTTGATTAGGATTAGGCAACCACCAACTATGAATATTTTCTACCCTGCCATCAGCCAATTTGACAGGAATGAAAACATCCCCATACTTCACGTTAAACTCAGCAGGCGTATTTTTGATCTCCCTAGTTGGCAAAAATACCAATTGCGATTGCTTAAACCATAGCCCCATGCAGACAGTGCTATACACACTCACGCCCGCGATCGCCAGATAACTAAGCCACCGCGATCGTTTAAAAAAATGCCGCAGAAAAACTTGCCTAAAATTCAACATAGGTTGTCAAAAAGATATTGCATATGGTGACGATTGCTGTAATATAGTAAAGCACTTGAAACTTAATCTAGTTTAAGTACAACCTAAAAAATAGTTGCGGTCATGGTGGAATGGTAGACACGCCATCTTGAGGTGGTGGTGGCGAAAGCTGTGAGAGTTCGAGTCTCTCTGACCGCATTATAAATATCAAAATGCATATCAAAAAATAGGGCGCTTAGCGTCCTATTTTTTGATTTAATGGCATATACCCAAACTACTTATAAATTCATGTCTCGCCAAGTTAATTGTCAAGAAGAATGCAAAGACGGCTGTATCCTCGGCGATCAATGTCCGCATTTGGAGTATCTAGCCAAAGCCAGAAAATTTATCAGCGAAACTTCTGTTGATAAGCTGATCGAGATTTCCGACTCCCGCTTTTTGCCACCAGAGCCATCACAAAAAGAATCATAAAAAACCAGGAAGCGGCGCTTCCTGATTTTTTATTTGAGTTTGTTTTTTGCCTGTTGCCAAAGTTGATCAAGTTCAGCGATCGCTAAATTATCAAGGGTGCGATCGCTCAGATTTTCCATCACCTCAAGGCGCTGAATAAACTTACGATTGGTAGATTGCAGCGCCGCCGTGGGGTCGAGTCCATGCCACCTTGCCACATTAATAATGGTAAATAAAAGATCCCCCAATTCTGCTTCCTGATTTTCCTTCGATTCATGGTCTATGGCTTGGTGCAACTCCGCTAGCTCCTCATGAAATTTTGCCCATACCCCCTCCACATTATCCCATTCAAAACCTTGGGCGGCCGCTTTTTGTGAGATTTTCATGGCAGCCATCAAGGGGGGCAGCGATCGCGCATAGCGTTTGAGTTTATAGCTCAGTTTTTGAGTGGTTGCCAGATCCTCGCCCTTTTCCGATGCCTTGATCTTTTCCCAGTTTTGATGGATTTCTGCCATATCGGTTACTGTCAGATCACTAAACACATGGGGATGGCGACGAATTAGCTTTTGAGCAATACCTTCCGCAACCTCAGCGATCGCAAACTGCCCCGACTCACTGGCAATCTGGGCGTGCAGCACCACCTGCATCAGCAAATCCCCTAATTCTTCGGCGATCGCCCGACTGTCACCACTTTGGATCGCATCAACCACTTCATAGGCTTCCTCAATCACATAGGGAATCAAACTTTGATGGGTTTGCTCTAAATCCCAAGGACATCCACCATCAGGCGATCGCAACGAAGCCACCACATCGATTAAATGCTGCAATGCCTGTAAATTATCAGGATTGGTCGGCTCACTTGCCATGCGATCAAGGGGATTTGAAGTCATAAGATTTAATTAATGTTAAGAAAAGTAACAAAATGCTATAATAGCTGTCATAAATAAAATTATCTCAAGCAAATCACCCATAGCGCTGAAATCGTCAAGCGCAGGCTAACTACCATGAGTAACACTGCCAGTCCCGATCCTGAAATACTGAGGCAAATCTTAGAACCCCTACTCGAAGACTTTGCCTATTGGTTTGATCGTTCTCAAAAGTTATTATCTGACGAACGCCTGACGTTTTTGACAGAAGCGCAACAGCAACAACTGCTTCAGCGTGTCCAAAATGCGATCAAAGAAGTGGGTGTAGCCACATCCTTGTTTAAAATCACAGGACATCAGGTTGGGGTCGACATGGCAACCATGCGCCCTTGGCACGAATTATTGGTTGAGTGTCAAGCCGTGGGAATGCGCTACTATCGTAATCAAGCGATATCGTAACCAAGCAATATCGCTACTCAATTTAAAAAAATCTAATTTTTCAGGATTCCTATTTTTACAAAAGTAATTTATCAATCCTTTTGATCAATCCTTTTATTTACATTTCTAATCAAAGTTTATAAACATCGTTTTAGGAAAGCAGACATGGTGCAAATTATTTACATACTCGCTTTTACAATCCTCTCCATTTTTGCCATTAGTAACCTCATCCGCAGTATGATCTCGCTATCGCAAAATGATGATCGAAGTCAAAGAAATCGCAGCTATCAAAATTCGCGCCGCCGTGCATTGCCACAATATGCCCATCCAGAGCTTTGGGACACCGATGGTAATTATATTGATGAGCCACTAATGGTAATTAAATCCATTAATGTTGACGATGCCCGTTCTAAGCTTGATGCTCTCTATAATTCGTCCCCCAATGGCGATAAGTAATTACCACAGAGATTGCGCCCCTTTGGGGCGTAGTCCCCGCATTTATTCAAAATAAATAAAAATTAAAGATGGTTCATCGTTTGATGGTCTGCACGACCTGCGCCAGCACTTGGGAAAATGGCAAAAAAATTGGTATAAGTGGCGGCGAAATATTATTTCAAGAACTTACAGGTTTATATCAAAGTTGGGGCGATCGCTCTAACTTTGATATTTGTGCGATCGCCTGTATGAGTGCTTGCAGTCATGCCTGTGTAGTTACATTTGCGTCTCCAGCCAAACCTTCCTATGTATTTGGCGATCTGCCCAGTGATGCTGAGCGAGTCGGCGATACTGCTGCCGCCATTTTGCAATGTGCAGAAATTTACCGCGATCGCCCCAATGGATTGATGGCATGGAAAGAACGCCCCGAACCGCTTCGCAATGGCGTAATCGCCAGAATTCCGCCATTGTAATTCCCAATCGAGTATTGGCGTAGCCAGTTATTGCTCTAAAAGATCTGACTGGGTTTTAAGTCAGCGCAAAGGGCTGTATCATGATGATTACTATTTTCTAAATTCCCATGCAAGGCACGCTCAGAGAGATTGACATACATACTATTATCAACTTGATTGAGTTGGGTCAACGCACTGGCGAACTACTAATTGAATCTAGCGCTGGTAGATTTTGGTTTTTATTTTTTGATCAGGGGGAGTTAATCTATGCCACTGACAATGACAGTAACTTAACGCGATTACGGGATTATCTCAAGAGACTAAATTTAGAGCAGGCACTAGACCAGCTTGCACCCTCAAAAATGGGAATCAATGTGTTGGAGTATGGTCAGATTTGGCTGTTGCTAGAGGCGAAGATCATTACCCCTGCACAAGCGATGCAGATTATTACCAATACTATCCGTGAAGTTTTATTTGATATCTTGGGAATGTATCAAGGTAATTTTGTGTTTGAAATTAGCCCAACCTTAAACCCGCGTTTAACTAAGATCAAGTTCTCCGAAATTAGTAATGGTTATGCTCAAAGTCTGCGGACTTGGAAGCAGTTTTACCCAATCTTGCAGTCCACCAACCAATGTCCTGTATTTTTGGGCAATCCTACCGAACCGATTTTAGGGGTGTTAGATCAATGGGTTGACGGCAAAACCAGTATTCGGCAGCTATCGCGCTATTCGGGATGGGATATCTGTGAGGTGGGGCATGAGCTTTATGAGGCGATCGCCGCAGGGAAGATGGCAATTACCCGATCGCCGTTGGATATTCCCGAACAGGTAAAGATTAAGTCGCCGCGTATTTTATGTATTGATGACAGTGTGACAATCTGCCGTGCGGTGGAATATATTCTGCATAATCATGGCTATGAAATTATGGCAATCTCTAGCCCAGTCAAAGCTCTCAGCGCAGTGTTTCAATACAAGCCCGACTTAGTTCTTTGTGATATTACAATGCCTGAGCTAGATGGCTATGAATTATGCGGGATGTTGCGCCGTTCGAGCCTATTTGCCAAATTACCAATCATTATGCTTACGGGTAAGGATGGTTTTATTGATCGGGTGAAGGCGCGGATGGTGGGGGCTACGGAATATATCACTAAACCCTTTGGCGAAAAAGAACTGTTAACCACCATAGAAAAGCATAGCCATAGGTTGCATTGACAATCAAAAAAACGGCTATGCCGTTTTTTTGATTATCAAAATTCCCATCATGCCATTGGCGATCGCATAGTGTTTGGTCTGCCCAAAGCCTGCATCCTGTGCTAGTTTTACCTGCTCTTTGCCAATGGGAAACCTCGCTAAGCTGGGGGCAATATAGGCATATTCCTCAGTCATATTAAAGCGATCGGCTAAAGGCACAACCACACGATCGAGATAAAAATCTTGAAAGGCTTGGGCGAGGCGATCGCTGGGGCGATGAAAATCTAAGATCGCAGCCATTGCGCCCACCTTGAGGACACGATGCAGTTCGGCTAGACATTGGGGAATATCCGTGACATTGCGTAAGCCATAGGCAAGGGTTGCGCCGTCAAAGGTGGCATCATCGAAGGGCAAAGCCAAGACATTGCCCTGCTGCCATGACAAACATTTTTGCAACCGTGAGCCATAACTTTGACTACGTTCCGCCGCGATCGCTAATAACTGTGCTGAAAAGTCCACCCCAACCACCTGACCTGTGGGTGCAACTAAGTTTGCCACCAATGCCGCCATGTCTCCAGAGCCACAGCAGAGATCGAGCCATGTTTCGCCTCTCTGCGGTTCGCACCAGCGCAGTGCCATCTTTTTCCAGATGCGGTGCTGCCCCAAACTCAAAAAATCATTGAAGCGGTCGTAAACGGGCGCAATGCGATCAAAAATTTGCTGAATTTCGGTTTCGCTAGGTTGAGATTCTGTACGCATAATCGCTGATTGCATTAAGAAAAGCCACCTCTATGTTTATACAACAATCTAATAAGTGCAATACTAACTAATATAGCGATCGCCGCTAGTCGAGTAAGCCAACCAACTTTTATAATATTGCACCTGATATGTCATCCGAAATCGCCCCTGATGTATTGTCAAGTCATTCATCTAGCACTGATACAAGCAGTAATCAAGATATTGATGGCAATATCGATCAAGTAAATCATCAAGTCAATAATGCTGACAAAAATGAGATTATCGCGCAAGGGACTCCATCAATGGCGGTAGATCATGGCGATCGCGACCTAGAAATTGAGACAAGTGAGACTCCCGCCCTCAGATGGCGAGATCGCTTATGGCTAGGGCGAAAACTACCACGAACTTCGCCAAAACCAGCGCTGCAAATATTGCAGGATCTGCCCTTGGGCTGGCTCATCCTTGCGGTAAGTGTGGGCGGTGTGGTTGTAACAGCCCTGTGGGGTCTGCAATATCTGACAGCCCTGGAGTCTAATCCTGATGGTGGTCTCAATTGCCAATCGAAAATCACAGGTGAATGGCAAACCCCCTTTGGCAAACTTTCGTTACAAGAAGCTGATAATCAAAAGGTGACAGGAAGTTATGAATACTCAAATCTCGATCGCGGTAGGATAAAAGGAGAATTTACGGGCAAACTGCGTAATAATGTCATCAACTTTGTTTGGAAGGAAGGCGTAGATCAGCAGGGTAAGGGTGTTTTCGTTTTTTCAGAAGGTTGCATGGAATTTTTTGGTAGTTATGGAATCGCGGACAGCACAAATAATTTTGGCAATTGGCAGGGTTATCGGATTAAAAAATAATTTATAAATAATTTGTAAACTAATTACAAATTATTTATAAATTATTTACAAGCATTTTAGAGATCAATTTGTCATTGCATCAGCGATCGCACCAGTAATCAATCTAACACTGTTGACAGATAGGAAATCACATCATGGGAACCAGCGATTACAAAATAGAATCCTTGGAGCTAATTGAAAAGCTAAATGAGATTGGCATCGCTCTTTCAGTCGAAAAAAACACCCCTAAATTATTAGAAATGATTTTGCGGGGTGCAAAAACTATTCTCAATGCAGATGCAGGTACTTTATATTTGGCAACGGAGGATAAAAAGCAACTTAAGTTTGAAATCATCATGAATGATTCCCTCGGTATCATGATGGGAACTAGAGTCGGAGAGCCGATTAACTTTGGTCCAATATCTTTGTATGACGAAGCGGGCAATCCTAACAACACCATGGTGGTGGCTCATGCTGCTATATACAAACAAACGATTAATATTCCCGATGCTTATATTGCAGAAGGCTTTGATTTTGCGGGGACAAGGGCTTTTGATACGCGCACGGGTTATCGATCGCAGTCGTTTCTGACTTTGCCGATGCTAAACCATGAGGGGGAACTAATCGGCGTTTTGCAATTAATTAATGCCAGAGATCCCCATTCTCAAACAATTGTGGAATTTTCGCAAATTGCTCAGCGCATTGGCGAATCCTTGGCATCTCAAGCGGCGATCGCCCTAACTAATAACAAATTAATCGGACAGTTTCGTGAGCTATTTGAATCATTTATTGACCTAATTTCTGAGGCGATCGACAAAAAATCTCCCTACAATGGCGCTCACTGTCGCCGCGTACCCACCTTAACAATGATGATTGCCGATGCTGCTTGCAAGGCAAATTACGGTATTTTTGAAGATTTCCAGCTAGATGAAGAAGAACGCTATGAGCTAAAGATCGCTGGACTGCTCCATGACTGCGGTAAAGTGACTACACCCGTCCATGTAATCGATAAGGCAACTAAACTAGAAACCATTTTTGATCGTATTCATCTAGTGAGTACCCGCTTTGAGGTGTTAAAACGGGATGCCGAAATTAGTTTTCTCAATCAGAAAATCGCGGCGATCGAGTCAGGCAATCTCAGCATTATTCCCGATTTAGAGGCGGCGCTCCAGCAAAAATTAGCCCAATATGCCAGCGATCAAGCTTTTTTACGAATATGTAATATTGGCGGCGAGTTTATGAGCGATGAGTACAAAGAACGACTCCAACAAATTGCCAAATATCGCTGGATCGATCCCCAAGGTGTAGAAACGAATTTCTTAACGGATAACGAGGTGTACAACCTGAATATTTCTAGAGGAACCTTGACCGCAGAAGAGCGCAAAATTATTAACGATCATATTTCTGTGACGATCGAGATGCTAGAACAACTGCCCTATCCCCGCAATTTGCGGCGTGTGCCTGAATATGCAGGTGGACACCATGAACGCATGGATGGGCGCGGCTATCCGAAGGGGCTGAAGCGCGATCAGATGTCACTGCCTGCCAGAATGATGGGTATTGCTGACATTTTTGAAGCCCTCAGCGCCAAGGATCGCCCCTACAAAAAGGGCAAAACCATAACCGAATGCTTGCATATTCTCGGCAAGATGAAACTGGATCATCATATCGATCCCGACATTTTTGATCTATTTGTCAGCGAAAAGGTATATCAACGCTATGCCGATGAATACCTTGATCCCGATCAAATAGATAATGTTGATGAATCTAAGATTCCTGGTTATGTGCCACCATTGCTGCATCACAGCAATTCGCACTTAAGCCAAAATTAGGGCAATTATTGAAAGCTTTACTCCGCTTCTCCCACTCTGGTAGAAGGGGACGATGGCAATTAGCGTTTTGCGTAAGCCCTAAGGAACTGCCCATGGCTTCGTTAGTTTTATATAGAAAAGAAACGTTGAGTTTGTCTATGTTTGCCCAGTTTCGTTCTCAATATCCCCAAGGTTGCATCCAGACTGAAATGCTACCAAAAGTCGATGGTATGTATGCCTTTAGAGCCATTGTTTCTCAGGGCGAGGCTATCATGGGGACGGCTACGGCAGTTGATAGTGATCTAGAAATTGCAGAAGATCGTGCTGTTAAAAGAGCCTTAGTGTTTGTGGGGATCAACTTCGATCAAAATTTTGAAAATAATTTCGATAATAATTTTGGTAAAAGTTTTAGTGGCTATGGAGGGCGATCGCCGATCCTCACGCAGGTGTCACGGGAGCCATCGACTATGAATTCGCTGCCATCCGCCGCCGTCACCCATACCACCCATACGATCCAGTCAGAGCCAGCGATCGAATATAGCGGCGAATATACCGAAAGCTATATTTCTCAGGATAAATTTAGCTATCCCCAATCAACTGAACCATCGGTAGAACCAAGTCCCGTGATCGCCAATCCAGTCAAGCCATTACCTGCACCTATTGCCCCAGAGCCGATGGACTTATCCGATGCCATTTCTAAAATTGATGTAGAAATGGGGCGATTAAACTGGACAAAACCGCAGGGGCGTGATTATTTAGTAAGGACTTTTAATAAAAGATCCCGCCAAGAATTGACTAACGATGAGTTACTGCAATTCTTGAGCCACTTGAAATCCTTACCTACCCCCCATCGACAGCCCGATGGTGATGAGTTCTTTTAGATGAAACCCTCTAATTTTCAAGAAGAATTAAGCTTACTGATTCGGTCAAAATGTCCGATTATTTATGTGGTCACATGGGAGGAAGAGCGAGCAGAAAAGGCGATCGCCCAAGTAGCCCAAGAATGCGGTCCACCCCGACAGACCTATTACTATGACCTTGTGCGCGGTTTTGAGCATAACCATGAGGGCAAAAATAATTTGCTGCAAGCTTTGCAGTTTGTGGAAAATAGCGATCGCCAAGCCCCTAGCATTTATGTATTTAGGGATCTTCATCGGCGACTAGCCTCACAGCGTCTTGACGAAGTTTTAGTGAGGCAACTGCGGAATCTTTACCGTGGTTTTCGTAATTCGCGTAAAACCTTAGTTTTGTTAAGCCCAATTTTGGAAATGCCCTCAGAGCTTGAAGAGCAAGTATCTGTACTCTATTTCCCATTACCAGAGACTACGGAGATTCGTAACATTATTGAGCAGATGGTTCCCCCCGAACAATTAAGGCTGGCTGGGAATAGCCTAGAGCAGTTAATCAAAGCCTGTACAGGCATGACCCGCGATCGCATCTGTCACACCCTCTCCAAATCGATCGTGCAGAAGCATTATCTCAATGAGTCTGACATTGATCGGGTACTGACAGAGAAGCAAAAGCGGATTAGGCAAACGGAATTTTTAGAATTTTTTACGCCCAATGAAACCCTCGATAGTATCGGTGGTTTGGATAATTTCAAGCTATGGCTGATGCAACGTCAGTTAGCCTTTTCCGATGAGGCAAGGGCGTATGGGTTGCCCAATCCTCGCGGCGTGTTGCTGTTGGGCATTCAGGGGACTGGCAAAAGTCTTTGTGCTAAGGCGATCGCTAACCTCTGGCGGTTACCCCTGTTGCGCCTCGATGTGGGGCGGTTGTTTGGCAGCCTCGTGGGGCAGTCGGAGAGCCGCACCCGCCAAACAATCCAACTGGCAGAGGCACTAGCCCCCTGCATCCTCTGGATCGATGAAATTGATAAGGCTTTCGGCGGCATCGCTAATAGTATGGGTGATTCGGGAACTAGTCAGCGTGTTTTGGGGACGTTATTAACATGGATGCAGGAAAAATCTAGCCCTGTATTTGTGGTGGCGACTGCCAATAATATCCATGCTTTGCCACCTGAGCTATTGCGAAAGGGTAGGTTTGATGAATTATTTTTTATCAATCTGCCCAATTATGAAGAGCGCAAAGAAATCTTTACCCTGCATTTAAAACGCTTTCGCCCAATGGAATTACGCAATTTTGATATTGAGCTAATGGCGGATATCTCTAAGGAATTTAGCGGCGCGGAAATTGAGCAGGCGATCGTGGAGGGAATGTACCGCGCTTTTCATGAGCAACGGGATGTCAATACCAATGACATTTTAGGCGCGATCCGTGAGACCTATCCCCTCGCTAGTACGGCTAGGGAGCAAATTAGCTTTATGCAGGCATGGGCAACCCAAGGGAGGGCGCGAAGTGCCTCAAAGGGGCTGATGGATCGAGCTGCTGGCGGTGAAAAGTCGGCTGGAAAAACCGAAAGAAATAACGAAAGAAATATTGAGAAGCCCTTGAGCCAAAATTCAGAGCATTCTGCAATTGAAAATAATAGTCGTGACAACGTTAACAATGAACCCGTAAAACTCAATGGCAAGCTGCGCCCTTTACCATTACCCCCTCTGCCTGAAGTAAAGTCTAATTGATCTCTATCTGGCTATGAACTCTTCCTCCGTAACTGCTTTTGACGATCCAGACCTGCCGCAGTTGCAGGCAATGAAAGCACATCTAGATTTGGTGCTGCTTGCTTTAGAAGCATTAACAGCGATTGGCTCCGATGAGATGTTGGCGGTGGCGGAGAAGTTGGGTTTGGAAGAAATTTTGAGCGATCGCATCACCCTATGGCGCTTACGCCAAGCCAGTCCATTACGCAAGGGCAAGGGGCGTAAAAAACTAGATGTGGATGAGGCTAGGGCGATTACCCTGATTAGTTGCACCCTTGCCGCCCAACAGCAATTTGCCATCCGCAACGCCGTAGCCCAGTTGGAAAAATGCAGCGCTAAAAAAAGCCCTTTGCATCACGAACCCGTATTAGGCGACTATCTCGATCGCTTTAATAGCCTTTATCAAGAACGCATGGCTGAAGAAAGGCAAGCTGCAACCGACACAATTCAGAAATTGGCTTTAAAATTGTTAATAGATCTATTGTTTTATAGTTCACAGGTTGGGTCACGCCGTCTTTGGGTGGCGCTGTTAGAACGTAGTCAGTAATCTCAAAACTGAAAATGGCTAAGCCGTTTTCAGTTTTAAAAAAACCTAGCTAGGCTGTAAGCAAAAATATCATGCAAGCAACGGTCACCGAAGCAACACAAGAAATAACCCAAGAAATTGAGCCGCAAATTCATCTGTGGTCTGTGGATGACTATCACCAAATGATAGAGGCTGGGGTCTTGGATGAGGACGATCGCGTAGAACTTTTAGAAGGAAAAATTGTTTGTATGAGTCCCCAAAGACCATTTCACGCCTCTAGTGTGCAGCGTAGCAGTAAGTTGTTTTTTAAATTGTTAGGTGATCGCGCCGAAATTCGTATCCAGTTACCCGTCATCCTAGGCAATGACTCTGAACCTGAATCCGATCTGGCGATCGTCAAGATTGATGAGCATGAATATTCCTATAGGCATCCTGAAGCTAAAGATATTTATCTGTTAATTGAAGTTGCGGACTGGACAATTTCTACAGATCGCAAGCAAAAGGCGCGGATTTATGGCAAAAATCTGGTTTTAGAATATTGGATTCTCGATTTGCAAAAGCGCCAAGTTTATCTGTTCCGTCAGCCCGAAAATGGTAGCTATCGCGAAGAATTGATCTTGAATAGCGAAGATACTGCCACGATGATCGCTTTTCCTGATGTGGCGATCGCCCTCACTGCCTTATTTCCGCTCCAACCCGAATAAACCCCATGCAACGCTTTGTACCGTCAGGCAATACCATCAATCGCGCCTATAGCAGCCCCACCTGCTCCCTAGAGGTATGGGCAAAGCGATCGCCGATGTCGGCATGGACTTCGCAAACCGTGGTGCAGAACCTGCGGTTTCGACTGCGCTTGGCACAGGGCAGAGTGATTAAGGGCAACCAAAGCCAAATCAATCACATTATCGAAGCCGTAATTGCCTATAGCGATCGCTGGTTGGCACAGGATGAGATCGATCAGCTCGATCATGTGATCGCCATCCCCAAGGGGATAGATCTCCAGCTCTCAACGTTGCAACTATTCGATCTCTACGAAACCCTAGAGCAATGCTCCCGTGAGTTAGTCATTCTGCCCGATCTGGTGCTAGAAGTGCGCCGCATTACCCCTAATTGGCTGAAAATTATGGCGGCGGCGATCGCACTAGTTGGGGTCACGATCGGCGCTGTGCGCCTAGTCTCCCGTGATCAGCCTAGTTTGCAAATCGCCTCCACGCCTAACCCCCAGCCCCCTGAAATTGCGCCGCCAACTTTAGGCAACAGACAAGATGGAGCTAAGCGATCGGATCAAAATTTACCGCAAGCAACCCCATCGCCATCTAAAGCAACATCACCAGAAAATGACAATTCTAGATCTTCAGAACCGCAATTATCCCGTCCGCCAGCCCCATCATCGCCGAAATCAGTCTCAGAGATCAAAGTCCCGATCGCACTCCAAACCGAGATTCCCTCAGTTGCCTCAGAATCTGCTCCCAATGCACCAATTCCTGAAGATTTTGGCGATCGTGCCATCCCACCATCTCCGCAACCGAATCTACAAGGTGGCATTGGAGCCACTAGACAGGAACGCCCGATGGCTAAGCCCAGCCCCGCACCATCAACATTAGCAAACGATCAACCTGACGCTATCTCTGAAGCCAGTGATGCTTTACCTAGAGTTGCTACATCGCGTTCAGCACCATCGTCATTCCCCAATGCCAAACCCACAGCCAAAATACAAATCATCAATGTGCGATCGCAATTACCTGAAACTATCCAAAATGAATTGGTTAAATACATTTCTAATTATATTTCTAATTATTTAGATCAACATTTAGATCAAAAGACTGTTTTATCCCGTAATTACGTAATCGAAATGCAAGTTACAGGTGATCGCATTTCGGAGATTGTGGTTATACCCGCGCCAATAAATAAGACCGATCAAAATGCTTTACAACAATTACAGCAAGCTATTAAATCGTGGCGATCGGCAAACACAGCCAACGGCGGTATCCGCATAGAAATAAACCTAAGTAAATAGGTGATGAGGCTTAGAGTGCGTTTAAAAAATTTTGATTCTCCTAAATCTCCCTCAAAAAGGGGGACTTTTTTTAATCTTTCCCCCTTTCGTAAGGAGGGTTAGTGGGGATCAATCGAGATTTTTAGCGAATGTCTAGACTTCTCAAGCAGACTCTTAGACAAACTTAATATTAAGATTACGTTACAACCTATTGAGGCTTTTATTAGTCCAGAGATACTTTTGAAAGTGGCGCAATGCTACATAATAACTACATTAAATGTAGTATACTGTTATACATATGCTATAATAACAGCCTTAATAGACTGCCTATGGGTCTTAAATTCATCAGAAAGATGGAGACAAAACCCTATACTTCTAGTAGGGCTTTATATTAGAATATAAATGGTCTTAGACCCGCCCAGATTTAAGATAATCACAAAAACAGCAAGTTTGAAAGTCCTGTCAGAGTTGCGATCAGAAGCAGGGGAAGCAGAAAGGGCAAGGGCAAGTCCAACCCTGAAGGCAAACAAGTACTTTACTTGTGTACAAACCAGAAAAGTCGCCATAGGGCATTGGGAGACTTAAAACGGACATGAAAGGAAGGTAGGGCTGGCTTGCCAGCACACCTGGATGAAATGTCAAGAATCACTGCTGCTTAAGCTTCAGTGAGTATGTCAAATGTTTGCTTATAATTTCCATAAGAAGTCATACTAACAGCTTAATTTCTGTGTTTTTATGATTTTCTACCCGTGATTTTCTGTGAAATGCTACTTACTAAACTTTCGCTAGTGGATACATCAACATACTTAACCCCAAAGTTTATTCAAGACCTGAAACATCTTCATGTATTGTTTCAACAGGCGACTGGTGAACTAGTCGTTACTGATGAGCTAGGCATAGAGCCTGATTGTTACATCTACTTTTATCTAGGAAGATTGGTATATGCCACGGGGGGAAAACACCGTGTTCGCAGGCTGGCTAGATCAGTTCGTCAACATTCTCAAAACGTCAATATTCAAAACTTATTGGACAAAGCTCATCCTTACGCTGAAGCTTGGGAATTGAAATTAATTGAAAGCACTATTCAAGAAGAGCAAATTACGATTGAGCAAGCAAAGGCGATTATTCAGTCTAATATTTATGAAGTGTTTTATAGGCTAGCTGAGCAGAAACAGCCAAAATGTTCATGGAAGCCCTTAGAATCTTTGCCTTTTAAGCCAATTGTGGCGCTATCGGCAATGCAGATGCTAGACAGTATCTTAGCGGCACAACAAAAATGGCAACAGGCTGGGCTTTCCCATGTGCAGAATATGATCCAAGGCTTTTCTTTAGATTTGTCTCCCTATGTTGCTAATCCCGATCAGTTAAAGATTATGCTGGATGCAGATGCCATCTCTAGCAAAACTTACAGCAGCCTCAAAAAAATCTTGAATGGGACGAATACATTATGGGATTTGTCAATCATTATGCGCTGCTCCACGATTGCAGTTATGCGATCGCTTTTGCCTTTTGTTGTTGATGGAATCGTAGCTTTCCGTGAAATTCAAGATTGGATTTCGCCAAATTGGATTTTATCCAAAGAGACCCCAAAAATCATCAATAAGGGATTAATTGCCTGTATCGATGATAGTCCTCAGATTGGTATGGAAATGCGGCGAATTATTGAGCCATTAGGCTACGAGGTTCTCGCCATTACTGAGCCATTGCAAAGTGTTAGTACATTGCTAGAACGTAAGCCAGATCTGATCTTTCTGGATTTAGTCATGCCGAATACGAATGGCTATGAACTATGCACATTTTTACGCAAAACAACCACATTTCAAGATATTCCCATCGTCATTTTGACGGGCAGGGATGGCATGATTGATCGGGTGCGAGCCAAGATGTCTGGATCTTCAGATTTTATGAGTAAGCCACCAGATCAGAGCAAGGTCTTACAAATACTGCGTAAGTTTTTGCAAAATGTGGATGCTGAATAATTCAACTTTAACAAGCTCTGAATTAAGATGCTTAACCAACATAAGTACCGAGATAAACATCAAGATTAGGAATATTTTTTAGTATGAGTACAATTTTAGTAGTCGAAGACACCATGACTCAGGCTGAGATAATTACTGGGAGTCTCAGAAATGCTGGTTTTACTACAGTATTGGCAGCTAATGGTGAGGAAGCTAGGTCAAAAATTAGTCTACAGAAACCTAGCGCTATTGTGTTAGATGTTGTGTTGCCTAATGAAAGCGGCTTTGAACTCTGCCGCGCTCTCAAGGACAACGCCGAGACTAAAGACATTCCCATTGTGCTTTGCTCGACCAAGGCGGGCGAGATGGACAAGTTTTGGGGAATGAAGCAGGGCGCATCCGCTTATTTGACTAAGCCCCTCGATCCGTCTGAACTGATCCGCACGGTTAAGTTGTTAGTTAAGGATTAGGAGCGCGATCGCTGTGAACAAAACAATAGACAGAAATTCTCAGGGCATTTCTCAGGGCATTTCTCAGGGCATTTCTCAGGGCGATTCTAAAAAGTCGGCAAAATCAGCAATTAACCAATCGGCTGAGCAGTTTTTGGCTTTTTCCCTTACAAATAGTCCAACAAGCAGTCAGAAAGCCCTATTGCCAACCAAGCAATTACTTGAAATTGTCAATGTCAACCTCACTCAAATCACAGCGATCGCAGGTTTATCTTCACCTAGTGTCATGGGTGTATATAACTGGCGAGGGGAAGTGACTTGGGTGGTGGATTTAGCAAGTATGCTGGGTTACACTCCCTTGTATGCTCAAGAATATGATCTGGGTAATTTGCAAGACAAATGCCATATTATCTTTGTGCGGAGTCAAGATACGGTGCTTGGTTTTGCTGTAACTAAGGTCTGGCAAATGATGCGCTGTGATGCTGCAACAATCCAAACGACAAATTTTGGTTTTGCTAGTCAGTCTGTGTTGCAAGCTTGTCGAGGGTATTGGCTCAATGCCAAGAATGAAACTTTTCTGGTGCTAGACGGAGATGCGATCGCCCAGATTGTGCATTCCCGTTAGCTCGCTTGTTAGTTTGTTTATGTTGAGATGCAAACTTAGTTTTTTATAGTAGTGACCAAAATTTTACTGTGCCGAGACATTTAGTAAACCTATCAAATCTTTACAGAAGGAAAAATCATGTTGACCCAAAAGAATCAATCACAAAATCAATCACAAAATCAGCCTGTATCATTACAGGTCAATCAGAATGCGGCTGATTTTCCACAGGAAAACCCAGATATTCCTATGTCTTTAGAAAATTTACTAAGTCCAGAGGAGAGTTTGGTAAAAACTAAACGCAAAACATGGAGTTGGCGATCGCTATCCTTGCGGTCTAAATCAACAATTCTGGCAATTATGATTGGATCATTGCCCGTTCTGCTCACAGGAATTGCAGGATATTTAATTGCTGACAATACTGTGTCAGAAAAGGTCAAAACAACTCATACTCAGGCTACTCAATCCACGGCGGACAAAATTAATAGGTTCATGTTTGAACGCTATGGTGACGCACAGGTGTTAGCAAATCTACCGATTTTTACTGACCCAAAAGCACGGAAAATTTACAGCTTGGCGGAGCGCTCAGAAATTTTGACAAAATATGCTGAAAATTATGGGGTTTACGATAGTATTGCCGTTTTTGATTTGCAGGGTAATACGATTGTGCAGATGCGTGATGGCAAGCCTATTAGTAATTATAGCGATCGCCCTTACTTCCAAGAAGCGATCAAGACTGGCAAGCCTGTTCTTAATCCTCCCGCAAAATCTAAGTCTTCGGGAAAAGTTTCCATTGAAATTGCTGCACCAATCCGAGATTCTGAATCTAATCAAATAATTGGTGCGCTGCGAACTCGTATTCCTGTCAAAGTCTTTGAGGATCTAATCTCTACGTCGGCTGATAAGGATAGTGGATATAAAATTATTGATGCCAAAGGCATAATTTTTGTCTCTCGCGACAAAGATGTAGTTGGAAAACCTTTAAGAGAGGTATTTGAAGGGATTGATAGTTTAATAGCCAATAACAAGGCGGATTCTGAAACTTCTGTAAAGACTACCAATGGTGGTTTTAAATTAGTTGGCTATGCTCCTACAACTGAACTAGCTGGATTGCCTAAACTCAATTGGAAATTCATATTAACTGCTGACGAAGACGTTGCATTTAAAGCCTTATCAGAACTGTCTTTTGTGTTTTTACTTGGCGGACTCGTCTCGGCTGTGGTTGCAGGTTTGGTGGCGGCTTTGCTGGCTAACCGAGCTATCAAACCAATTCGAGAAGCAGCTAGCGTAGTTGAAAAAATTGGACAGGGAGATTTGGATAGTCGTCTAGCAGTTGAGAGCGAAGATGAACTGGGTGTCTTGTCTAGCAATATCAATGGGATGGTAGAGCAACTCAAGTATTTAAGCGAAGCGCAGCAACAAGAAGCCGAAAGGCTAGAAAATGCACGGAGAGAAGCTAGGGCTGAGGCCGATGCAAGGGCTGAAGAACAGAAGCAAGAGAAAGAGCTATTACAGCGCCGTGCTTTGGAACTGCTGATGGAAGTTGACCCAGTGAGTCAAGGCGACTTGACGATTCGGGCGAATGTAACGGCTGACGAAGTGGGAACGATCGCTGACTCTTACAATGCGATTATCCGTAACTTGAGAAAGCTGGTATTAGAAGTACAGTCAGCCACTCAATCGGTAACTCAAACCGCCAGTGATAACGAAATATCTGTGCGATCGGTGTCGAATGAAGCCGTTAAGCAATCAGTTGCAATTAACCTTGCTCTAGAAGAAATCAAACTGATGGCAGAATCGAGCCGAGGTGTAGAAGATAAGGCAAAACAAGCGGAACGGGGAATGCAAGTTGCTGTAAAGGTTTTGCAAGAGGGGGATGATGCGATGAACAGTACTGTATTGGGGATTTCGGAAATCCGCGAAACGGTTGCAGAAACTGCGAAAAAGGTCAAGCGACTAGGCGAAACCTCTCAAAAGATTTCCCGTATTGTGAACTTGATCAGTAACTTTGCGGCACAAACTAACCTCTTAGCGCTGAACGCCGCTATTGAAGCCGCCCGTGCTGGTGAAGAAGGGCGTGGTTTTAGTGTCGTTGCGGAAGAAGTGCGTGACCTTGCGGAACAGTCGGCTAATTCAACGGCCGAAATTGAGCAATTGGTGGAAGAAATTCAGGCGCAAACCAATGAGGTGGTGGCGGCGATGGAAACTGGTACAGAGCAGGTGGTATCAGGGACGAAGCTCGTCCAAAATGCGCGGGAAAAGCTAACCCAAATTTCGATGGTGAGTAAGCAGGTTAACTCCCTTGTGCAGTCGATCGCTGTTGCCGCAGATACGCAAACGAAGACCTCCGATCGCATTGGTGAGTCTATGCAGAATATTGCAGCGATCGCGGAGGATACATCAAAACAATCTGAGGATGTGGCGCAATCTTTCTCGGAACTATTGCAAGTTGCCCAAGACTTAAAAGTCAGCGTATCTCAGTTCAAAGTTGCTTAACAAAAGTTGCGTAAAAGTCTAAACCCAGAAGATCATGTTACTAAAAAACAAACCAGAGATTCCCGCCCCTGAAGATAAGTCTTCAGCAGCAACCATGAATGTCGTCATTGCTGCGCCAGAGCAGAACAAGCCAGAGCAGAACAAGCCAAAAATTCCTTTCTGGAAACTGCCCTTGAGTCTGTGGAACAATGTGGGGGTGGCTTGGAAGCTATCAGTTGTATTACTATTTGTTTCAGGACTGCCCGTGTTATTTGTAACACAAGTCCTAGTGAGATCGTCTGAGGAATCTGCGCTCAAAGAATTAACGACATCTGTTAAGGAGAAAGGCTCTTTTTTCGTGTCGGAATATGTACTTTGGACAAAATCGGAGAGTCGGCAGGATGCCGAAGCGATCGCCAAGTCAATTGAAGATGCGGGTCTAGATTTGAACGATGCCAATGAACTCGCGGCGAAAAGAGCAATCTTACCACCCTTGTTGCAGTTAAGTGCCGTAGATGTCGAGCCTGAATCCATTAGGAATATCAAGCTGATCACCGATATGCGTGGGCGCAATGTCGAAGGGAATATTTTGATTCTTGATGAAGACTTTGCACAGCCCCCCTTACTTGCGGCATCGGATCAATTGGGACAGCAGTCTTACAAACAGGATGCGATTCCAAGAGGCGCAAATCTAGCAGATTTACCAATTGTCAAAAGTGCGATCGCCACTGGCAGACCAATGTATGGCATCGAATTAGTCAAATCTCAGGATCTGCAAGCTTTAGGTTTAGACAAACAGGCAAATATCGGTATCCGTCCCCAAATCACCGATGGACTGCCCGACCAGAAGCAGCCTGCTCCGACTGGAACCTATGAAATTGAACAGGGTAAATCAGGGCTAGTGAGTATGGCGGTTTATCCCATTAAGGTCAAAGGCAAGATGGTTGGCACTGCTGTAGTCGGCTCTTTACTCAGCCGCAACTCTGGCATCGTTGATAAATTTGCCAAACGCTACAATATTCCTACGGCAACTATATTTGCTCAGGATTGGCGAGTATCCACTAATGTCCCTTATATTAATCCTATTACTAAAAAAAGCGATCAAACCAGAGCGATCGGTACTCGTGCCGCTCGTGAAGTCGCTGACGTTGTGCTTAGGCAAGGGCAGACCTATATCGGTGAAACCAATATTACAGGTATTAATTACCTAACTTTTTATGCACCTTTGTACGACCATCGCAAACTCCTCGATCCCGCCGCTAAGCCCGTTGGTATAGCCTATGTCGGTCGTCCACAATCGGAGATTCAGGAACTTTTAGATAATTTGTCGAGTTCAGGCTATGCGATCGCACTCATTTCCATTGTTTTAGCTGGTGCAGTTGGAGTTATAGTTTCTGCTTCTTTTGCGCGTCCTCTAGGTCGTTTGTCTGTCTTTACCCAAAAAATCGGACAGGGTGAAACGGGCGAACGCTTAGTGGCAGACGATCGCCGTGATGAAATTGGGGTGCTGTCACAAGAGCTAAATAAAATGGCGGCACAGCTAGATGTACTGATCGCGGAGAAACAACAGGAAACAGAACGGATCGCGATCGCCCGACAGGATGCTGTCCGATCAGAAGCAGAGTTACGCATCCAAGAGCAACTTCAGGCTAAGGAAGCCTTGCGACAACGAGCGTTGGAACTGCTGATTGAAGTAGATCCCATTAGTCGCGGCGACTTAACCATTCGCGCGAAGGTCACTGAAGATGAAATTGGCACGATTGCTGATTCCTATAACTCCACCATCAGAAACCTGCGAAAACTCGTATTAGAAGTTCAAAATGCTTCTCAATCCTTTCTGCAAAACGTTTCTCAAAACGAAAAGACTATGCAGATCGTTTCGGGCGGTGTATCAGAACAGGTAGCGGCGATCATCAAAGCCTTAGAAAGTATTAATGAACTAATTGAATCTATTGCTGGGGTAGAAAATCGAGCAATTCAAGCGGAATCTCAGGTGTTATCCACCAACCAAGCCCTAATTGATGGGGATGCTGCTATGAATAGTACCGTTGCAGGTTTTAACGCAATCCGTGAAACCGTATCGGAAACCGCCGAAAAAGTGCAGCGATTGGGAGAAGCTTCGCAAAAGATCTCAAAAGTGGTCAAACTGATTAGTGGTTTTGCAAGTCAAACGAATATGTTGGCGCTGAATGCTTCCATTGAAGCGGCTCGTGCAGGTGAAGAAGGGCAAGGCTTTGGGGTAGTTGCTAACGAAGTTCGCGCCCTCGCTCAGCGATCGGCAAAAGCGACCACTGAAATCCGTCAATTGATCGAAGAAATCCAAGCGCAAACCAATGAGCTGGTAAAGGCGATGACTATAGGTACGCAACAGGTTAATGATGGTTCGTTATTAGTGGAACAAACTCGCCAAAAACTCTCTGATATTGCCGCGTCTAGTCAGCAGGTTAACCAACTCGTTCGCGAAATTGCTCAAGCGGCTTCGGCGCAGTCCCAAACCTCTGAAGATGTTAGCCAAACTATTCAAAATGTAGCAGAGATCGCCACCACTAACTCTGACTATACCCAGAGTATGGGCGCAGCATTTAAGGAACTGGTGAAGGTTGCTCAAGAGCTACAGGTCAGCGTTTCCCAATTTAAAGTTAACTAGGATGATCTCTATGTACAGCACAGAAATAGAAATCCAAGATCAAGCGTATCAGTTCTTTAAGCAAGAAGCGCCAGAGTTTTTGCAGACAATTGAAACTGGTCTGCTTTCTTTACGAAATGACTTCAGCACGAATAATATTCACTCAATTATGCGGGCGGCGCACTCCATTAAGGGCGGGGCGGCAAGTCTCAACTTTGAAGGCATCAAATCGATCGCACACCGTTTAGAGGATATTTACCGCTCTCTCTATCGTTATGAAGGCGAAATTGATGCCGATGTCGAAGGCTTACTCCTCCAAGCTTACGACTGTTTACGCATTCCGCTATTAGAACAAATTCAAACAGGTAGATATAATGAACAGTCAGCTATAGAATCCGCCGAGCCAATTTTTGAAGTTCTCAGTCTCTATTTTGGGAGTGTGGATGAAGATGCTGAACTACCCACTGCCGCCGAATTAGGTGTGGATATTGTGCAGATTGTCTTTGACGGCGATGTGCAGCAGGGCATCCTGCGCCTAAAAAATGTCCTTGCTAATCCTGAAGGAGTACCTGTTATTGGCGAAATTAGAGCGCAAGTAGAAGTATTTAGTGGCATCGGGGAATTATTAAATTTATCAGGATTCAAGGCGATCGCCAACGCCACGATTAAGGCTTTAGAGAATCACCTCGATGATCCTGTCTTGGTGGGCAAGGTGGCAGTTGCTAATTTTGAGGCAGCCCGCGCCCAAGTTTTAGCAGGTGATCGCACCAGTGGCGGTGAACCCAGTGACGAGTTAACTGCCCTTACTCAAGCCAATCCCTTCGACATCCGCGCAACATCCCCATTATCTGAACTCAATGATCCTATAGAAAATCAATCGAATGAATTAATTTTCTCCTCGGATTTAGATGCTTTTGGCGATTTCGGCGCAATTAATTCGATTTTTGCAATCAATCAGACTGAAGAAAATCACAGCTTAGAATTGCTTAAGTTAAATGACGAATTCAACGAACTCGAAGAATTACTAGAAGACCGCCAAGACATTCAGCCAGACATTCAAGAAGATCGGCAAAATACACACCAAATTAACAATCAGAATCACGAGAATCTTTGTGATCTTAATACATTAAATACCGAAGAGTTTGCCAATCTTGCTAGTTTTCACGATGATTTAGAGCTATATAAATTTGAAACTGTAGATTCAATATTTAACAATGTTGATTTAGATGTGGATAATTTATTAGTCGATCCATTGATAGAGCAAGAATCTAATCAAATTATTGAGAACTCATTAACTAATTTCAACATTCCACCTAGACGAACTGATCTTACAACTAATATTCAGGCAAATATTGGGGCAAATATTGGGGCAAATCTTCAGAACGTAGAGCCAATCTCAAAAATTAAAGCTACTGAAAATACAACCCCCTATATTTCAGAATCTATCAAGGTTGACTTAAGTAGACTGGAGAGACTGAATAATGCTTCCAGTGAACTGGTGACTCAAGAAAATGCTTCGATTTTGCAAAATCAACAGTTACAATCAAAAATTGAACGTATTCAAAAACAATTTAAAAGCTTTGATCATCTTTCCAAAAATCTCCAAACTTGGCTCGACAAAGCCCAGCGATCGCAGGTCAAGGCCCAAGATTTTAGCGCCGTTACCTCGCAGCTTACAGCTTTTAATGCTAATTTTCAAACCCAGATATTACCTAGCACATCTAATCTATTAGCAGATTTTGATCCATTACAAATGGATTCTTACAGTCGTTTGCATAGTTTTATTCAAGAAGCCCTTGAAGAAATCGCGCAAATGGATGAAGGAATGCGTGATATGACAGTTTTAATGCAGCAAAAGCAACAAACTCAACGCCGCAAACAACAAATTCTCAAGCAATTGCGCTATGACCTGCTATGGTCAAGAATGCTGCCCCTCGGCGATATCCTGAGCAGCCTGCCGCGTATGGTGCGAGAACTATCCAATAAATATAATAAACAGGTCAACCTAAAGCTACTTGGCACAGGCACATTAGTTGATAAGTCAGTACTAGAAAAACTCTATGATCCCTTTGTCCATTTAGTACGTAATGCCTTCGATCATGGTACTGAAACCACCCAAGAAAGATTAGAACAAGGTAAGTCAGTGATTGCTTCCATCGAAATCCGTGCTTACTACCGAGGCAATTTGACCTATATCGAAATCAAAGATGATGGGTATGGCATTAATGTAGAAAAGGTCAAGGCAAAAGCGATCGCCCTAGAACTGATTACTCCCGAACAAGCAGAGCAAGCGAGTCAAGCCGAGATTTATCAATTTCTATTCGCCCCCAACTTCTCAACTGCTGAGACTGTTTCTGAGCTTTCAGGGCGCGGCATGGGGTTGTCGACCGTCCAAGAGCAGGTTCGCAACCTCAAAGGTTCTATCGAAATTAAGTCAGAGTTAGGACAGGGGACAACTTTTACAATCAAATTGCCTCTCACTCTTAGTATTGCGAAGCTCTTAATCTTTAGCGTACAGGATCGACTCATGGCGATCGCTGTTGATTCTCTATTAGGTATTGTCACTGTTGACTCAGAAACGATCCTCATTATTCAAGGCAAGGAATTTTTCCGCTTAGAAAATCGGTTGATTCCATTATATCCAACTTCTATATTTGCCGATGGCTATCCACTCCCCAAGAAGCCCCTTGATTTACTAAATATCGATGCCTTTACCGAGGAAAATCAAACCACACTTCTACTGTTTGCCGACGGCAATGATTTATTTGCAATTCCCATAGATCGCGTTCTTAGTGAGCAGGAATTAGCGATCAAACCCTTTGGCAAAGCGATCGTCCCACCCCCCTATCTCTATGGTTGCACAGTTTTGGGCGATGGCACACTCGTACCAGTGATTGATAGTACTGCCCTAAGTTCCATCAATTATGCTAACTTCAAGCCTGTCAGCGAACTAAGCAAGCTTGATAGCGACATTATGGATAGTAGAATTCATGCTGCTAAACCGATTCAACGCAAAACACTGTTGATCGTTGATGACTCTCTAACCGCAAGGCAATCGCTTTATCTGACTCTAGCGAAGTTTGGTTATCAAGTGATCCAAGCTGGTGATGGGCGTGAGGCGATCGAGCAACTGTCGCGTTCCCCAATGATCCAAGGGGTAATCTGCGATGTGGAAATGCCAAACATGAATGGCTTTGAGTTTTTAACCATCTGTCGCAAAGAGAGCCGCTTTGCTGATTTGCCTATTGTCATGCTTACTTCTCGTAGCGGCGAGAAACATCGTGCTGTTGCCAAAATGCTCGGCGCTAGTGGCTATTTGACTAAGCCATATCTTGAGCAAGATCTTCTCAAAACAATCCAAACCTTTCTACCCAATCAACTTGCTTAGACTTGAGACTCTTGTTACAGCATCGGTTTTCACCCAGCCCGTTCCAAGGTGAGAGCCGTGATATTTCCTTCCCTGTGAAAAATTAGATGTTGCGGCGAAAAGCGCCGCAACGCTAATTCTTGGTTTTATATGTCTATTTCTTTGGTGGGAAGGGAGTATGTTTGTTATGTTTGGCAAGCTCTAAATATTTTACGAAAATTAACTTGCAAAGAAGCTAATCAAGTGTCAAAATATGGGGGTAAAGTTTTTGGGGCTGCTTAAGTTCTAAACTCATTAAACACAGTGCTAATCGTTTTTGCCTTTATTTGGCGAAAATCATCTAAGTAATTACGGAAATGACTATGCTCGGTAAAACACTGACTGGGCGCTACAAGATCGTCAAGCAACTTGGCGGTGGTGGCTTTAGCCAAACCTTTATTGCAGAAGACGGACATTTGCCCGATCGCCCCACCTGTGTGATCAAGCAACTTAAGCCCGCATCATCGCAATTAGATATTCTAAGAATCTCACGGGAGCTATTTGATAAGGAAGCCAAAGTTCTCTATCGCTTGGGCAAACATGAGTGTATTCCTAGTTTGTTGGCACACTTTGAAGAGGATGAAGAATTTTTTTTGGCACAGGAACTGGTCGAAGGCGATGTACTAACTCAGGAAATTAAAAGTGGTGAATGCTTGGGGGAACAATACACCCTTGATTTTTTGCTTGATATTCTGCCTACCCTTGATTTTGTGCATCGACAGCAGGTAATCCATCGTGACATCAAGCCTAGTAATTTAATTCGTAGAGCTAGCGATCGCAAGATCGTTCTCATTGATTTTGGCGCAGTCAAAGAAGTCAGCACGCAGCCGATCAGCCAGTTGGGGCATACATCTAGCCTTGTAATTGGCTCTCCAGGCTATATGCCCAATGAGCAATATAGCGGCAAAACGATCTATGCCAGTGATATCTATGCGATCGGCATGATTGCCATGCAAGCCTTAACAGGGCTGCCCCCCAATCAAATTCCTGAAGATCCCGTTACCAGTGAGTTCCGATGGCATGACAAAGTTAAGGTTACGCCCACCCTTGCCAATGTGATTGATCGGATGGTGCGGTTTGACTTTCGGATGCGCTTTCAATCGGCAGGCGAAGTACTAGAAGCGTTGCAACCGTTGCTGATGCGATCGCAGGCACAAACGGTTTTTAGCATTGTCAACCCCAATGTTGACCCTGAAGCTTCAGCCTTTAATGCCACATTGACAGTTTCTAGCCAAGCTGGGAATCAGGATAATCAGCAAGAGCAATTGGCAGTGCAATCTATATCAAAACCAGCAGATCCCCCCCCCCAAGCGATCTCCCTATTATTTACAAAGGAGTTGGCATTTACCGAAACTGCCGATGACTTGGAAATGAGCGAAGATCCAATGCGATCAAAAAAATTAATTTGTCTAGTTTGTACGGGCATTCTCGAGAATGACATCAGTCGTCTCAATAACTTTAGTTTTGAAGAACTATTGCAGGATTTACACCAGCAATTTCCTAGCATCGCGGATCTCAAAGAAGGACTAGTGAATGCGGTAAAAACGATCGCCATTCCTAAGCAGCGTCAATATTTAATTGTTGCCAAAACAATTTTTAATCTTGTATCTAAACTCTATACAAAATTAGAGGAGCTTACCTCAGCCCAAGAGCCAATTAATAGCAGTCCATCTACGGCAACCAAAGGACAAACCGCACAACCCCAAAGACCTGAAGTGATTCAGGTCAGTCATTTGGTGATTAATGCGGGTTCGGCACAGCTAGTCGCACCTATCGAAGAATTGCCTGCGATATTACCTAATCCCTCTGGAGAATCGGCAGAGATCGACCAAGGGTATGAACAGTTATTTACAGATTTAGAAGATCTTACGAATATTGAGGAAGCGGATGATCTTAATAGCCATTATTTAACTGATAATTTTGCCGATAATTCTGAGGATATTGCCGCAGGTTTTGAGCATGATCCTGTACAGCCTCTGCCCGATGGTAATAGCGATCGCCAGATTTCTGATATCTATACCTTAGTCGCTTACAACATCGACATCGATCCTCAACAAACCCGCCTCAAAAAATTACTCTTTTATGCCTATCAAGACCAGTGGGAGAGTGATCCACGCCAACTAAATAGTATTGATTGGAGCAACTTATTAAGGGAATTAGTTTCCTTTATGCCCACCTATAATCAGTTGACAGCACTGATTAGCGAGGCAGTGCAAAGGGTTTCTAAGCCTACGGAATATGCTGCGATCGCCCAGATCCTCGTCAACAAATTAGAACCACTTTACCCAGAAATAATTTCTTCAGTTATAAATTCTAACAACCATGAAGAGCAATTGAAGCACAAAGTTCCCTTTGATCCACAACTGTTCATGAATCTCTTTGATTTGCGATTAGAACTAGTGCGCTTTACAAATCCGATGCGATCCAAGATTTTATTGTTTTCCATACTGTACTATCCCTTCGATCCTGATCGCGACAGGTGGCAAGAGTTGCGAAGCCATGCCTTAGGTAGTTTATTGCGGCAGCTATTTTATGCATATCCTTCGTTGTCATTGGCGGAGTCAATGGTGTGGCAAACAACGCGATCGCTAAATGATGCCAAATCCTATGAACAATCTGCCAGTTACATCATTCAAGCCATCAAATTTCTGTACGAACAATTAGCAGCAAAGTCAATGTTACATCCTTCCGCCAATAGCTTTTCTGTCTCTAGTGACACTGACTCCACACAAGCCAGATTTTCAACTAATAGTGATGATGATACCTGTCAGTTTATATAGCAATATACGATCCTTGAAAGGTTACGTTGACAGAAATTATTCACTCAGCTAAAGCTCTTACATCTTTAAGGGTAATGCCAATCAGCGATCGCAACCCATTGGCAAAACGATCCCCAATCCTTGGGGATTGAAGACACAAAAAAGCCCCTCCATGCGGAGAGGCTTTTTTGTTTAGAGAAGACTAGGCTAGAAATTAACCGTTGATCGCAGGAGCAGACATTGCTACTGGTGCTAATTCAACTGCTGCCAAATCGAGAGGGAAATTGTGAGCGTTGCGCTCGTGCATTACTTCCATACCCAAGTTTGCGCGGTTGATTACGTCTGCCCAGCTTGGTACTACTCGTCCTTGGCTGTCAGAAATCGATTGGTTGAAGTTGAATCCGTTCAAGTTGAATGC
>NZ_JACJPY010000059.1 GCF_014696345.1 Pseudanabaena cinerea FACHB-1277
CAGGATTGACAGAAATTTCTGTTGTGCCTTGGTTGCTACTTTCGGTAATATGTCATTAATGCTATTCATTTGGTGCTTTGATTCATTACTTGCACCTTATCCGATGAATAGCTTTTTTGTTCCCCTTTTTTTATGTCCGAAGTATTGATAATCAAAGTCCTAATTATTTCTCGATTATGGATCGAATGGGTTGAGTGATGGTTATGCTAGAGCCTAGTCAAGTTAATGTCGGTAAGTTATAGGGTCAAATATGGGGCAACTCGAACATATTGAGGCAATTGAAAAGCGCCTGTGGGGTGCTGCTGACACGTTGCGGTCTAACTCCAACTATGCCAGTAATGAGTATTTCATGCCTGTAATGGGGTTGATCTTCTTGCGTCATGCCTATAGTCGTTATTTGGCAGTTAAGGATGAGATTATTGCTAACTTGCCGAAACGGGGTGGTAAGGTGCGCGAACTCAAGAAAGAAGATTTTTCACAAAGGAGTGCGATCTTTTTAAGACCAGAGGCACAGTTTGATTATTTGGTAGCCCTTGGGGACGATCGCGATCGCGCTAAGGCAGTCATTGAGGCGATGGAGTCAATTGAGACGGACTACACCACGCTAAAGGGGGAACTACCAAAGCAAGAATATCAAGAACTGGATAATGAGGTTTTAGGGCAGTTGCTGAGAGCGCTGAATCCAGAGGAGTTAAAACAGGTTAAGGGGGATGTCTTTGGGCGAATTTATGAATATTTTTTGACGCAGTTTGCGGATCTAAAAGCCCATGATAATGGTGAATTTTTTACACCTGTGTCGTTGGTTTCGTTGATTGCCAATGTCTTAGAACCCGATCGCGGTATTTTGCTCGACCCTGCCTGTGGTTCTGGCGGAATGTTTGTACAGAGCGCTCATTTTGTGGAGGATCGACAGGGCAACCCACACTCATTGACCTTTAAGGGTTTGGAGAAAAATCCCACCACGATTCGGCTTGCCAAGATGAATTTGGCGGTGCATGGGTTGGAGGGGGATATGCAAAAGGCAATTACTTACTATGAAGATCCCCATGAGTTGTTGGGTAAGGCTGATTTTGTGATGGCGAATCCACCTTTTAATGTGGATGAGGTGGATGAGGAGAAGGTCAAGAATGATCCGCGTTTGTTGTTTGGTTTGCCGAGCGTCAACAAAAATAAGAAGATTTCTAATGGTAATTATCTTTGGATTACCTATTTTTATAGCTATTTGACCGATCGCGGCAGAGCAGGATTTGTCATGTCGTCACAGGCTTCGAGTGCGGGTGGGACGGAGGCAAAGGTACGCGAGAAGCTGATCGGGACGGGTGATGTGGAAATGATGGTAGCGATTCGCTCGAATTTTTTCTATACGCGCACTGTGCCTTGTGAGTTGTGGTTTTTTAATCGGGCAAAGTTGCCGCAACATAAAGATCATGTATTGATGTTGGATGCGCGGAATATCTACCGCAAAGTGACGCGCAAAATCTATGATTTTAGTCCTGAGCAGTTGCAAAATCTGTTGGCGATCGTGTGGCTATATCGGGGACAGGAGGACAAGTTTCTAAATCTGGTGCGGGATTATCTCGATCGCACTTTAAGCGCTGTCAATGATTGTTTTGAGTCGGTTGATGGTTATACGAAGGCGATCGCTTTATTTCGAGACAAGATGACTCTTTTTGTAAATGGAATTTCGCAAACGCTCAAGGGTGAAGCTTCACCGATGCCAGAGTTTGAGGAGAGTTTGACGACTTTAATCAAGGATGTGGAGGTATTTAAGACCCTCACCCCTAGCCCCTCTCCCATTGAGGGAGAGGGGAACAAGACCCTCACCGATGGCGGCACTTCTCCCGCAGGAGAGGGGAACAATCTTAATGATGCGGTGATTCGTCTTGCTCCTCTTGCGGAAACTAGCCGTGATTTGGTGAAGCAAGCGGATCTTGTTTATAAGTTGGGCTGTCGGGTGATGGACTGGTGCGAGAAAGAACAGTCGGCGAAGGATAGCGATCGCTGGTCGAGTCGAGATGTCACGAAGGAACGCAAGGCGGCGGATTTGGCGCGACAGGATGCGGTGGAGCAGTTAAAGCTGGTGCGCTATTTTCATAAACAGGCGGTGTGGCTGACGGAGCGTTTTCCTGATGGCAAGTATCGGGATGTACAGGGTTTGGTGAAGCTGGTCGATCGCGCTGAGTTGGGGTTGAATGATTGGAGTTTGACTCCTGGGCGTTATGTGGGTGTGGCTCCTGAGGAGGTGGATGAGGATTTTGATTTTGAGGAGACTTTGCGGGATATTCACATTGAGCTTGAGGGTTTGAATGCTGAGGCAATGGATCTGGCGGCGGCGATCGCGCAGAATTTTAAGGAGTTAGGCATTTAGAATATAAATAATACTAGAGGTGACATTATGAAAACTATTTCGATCGCGGTTGAGCCAGAGATTCAGGTTGCTTTTGAGCAAGCTAATGATGAGGATCGGCAAGCTTTAGGGGCTTTGGTTAGCTCGTTTTTTAAAAAAAGATGGGCGAGTAGGAATCTGACAAAATGGCAAGAAACTGTTAAAAGTTCTTCTGGTGCTTGGTCTGATTTTCCTGATCTAGACGAGATAAGAGCTAATTTAGGGCAAGATGTGCCACGAGAACCTATCTAATGTTTTGAATGATACAAAAATTATTCTATAAACAATTAGCAAATAGAGAAACTAATGACGACAAAACTTTATGATTTAGATTTTTATGCTTGGACTTTGGAGCAGTCTCGGTTGTTGCAGTCTGGCGAATTGAAAGGTTTAGATATTGAGAATTTGGTTGAGGAGATTGAGTCTTTGGGTAAGCAGGAAAGGCGAGAGCTAGAAAATCGGCTAGGGGTTTTGATTGGACATTTATTGAAGTGGGCTTATCAACCAGAAAAGCGTACTAAGAGTTGGCGGGCAACAATTCGAGAGCAACGTAAGGAGGTATTAAAACTGTTAAAACAAAATCCTAGTTTGAAGTCGTATTTGCCAGAGGCGATCGCTTCGGCGCATGAGTCAGGTTTGGCGTTAGTTGTGCGTGAGACGACCCTAGACTATGAGGATTTACCTGTGGAATGTCCTTTTTCGCTTGAGCAAATTTTCGATCTAACTTTTCCTGAAGGTGTTTAGTGAGTGGTTGCGAGTATGGCTAAAGTTATGACGACAAAACTTTATGATACAGATTTTTATGCTTGGACTTTGGAGCAGTCTAGGCTGTTGCGGTCTGGCGAATTGAAAGGTTTGGATATTGAGAATTTGGTGGAGGAGATTGAGTCTTTGGGTAGGCAGGAAAGGCGCGAGTTAGAAAATCGGCTGGGTGTTTTGATTGGGCATTTGTTGAAGTGGGTTTATCAGCCAGAAAAGCGTAGTAAGAGTTGGCAGGTAACGATTCGGGTGCAACGTCAACAAATCCAACGACTCATTAACCAAAATCCTAGCTTGAAGTCTTACCTATTAGAGGCTGTTTCTATTGGTTATGAGTTAGGTTTGGAATTGTTTTTTAGGGAGACTCAACTTTTAGATGTGGATCTGCCTGATGTTTGCCCGTTTACTGTTGAGCAGGTTTTTGATGCTGCTTTTCCTGAAAATTTTATCTCTAAATACCAATGAAGAACTGGATTACAAAGAAACTAGGTGATTGCTCAATAAAGTTTGTTGATGGAGATCGATCTTCTAGATATCCAAAAAGAGATGAATTTGTAGCAAGTGGAATTCCTTTCCTAAATGCTGAGTCTATTAATTCGGGTTATGTGAATTTAGATAAGGCTAATTTTATAGCTGAAAATAAATTTTCTGAAATTAAAAAAGGTCGATTAGAACAAAATGATCTTATCCTCACTACTCGCGGTAATGGAGTTGGCAAAGTAGCTTACTTCCTAAATGACAAAGTTGAGACTGGACTGATTAACGCTCAACTTTTAATTGTTCGTACTTTTGGTGATCTTAATGCTAAATATCTGTATTACTACTTTTCATCTTGCTTTTTTCAAGGCAATATTAAAAATTTTGTTTCAGGAGCAGCACAACCTCAAATACCAATTTCAAGCCTTAAAAGTATAGAAATTTCTTATCCTCTTCCGAAAGCACAACAAAAGATAGCTGATATTCTCTCTAATTATGATGACCTTATCGAAAATAATCGGCGGCGTATTCAGTTGCTTGAGCGATCGCTACATCTGCTCTATAAGGAATGGTTTGTCCATCTCCGTTTCCCCAGTCACGAACACAGCAAAATTGTAGACGGTATCCCTGAAGGATGGAGAAAATGTCAGATATCCGAACTAGGAAATATAGTTACAGGTAAGACTCCTAGCAAAAAAGACTCTGACAACTTTAACGGATCAATTCCTTTTGTCAAAACTCCTGATCTGCACAATCAGATTTTTGTGATTAAAACTGAAGAATCTTTATCAGAAAGAGGATTAAAAACTCAAAGCAGCAAATTAATTCCTAGAGGTTCTATCATGATTTCTTGTATAGGTACAGTGGGAATAGTCTCTATAGCTTCCTATCCATGTCAAACTAATCAACAAATTAATTCTGTAGTTTGTAGCGACAATCAATATTCTTATTTCACTTTCTTTGCTCTTTCAAGATTAAAACCATTACTCGAAGCTATGGGTGGTGGAGCAACTATGCCAAATGTTAATAAAACAAAGTTCTCTTCGATTCAAATCCTATTGCCACCGAGATCTCTTATTTTATCTTTTCAAGAATCTGTGGAAGCAAGTTTTGCTCAAATTGAAAAATTATCTATAATGAGCGAAAAACTTAAACAAGCCCGTGATCTTCTACTTCCTAAACTGATGAGTGGAGCGATCAGCGTATGAACCCATCGTCATATTCAACAGAAACCCAATTTTTAGAGAAGAAATCCCTAAAAGTTGTCACAGGCAAAAATGCAGACTGGGGCGAACTCGCAAAAGACTGTGTTTGCTTAGCCAATGCCAAAGGCGGCATCATTGCGATCGGCATTGAAGACGACAGCGCCGAACCACCCGCTGATCAAAAAATATCCGTCAATCTATCGATTAAAATCATTAGCCTATCGAACAAGGCGATCAATAGACTGCTCGATAGGCAAGAATTGTTTTTAAGCAAAACCCTTATGCAGTATGCTTTCACGAAATTTGCTGCATAAAAATCTATCGATCATCATGGATAAATTGCGATCGATAGAAATTTTGACAATCGAGAAGTGTTTTGAGCTAAAACCTTTATTTGACAATGGTTTAGGTGTTATTACTATGCAAAAGTCTATCGATCACAACCAATTAAACTTGATCGATATCGCTTGATATTGATCGATAACTTTTAAGCCACTTCCCCAGCGTCAAACGCGAACAAGCGATCGCCGCGATCGCCTTAAACAGCAAAAATCTCTTGCGGCGTTAACTGCAACTCAGGAAACATTGGCGAAACAAGGCGATCGCCATTACTAAACTCAGTCACATCATACCAACCATCCGAAAGCACCAACACCGACACCTTCGCCTCAATCGGATCAACAATCCAATACTCAGGAATATCCCTCGCCGCATACTCCGTCCGCTTAGCGCGATAGTCCGTGATTTTTGTCGAAGGACTCACCACCTCAACCACCAACAAAGGCGGCGACAACTCAAACCCGATTACCGCCTCCCGATCTTGTAAAGACTGCCACTCATCCCGCAACATCACCACCACATCAGGAATACGTGCCGTATCTAACCCAATTCCACGCGGACAACGTACCCCAACAATCCCCTGTAAAGCAATCCAAGGCAAATCTAAGCGATTAATTTCAGTATCAAGATTGCGCTCCAATGATCGGGTAATTCCGCCATGTTTGCCAGTAGCCAATGACATTGGGACAAGTTCTCCATCAACTAATTCATATTTTGTATCCGAATCATCGAAATAAGCGAGATAATCAGCAAAAGTGACCCTAGTTTTAGCAGGTTTTGCGATCGCAATAGTCATCAGCCTCTCCTCGAAATTGCTAAGATTTTAGTAAAGAATTTCAGAGCTAGATATATTTTAGCCTAACTGTCAAATCGCCATGACCAAATACAACGAAGACACCCTCGTACAGCAAACCACCGCAGAATATCTGCGAGACGAGCTTGGCTGGGATGTCGTCTATGCTTATAACAACGAAACCTTTGGCAAAAATGGCACACTTGGCAGAGAAAGCGATCGCGAAGTCATCCTCACCCGTTACCTAGCCACCAAACTCACAGAATTTAACCCTAATCTCCCCGAAACTGCCTACCAAGATGCAATTAGGCAAATAGTCGAAACCAGCACCGCCCAAACCCTGCTCGCCACCAATCGCGACAAATACAATCTCCTCAAAGATGGTGTACAGGTTACTTTTACCAATGCCAAAGGCGATCGCGAAAAACGCCGCCTCAAAATCTTTGACTTTGATCGCCCTATTAGCAATCATTTTTTAGCCGTCCGCGAACTCTGGATCAAAGGAGATCTCTATCATCGCCGCGCCGATCTTGTCGGTTTTGTAAATGGCATCCCCCTGCTATTTATGGAACTCAAAAACATCAATAAGGACATTCGCGCCGCTTACGAAGAAAATTTTTCTGACTACAAAGACACAATCCCACACCTATTTCACCACAACGCTTTCATCGTTTTAGGCAATGGCATCAATGCACGCATCGGTTCTCTATCCAGTCGCTTTGAGCATTTTCACGAATGGAAACGCCTAGAAGAAGAAGACAAAGGCGTTGTCGATATGGAAACTCTCCTCAAAGGGATCTGCAACAAAACCAACTTTCTCGACCTCTTCGAGAACTTCATCCTTTTTGATGACTCCTCTGGTAAAACCATCAAAATTGTTGCCCAAAACCATCAATACCTCGGTGTCAACAAAGCCATTCAATCAGTACGCGATCGCCAAGCCAGACAAGGCAAACTTGGCGTATTCTGGCATACTCAAGGCTCAGGCAAAAGCTACTCAATGGTATTCTTCACCCGCAAGATTCATCGCAAATTAGGCGCAAACTTTACCTTTGTCATCTGTAGCGATCGCGATGATCTCGACTCGCAAATCTACAAAACCTTCGCAGGATGCGGCGTAGTCAACAACGACAAAGATCCCTGTCGGGCAAGCAGTGGCGACCATCTCCAACAATTGCTAAGCCTTCAAAAAAGCCATGTGTTCACACTAATTCAAAAGTTTAATCAACAAGTCGATCAAGCCTATTCCCTTAGAGACGACATCATCGTAATTTCCGATGAAGCCCACCGCACCCAATATGGTTTGCTCTCTCGAAATATGCGCGATGCTTTACCAAATGCAAGCTATATCGGATTTACAGGTACACCCCTTTTATCTGATGATCAGATTACCCGTCGCGTATTTGGTGAATATATCTCCACCTATGACTTCCAACGCGCCGTTGATGACCGATCCACTGTTCCCCTTTACTACGACTCACGCGGCGAAAAGCTCGGCATTGAAACCACAGATCTAAATGAACGCATTGCCAAAAAAATTGAAGAATTAGAAATAGATAACATTGATATTGAGCAACGCCTCCAAAAAGAACTCAAACGTGATTATCACATCATCACCGCCGAAAAACGCCTAGACCAGATCGCCCGTGATTTTGTGATTCACTATTCGACAGCATGGGAATCTGGCAAAGCCATGTTCATCTGCATCGACAAAATCACCTGTATCCGAATGCACCAACTAATTGATAAATACTGGCAGCAGCATATTCACCACTTAGAAAAGAATCTTAAATTTGCACCTACCGATCAAGATGAAATCGAGCAGAGGCGGCAGATTGCATGGATGAAAGAAACTCAGAGCGCTGTCATCGTCAGCGAAGAACAAGGCGAAATGGAAAAGTTCCGTAAATGGGGTTTGGACATTCTGCCCTACCGCAAATTAATCAAAGATGGGTTTGCGTTAGCCGATGGTCAAAGCCTTGATGTGGAATCCGCCTTTAAAAAGCCCGATCATCCATTCCGTATCGCCATTGTCTGTGCCATGTGGCTCACAGGTTTTGATGTCCCTAGCCTCTCGATCCTCTATCTCGACAAACCCTTAAAAGCCCATACCCTCATGCAAGCGATCGCGAGGGCAAATCGTGTCTACGAAGGCAAAACCAACGGCTTAATTGTGGACTATTGCGGCATCCTCAAAAACCTTCGGGCTGCTCTAAAAGACTATGCACAGGGGCAAGCGGAACAGGATAATCATGAAAATATCGATCCCACCAAACCAGAATCAGAACTATTAGAAAATCTCGTTGCCGCCATTGATGCGGTGCGAATCTTCTTAGGCGATCGCCAAGCCTCCCTATCTGACATCGTTGAAAGTAAAGATTTTGCCCGTAATGCCGCGATCGCCGCCGCCAAAGAAGCCGCCAATCAAAGCGATCGCACCCGTAAACAGATGGAAATCCTCTGTCGCGATGTATTCAACAAATTTCAAGCCTGTATCAATAACCCCGAAGTAAGTCAATATCGCAATTCCTACAACGCCATCAAGCTGCTCTACAAACTGCTGCAAAAAGACCGCGACCAAGCCGACATCAGCGACATTTTGCGACAACTCCAAGCGATCGTCAACGAATCGATTACAGTCCAAGCCAATCGAGTTGGCGAACCCTCTCAAATCTATGACATTAGCCAAATTGATTTCGATCGCCTCCGTGCTGAATTTGGGCATAGCTCCACCAAAAACACCACAGTCCAAAATCTCAAGCAATCCATTGAAAACCGCCTTAATCGCTTACTAACTCAAAATCCCCTGCGTACCGACTTGCAAAAGCATTACGAAGAAATCGTTGCCGAATATAACAGTGAAAAAGATCGCGTGGCGATCGAGGTCACGTTTGCCGCCTTACTAGATTTTACGCAAACCCTTAATGCCGAACAAACCCGTGCCATGCGTGAAGGTCTAGACGAAGAATCCTTAGCGATCTATGATTTGCTCCTCAAGCCCGATCTCAGTCCTAACGAAATTAAGCGCATTAAGCAAATCTCCGTTGAATTGCTAGCAACCCTCAAAGCTCAAGATCTCCAAGTCGATCGCTGGTGCGACAAAGAATCAACCCGCGATCATGTCAAAAATAAGATTCACGACTTTCTCTACAGTGATGATTCAGGATTGCCCGTAGACACCTACACCGAGGATGATGTCGAAGACAAGGCGATCGCTGTATTCCGCCATGTATTCCGAGCCTATCCCAAGCTCCCATCACCAATATATGCCTATGCAGCTTAGAGAACTAAAGGCGATCGCCTTTCCCCTTTTTACTTTCAGAAAGCGTAGGTTTTATATTTTGCGTTTTGAGATGTAAGTATTTGAGAACTTCTTGTTGTGCAGCTAATATCGCACTCTTGCGGAAAATATCAGATAGGTCTTCCAAATTTGGGAGAGTGCCATGAGCAGAGGCAGTAACTGCAATAGCGATCGCTGATTTGATTGCAACTTCGTAAGCAAAGCGTTTGGCAAAGGCGATACAAAGAGATTTCTTTGTGTAAGTATCCATATATTTTTTGTATATATAGGGTTAGATACTTACTATTGAGTAGAAATCTCTGGTAATCCATAAGACAGAACAAAAATGGCTAATGTAACAAATTCGTTACAATTTTGTGCCAAACCCTTTAGGAATTTTTTTGCGTTTTCCTGTAATAAATATTTCACCACTTGGCATGAGATATCTAGACTGAATACTAGGATTTTTCTCTACTAGACTATTAAAACTAGACAACTTTCTGAGATAAGGCTCCCAGTAGTCCATCCTAAAACGCTTATTTTGCTCAGCCAGACGATAAGCCCATGTGTTAATTAAATGATGAAAATCATGTTTAAAATCAAACTCTGCGGCTGGACTTTCTCTAAATTTGACTTTCTTTGGTTTAATACTAGGATCTTTTCTTTGATGCGCTAATGTCTCATTTGAAAGTGAATATTTTGAGTTTGATCTTACTATCTGATAGCCCAAGCGTTAAGCATTTCTGCTTGTCCTCAAATAGCTGTCTTGGCAATCTCAGCCTCAGCCGTCCTTGAAACACCTCAACAAATCATGGTCAAAACTAGGCTAAATGTGTCCAAAAATGTCTAACCTTGTAAGTGTTTACACGGCGTAAGTTAGTCGTAGTGTCTTGTATTGCCTAATCCAAGGTGTCGGAATCGAACCGACATATCAACGATTATGAGTCGTTTGCTTTACCAGTCAGCCAACCTTGGCAATCTATTTAATTATAGACGTAAGTATTATATGCTATCAAGTAAGCTCCCTATATACCAAGTTAAAAAATCGCATAGTCGTTTCTTAACTTAAAAAACCTTACTGGGTTTGATTTTTAATTTATAAAGGCGTTTTAACTCTCGTTCTGACTCTTTTATAAATTGGTATCACAAGGATGCCGTAGGCAAATTATCAGCTAAACAAGTTTGTGATGGCAACACCTCAGTCCCAAAAGCCAGAGAATCGTATCCGTAAGAAAAAAAAGCCCTCCAAAAGATTTCGAGTAACCTACAGCCTAGGGCTGTTGCTGGTGATGCTCCTAGTGGGGGGGATATCGGCGCTATTAGCCTATAATTTTGGCAAACAGGCTCTGGAGGGGGTAAATCCTGCACCTGCGGGAATTAAGCTGCCAAAGGTTAATCCTAACGTCAAGGATAAGCCAGAAGCAAAGCCAACACCGCCTAAGCAATCTGATGCTAAGGGTTTTCTGTTTTTAGATGAATCGCAGGTCATCGCTGAGTTTAAGACGCGATCGCAGCAAGAATTAGGCAATGTTCGTAGACCAGCTTTTGTTGCCAATGCCAACGCCGATCGCCGCGCCAATGCCAAAACCTACGTTAAGGTAGATCGAGCCTTTGCTAGGGTGCGTGATCCTTTAGCGATTTCGGCTAGTGCCGATGAACGTATTGCCGAGCGCATTGCGGAGTTACGGCAAAGGGTATATATCAGCAGCCGCAATTATGACAATGGCGGGTCATTTGGTAATAGCGATCGCCTAGCATCATCCCCTGTAATGATGCAATCTGTAACCATTGATAAACCAATGGTTTCTCGCCCGTCGGCTCAGCCATTTTTGCCTCAAGATTCTCAGCAAGAGCAGTTTAAGCCTCAAAAAGCGATTGTGGAAATGATGCCGTCAGATCTTGATAGTTCGCGTACCGAAGAGCGGCGTTAAACTAAACGTGCTTGACGGTTAGAGCGAAAAGAAAACCTTTGCGCTGATAGGCGACCGCTATTGAGGGACTGGCGGATTTGCTCAGCGCGATCGCGGGATTTGGTCATGGCACTTGCGCCGCCGTAGGTTTCACGGAGTTGTAAATAATTTTGAATAATCACTGCCTCTTGATTAGCGGCACTTTGGGCAACTTGGGCGGGAGTTTGCCCTGATCGGGCGATCGCATCTGCCACACAGCCAAAGACATGGCTAGGGCGATTGACATGATGATCTAGCAATAAGGCAACTGCAAATTCAGAATTCAGCAGTTGCGAGAGCGTATAGCCCTGCAAGGTTTGGGTTGGGGTGAAGTAAAAACGATCTAACCGTGAGACTGCGTGGAGAATCTGTACGGACTGCACCAGCGCATCCATACCTGCGATCATAAACCTTAAAGCCCATATAGGTTGACGCATAATGTTTTTATCCACATCGCTCACCAATCTTGTGCCGTTGAGCGATAGCCAACCTGTCACCCCATCAAGGGAAACCACATCCACCCCAAACTGCCCAAAATAATATTGAAATTCTGAGGGATAGAGCCTTTTAATCTTAGTTAATAGTGCAGGTAATTCTCCTTGCTGACCCGCCGAACCCAAGGTCCATTGAAAGATGCCAAAACTTAAGTACTGACTATCCCAAGTATTAATGGCATCAAGGCTACCCTCATTAGCAGAAGTAACTTGAATAACATTGATTTCCGAAGTACTGAGTTGCACCTGTTGCAATAAACTTGCGCCATAGCCAATGAAATCGCGCAATTTAAAAATGCCAAGGCGATAGAGTCCATTACCCCTAGTTTGGGCAAAGGGTTCTTGCTGACCTGTATTTAAAAGCTTGGCAATTACTTCGCTGCCAACGGTCGTAAAGGAGATCGCCGTCTTGGTGGGGGGATATATGCCCTGCAAGGTATTTCGTACCATAACCACCTCAGGGGCGGCGGCTGGTTGACGCGGGGCGTTGGCGGTTGGGATCAATAGTCTCTGCCCAACTCGTAAACTATTGGGATTGGTAATGTTATTTGCTTGGGCGATCGCCTGCCAATTACCACTTGCGCCCAAAAAGCGCCGTGCGATCGCTGACAGGGTATCTCCCGACTGCACAATATATTCCTGCATAGCCCGATTTGAACCTCCTATTTCAGTGCAACCACTTCAAACTCTACTGGTTTGAAGAGCATCTGTGGATCGATCGCCGAAAAAACTTTACGATTGGCATTGGGCGAAGTCAGGCAATCACATACCAACCTTGCCACATCTGCCCGATGAATGATCCCCGATACCGTTGGATTTTCGGTAAGGACAGCATTGCTAGTCGCAGGCTCTGATTTGAGCCCACCAGGACGCACGATTGTATAGTCTAGACCACTGGCGATCAGGTGCTGTTCTGCTTTTTCTTTTTCTTTCAGAATTGCGCCCAAGGTTTGTAATACTTGCGGCGCAAGGGCGACCACACTATTTCCCGCCCCAATGGAGGAAACGAGGATAAACCGTTGCACCCCAAACTTGACCGCCATATCAATTAAGTTTTTGTTACCTTCACAATCGGCACGCTCACCGCGATCGCTTGGCACACCGCCCATAGTCGAGATCATTGCATGGATGGGATCAGCGCTAGATTGCGCGATCGCCCTTTCCAGTTGCTCCCGATCTAGTGCATCACCCATTACCACTGTCGCCCCTAATGCCTCTAGCTCCACAGTATAGGTGGGGTTACGCAATAGCACTGTTAATTTAAAATTAGGTGGCTCATTTGCTAGCAGGATTTTGGCGATTTCACGCCCCACGCCGCGACTAGCACCCGCGAGAAATATATGTTGCATATCTATGACATATTTTGATTAAAAGTCAGCCAAAGTAAGTGTTGCTTCGCAACACTTACTTTACGTTCTAAATTTTGTGGCGATCGGTAAAAATCTCATAGCCTGTCTCAGTCACCAACACCGTATGCTCAAACTGTGCCGATAGCTGATTATCCACCGTTACCGCCGTCCACTTGTCAGCCAAAATCCGCACCCGCTTCGAGCCAGCATTAACAATAGGCTCGATCGCGAGGGTCATACCTGGACGAAAGCGCACATTTGGCAACTGATGGGTGCGGAAATTAAATACCGAAGGCTCTTCATGGAGGTTACGCCCCACCCCATGCCCCGTAAAATCTTCGACAATCACAAAGCCATTTGCCTTCACATGATCTTCGATCGCTCCAGCTAGATCGAGCATACAGTTCCCTGGTTTCACCTGCTCAATCCCCTTGTACAAAGCCTCTTCCGCAACTCGCATCAACTTAGCGGCTTTCTCGCTCACATTACCCACAGCCACCGTAATGCAGGAGTCGCCATGAAAACCATTTTTAAACGCGCCTGTGTCAACCTTTACCAAGTCCCCTAATTTAATAACCTTCCTAGCATTAGGAATTCCATGTACAACTTCGTGATTGATACTTGAGCAGATACTAGCAGGGAATCCGCAATAGCCTTTAAAGCTAGGAACCGCCCCCATCTCCCGAATCCGCTTCTCAGCATGACGATCAAGATCCATCGTGGTCATGCCTGGGGCAATCATTTCGCCTATTTCCTTGAGTACCGTTGCCACAATGCGAGAAGATTCTCTCATATAGTCAAGCTCCCTTTGGGACTTGATCTCAATGCCTTTGGTTTGTTTGGGGGTGGCAAATGGCTTGGTATTTTTTTGGCTTTCGGCGATCGGCTTTGAGCGCAGGGCGCTAAGAATATTCATTAATTATTTTGAAGATAATATTTACAACAGCTAATATATTTTTAGCCTATGAGGTAGCAAGATTGGTTACTTTAATCGTGAATTATAGAATTTGCGATCAAAACTGCGATAGAGTTGCCAATAATAGCCTCCTAACGCCCATATCGATAGATTGACTTTCCCATATATTCAAGAGGTTCTACTATGACGCAATCAGGGATGCCTCCCGTGCCGCCACCTCCCTCTGGCGGCGGCGTGCCGCCACAACAGCCACGTCCAAATCCCACCGCGCCACCTCCAAGCCAGCAGCGCGTTCCTCCTAATCCTGCTCAAGCGCAACAACCTCGCAGTGCTGCCCCTAACCCTGCCCAAATGCAGCAAGCACAACTACAGCAGGCGCAACTGCAAGCACAACAGGCACGCGCTGCCGCCGCTGCTCGTCAAGCACAAATGGCAATACCCACAGATACTCAGGTGACGAGTGTGCCGCCACCACCCAATCCCCGCCCACCCATTCGTCCAGGTCCACCACCAAATTTACCAGGGCTAGGTGTGCCAGCAATTTTGCAGCGATCGACTGGACAACCAACCCTAGCCCAAATTGTCAAGGATGCCCATGAGCAGGGCTGCTCCGATATTCATGCTGGCGTAAATGAACCAGTGCGCTTTCGTAGTCGGGGGCTGATGGTCACACAGGAACAATATCCTGTACCTGACAAGCCAACTTTTGACACATGGCTCACCGAAATTATGGATGATAAGCAAATTCAGCAGTTTCGGGACACCATGGAGTTTGACGGGGCAACCCAATATGAATTTGCCCGTTGTCGGATTAATATTTTTGACTCATTGCGGGGTCCTGCAATGGTATTACGGTTGATCCCGTTGAAGATTCTAACGATTGATCAATTGAATTTGCCAGAGGTATTTCGTGAGCTTTGCTACACCCATAAGGGGCTGATCCTAGTCACGGGACCGACAGGTTCGGGTAAGTCAACTACCCTCGCGGCAATGGTGGACTTCATTAATACGGAAATGCAGAAGCATTTAATCTCCATTGAAGATCCCATTGAATTTGTGCATCAAAGCAAAAAAGCACTAATCAAACAAAGAGAGGTGGGTATCCACACGCTCAAGTTTGATAATGCCTTGAAGGCGGCGCTGCGGGAAGATCCTGATATTATCCTAATTGGGGAAATGCGGGACAAAGAAACGGTGAATACGGCTCTGAAGGCTGCTCAAACAGGACACTTAGTGTTTGGAACCTTGCACACTAATAGCGCTGTCAAAACGATTGAACGGATTTTGAATCTCTATGAACCTGAGCAACAGGGACCCATGCGGATTCAGGTGGCGGAGTCTTTGGTGGGAGTTATTGCCCAGTCTTTGGTGCGGACTACCGATGGGAAACGTGCTGCCGTCCATGAGATCATGATCAATACGGATGCGGTGCGCGACTATATTAAGCGCGGTGAGGTTGATGAGATTGAGGCGATCATTCCGAAATGTACCTATGAGGGCATGGTTAACATGAACCAATCGCTCTACAAGCTCTACGAGGATGGTCGGATCACGGAGGAGACTGCGGTTGAGAATTCGCCCAAGCCCAACGAAATGGCGCAAATGTTGCGAGGTCGGATGTGATCGTATAGACGAGGGGCTTCAGCCCCTTGTTGGTTGCTTATCAGTGTAATTGCTGTATGATTGTCCAAATTCGCTAATTACCTATGTCTGTACAAGAGGCATCCTCAGTCGCATCTACAAGACGATGGCTTAATCTTTTATTCTCCGTGCAAGTACTGGGAATATTGGGTTTGATTGGTGTTTCACTACATTCTAGCGATCGCCCTGAAGAGAGCTTAGTTATTATTTTGTTTGGACTAGCGGTTTTTGTGATTACCCTAGTTACTTTTTTAAAAATTCAAAGTGCGATTCGTTCTCTTCTATATAGGTTAGTCAGCGATCGCAAACAGGCAGCGATAAGTCTTAAGGCTAGTAAAGATAACTTGGAAAAAGCTTATCTTGCACAGAATACTATTCTGAGATCCATACCTGATGTGGTGCTAGTTCGGAATATTGATGGGCAATGTCTTAAGATCGCCGAAACTCAAGCCTTTAATCTGAAGGGATCTCGTGAAGATGTTTTGAGCAAACCAATTCATGAGGAGTTGCCTGCTAGTGTCGCAGATTTAATCTTAACAACGATCGCCAAAGCTATGGAGACGCGGCAGATTGTGAATTGTGATTATATTTTAGAAATTGGTGGGCGGGAGGCGTGGTTTTCATCTAATATTTCTCCATTAGATGACCGTACAGTTATCCAGATATCACGGGATATTACAGAGCGCAAACAATCAGAACTAGCTTTAGAGAGAGCTAAGGAAGATGCGGAGGCGGCAACTAAAGCCAAAAGCGAGTTTCTAGCCAATATGAGCCATGAGATCCGTACACCGATGAATGGAATTCTTGGTATGGCGCAGTTGTTAGCGACTACAAATCTTACGGAAGAACAACAGGATTTTGTGCAGACTATTTTAGATAGCGGTGATATGCTTTTGGCGATTATCAATGATATTTTAGACTTCTCCAAAATTGATGCGGGATCGCTGGAGCTAGAAAAAAATGAGTTTGTTTTTGCCGATGTGATTGGTTCTAGTTGCAAGTTGTTGAATGTACAGGCACAGAATAAAGGAATAGAACTGAGGTATAGCTGCGATAAAAACATTCCATCCCATTTGGTGGGTGACAGTACCCGCTTACGGCAGATAATATTTAACTTGTTGAGCAATGCGATTAAGTTCACCCAAAAAGGCTGGGTACAAATGGATGTGATGGGAAAGGAACTGCCCGATGGCGATCGCTATCAGTTACATTTTGTGATTGCGGATACGGGTATTGGTATTCAAGGCGATCGCTTGGCTTATCTATTTCAATCCTTTAGTCAAGCAGACAATTCCATCAGTCGGCGCTATGGTGGCACTGGTTTGGGACTAGCGATTAGTAAGCGCTTGGTGGAGCTAATGGATGGCAATATTTGGGTGGAGAGTTTTGGCAATGTTGGCGGGTTCCCCCCTGAGCATTGGCAACCTACGTCAAAGACTGAGGGGGCAACCTTTTATTTTGAGGTTGTGGTTTATCAAAATAGCTAAAAGCTAATAGCTATTAGCTTTTAGCTTTTAGCTATTAGCCATACATATTTATTGATTTAAAGCGATCGCATCTTGTAAACGTTGCAGCACAAAGGATTTTTCTAAATAAGAAAATAGACTGCCAGCTTTGGGACCACGTTCTTTATTTAGGAAGGTATAATAAACGGCGGCAAAGGCATCTTTTTGGGATACTTCCACTTGCTTAGATGTACTGAATAGCAGGGTTTGCAATGCTTCTCCTTCCCAATTCACATCAGCACTGAGGTTAGTCACCAATGCTTGGAGATAGGTAACTTGAGCCTTGGTGAGATGTTTTGCTTTTTCAGGCATCGCATCTTGATAAATCACCAGTTTCTCTTCTTCATCGGCATAGTCCTGTAGCCATTTCTTGCCAACCCGAATGCGATCGCGAATTATTTCCCAATCATATTCTGTTAGAGTCTTTTCACTACGGGCGGCGATCTCAGCCTCTAGATCAAGATTGAGAATTTGCAATAGGGAAATCAAAGTGCTGAAGTCAAAGGGATGATAGCTCTGTACCCGTTCATCGGTGTTTAACTGTGAATAGATAAGCGGTACTAATTCTTCCTGCGCCTTTTCATCTTTAACATCGTCACTCTGATATTTGACGATCAAATTATCGTAATCACGGAATAGGCGCGTTACTGTCTCGTAATTGGGCATGAAATTAATCACACTGCGTGGCTGTGTCCGCAACATCAAGAAGCGCAACAGTTCGGGCGGCAGTAGGTCGGCGATTTCCTTGGCGCTAGAGCCAACCCCCTTAGAAGAACTCATCTTAGTGCCATTTACCAAAATGAACTCATAGGGAGCATGGGTGGGCGGATTCTTTTTTAGAACTTTGCGACAAATGGAGTTGGCAACATCGCGAGAGCCGCCCTTTTGGGAGTGATCCTTACCTGCGAGTTCAATGGATACACCCACAACTTCCCATTTCGCCACCCATTCCACTTTCCAAGGCAGTTTGCCATTGCCATCAAAGGGAGATACCCAGCCTGAATGACCGCAGCCCTTGACATAATCCATAGCATTGGGCTGACAGGTGTAAAAAACCTTGCCATCTTGATAGTCGGTGACGGTGGTGGTGGCGATTTTGCCGCAATTCTCACAAATGGTTTGGAAAGGATACCAATTGTCGGGGCGATCGGCTTTGCTAATCTCTTTATAGGCTTCACGGACGAGATGGGCATTTTGCAGAAATAGGTCAATATAGGAGTTCATCCGCCCTGAACGGTAGAGATCGCGCAGGTAGTAAATCTCTGGGCGCACCCCTAGCTTGGCAAATACTTCTAAAAATTCACCCATGAAGTATTTGGCGTAGTCGGGGGCGGCAGACTGGTCGGGGGATGGCACATTGCAGAGGGGATGACCGAGATAGGGCGCAAATTTTTCTTGATCGAGATAATGCGGCACGGTGTCGAGGGCATCGTAGTCATCTACGCCATAGGTAAAGGTGACGGGTTTGCCTGCGTGTTTGAGGGCGCGATAAATTGCATCGTGAATCACAACCCCGCGCAGTGAGCCAACATGGACTCGCCCAGAGGGGGTCTTTGAGTCATTAACAATAATGCGATCGCCGCTTGCATCGGCTGCAAATTTATCCGCCCAAAACATATTAGTGGTTGTCCGAAGATTGAATTGAAGTAATGAGATTGCTTACAAGTAATTCTATAGCGCTTTGCGCTTAAAGTCATGTATTACAGCGCTTTGCGCTCAAGTCTAAATCAAGAATAATCTTGAAAGCCCTACTTTGCAACGGTTTGAGGATCTTGCTTGTGGTTAATCTAATCGGTAATTTCTGTAAGCTGGATTTACAAAAGCCAATGGTCTTTTGCCAAACAACATATTCTGTCCAAACAATAAAAGCATTGCTAGGCAACACTTTTATTGTTCTTTGAAATTGACGTTAAGCAGCAACGCGCTGTTGTTCTAGCTGCTGCAATCTAGACTCTTCTTGCCAATATTCGGCAAGTTGAGCTTCGATCTCACGGCGCACAATGTCACGGTATTCCAAAAAGTGTTCATTATGAGCGCAGACAGTCAGGTAATGCTCCCATACCGCAGGATTGTTTTTGATCATGCTAAACAAATGATGCCAGAATTTCCAACGGGTTGAGCGCTTAATGCCCTGCCGCCACACCACGATCGCCAAAGCTTTGAGATCGACAAGGCTAGGCAATTTTGCAGCCGCCTGTACCTTGGGTGCGCCCAATTTCAAAAAGTAACGATAGACGCGATCGAGATAGGCATGAGCCTCATAGAGCGCACAGAAAGCATCTACATATTCTCTGGCGATTTCTTCCACAGGACGGGTTGGCTCAAAGTTCATCAAAGTGGTTTGATTGAGGTTGCCATTTTTGGTGCGTAGGCGACCTTCCTTTTCGAGGCGATGCCAGAGGGCAGTATGGGGTAAAGCTTGTAGCATGGCGAAGGTGGTGGTGGGAATGCCTGTGAGTTCGGCAAAACGGACGATGCGATCGCCTGCCCCCTTTTTCTCACCATCAAAGCCGATGATGAAGCCAGCCATGACGCGAATGCCTGTTTTGGTGATCGTTTCCACCGCTTCCAATAGAGAAGATCGCGTATTTTGGAACTTCTTGGTCATTTGCAAACTATCTTCGTCGGGGGTCTCAATGCCGAGAAATACGGCATCAAAATAGCATTCCACCATCAGATCCATCAGTTCTTGATCGGCGGCAAGGTCAATGGAAGCTTCGGTGTTGAAACGGAAGGGATAGCCATGTTCCTTTTGCCAAATCTTCAATTCTTGCAATAGCAAGCGGACATTGCGCTTGTTGCCGATGAAATTATCATCTACCATGAAGACACCGCGCCGCCAACCCAAACTGTAGAGATAGTCGAGTTCGGCTAGTAATTGAGCAGGGGTCTTGGTGCGGGGTTTGCGACCATAGAGAACGATGATGTCGCAAAATTCGCATTGAAAAGGGCAACCTCGCGAAAACTGTACTGACATCGAATCATAGGCTTCAAATTCTAATAAATCAAAGCGCGGTACGGGGGTACTAGTGACATCGGGCTTTTCACTGGTGCGGAAGATGCCACTGGGTTCGCCCTTAGCGATCGCCTCTACAAACATCGGCAAAGTAATCTCACCCTCATCCAAAATCAAATAATCTACACCCGCCGCCTCTGGCACTTCGGGCGAAGATGTGGGGTAAGGACCACCGCAAGCCACTTTCTTGCCCCGCCGCTTTGCCTCACCAATCAAAGACAATAGATCATCCTTTTGGACGATCATCGCCGACAAAATCACCATGTCTGACCACTGCCATTCCGCCTCGGTAATGTCCCTGACATTGCGATCGACCAGCTTAAAATTCCACTCTTGAGGGAGAATTGCTGCCACCGTAATCAGCCCTAGCGGTGGTAGTAACACCTTACGATTTACTAGCTCTAGAATCTTCTCGTAAGACCAAAATGTTTTTGGGAAAAGCGGATAAACCAGTAAAACGTTCATATTGTTGAGGTATAGCAATTGACATCTAGATAGGATTTTAAGCCTAAATCACTAGTAACGGTGCGAAAGAGCAAAATTGAGTGGCATCGCGAAGCAATTTGTGATAACCAAAAATTATCAGTACGGTGCAAATCTTCACCCCCCAAAAAACTTTAAAAGCGCTGCAAAGCAACGCTGTTAAAGTTTTGGGGTGATATTAAACCGCAGGGAATCCTGTGCGAATATCCTCGACTACACCATCACGCAACACGATTTCAACCCGCATGAGGGCGATCAGATTATCGCCTTTGCTGGCGGGGAAATAGCTATCTAGCTGCCCTTGGGATACTTCCTGCTCTAGCTCTAGGGTTTGCACTTGGGTCAACTGATTGAGCAATTGATTTTTTTGATCGAGCATTTCCGCTTTCACTCGATTCATTTCGGCGCGAATTCCATCGATCGCATTGGCTACTTCCGCCGAAAAAGGCTTAATACTTTGACGCTCAATTTCATTGATCTGGCGAGAGCCTTGAGCATCCACCTGTTGCATTTGGGCATCAAGTTGGGCAATTTGCTGTTGCAGTTGTTGCTGCATTTCCTCTTTCCAGCGCTGGGTCACAATCACCTGAATGTTGGCGGTGCGGCGCAGCAAAAGCTGATTAGAAAAATCAATCGAATTCACACTTATCTCCAATTTGGTAAAGGTTTGAATGTTTAACTGCTAAAGTTTAATTGCTAAACATTTTGACAATAATATCTTGATAGCGATCGCAGATAATATTACGGCGAATTTTAAAGGTTTGGGTTAAGCAACCATTATCGATCGTAAAGGGGGCAGGCAGAAATGCAAACACGCCGATGCGATCGTTAATGCTGTAACCTGGGCGATTTTGAATCTCGCGGTTGAGTTCATCGCGATATAGATTACGGATTTTTGGCTCATTCAGCAAGGGCAGAATATTTGCTAATTCTGAATCGGCGGGGATCAATTTTGCCGCCTCTAGTGCGGATAGATTCGGCACAATTAGCAGCCCCAATTGCTTTTGATCTTGCCCCACGAGCATCACCTGATCGATATAAGCACTGCGAATGCAAACATCCTCAATGGGCTGCGGCTCAATGTTCTCGCCATTGGTCAGCACGATCGTATCCTTAGCGCGACCCGTAATCACCAAGTCGCCCCAGGCGCTAACCTTCCCCAAATCGCCAGTATCAAACCAGCCCTGGGGATCGATCGCTTTGGCAGTGGCTTCTGGATTTTTGTAATAGCCCTGCATCACCTGCGGACCTCTAATCAGCACTAAGCCCTGTTGCCAAGTTGGTACATTCTCTCTAGTGGCGAGATCGACAATGCGTGTCTCGGTCTGGGGGAAGGGCTGACCGTCACCGCCGCGAATGTTGCGGTTAGGGCGGCGCACATGGGTAATCGGGGAGGTTTCGGTCAAGCCATAGCCGCCAAGGATTTCAATGCCCACGATTTCGTAGAAGTCCTCGAGATGCTCAGCGATCGAGCCGCCACCACTAACAATATATTTGAAATTACCGCCCGTTGCCTCCCGCACCTTTTGATAAACCAATTTATGCCCCAATCGGTGAATAGCCCACAACCCTGCCATCACAAAAGCAGCTTTGAACTTTTCCCCGAAGGTGGGATTGATATTCTCCACATCTAAGCCTTGCACAGTACGCTTCGCGACAATGTATTTCTGACTGTTGCTAAAGAAGAAATTAATTAGGCGCTGTTTACTCGCGGGTTGCTCCCGAAACTGTTTCTGTACTCCCTCATAAATTGACTCCCAAAGACGCGGCACTGCCACCATATAATTGGGTTTGTGATCTTTGAGATCCTTTTTGATGGTACGAAGATTGGTATAGATTTGGGTGCAACCTTGGGAAAAAATAAAATATTCAAAGGTGCGCTCGTAGGAGTGCCATGTGGGGAGAATGCTCAGTACTTTTTCGTTAATTTGCAGTTGCAAAACTGTTTGGGCGGCGGCAACTTCGTACAGAAAATTGCCGTGGGTGAGCATTACGCCCTTGGGTCTGGCGGTTGTGCCTGATGTATAGATCAAGGTGGCGAGGGTGTCGCGCTGAATGGGGGGATTGCCCAGATCTTTGCTTGCCCCTTTAGCTAATAATTGCTGAAAGTTATAAGCACCCTCTGGGGCATCTTCATCGGATAGCAAAATAATTTGCTTGACAGGCAGATTATGCAGTTCTGGCTCTAACTTGCGTAGGGTTGCCAGATTTTCCACCACGATCGCCACACTATCACTATGTTCAATGATATATAGCAGTTCATTCCGTTCGGCTTGGGAGCTACGGGTGGCATCAGCAGCACCGATCGCCAATATGCCTTGATCGGCAATCAACCAGCGCGGCGAGTTGTCAGCAATCAATGCCACCTTATCGCCAAACTGAATACCCAACGATCGCAAACCCGCGCCAAAAGCGTTAATCTGCTCAAAGGTATCCCCATAGGAGATACGGGTGGGCGGCTTGGAGTGGGGATCAACAAGGGCGATCGCATCGGGGAATGTCTTCGCGCCATGTTGCCACAGTTGCCAGAGGCTAGTTGCAGCTTGTGCGTTAAAGCTATGGTTGGACATAGGGATTTGCTGTAATGAGTAGACCTAGTGATTGGACTTAGTGATTGGACTTAGTGATTGGACTTAGCTTTTGATGTAGGCGATCGCGTGTTGCCAAATGATTAATTTATGCCCAGAGGTGTCCAAACAGATGCAGCTATCATCAATCCAATTAATTTTGCCGCGCAGTTGATCGCCCGTAACCAACTTAATTTCTACTTCACTCTTCTCGCGGATGATGCCATGGATACGGCGAATACTGGGCAGTAATGTATTAAGTCCAATTTTTGTGGCGGTAGGGGCGCTCATAAATTTCACCTATGACTGGATTAGGGATTTTAGCTACAGATATTAGCATCATATAGCTGTAGTCGGTGCTGAACAGCATTGTATTATCGGATGGCAACGGGGCTGGCAAATTTAAAAGTGGCAATGGAAATAATAAATATTACTGAGAATAAAAATACGCCGATCGCCGAGGCATAGCCCATTTCTAAACTAGTAAAACCTTTATCATAGAGATGATAAACAATGGTTTTGGTGGCATTGGCGGGTCCCCCTTGAGACATGATATATACTTCTTCAAATATCTTCATTGCTGAAATCGAAGAAATTACGGATACTAAAATAATATAGGGACGCATTAAAGGAATCGTAATATCAAAATGCTTTTGCCAACCATCAGAACCATCGATTGCCGCCGCTTCGTAAAGATCCTGCGGAATTGACTGCAAACCTGCTAAATAAATCACCATGTAATAGCCCACACCACGCCAAATTACCACACTAATCACCGCAAAAATAGCAGTGCGCGGATCGGTGAGCCAAGGAATAGTAATATTTTGCGAACTAACTATTGATAGGAAATAATTTAAAATGCCATTTTGGGCATAGACCCATTTCCAAGCGATACCCGCAACCACAACTGAAACAACGACTGGAAAGTAATAAATGGCGCGAAAAAATTTAATAGTACGAATTTTTTGATTAACTAAAATAGCAAGGGCAAGGGAAAAAATAACTAGGCTGGGGACGGCAAAAATTAAATAGGTTAAAGTATTACCCAATGTTTGCCAAAATACGCGATCGCGCCATAGTTTATCATAATTTTGCCAACCAATAAAGCTAGGATTGCCAATGAAGTCATAGTCCGTAAAGCTTAAATAAATCGCCTGAAATATGGGCAGAAAAGAAGTTAAACCCAAAAAAATAACTGCTGGCAATATAAATAAATAGGGTGTCCAAGAAAAGTTTTGATTTTGATTTTTACCTAATTTCATAAACCTAGTGTCATTATTTGAGAAAAATTAAGACCTCCAACTTTCTCGATATGCGTACAAATTATTTTTGACCACATCAAAAAAGCCAGAGATCTAATAGAGCCAGAAGCTAAGAGCCAGAAGCTAAGAGCCAATAGCTAAAAGCCAATTTAAAAAACTCCTAAGGATAAATAACTGGAAAATCCTGCACATATTTACCATCACACTCATATTTTGCGCGATATTCTTGTAACACCATGCGATCGCCCTCTAGTTTATAAAGTGCCGATGAGCCGCAATCTCCTAGACCGCGAAACTTAGTGAAATTAGTCATTGTCTGCGATCGCACATTTACCCTTGGCATTCCCGCGATCGATCTGCTAGTGATGCGCTTGGGTGGAGTACCTTCTTGAAAAGCATCAAACTCCATCGGAATCACACGCGGTTGGGGAGATTCGTCAATCCAAAGCACATATTCAAAAGCACCTTGATAGGCAGCCAGAAAACATTGCACCTGCACCAGATAGCGCTTGTCAGTCAATTTAAAAGCCCGTGACCCCATACCGCTATTGCTATCCCGAAAATCATCTTTGCAAATGCCTAATTTTTCGCGATTGGCAAGCACATATGCCAAGGGATCATTGTTACTAGAACCATCTTTACCACTAGCCAGATATTTCAATAACTGTTCCTCATTGACCTTGCCATTGGGAAAGGTCACGCGCATTACAGGCTCAGGATTTTGGCTGGTTGGGGCTTCGATCGCATAGAGATAGCCGCCATTGTTGAACTCGATTACATCAGACTTTTGCGGATTGTAATCCTTTGCCTCTATTTCTAAACCACCACTACCATCCTTGTTGCGACTCATGTAATAGCGGGGGATATCGGGAGTACTGGCATCGGCACAGATATACACAAGAAAGCTAGAGGTTTCGCCATAGGCATAGGCAACACGATTATTGCCACAAATTTCTTTGTCTGGCAAGTCAGCAATATTTCCTGTGGCGATCGCTTTGGTTTTATTAGCAGACGATGGAGCGGCAGTTTTTTTTGTATCTGTCACCTTGATCACAGTGGATTGGGGTGTACTGTCAGCTTTGGAAGAGCCAGTGGGGGATACAGCTTGAGCCGTGGAACCATTGGCTGCATTGGTGACAGCGCTATTGGGAGGATCTTGATTGGCACATCCAAGCAAGACCATAGTCATCATCGTTGAAATTAAGCTAATTTGTCGCAACATAAGTCTTGCTCCTTGTGTGATTCAAAAGTCTGTGGTGGCAATTCTTACCACCATAGGCTTTTGGGATTGTAATAAAGATAGCGCAAAGCGCCGATCACTTTGGGCGATCGCCCGTAGCAAAATCGCCACCAGAGCCATACTGCCATCTTTCTAATTGACGTTGCCAGTAGTACTTTTGTTCGGGTAAGAGGTAATCACCTGTGACAAATATTTGTAAACCGACTTGATAAAGCAGGCTGTAATAGCCTAGTCCTAAATAATGTTTGAACCAGTCAAGCAGGGTGAACAAGCCCACTTCGCGCACAATTTTGAGAACTAAAACGGGATCGGTGATCGCCATTGCCAGCATAGTTTGTGTAAGCGGCAGGAACTGCACGACATCTTGTAAAAATGGATAGATCACGCGATCGCCAAGTTTTGCCATGCAGTCAAAGGTGACATTTAGTAAATTATTAATGCGATCTTGAGAATTTAGAGAACTATCAACGCTATTCACAGACACACTCATCGATTTCTGAAATAGCCATGTCACCGCGAGATTCGGTTGATAGGGTTGCAATTCTTGTAAATCTCGCCTTGTTAGCCAGTCACCCTGCAAAGCTTGATCAAGTCCTTGGGTCAGCCTTTGCAAGTGGCGTACCATTGCCCCAAAGCCGCCAAAACTAAGGGGTGACTGCATCCCCGCACTATCGCCCACCTGCATCACCCGATCCCAAGCGATCGCCAAAGGATTATTGGCATAGGCAGGGAAAAATCCCATGAGCATTCTCACAAATTGCAATTTTTCTAGTTCCACTGCTTGATATTCAGGCAACCAGCGTAAATAATCTGCCATTAGTTGCGCGAAACTAGGGCGACTGGGATCGGCATCCACATAGGTAAACATATAGGTGGTGCGTCCATCCCGCGCTGGAAAGGCTTCCCAAAAATATTGACATTGATTTTGAATGGGCGTGAAGCTATAGATTAAATCGCCATAGCCCTGATTAGGCATCCCCTTAGCACAACTGCCCACCACCATACAGACCCCTTCGGGCTTGAGGCTAGGCTGGGTTAGCGATCGCCCCTGTCTAGCGATCAGCGAAAAATGCCCCATTACATCCAGCAATAACCGCCCTGTAATTTTTGCGGTCGATAGAGCATTGTGCGACCGAACTTCTACCTCCACGCCATCATCATAAACAGTCGCACTATTAAATTTAGTTTGTTCTAAAATCTTGCCCCCATCAGCGAGAAATTTCTGTTTAAGAGTTGCCAATAGATAAATTGGATCAACGCCAATATTGAGAATATCGCGCACCCACAGATCTTTGCCACCACGAAAACCCACCCGCGCAGGATTGTAAATAGTAGCGATCGCTGTTTCCAATTGCGATGCTGTGAGCAGCCCTAATTCCACCAAGCTAGACAACTCACGGCGCGAAATATTCCACTCCTGCGCCCGCCCCCTCAGTATGCCCTGCTCTACCACGATCACCCGCCAGCCCAACCCCTGCAAAGCCGCCGCTATAAAAATCCCCAGAGTGCCACCACAGACAATTACATCAAAATCGCGATCGCCTAGGTTCTGATTTTTAGATCTGTTGATTACCTTGGCAACCTCTTGATAGTTCTGGCGATAATTTTTCCAAAAAACATCCATGCGCTCTAATTGCAAAGACGCATCAGGCGGCATTTGTGATTGAATACGATCCCAGAGCATAGGTTAGTTGAATAATAAATACAAGATAGCATTATTCCACACATCCAGCAGGTTATCTGGGCGAGAAAGTTACCTGTTGAGCATATCTATTTAATGCTTGAATAACATTCTCAAACTGAAGTGGTTTAGTAATAAAATCATTCATGCCTGCATCAATGCATCTTAGCCGATCTTCATGGTAAGCATTTGCAGTTAAAGCGATAATCCAAGGCTGATTTTCAATTTCTCGACGTATTTTTTGCGTGGTTGCGATTCCATCCATTTCAGGCATTTGGATATCCGTAAAAATTATCTCATATGGTTTAAGAGCCAACATTTTTAATACTTCTGATCCATTGTTGGCAATATCAACTTTAAGCCCAAGTCTCTTGAGAAATAAAGTAAAGATTTTTTGACTAACGATATCGTCTTCCGCTAACAAAATTGGCAGATTTTCTGTTATATTCTGCGACAAAAGAGATTGCTGTATAGATGGCAGATCGGGGGCTAAAAAATTTGGCTGATCAAAACCTTTTTCTAGGGAGCATCCCAAGTTTGCGCTAAGTAGAAATACTTAGCGATGGGGAATTATTAAGAAAAGCTGTACGCAAACGTAAGATCTTTGGAACATTGCATGGATT
>NZ_JACJPY010000006.1 GCF_014696345.1 Pseudanabaena cinerea FACHB-1277
TTGTTCGTCCATTTCGCGGTATCCATAAAAAGTATCTGCATCTCTATGTAGCCATGTTTGAGTGGGCTTACAATTTACGTTGGATTGATTTTGACTTCCTCCGCCGTCTTCTTGTCCCTCCTTTCACCTATTTACCCACATGAGCGAGAAATTTTTGGCTTTACTCCAGAACAAGCCCTCGCTTTAAACAATGCTTTAGATAGTGAAGGTGCATTACAAGTCAACTTGCACCCTACGCGAACCTTGATGGCTCTCCTTGCTCGACTCAAAGATCGGTATGATGCTAAGTATCCTAATGGTGCTGAGAATTACACCATTTCCTCACGGGTGCAAAACCTTAACATCGAAGAGCAACGCATCACTTACACAATCACTATTGACCGATTCATTGATGCAACCATTCCCGTAATCCCCGCCCCTATCGTTCCCGCAGCGTAAGTATTTACCAATGATTGAAGCGATCGCACTAACCGTCATCACGGGCGCTTTAGCCTATGTAGTTCATCGCCTTGATGAACTGGACTGTAATATTGAAAAGCGCTTGGATAGGTTAGGCGATCGCCTAACTCGCTTGGAGATCCTGCTACCTAAGCGCAAAGCCGACAGCCAAGATACCTACTACTCCCCAAATTCTGGAATAGACCTTTAATGAGTTGCCTTTGTGGTAGTCAAAAAAGAAGCGCAGCACCATCGACTATTAACCCTGTTAATATCGGTAGCCTGTGCTTTCTTTTTGGTGTAGAGGGTGCTTTGTGCCAATTTCTAGACTTAATTCCAGAAACGATCAAAGCTGTCCTTGATGCAAACAACAAGCCCGATGATGCTGATGAAATATTCTTTAAATGGGTAAGGAAATTTGCAAAGACGGGTTATAACATCGTTATTAATGAGGTCACGGGCGACATAGCTCTAAACAGTTTTTGCAGCAACCCACCGCCGCCATTGCCAGATGACATCACATTTCAGGATGTCTTTGTGTTCATGGCTGAAGTGGTTCCAATTCTGGACAGATTTTTTAAAACCAATGACATTTTGACGGGTGACAATACCCGCCTAATTGACAAGGTGACAGGCTTTTGGCTATTTAAGCAGTGGTATGAAAACTGCGAGTGCAAGAAATGCCCCGATCCGCCCGATCCGCCCGATGAAGATCCACCACCACCATCATTTGATCCACCACCACCTTTTGCACCCTGCCCCGATGGGTGCTACCGCGCTAATGGCGGCGGATCGCCTTGTAAAAATATGATGATGAGGCAAGTTAACGATCCTTTTGATCGTCAATTATTTAGCTGTCATGGGTATTACGTAGGATCAGACTCTTTTATGGCTAGGACTGGCTGGGACTACTTTAATACTGATGAAAGAAACCTATATAGAGGGGACATTTCCTATAAAAGCACTTTCTATGCTCCATTGGAATATCTGATAAATCCAGATATTCCAATCACTGCCTTAACGCTGACGGATAATAGAAAGCTTACTTTTACTCTATTGCGAAATATTCCAGACGCAGATTATATATCAGGGGCGATAAATCTCACATCCGAAGAAATGCAGGAGCAAGCAAATACACCTTACTCACTGGTGAATGATTTTGAGGTTTCCTATAATGGCGGACCTTGGCAATCATTTTATGGAAATTCAGATCAATATCCATACCCAGCGCCGCCCCCTTGCATATGTCCACCACCATCACCACCGCCTCAAGAATTTTGCGATTTGTACCCAGATCATCCCGATTGTATTGATGACGATGATGATGATGAGTGTGAAACCGAAATGGTGCTAGTTGGGCGGTTTACCCAGTGTAGTGTTTTGAGATCGCCTAAACAAATGAAATTAGTTACAGATGGCGATCTAATTGATGTTGCGGTAGTCAAGAGACTTAGTTGTGCATCGATCCGCATTCTAGAGGTTAAGCAGCTTTTAGAATGTGCAGCACCGCCGCCGCCCGATCCTTGCGACAATGTGGATTGTGTATCGGCTGACACCCAGACCCCTGATCTTCTTAATAACGCCCGATCCTTCGGAGAACCCTCTAATACATTTCAAGAATGCTTAGATTTTTTGAGCCGCTTTGTTGACTCTCTAATTTTTGAATGCTGTAGCGATCGCATATCCAATGAAATTAACGAATGGTTAGCAGACAACCCACCAATAGACGATATTGAAGATGAACAACCATGAGCCAAGCAAAAACACTCCAAGATATTTACTCTGAAATTGCAGACATCAAAGATGTTCTTTGTGCTGGTCTGGAAACCACATCAAGCGAGATAAGCACCCAGATTACCAATCAATTAGTAATCAACCCTGAAACATGGCTACCCAATGAACTAATTCTGGAAAATACCGATGATGACCCTGCTATTACTGCTGCTCAAACTGAAATAAATGAGGTGCTTAATTTGGCGATCGCCACCATCGCCAAAGATGAAAGATTAGCCACCGATGCAACTTTAACTAAAAGCGATTTATCGATCGTCCCTGTTCCCTCTGGATCACCGATCATGCTTTTGCCCAAATTAATCAAAGCGATCGTAGAATTCCAAGCGCCCCTATCAGTAATTTTGCGAGTGCTTACCGATATCATCGGTGATGTGCTTTTGGAGCATATCAAGCGCAAATTAAATGAGAAAAACTGCGAAATCAGCGCTTTTAACAGCGTTGGGCAATCGAAAATATTTATAATTCCACAAAATGCAACTCACATAATTACTAAGATCTCTGGGATGCCTGCATGGGTCGGGCGCGATTTTCAAGATACTGGTTTAAACATTTCGCTAATTATGCCAACTGGTTTACAAAGCTTGGATATAGCTAAATACAGCACTTTGCACACACCAGAAATTAGGTTTGGATTTAGGCAAAAAAGCGAATCTTCAAAGATGTTTCCCTATTGGCGATCGCCGCAAAGCATTGAATTTATCGATCAATATTTTGAAATTCCAGAAATGGGATATCAAAATATTGATCGCTTGCTCTATATCAAAAGCCAAATAAACCACGGTCTTCGTGTCGCGTGGGTATTCCCTGAATAGGCGATCAACGGCTTGGAGCTGTGGCGATCGCCGCCAAGTAAAGCCAGTTGATCAAAAATTTGTTGGAAAACCAAAAAATTATCGATCGCTACGTGATCAAAATTTTCCAGAAATCGCGCCCAAATCGATCTTTCGGGCGATCGCTTGATTGATGGTTTGCCAGTGGCGATCGCTCAAATCAAAGTTTGAGGTTATCTGTTTGGGGATTCTATAAAGTCCCAAAAGTCACGATCGCCACATCAAAATCCAGTTCGGCGATTCAATTCAGTTGCCTGGAGTTGGTTTGAGGGTAAAGAGAAAATCAAGGCGGCTGGTTTTAGTATCGATATTTGTGGTGGTTACAGAGATGCCATTGATCGCATCAAGAACATCGCGAATTTGTGTATAACTTGGGTTGGACTTGATCTCAGGAGGCAGTAACCGATCGCCGATCGCTAAGGCATTAGTCATATTGAAGTAGAAATAACCACCATTGGCTTTGGGCATCCCTGTGGTAAAGATCTGGAAGGGGCGGCTATCAGCTAAGGTTCGCGCAGGTTTCGGTACAAAACTATTGGCGAGATCGCCCATTGCCCAAAATACAAAATTTTGATCGAGATTGCCGCGAATAGCAATATTAGTATTGCCGACCGCCCAGTTGGTAACGGATTTATCGCCAATTTGTGAGGTCTTAATTTCCATTCCCTTTGGCAACAAACCACCTGCGCTGGTTTGCGCCACCCGCTCAATTTTTTCGAGGGCTGATTTTGCTGTATTTTGATCGCTCGCTTGGGCGATCGCCACAAAGCCAAACCCAGGATTAGCGAGAATGCCTTGATTATTGGGAATCGCAGCGATCGCAAATTCACCATTCATCCATTGCAAAATATCCCGATCAAGATCCAACTTCGTGCCATCTTTGACCGCCTTCCGCAACTGCTCGATCAATTGAGCCGAACTAGCATTACCCTTTGCTTGGGTAACTAAAGATTGCCAAGATTGATAGAGGTTGACCCCAGAAATCAATAAGAAAGTTTCCTGTGGTAATAGTCCCAATACCTTGGGATCAATATTGGCAGTGGGGCTAGAATTGTCATTCTTGAGATAGGTACTAATTTCAAAGCGCAAACCTTCCTTTTGTGTGCCACCTGTGAGGGTGATGGCATCTAGCTCCCGCCGCGATTGGGCGATCGCCGATTCATTGAGATTGAGATTGGTTTGTGAGCCAATAAACTCAAGGGCAACATCGCCATCAAGATAGACCTGCATCAATGGATCAACGACCTGAGTATTAGGATTGCCATAGATTTTGGCAAAAACAGGCTTCTTGGCAAGGGAGGGGCTGTTGTTTTGGTAAGTATCGATCGCCTGTTGGATCAAACTGCCACTAGTGGCGATCGCCACATACTGACCGCCAATATCCGCCGTCACCAAATTGTTATTGGGATCGCGGGATGGCGATTCATAGTAGGTAAAATTTTTATATTGCTTAGCGGTAAATCTTGCCCCCTGTTGGGTCAGTGCTTCACGGTATTTATTTAAAAACAAATCAGACCTGACGCGATCGCGGGTTGGGGCAATTACTAGGGTGGCGGCGGGGGCTTGGGGCTGAGCAGGATTAGGCACTAAAGCCGTGATCACATAGCCATCTAACCAAGGTTGGACATCGCGGTTATAGTCGGTTTTGCTTTGGACTAACAAGGAGCTAAGGGGCGATTTGCTAATGCCTTCGCCAATCAACTTCTGGGAAGCAGGTGTCCCAAACTGCGCTAACTTATTCCAAGGCTCAGGATTAGTATTAAATGCCATGACTACCTGTGCGCCCTGTGGTACGACCGCCGCCGCGCCTAAAATGCCTTTAATCGCCTGCGATCGCTGAGCAAAGTAAAAGTAAGCCCCACCCACGCCAATGCCGACCACTGCTGCCCCGACACCGAGATAGGTCAACAATGCTCGTTGTTGATTGGACTTTGATGAAAGTTTGTGATCTTTGGAGGGCTTCGCCATGGGAATCCAATATACCTAAAGTTTACAAGATGTTAAGCACCAAGTTTCCACCAAGGTACTACAGAATTGCCCATTGTAATACCAAAAGCAATACCAAGAGCAATACCAAAAGCAATACTAAAACTAAAATGACTATGCCATTTTAGTTTTAAAAAATATTTACTGAATTTTGCTTTTAAATTACAAGAATAGATGTATGAATTTATGATTCGGCATAGTTCCCCTGTTACAAAATCCGAAGAATACTAGGCGTACACTATATGATGGAGTCATCATTTTTTTGATTCATATCCTATGGATACAGATAGCTTAGCCGTTTATAGCCTGCTAGAGCAATTGCGTGGTTATAGCCGTAAGCAGTTTACTGGCAAGCTAGAACTCTATGCTGTCAGAGACTACAAATGGAGTATTTATTACTGTCATGGGCGGCTGGTGTGGGCTGCGGGGGGAGAGCATCACTATCGCCGATGGTATCGTTTATTGCTCCAACATCGGGTGCAGGTAGATCTGGGCAAAATCTCGTTTCGGACTGCCGCCGAGCTTGCCCTCTGGGACTACTATGTGCTGGTGATCATGATGCGGCGCATGGTGATCACCCGCGATCAAGTTTCGCCAGTCATTGAAAGTTTTATCCATGAGGTTTTGTTTGATGTGATTCAATGGGCAGCTAAGGACAAAATTAGCTATTACTGTGACTTTGAGGATGAAGTCACCCCAGTGATTGCGTTGATCCATGCGGACAATGCGATTAATCAGGCTCACAATGAATGGCTAGTTTGGCGCAAGGCCGGCATTGCCGATTTTTCGCCCAATCTTGCCCCTTGGGTCAAGCGTCCTGGACAGTTGCAAGAAGAGGCTTCTGAGCTGACCTATAAGACCCTGATTACAATTCTTGATGGGCGGCGATCGCTGCGAGAGTTGTCAGTCTGGCTCAAAAAAGACTTGCTAACCCTAATGCAGTCGCTCATGGCATATTACTATCGCGGCATGGTGGGGCTGGCGGAGGTTGCCGATATCGCTTCTCCCATTGCCAATCCCTTTGCGACTGAATCTGTGCGATCGCCTTTACCTGAGCTAGTCAAACCACAAATGGTTGCCGAAAATAACCATCGGACTGCCGCAAAACCTGCATCAGAAACTTCTTTCTCTAGACCACTAATTGCCTGTGTCGATGATAGCAATCAAGTCTGTGCCACCCTTGAGCAAATTGTGTCAGCGCTTGGCTATGGTTTCCTAGGCATCAAGGATTCTATCAAGGTTCTACCCCTGTTAGTAGAGCATCGTCCCGAAATGATCATTTTGGATTTAGTCATGCCGATTGTGGGCGGATATGAGTTATGTAGCCAAATTCGTCGTATTCCCGAATTTCATGATACCCCTATCTTGATTTTGACCAGTAACGATACGATCATTGATCGCGTGAGGGCTAAGTTTGTCGGTGCGACTTCATTTATTTCCAAAACTGTCGGTAACGAAAAGATCGGCGAAAAAATTCAACGTTATCTGATTGCTCCCCAAATTATGAGCAACCATGTTCATCCCTTCCCACCCAAAGATTAGCAGTGTCGCACTAATCTTCGGCATCCTTATTTAACTGAAATTAGTTCAAAACTTTAATCATGGAATTTAGCACGATCGCCTTCATGTCTAGCATCCCTTGGCTATCCTTAATCTCGATTCTGTTTACCCATGGCGCATATGCCCAATTTGTAAATCTGCCCAACCAACAGCTATCAAAGTCAACGGAGATAGCCTTTGCCAATAATATTAGAACCTTGCTAACGGAAGGCGATCGCTTGCTAGAAATGAAGGATTTCGCAGGGGCGATCGCTCATTATGAAAGAGCTTTAGCCATTGCCGAACATGGTCAAAATCGTGAGCATCAGGTCTTGATTTTGTCCGCATTAGGGCGTGTTTACGATCTCAATGGCAAATATTTAAAGGCAGAAAAGACTTTTAAAGAAGGGATGGTGCGGGTTACAGAGTCGAGAAACCCGTCAATGGAAATGCGTCAGTCACAGATCTATTTGCATACTGGCTTAGGGATGACCTATCACAATATTGGCAAATATGAGCAGGCGATCGCCCAACTGAAACAGGCGGTGAGCATATCAGAAAAACTACCGAAGGCTTTGTGGGGCAGCACCTCTATCCCTTGGGAATTTACGCATTTTGAGCCGCGTTTTCACCTTGCCACCACCTATCGCTCTACCCGTCAATTTCCGCAAGCAATCTCTCTATTTCAAGAATGCCATGCGATCGCGGTGCGAGAAAGCGATCGCGAAAAGCAAGCAATTAGCCTCGTTGCCCTTGGACAAACCTACGTCATTATGGGCAATGTCCGCATGGCGCGGCAATATTTTCAACAAGTCAAGGCATTAGGTTCCTTCCCAAATAACCCTGATTTGGTGAGGGTGATCGATACCCTTGATGTGTTTTCGGGCGATCTTGCAGACATAGCTGAAACATTCACCATATTCCTCCCTGTGCTGGAGCGCGTCAGTCGAGGCTTGCGCCGCATCGAAGAAGTCACGGCTAATTTGCCGAGTTTTGCCTATGTGGGTCGCAGTGCCGCCAAGCTAGAGTCTGCCCATACTAAGTTTCTGCAACTGATTCCGCAACTGCGCCAGAAAAATGTTTTTGACTCTTATCAAATTATAGTTGCCACGATCAGTGAGATGTCTTCGCTCCTGAAAGAACTAAAAAGTGATGGGGATGGAACTACAGTTGTTGGTTTAGATAATTCTTGCAATCTGGACGAGATTAGAGCAGTGATCAAGCAGGGTAACTATGAGCGAGGTAATCTTTCTCCTGAAGCAGTTACGGTCATAGTGGAGGTTGCTGACGATCTCTGTAAAATTACTAAATCCCTTGAAAACTATAATGACAGGCGGCGCAAACAGGGGCAGAAATCGAAGCAAAATTTTGATATGGAGACGATCATCCGTCAGCTTGAAGATGTCGATCGCCGTTCCGCATCAAGGCGTGGTCAAGTTAATCTAGAAATAGCCCAAAACCAAGTAGCGATCGCCAAGTCATCAGGCAATCCCCTTGATTATGGCAAGGCGCTAGATTTTCTAGGTAATGCTTACGCATCCCAAAAAGCCTATGCTCAAGCGGAGCAGTCTTTGAGCGAAGCGATCGCCATTTGGGAAAAGTTGCGGGTGGGATTGGAAGATAAAGAGGAATATCGGGTGGCTCTATTTGAAACCCAGAATGATACTTACAAGTCTTTGCAGAAAGTACGGATGGCAATGGGCAAGTATTCTGAAGCCTTAGAATCGGCAGAACAGGGCAGAGCAAGGGCTTTTTTGGCATTATTATCTAGCAAATTTAGCAGCGATCGCCTTGAGCAATATAGCGAACCGCAGGTAAATATTTCCCAACTTCAACAAATTGCCAGAGATCAACAAATTACAATTGTCTCCTATTCCCTCATTAGCTCCAAATCAGTGGAATTTCTGAGAGATGCCTCTGGTACTTCCCAATTATATGTTTGGGTCATCTCACCTCAAGGAGAGATTAGCTGGCGCAATCTTAATTTGCAGCAATGGGAAATGGTCAAGCACCAAAAATCATTGCGAGAGGTAATTCAAGATTTGCAAGAACGTTTAACTAGCTCTAGTGGAACTATTAGAACTATACCTGATTCGTCCCGTGTTTCACTGCCCCGCCGCCCCGTTGCTGTCACCAGCGATCGCGATGCCCTTAATGAACTCAAGCAATTACATGAACTTCTCATTGAACCGATCGCCGACCTATTACCCCAAAGCCCCGATGCGAAGGTTGTATTTGTGCCAGATCAAGCCTTGTTTCTAGTACCTTTTGCCGCCCTCCAAAATAAGTCTGGCAAATATTTAATCGAAGATCACACAATTTCCTATAGCCCTTCGATTCAATCTTTAGACTATACAAAAAGGTTAGGGAAAAGATTAGAGAATTTGCCCAAAGCCACAGGAAATCTCATTGTGGGCAATCCATCGGAAGATCTAGCAGATGCGGCTCTAGAAGCCACAGCGATCGCTAAACTGCTCAATACTCAACCCCTAATTGGCAAGGTTGCCACTAAAAATAAGGTTTTGGCTCAGATCGAAGATTCGCAAATCATTCACCTTGCGATGCATGGTAACTTCGATGATCGCAATGGCTTAGACAGTGCTTTAAATTTTGGTTCTCAAGTATTCCTCACCGCCAAGGAGATTTTAAATCTCTCTTTAAGAGCGAATCTCGTAATTTTGAGCGCCTGTAATACTGGCAAGGGTGCAATCAGGGGCGATGGTGTGATCGGTCTATCACGAGCATTTATTTTGGCTGGCACTCCCCGCATCATTGTTTCTCTCTGGGCTGTCCCCGATGGCGAAACCAGTCAATTAATGATGAACTTTTATAGGAATATGGTTGATAATAAATCTATTAATCAAGGTTATGCCCATGCCCTGCGGCAAAGTATGCTCTACACGCTAAAACATAACCCCCATCCCCGCAATTGGGCAGCCTTTGGGCTAATTGGGGCAGTTAATTAATGTCATGCCTGACTATAAAATCATGAAAGTCTATTTACCAGTTACAATTATTTTTGCTTTGAATGTTGGATTTACGATCGCCATGCCTGAAACAGCGATCGCCCAATCTCATCAATTGATGGCTCAGTCTAGTGCAGCCAAAAATGAGTTAGAGCGCCTAATTCAAAGGGGCGATCGCGCACTCAGTCAAAATAACTTTAAAGAAGCAATTAGTATTTTTCAACAAGCATCACAGCTTGCTAGACAGAATCAAGATTTAGACTCTCAGGTATTAATTTTAGTAGGAATTGGCAGGAGCTATGACCTAAGTGGACAATATTTGAAGGCTGAGCAGTCTTTCAAAGAGAGTTTACAGATACTCTCCCAATTAGCTGGAGAATTTACTTCGATTGATAAAAGAGCTAGACAAAATCGATTAAAAATACTTGCCCATTCGGGGTTAGGTATTGCCTATATAAATATTGGCGAATATACCAAAGCTTCTGAAAATCTGCAATTAGCCGTACTTCTATCAAATGGTGAGGCTAAAAATACCAGTTTGTTGATTCACTTTGAGCCGAGGTTTAAACTAGCGGAGCTATATCAAAAGCAGAAGAAATATCAGGAAGCGATCGCTGCCTTACAACAAGCGCGGATCGTTGCTCAACAAATTGGCGATCGCCGTGCTGAAGCCATGACCCTGACTGCGATCGGCAACAATTTTATGAACTTGGGGCAGTTTAACCTAGCATCACAATTCCATGCTCAAGCAAAGGCTCTAGGTAACTTTCCACAAGAGCCAGAAATTGCTAACGCCCCTGCAAGATCTTCGGGAATAGTTGGCGACCTTGTTTCTGTGGCAGGTTTACTCGAAAGACTTACTCCAATCCTGCAAAAGGTGAATCTAAGTATTAGAAAGATGGAAAGGATAACTGCTAATGATTCCAGATTTACAGTTGTCGGTAGAACTGCTAACAATTTAGATGAATTGATGCAGAATATATTTAATCTGACCCCAAAACTCAGACAAGGCGATCTAATGTCAGCCTATCCATACCTGCAAAAAGTGAACCAAAGCATGACCAATCTTTCACGAAACATGAAAGATTTAAATCTATTAATGGAGGAGGTTAAACGCTATCCAGAGAGGTTTCCTGCGCTCAGGCAAATGAATATCCAAGACATCAAAGTTTTGCAGGAAATAGAAGGAGAACTTCGCGACCTCAAAAACTCAATAGGGAAGCGTTCTAAAGAGCTAAAAAAAAATTAGATAGTGCTTTTGCTGGCTCATCTATTCCAATTAATCCAAGGTTAAAATCATCAACCTCCAAAATAAAGCAGCAGAGATCTATTATAGAAGATGTAGATTTTATAATCAAAAATTCATCATTAAGATCTAATACGATCAATATTGAAAATGTCAAAAAACAGTTAGAAATTACAAAACGGTCAGGTGATCCTTTAGCCTATGGCAAATCTTTACATAATTTAGGACTGCTTTATAAAGGCAGTATGCAATATGCCCTAGCGGAACAGGCTTTAATGGAGGCGATCGCCATTTGGGAAAAATTGCGGGTGGGGTTAGAGGATCGAGAAGCTTACCGCGTCTCATTATTTGAAACCCAAAATATTACCTATGAGATATTGCAGCAGGTAAGAATTGCCCTCAAGAAATATCCTGAAGCCTTAGAAGTTGCCGAACAGGGACGCTCCAGAGCCTTTTTGGCATTACTCGCCAGCAAATTACCACGCAATGATCTCCCTCAATATGCAGAACCGCCCGTCAAGGTGCAACAACTCCAACAAATCGCCCGTGAGCAGAATCTTACAATCGTTTCCTACGGGCTAATCTCAGGATCGGCGATCGCTGATTATCAACCAATGCGTGGCAGTAGCACCCTTTACGTTTGGGTTATCTCTGCCAAGGGCGAGATTAGTTTCCAGAACCTTAATCTCGAATCATGGGAAACTGAAAATGGCTTATTGCTAACGGAAACGATTCAAAAATTGCAAGAAAGGCTCTCTCGCAGTAGCGGCACAATTAGGGATTTCCCCGTATCTCTTCCCCGCAAACCCTTATCTGCTGCCGAAAGAGATCAAAGCCCCGATGAACTCAAACATCTCTACCAACTTCTCATTCAACCCATTGAAACCTTTCTCCCCAAAGACCCCAATGCCCAAGTGGTATTTATCCCGCACAAAGCTCTAGCCCTCGTCCCCTTTGCCGCCCTCAGAGAGCAATCTGGCAAATATCTGATTGAGAAGCACACAATTTCCTACGCCCCCTCCATCCAATCCCTGCGCTTCACCCAAAAACTAGCCAAACTGCCTAAAGGTTCCACTAATTTGATCATTGGTAATCCTGAGGGAGATCTGCCAGCTTTGTTGAATGCAGAGCAGGAAGCGCAAAATATTGCGAGTTTACTCAAAACTAGGGCAATGATTGGACAGGCTGCCACAAAAATTAATCTGCTACAACAAATTAGCCAAGCCAATATCATTCATCTGGCGATGCACGGAGTGTTTAATGATATTGACGGATTAGAGAGCGCTTTGGCTTTCAGTTCCCAATCAAAACTAACTGCCAAAGAGATTTTAAAGCTGAAACTGCAAGCAAATTTGGTTGTCCTCAGTGCTTGCAACACCGCACAGGGCAAAATTACAGGGGATGGGGTGATTGGTTTAGCCCGTTCCTTTATCCTTGCAGGCGCACCGAGCGTGATCGTTTCTCTTTGGTATGTGCCTGATGCCGAAACCAGTCAATTGATGGTGGACTTTTATAAAAATATGCTCAATAATAGGCTTAATCGTCAAGCCCAGCATCAAAGCTATGCCCATGCTCTGCGGCGCAGTATGCTCACCACGATGATTAACTACCCTCATCCGCGCAATTGGGCAGCCTTCGGGCTAATCGGGGCGCTTTAACTCATCATAGAATTTGAAAGTAAGACGGAAATATTACTGTTTCTGGGGCTCATTGATAAATCAAATCATCAAGTTCCGCATAGTCGGGTAAAGTGGTATCGATCGCTGCGCCATTGCGAAATACTTGGCGATCGCTTTGGGGACGCGAGAGCAACTCACTATAACTACGCGCCCGAAACAGCACAAAATCGGCAGGGGCATTTGCCTCAATCGTACTAGTTCCCAATCCCATCAGTTCCATCGGACGGGAAGTAACGGCAGCAATCCAATTGTCATAGGGCGTATCCAGATGCGCGATTTTCGTTCCCATACTGAAAACCTGTAGCAAATCATGGTCGCCAAAACCATAGAAAGGGTCGCGGCAATTGTCGCTAGACAAAGCCACCGTCACACCTGCGGCAGCTAGTTCACGGACAAGGGTGACACCGCGCCAACGTGGAGTCCTTGTAGATGCGCGATCCTGCAAATAGAGATTGCACATCGGCAAACTGACGATGCCAATATTCGCCTCTTTGACGAGGGCAATGGTTTGATGGGCGATCGCTTCATCCTGCACCGCAAGGCTACAGCAATGACCACAGACAATTTGCTGCTCAAACCCATATTTGACCTGAGCCGCCGCGATATGATGCAATGACTGAGACTGAGGATCATTATTCTCATCGGCATGGAAATCAAGACTAAGATGGCGATCGCTGGCAAGTTGAAAAATACGCTGCATATACCGATCTAAGTCAGGGCTGAAATGGGCAATGCCGCCGATTATCCCCTGCAAATCCGCGATCGCATCGGCAAAAGCCTCCCCTTCAGGCTCACTAAAATGGGCAATGGGAACTAGGGAAACTGCTTGCAAAGTAATTCGGTCTTTCCAGCGATCGCGTAATTCGCGAAACACTGCAAACGTGGTGGCAATTTGATGAGGGGGGCAATCCAAATGGGTGCGAATCGCTCTCGTACCATGGGCATAACTGCACTTCAGACCAAATTCCACCCGCCGATAGAGATCCTCCGCATTCCAATTACGATCTTCAGTGCAATCTTTATAGATTCCCTTAAGCGCTCCCTGATAACTGCCATCAACATTCGGACTACGTTCCCAAATATGCCCCTTATCTAGATGGGTATGCAGATCGGCAAAACAAGTTACGAGAATGCCCTGCTTGCCATCAATAATCACCACACTCTCAGTATCAACATCCGCAAGAGAATCTTCGGTATTAGCAATAACTTTGGTGATTTTGTCGCCATTAATCTCTAAATGACAAGACAACAGGCGATCGCGCTGTAAGGTGGGATTTTGGATGGATACATTTTTAGATAGCTCCTCAAAGGTAGATTTACTAACCAAACAATCAGGAATTCTTATATTTATCAACCAATAATGAGACGGAGCATTCATGATATCTAATAGCCAACGCTTAGCTTCCTTACTTTATACCAAATCAAGAAATAGCATAGCCATTTCTTGATTAAAAGACTTACAGATTCAGGTTACGCCGTATAAGAACGCCCAAGCCCCAACGCCGCTAGACGCTTGCGGAAAGTAATCGAACTCTTGTCACCAGCGATATGTACTTCATCAGCAAGATTCATGGGCAGATCCTCTGGCCATTGCTCTTCGACAATATCTTTATCTTCCGCAAATACCTGATGGTTAAAATCAAGGGTGTCTTGCAAAGGTGCATCCTTATCGAAGTTGCGACAAATTGGCACAAACACCCTAGTTTTGCGGGCGGAGATGGGAGAGGCAGCATTCATCACATGGAGTTTGCCATGGGGGAAGAAAACCGTCAATTTTGCAGTGAAGGGCAGATACAATTCAAATAATCTGCGCCATAAAAAATCGGGAGGAGCTAAATGCTTCATACCGTGAGCATAGTTGCTTACTGTGCTGATATAGTCTGCCCGAAAACCATTGGCAGTTTGCTCGATTGCATAGTCTGGCACTTCAGGATTATCCTGTTCTCCAAAGGACTTGGCATGGATAAAGGCGAAATGACTAACATCCAGAAAGCCCTCCACCTGTCGCCCTGCCGCCGCATTCAGTTCTACCGCATTGGGTAATACTTGAAGGTAATCAGGATCATCCCACTCACTCATTTCTGGTAAATGTACTTCACCATTGTCGATCAATCTAGTCCAGACTAGTCCATAGCGCTCTATTACTGGAAAGGTCTTAAGTTTCAATCTTGCTGGAATCGTTGCCTCAGGTTGGGCAGGAATACAGACGCATTTGCCTTGGCGATCGTACTGCACACCGTGATAGGGACAAACTAAGCGATCGCCCTCAACCCAGCCCAGGCTGAGAGGTGCGCCACGATGCAGACAGAGATCCTTTGCCACCACAAGAGAGCCATCGGCAACTCGATAGATTACGAGACGTTCGTCAAGGAGTCTCGCGCCATAGGGCTTTGTGGCAGTGACTTCATGGGAAAAGGCAACGGGATACCAGAAAGGAGCCAATGCCTGCCAATCGGTGGGGCTGAAGGTGCAATCACGCGGCAATGATACTTCTTTGGTCGTTACCATAAACGTCATTCCTATCACAAATCAATCAAGTCAATGATTGCGACCATACAATAATCTCCATATTAGTTTTGTATCATCATGCACGAACATACTATAATTAATTGCAAAATATACGGTTATTCTATGGATTTACCGTGTATTCGATAGATTTATAGAATTCAACTCCGAAGATACCTCTGAGGAAAACTTTTTGAGGAAATAGTTGCGTGGGCATTGTTGTAGAAAATGTGAATAAAAGGTTTGGGGATTTTGTCGCCCTAGACAACATTAATCTGGAGGTCAAAACTGGCTCGTTAGTGGCGCTGCTCGGACCTTCGGGATCTGGTAAATCAACCTTACTGCGGCTCATTGCTGGGTTAGAGTCTCCTGACGGCGGCAAGGTATTTTTGACGGGCAAGGATGCCACCGATCAAGATGTACGCGATCGCAATATTGGTTTTGTCTTTCAGCACTACGCCCTCTTTAAACATATGACGGTGCGCCAAAATATTGGTTTTGGTCTAGAAATTCGCAAACAGCCCAAAGCGAAAATCGCTGATCGCGTTGAAGAACTCTTAGAATTAATCCAACTTAAGGGGCTAGGCAACCGCTACCCCTCTCAGCTATCGGGCGGTCAGCGCCAGAGGGTTGCCCTTGCCCGCGCCCTCGCCGTTGAGCCGACGGTTTTGTTACTAGATGAACCCTTCGGCGCACTCGATGCCAAGGTGCGTAAAGAATTACGGGCTTGGTTACGGCGGCTCCATGATGAAGTCCATGTCACTAGCGTCTTTGTCACCCACGATCAAGAAGAAGCAATGGAAGTAGCCGATGAGATCGTGGTGATGAATAAAGGGCGCATCGAGCAGATCGGTACGCCTGCTCAGGTCTATGACAACCCTGCCACCCCTTTTGTAATGAGCTTTATCGGCCCTGTGAATGTGCTACCTGCTAGTCATGATCAGATTGGCAGGTTTCAAAGCAGCGATCGCCCCTCCAGTGAGGATGTGTATATTCGCCCTAGGGACATCATGGTGGCAACAGAGGCAACCAGCACCTCGATCGCCGCAAGGGTTAGCCGCGTGATTAATCTTGGTTGGGAAGTACAGGCTGAGTTGATCTTAGGTGATGGACAGGTGCTAAATGCTCATTTGTCCCGCGAGCGTTTTGAAGAGTTAAAGCTGCAACCCCAGCAATATGTGCATATTGAGCCTAAAGATGCCAAATCTTTTCCTTTAGACTATTCGATTTAGCGCGGAAAGCACGCAAATGCTAAAACACATGGTTTTTTTGTGAAAACGAAAACCAAATAACTTGTGCCATCAAAACCAACAAGTTAGAAACTATGCAAAAGAATTTACCGTAAGGGCAACTCATGAATTGCCCTTAAAGTGCTGCGCGAGTTTAAAAACATCTTTGCCTCAATCCCAGAAATTTGAGATCTCAATCAGCCTCAATCAATGATATATACTATTAGGATATTAAGAAATATTAAGATTCATTTTTACTAAGATTCTCATTCCACCTCTACCCAAAGCTATTTCTACAACCATGATCAAGCTTGACAGCCCCAACTATCAGAAATTTATGCAGAGACTTGGCGCGATCGCGATCGCTATATTTCTGCCCCTAGCGATCGCCCTTAGCGACGTACCTGCCGCCTATGCCTTTGACTCGCCAGAGCTTCTCCCCGAAGTCTATTCCAATGTCATTGATTTAGGTAGATTTCTGAATGAGTCAGAAGAGACGGTCTTGGATCAAAAGCTCAGTCAATTTGAACAACAAACAGGCTGGAAGTTGCGGGTATTAACCCAAGTCGATCGCACCCCTGGACGTGCTGTCAAAGACTTTTGGGGACTAAATGATCGCAGCGTTATGTTAGTTGCCGATGCTAGAGGTCGCAATTTATTAAACTTTAGTGTTGGTGATGCTGTTTATCCATTGCTATCGCGCACCTTTTGGATTGAATTGCAATCTCGTTATGGCAATCAATTTTATGTACGTGAGCAGGGCTATGACCAATCAATTCTGTCAGCGATCGATGCCATTACCATTTGTCTCGCCAAAGATGGCTGCGCCGTTGTGCCTGGCATTCCCCAAGAGCAATGGATTTTGACCTTGATTACCTCAATTGTGGGCGGTGTCGTATTCGGTTTTGCAGGGCATCCCCGCAAGGATGGTGAAATCTTTGCATGGAAATGGGCGCTAATTTTTACGCCCCTATGGGGAATGTTGTTTATCTCCTTTGGTTTAGGACCCGTATTGACGCGCACCAGTGAATGGATGCCAATCGTGCGAAATGTGGCGGGTTTTGTTGGCGGCGCAGTGATCGCCTACTTAATCCCTTCCCCAAAAAGGGCAGTACCTTCTCCCGAAATCCCCTAAATCATCATTGGTGCAGTGCGCGGCATTGCACCACCTCATGATCTTGACCTAAGGATTTTGTAAGTCATGCATTACTGACTGTACATCAATCGCGATTTGCAAGGTAGTATCAAAAACACGCACATATTCCTTGGCGCGATCGCCCATTTGTAGAGATTCAAAGGCAGTAATGTCCACCTCAAAGCGATCGGGATGGAAGTGTAGGTTTTCGCGAAGAATGCGCTCAGTTTTTAAAGCCCTAACTAGATCATTACGGGTCATTCTCAAGGCAGAGATCGCTGATTCCCTAGACTCTAACTTAATCGGATTACCAGCATCCTGCAATTGATCAACCACATCTATATCCAGAATGGCACGGTTGTACTTATCCACTTCTGCAAATAGCCGCAAAATCACCTCTGGAATTTGCCTTTTAACAGGACTCGTAACAGGAGCAGTCTTGTTGTGATGGCGATCGCTCATGATCCAGCCTGATAGAAATAGGGCAGCAATCCCAACAGCGATCGCGAGGGCAAGGCATAACAAAATCATGCCGATGGTGGCAGTCGTAAGAATATAGATCGAATAAAGCAGGGCGGCTAAAGACAGGATCAAGAACAAAAATGCTACTTCCGCAAACTCGATCGCTATGCCCAAGGCTCCAAGACTCAAACTCACAACAAGGATAATTCCCGAAAATCGCAACGGGGGCAAGACAATACTCGCAAAGGTGATAAAAGCGATCGTACTACTCCCACAAGCGATCAACCATTGCAGCTTGACCTGTTTTAATCGGGCTGCGGCAGAATGCTGAAATTGATGGCGATCAAATCCTGTTATTTGCTGCAACTCCGCCTCAGCGATTAATAATCTTTCTAAGTCCGATCTCATAAATTTACCCTAAAGCCAAGAACACCAATCGCTCCAACTGCCTGCATAGAGCTTTGCTTCAATGCCCACTAACTTAAGTGCCAGCAAATTTACGCAAGCAGTCACGCCCGAGCCGCAGTACACAATAATTTCTTCAGCATTGGCGATAGATTGCCAGCGATCACCTTGATCCTTGACCACAAAGCCTTGAGCATCCGTGAGTTCCATCCAAGGATAATTAACCGCCCCCTCAATATGACCCGCGATTGGATCAATCGGCTCCCGCTCACCACGATAGCGATCGCCCTCCCGCGCATCCACCAAGACCACCTCTGGCAGATCTTTACGGGCTTTGACCATTTCTATATCCACTACCGACTCTGTTTGCAGTTGCGGTGTAAATTTGCCTATCCGCATTGGTGGCGTAATGTTTGTTGTGGGGTAGTCATGCGATCGCCAAGCCGCAAAACCACCATCTAAGACAGCCACATTCCCATGACCCATGTAATGCAGCAACCACCATAGCCGCGAGGCAAAGGCAAAGCGAGAATCATCGTAAGCTACCACCATCGTTTCCCCTGAGACAATGCCAATATCAGATAGCTTAGTTGCCAACTCATCAATATCGGGTAAAGGATGGCGACCACCGTGAGATTGCACAGGGCTAGAAAGATCCTGATTGAGATCTAGGTAATAAGCGCCCTCAATGTGGCGATCAGCATATTGCTGTTTACCCAAATCGCGATCGGCTAGAGAAAATCGACAATCGACAATTACAAGCTGGGGATCGCGTAAATGGCTATGTAGCCAATCGGCGGTAACGATATCGTGCTGATCTGAATTTATAATGTTTTGGGTCATGAACTATACCAAAAAGTTTAGGCTAATCAATAGCCGCTATCGGCAACACAGATGCCTTGGCATTTGATGCCATTGGTGTCAGTACGCAAACAATGGTTACATAGGATCTTTTCCTGTTTCTCTTTATTTACAGTTTGCGAGTCGGGTTTAGATTGCGCTTCTAGGATAGGGATTAGCTCACTCATACGTTAAAATTATGAAGGTTGATTTTGTACTAACAGTTTAGCCTTTACTAAGTTATGCCAGTCACCTCTTCGCTGCGATCGCAAAGGTTATCGTCTCTGGATCATGATACTGCACATCAGTATGTGGCTTTTCGACTGCGTTTAGCATGGTTTATGCTGCCCATTAAGAGTATTTATCGAGTACTGCCCTTAGACAAGCATATTCCGCAATTGACCCTATCGGGTAGTAATGTGCCAATCTTAGATTTAGGCAAGATTCTATTTGGCAAAGTCCAAAGTGCAAATTTTCCTCGGTTAACGGTCAATGGTGCGGTTGTCGCTTCTAAACCTTCGCTGCTAGTTGTGCGTGGTCAATCTCATTTAACTGATACTGAGGGTTTGGTGGGTATATTGAGCAATTCACAACCAGCTTTACAAAAAATCACCGACAATCAAATGGTGCCATTGCCACCAACCTACAGTCAGCAGTGGAAAGTAGATTTTATTAACTTGATGACCTTGCCATCACAGGATCGTCCCTCTCTGTTTATGATCGACAGCGATCGCCTAATCAGTAGCATTCCTCAATGTAAATAGAGAGCAAAGATAGGGCAAAGCGCTGTAATAATTATGGAAATAGACTATATCGCTTTATTTGTGTCGGATCTGGCGCGATCGCTGATATTTTATCGGGATGTGTTGGGTTTTCAATTTGACAAGCCTGCTAAACCTGATGGCGTGGAAGGCTATAGCGGTAAGCTCAAAATCGGGCTGTACGATCGCGCATGGTTGCCAAAATTATTTGGCGATCGCGGACAAGCGATTATTAGTGGTCATCCTTTTTTACTCTCTATGACAGTTGACGATTTGGAGCTTGTGTATCAACATTTAAGTGTTACCGACCATCAACAGACTACGCAGGATATTTCTAAGTCAACTATTGATATCATTGCACCGCCGCAGATCATGCCTTGGGGACAAAAAATTCTGTTTCTTGCTGATCCTGACGGTAACTTAATTGAGATCGTGCAACGCTAGATATAGCGCTATATTTATCCTTGGAAAAACTTCTAACATTTGTATACTCATGTCCATACAAAATGATATTCCCGTTGCCCAAAGACTTGATGAGTCCAAACCCGCATCCCCCAAGCAAGCTAGTAAATCCATTGGGCGATCGCTGCGGTCTGTTCCTTGGTGGGCATATGGTTTAGCATTTTTAGCCTTTGTTTCGCCATTGATTAGCACTCGCCTCTGGATTGCCCTCAACACCAATAATCCATCGGTTGAAAGTCAGGCGCAAACCCTCCCTGCTGCTGCGGTGGCTTCCCCGTCGCAGGCAACTGAAGTGATACCTTTCGTAAATACATCATCGGACACAGCTTCTAAAGATGCCTTAGTTAGCTCTGGCAATAGTGCTAATCCTCCCGCCCCAACCAAAGCTGAACCGAATAAAGAACTGAATGCACCTGCTGACCTGTTTGGACATTATCCTTATACCGAAGCGCCTGCTAAGGAATTAATGCCAATCAGCCGCGCTAGTGATGGCTATGAGATCCGTTTAAGGGCGGCGGCGGCGAAAAGTTATTTGCAAATGGCGGCGGCAGCTAAGGCGGATGGTATTGAGTTTACTGTGATTTCGGGATTTCGCTCCATATCGGATCAGCAGGAGCTTTTCTTTGAGATTAGTAAGCAGCGCAACCAAACCCCAGCCCAACGTGCTAAGGTAAGCGCACCTCCTGGCTATAGCGAACATCACACGGGCTACGCTGTTGACCTTGGTGATGCCGATGTGCCTAGCGCCAATTTATCGCAAAACTTTGAAAAGACCCCTGCTTTTCAATGGTTACAAAATAATGCGGCTAAGTATGGTTTTGAAATATCATTCCCGCCTAATAACCCACAGGGCGTAATGTATGAGCCTTGGCATTGGCGTTTTGTTGGCGATGAGCAGAGTTTAGCAACTTTTTATAAAAAAACAAATCGCAGCAGTTCTTTCATTCAAAAACCCTAAAGTTGACTAGATGCTTCCATGAATTTAACTGCGACTGACTTGCTGGCGATCGCCATATTTACGATCACGATGATGTCTTTAGTTGGCACGATGATTGGCTTACCGCCCACTGTGCCTGCGGCGATCGCTATTAGTTTACTGACCCTATGGGGGATCGATCTAGGCATATGGCAGGGCAAGCTCGGCGCTTATTTTCAGGTATGGCTAAGGGCGCGATCGCCCAAATATCGAGAGCGGGTGACTTACCATGAGGCAGGACATTTCTTGGCGGCGCATTTATTGGGCTTTCAGGTAACTAGCTATGCGATCGCGGGGGTGGTGGTTAAATCCTTGGGTGAAGTGCTTGCCGATGATAATTTTCAGGGTATGGAGGGCGGCGTGGAGATGGTAATCCCCTCCGAGAATCAAGAGCAATCAATTTCTTCACTAATCAAGCAGTCTGTCCATTGGTTAGATCGATTCTGCACAGTGGCGATGGCAGGAATTGCGGCGGAACAGGTTATGTGCGAAGGGGAAACCGAAGGGGGCATGGATGATTTGCAGAAATTACGCAAAGCGATCGCTCATTTGCCAAACCCCATGACTCAGGAGCGCTGGGCGTTGCTCAATGCCAAAAATTTACTCAGCGATCGCCGTGCTATTTTGGTTGAATTGGCAGCCAAGATGCAAACAGGGGCAAGTGTCAGCGATTGTTGTCAAGCGATCGATCAAGCCATTGAGCAAGCAACGGAGTTAAAGGCATAATGCGATTACAGTACTTTATGATTACAATCCAGAAATTTTTAAAAGCGTTGCTTTGCAACGCTTTTAAAAATTTCTGGGTTTTGCGGAGATAGCCAATGCTCGATCTGCAAAAACTAATGGGACAAATGCAGGGAATGTCGGAGCAGTTGCAGCGTGAGGCGCAACAACTAACTGCCAAACTTGATCGCGCCCAGTTGCTATGGCAGCAGGCAAGTTTACAACAGGATCTACTTTGTCAAGCTAGTTATCAATGGCGCGATCGCTTCAGTTTTAACGCTGCCGTCCCTGTGGAAAGGATGGAGCAAGTACAAGCGATCGCCCCCATTTCCCATTCCCATTTGGTTTTAGCCACCGACGGTTCCCAAATTGCGCCTAGCCGCCATGAGATTGCCTATTGCTATCTCATTAATATTGGCAGGGTTGCCATTACCTATAATGCGGGTATCTATCCATTACTGGACAATCGCCCTGAAGTCTTTTATAAAACGGAAGATCTTTACAAATCGCGGCAATGGGGCATTCAAACGGAACAATGGATGACCCTCAAACGCACAGTTGCGGAAACCGTAGCCCTTGCTGACCTCGCGCTGGAGATGCGATCGCCACATTTACCCACCCTTGCCTTTAGTGATGGTGCTTTAATCCATTGGGAATTTGATGAAATTCCTGCGGAAGCCCGTTCTTTATTACTGACCGATATCCTGAGTGCTTGGGATCGACTGCGATCGCAAGATATTCCCCTCGCAGGTTACATCAGCGCCCCCCGCGCCGCCGAAATTACGAACTTCTTGCGCCTAGCCATCTGTCCCTTTGAGCAACCCGACTGCCAAAGCCATTGCAACCAGAAACCCCTCGATCATGCCCCCTGTAGTCAAATTCAACCCCTTCGTGATGGTACATTATGGAACCGTCTGCTCAAGGTTGGAGAATGCAGCCCCCTATGGCGCAGTCAGGCGCGGATTTTGCAGGAATATGGCGAACATCAAATCTATTTCTGTTATCTCCATGTCGGCACAGAAATCGCCAGAGTGGAAATGCCTGCATGGACTGCCCTCAATCCGAACCTGCGATCGCAAGCTTTGCAAATCATTCTTGCCCAAGTGCAGAAGGGCTATGGCTATCCTGTGGCTCTAGCGGAAGCTCATAATCAAGCCGTTGTCACAGGCAGCGATCGCCGCCGTTTTTTTGCAATCCTTGAGCAGCAAATGGTGAAGTCGGGCTTACGCAATATCACCACCTCTTACAAAGAATCACGCAAACGCAGCAGCATTGCTTAAAGTAAGCAGATTGGCTACGTTCATATACGATGACATAATTGCCAAACAATATCACTGTGAGTCTTGATTTGTAGAGCGATCACCCATCTAAAAAATTCTGTAAAGTATAGTTAGTTCGTTATTACCTGCAACAGTTTATCCTTCCCCCACAACCAATGATCGCCTATCCAGCCCTACAAACAGCGATCGCCCCTCAAAAAAAACAACCAAACAGCGATCGCACCTTACCATCATCACAAATTAGCAAGGCGATCGCCCAAACTATTTTGGCGGAGCTAGTTTGTTAGATTTAGTTTAGAATGTATACACAAGCAGCAAATATAAAGCTATGCAAGCAATTCGGTTACAACAAACTATAGAAAAAGACAGTGAAATTCATCTAAGTGATTTGCCTGTTTTTCAAGGTCAAGAGGTTGAAGTAATAGTTTTAATTTCTCCTTTGCCTGAGACTAAAAAAACTTTTACTGCGCGTCAATTACTGAATTCTGGGTTAATTGGTGTATGGGAAAATCGTATTGATATTAAGGATGGTTTGACCTACGCTCGGCAGTCACGCGATCACTCTCAAGCTAAATGTAAAAATGGTTGAATATAAATTCACTGATTATTTTGAGAATGAAGTGTTGCAAAAACGACCGTACTTGCAAAAGGAGTGGTGTATTCGCGTAATTGAGAACCCGATTCGAGTTGAGGAACAAGAAAACAATAGATTTCGATTTTTTGGAGCTATTGAAGAGATAGATAATCGGGTTTTGCGTGTAATTACGCTAGAAGATAAAGTAACGATTCACAATGCTTTTCCAGATCGAGGATTTAAACTATGAAGATAAGCTATTACCCTGAAACTGATTCCTTATATATACACTTATCAGATAAACCTAGTGCAGAAAGTTCTGAGATTTCTGAGGGCGTAGTTGCAGATTATGACTCTAGCGGAAATTTGGTGGGGTTTGATATTGATAATGCCAGTCGTAAGGTCGATCTTAAGGATCTCATTCTCGTTAAGCCATCTACAAATATTCTCAAAGTTGCTGCATAGTCTCACCTAAATTACTTTGGCGGAGCTAGGTTGTTAGATTTAGTTTAGAATATATACATAAGCAGCAAGTATAAAGCTATGCAAGCAATTCGGTTACAGCAAACTGTAGAAAGAGATGGTGAAATTTGTCTAAGCAATCTTAATGTAATTGCTAAGTCTATAGATGCTCTCAATCTAACTGAGCAGTTATGGCTTTTGGAACATATAGCGCATCAAATTCGGGTTAGAAATGAACTCGTGGCAATGGCACAAGATCCGCAAATTCAAGCTGAGCTTTCTCAGATTCAGCAAGAGTTTACCATTACAGATTTTGATGGTCTTTGAAATATGGCTATATTGCGATCGCAAATTTACTTTGTAAACCTCAATCCAACTGCTGGCAGAAAGCAAAGTGGCACAAGACCTGTTTTAGTTCTTTCTATTGATGATATTAATCGTCTTCCTCTTGTCGTGACTGTAGTTGTAGGAACGAAAGGGGCAAATATTGCGAGAGACTATCCTACCAATGTTAGAGTTTCTTCATCAGAAAGCGGTTTGCCAATGGAAACTGTGTTTTTGTGCTTTCAACTGCGATCGCTTGATGCTTCAAGGTTTCTAGATCAGCCAGTAGGAATGCTATCTCCAGAAAAAATGGAGGAGATCGAGACAACGGTTAAATATTGTCTGGGATTATGAGGGTTTAGGCATAATTTCGAGGAAAATCACCTCACATGAGGGAATAAGCACATGGTAAGATCGAAAAACAAACTTTTTGCTGGTGAAACTTAATGGCAACTATAGTCAGTTTTATTAACTACAAAGGTGGAGTTGGGAAAACTACTTTGGCGGTGGAAATATCTGCAAGTTTAGCTTACCATCAGAAAAAGAGAGTTTTATTAGTAGATCTAGATCCCCAAACAAATGCAACTTTCTATCTAGTAGATTTTTCAACATGGAAAGAGTGGGCTACGGCAGGAGAAACATTAAAGAGTGTTTTTACAGCAGCAATGGCTGAACCTCAAAAAGAATTAGATATTTGTAAGGTAATCCATCAAGATATTTTACGGCATCCGAGAACTGAGGAAAAAATTTCTTTAGATCTTCTTCCATCGCACATAGAACTCATGAGTACTGATATGGATTTGGCTATGAAGTTTGGAGCTAAGGAATTTCTAAAAGCACGAGGGATTTTGAGAAGTGCTTTTAAAAATATTAAGGATGATTATGACTATATCATTTGTGATTGTCCACCAAATTTAAATCTCATTACACAAAATGCCATACTTGCAAGTGATGGTATTACTGTTGTTGCAATGCCAGAGTTTTTATCAACATTAGGTATTGGAGAGATTGAAACTGCTATCAAAAAACTTGTCAAGGAGGTTAATCAAAGCTTACAAGGATTTGGGGCTGTTGAAGAACCTAAAATCAAAGGAATCATATTTAATCGGGTTAGCACACAATCTGGAGGAACAGAGCCTGAACAAGAAATCATGAAAAGAGTAAAAGACAAATGGGGAGATATTGTATTTCAAGAATTTGTCTCGCAAAGTATAAAAGTTGCTGGCAGTGCAGAACCTTCAAAGTCTCCTATATCAATCTCTGGTTATGCTGCTGATAAAGTATATGAAGAACAATTGAAAAAGTGTGCGATCAAATTTAGCGAAAAAAACAAGAGACAGTAATACTCAATTATGGCTTCAAGAAAAACCACTCATGAGTTAGCAGATTTACTAGAAGAAGTAGCTGCTTTGCTTCGAGACTTTCCAGACCTTTCTTTAACTAAGCTTAAAGACCTTTATCAAGGTTTAGGTCAAAATGAAACAATTCGGTCAGATGTGGGTTTAGATGACTCAGTAGAGAGCATATCAAGCTTGAGCAGGTCTGAAGCTGAGTCTAAACTAAACAAATTAACTAATAAGAAACTTTTAGAGTTTTGCAAAAAAAGTAAAATAAAGGTTGGGTCTAAACAAACTAAATCCAGCTTAGTGAAGCAAATTCTTTGGAGTTGCTTTGATGCAAAAGTTGATTTAGATCATATAGCATCTTATTCGCAAGAATCTTAAGTTGTGATAGATTGAAGGCGTAAGCAAAGTATAGACAGAAATTTTGCAGACCAGCCAGTCTACCTTACTTTAAAAGGTGTGATATTTCGATTTGTTGGCTGATTAAGCCTTACTACTATGCAAACAAACCAAGTAACCGTAAATTTATCTCTACCTTTTGAATCGATTATCGACATGATGCGATGCGACTACCCTGAGGTCACTATAATAATCACCTAAATTCAAAATTAGAAAACCAATGTACACAAGAAAATTTGTAGGATTGTTGGGCTGGATAGTTATATTATCAGTTTTAGCTGCAACTTGTATTGCGTATTTTGTTGTTGTAGTCAATCCTGTTACCAAAGAGATATTTGATGGATTTGGTCGTCCTCTTACTGAAACGCCTTGGCTTTTGCGCGTTACTATATTTAGCTCAAAGCGTTTTTGGGCAGGATGGGGTTGGGTTATTGGAGATATGATCATTTTCTGGGTCGGTATGATAACTGGCTGGCTACTTGTGAGTTATAGTTTAGAGTAATTTGAACTTCCTTTGCAATGGGCAAGTACAGCTTATAGAAAGCCTAAACAATCTACTCGAAGGAACGCTCGTAATTGTTCCCTACCTAAAAACTAAAGTAAGTGACTCATTCTTCTTTAGAACCAATAACTGGAGAATACAAAAATGCCAAGCCTAACACTAAGTAACGAGCAAGTTGTAGAACTTGTGAAACAATTGCCACAAGAGCAAAAAGTAGAAATTTTTAGGTTCCTACTGCTTTCTCAATGGCAGCAATGGCAAGATTTGTCTAGCTATGGTGCAGATAAAGTTAAACTTGCCGCAAAAGAGCGTGGCTATGACTGGGAAAAGATGACAGAAGAAGAAAGAGAAGAATTTATTGATTTAGTAGTCCACGAAAAATAGTGAAATACATAGTTGTTTTTGACACAAACATTTTGATTTCTGCATTGTTTTCACAAACTGGCAGACCATTTCGAGCTTTAGCCCTAGCTAAAATTGGACAAATAGAATCCGTTACCTGCCAAGAAATCATAGACGAATTTGCAGAAAAGCTACTGCTAAAATTTAAGTTCTCTGAAGACAAAACCCAATCTGCTGTAAACGAAATTTTGAGCTTTTCCCGCATTGTCGAAATTTCTGGAACGCTCAAAGCAGTTCTCAACGATGCAGATGATGACATGGTTATCGAATGCGCCGTAATGGGTAAAGCAAACCATATAGTCACAGGAGACAAACATCTTTTATCACTTGTTAAATATCAAAACATTGCGATCGCCAAAGCTACGGATTTTATTAATTTATTCTCTTAGGTAGCGATCGGCTATGCAGACAAACCAAGTAATCGAAAATTTATCTCTACCTTTTGAATCGCTCACCGATATGATGCGATCGCTAGAATGTTAAAAAATTAAATTTATAAAGAGGTGAAAAATGTTAACTACTGTTGAAGGAATCTATCGCAATGGACAAGTAGAACTTATTGAAAGCCCAAACAATCTACTTGAAGGAACACGAGTAATTGTTACTTTCTTAGAAACGAAAACAATTGACCTAGCCTCTCAGGGCATCGACAAAGCCCAAGCAGAAATTTTGCGAACAAGTCTAGCCACCTTTGCCGAAGATTGGAATAGCCCTGAAATGAGCATTTATGATGACTATGACGCAGCCAAAGCCAAACTTTAAACGAGGCGATATAGTTTTGGTACTATTCCCCAACTCTGACTTGACAACCGCCAAAACTCGCCCCGCGATCATTGTGCAATCAGACAATCTGCAAACAGGACTACCTTTACTTATTGATTTAGTAGTCCACGAAAAATAGTGAAAGAGATTGCCAAAGCTACTGATGAAGAAGCTGCCAAACATGGACAAGAAGTAATTGATAGCTATCTGGAGATTTATCGCGAACAAGGAAAATTTTTGCCCCAGCCGAAAAACTCTATGCAACTCTTACAAACAGCGTAGATTCAGCGTAAAACATTGAAAAAACAATAAGGCGGTGTTTTCACTGCAATATATTGAGCGATCGCTGATTTTGATAATAGTTTTGCCATGTCCAATTGCCCTGAGCATCTAAACTGCTACTCAAAACCTTGACATCAATGGAATTTAAACCGATTTCTTTGATCATGATTTCGGGATAGCGATCGCCATTGAGATCTTCGATACCAAATATGGCATAGCTGCTCACACTGTCATTGATATATGCCAATGCCCTTGTGTGGGTAAAAATTGGCACAGCACTCCAGTCTGCCTCATTTTTATTGTTACTTGGGGAATTATTCTGAGCATCACTCTTCCTTTCTAAGAGAACTAAAACACTAAATTCCTGCCGTTTGGTAACTGGCAAAGATAGGAAAGATTGCCAAGCTTGGGTGTCAAATCCCACGGGTCTAATGGCATTGTCTAGCCGCAACCCCGCAATGATTTCTGGTTGATTATCATTATTCATATCCACACAGACCAATGACGCGATCGCCACCCTTGGCAGATCGGTTGAGGCTGCTCCTAGTTGTGTAAAAACCTGTTGAGATTTAGACAGCACTAAGGGTTGGATGCGTTGAGGACAGTTAAAGAAATAACGGCGATCGCTTTTACCTTTATTTTCGCCTTTATTTTCACCTTTAGCATCACTATTAGCTTCGCCTGTTGACGGAACCTTATGTGCTACCATGGTTAGCCCTGATTGGCGCAAAATCGCAGGGTCAAAGTTAGGTTTGCCATCAGCGATCGCCACTTTAAAACTAGCGATCGCACCAAAGGCATCGGAGCCACGCACTTCACTAATTTTTAAAGTTACCAAAGCCTTACCAAACTGCGACAAACTCAATTGGCTTCCCGCAGGAATAGACTGAATTACTTGATTAATACCGCCCAAGCGTTCTAGCAAATCTGAGGGGATCACCCCATCGAGGGTTTGACCATCGGGGGAAGCTTGCAAGAACAAAAATACAGGTACTGACGGGGGTGTTTTTTCTGAGGTTTTAGAATTGTCACTGGAGCAGCTTACTAAAACGCCTGCGAAAACATTGACACCTACGATAATTACCAGAATTACCATCGGCAATTTCAGCGATCGCACGATCCTGCTTGTGATCTTGTTTAAAAATTTCCTAACCAGTTGCATCAACTAATCTCGGCGCTATTAATTTGGGGAAATTGACGCAGCCAATTTCCCTAAGTTCATTTTAAGCCATCACCATGCCGCCATCGACATTAAACACCTGCCCCGTGATGTACGCCGCCGCAGGATCTGCTGCCAAAAATTTCACCATCCCTGCAATCTCTTCGGGCTGACCATAGCGCCCCAAGGGGATAAACTTGAGAATCTCATCGGTATTGCCCAAATTGGCGGTCATATCTGTGGCAATGAATCCTGGGGCAACCGCATTAACAGTAATGCCACGACTGGCTAGTTCCTTAGCTACGGTTTTGGTAAAGCCGATCACACCTGCCTTGGCGGCGCTATAGTTGGCTTGACCAGGGTTGCCCATTTGTCCCGCCACAGACGCAATATTAATAATCCGCCCTGACTTTTGTTTGAGCATAATCTTAGATACAGCACGGGTTGCTAAAAATACGCCCGTGAGGTTGAGATTGATAACTGACTGCCAATCCTCCAGCTTCATGCGGAGCAGTAAAGTATCGCGAGTGATCCCAGCATTATTCACCAAAATATCAACCCGACCCCATTTATCGATCGCCGTTTTGATCAGGCTATCCACCTGTACTTCTTGGGAAACGTCGGCATGGAGAGCGATCGCTTCACCGCCATTATTGACAATTTCCTGCACCACTGCTTCGGCGGCATTCGCAGAACTGGCATAATTAATGACTACCTTTGCCCCTTCACCAGCAAGGGCGATCGCGATCGCCCTACCGATGCCTCGTGATGCTCCTGTTACGATCGCCACCTGCCCTTCTAAAAATCCCATGCTGATATCTCAAACTCTAAATTTGTAACTCTTGACTATATCGCGTTTAGGGTTGATTTAGAGCAGCGATCTTGTAATAACTATGAAATTTAGAAAGCGAAAAATTTGTTAGCACTAGAATAAAGGGGCAAACCTCACCAGCGATCGCTGGCTATGGAGGATCTTATGCCTACCCCCAAGAGTTTTTTAGATCAACTGCGGGAGATGACCGTAGTGGTTGCCGATACAGGTGACATCCATGCGATCGAATTAGTCAAACCCCAAGACGCAACCACCAACCCTTCTCTGATTACCGCCGCCGCCCAAATGCCAGACTATCAGGAAATTGTCGATGGCACTTTGCTAGAGGCACGCCAAGATCTCGGTACAGATGAGCCAGCCAGTCAAGTGGTTTCCCTAGCCTTCGATCGCTTGGCAGTGGCTTTTGGTATGAAAATTCTGGAAATTATCCCTGGGCGCGTATCGACAGAGGTTGATGCCCGATTATCCTTTGATACCGCCGCCACGATTGCCAAAGCCCATTATTTAATCTCGCAATACGAAGCCCATGGCATTTCCCGCGATCGCGTATTGATCAAAATTGCCGCCACATGGGAAGGGATCAAGGCGGCTGAAGCCTTGGAAAAAGAGGGCATTCATTGCAATCTCACCCTATTATTTGGCTTGCACCAAGCGATCGCCTGTGCTGAAGCAGGGGTAAAGTTAATCTCTCCCTTTGTGGGGCGCATTCTCGACTGGTACAAAAAAGATACAGGACGCGATAGTTACCCCGCCGCCGAAGACCCAGGCGTATTGTCTGTAGCCAAGATTTATAACTACTACAAAAAGTTTGGCTACAAAACCGAAATCATGGGCGCAAGTTTTCGGAGTATGGGCGAGATTGTGGAGTTGGCAGGATGCGATCTTTTGACGATTTCGCCAGCGCTGCTCGATGAGTTGCAACATACGCAGGGCGAACTCGTCCGCAAACTCGATCCCGCGATCGCTGCCCAATCGGATATTGAGGCGATCGCGATGGACAAAGCCACCTTTGAGCAAATGCACGCCAGCGATCGCATGGCATCAGAAAAGCTGGATGAAGGCATTAAAGGCTTCTCGAAAGCCCTAGTAACTTTAGAAGAGCTGCTAACCGCGAGACTAGCAAAGCTGGAAGGATAGTCTAGTTTGGTGGCAATGGTTCCGTTATTTAGATAAGAGATAATTACAATCCTTGGGTAGTGGAAATTGCTGCTCCCCATTTAGCGAAACCATTGCCTCAATGGGCGGTAAACCGCAAATTACATCTTATTTACGATAAACTTGACCACCTTATCTAGCCCATCGTGATTTTTGAGATTGGTAAATACAAAGGGGCGATCGCCGCGCATTTTCAGGGCATCGCGTTCCATGATTCCTAGGTCGGCTCCCACATAGGGCGCAAGGTCAATTTTATTGATGACTAACAAATCCGATTTCGTGATTCCAGGTCCACCCTTGCGCGGGATCTTGTCACCTGCGGCAACATCAATCACATAGAGGGTAAGGTCGACTAGTTCAGGGCTGAAGGTGGAGGCAAGATTGTCGCCGCCGCTTTCCACAAAGATTAAATTGAGATCGCCAAACTTTAGTTCTAACTGCTCGATCGCCGCCAAATTCATTGAGGCATCTTCACGAATGGCGGTATGGGGGCAGCCCCCCGTCTCCACACCAACAATGCGATCGCGATCCAAGGCTTCGCTACGCACCAAAAACTGAGCATCCTCTTGGGTATAAATATCATTGGTGACAACGGCAATTTGCAAATGCGATCGCATAGATTTACAAAGAGCATCAACGAGCGCAGTTTTGCCAGAACCGACAGGACCCGCAACCCCAACACGAAATGGTGACATAATTAAGTACAGCTTATTGATATTTTGTAAAAGGAAGATTTTTGAAAAGCGCTGAGCGCTACTCAAAAATATTTCTTGGTTTGATGTCAGCGTCGAGCGCTGTAACAATTAAATAATACTCAAGTAAATTTATCTTAGGCGCATCTTTAGCACAAACCTATGCAAATTATTACCCATCGACTTGCATCGGCTACCTCCCCAATCACGGACACAAGCATTTTGCTAACCCTATCACTGGTAGCAGAAGATCGCACCCGTAGTCGTCACCGCTTTGTCACCGATCAAGGTGAAGAGATCAGTTTGCAACTACCAAGGGGAACGGTGCTACGGGATGGGGATATTCTTGGTGATGATCAACATCAACCGTTAGTAAAGGTATTAGCAAAACCTGAGCCAGTGGTTACGGTCACTGCTCACCATGCCCTAGACCTGTTGCGAGCTGCCTATCACCTTGGTAATCGCCATATTGCCCTAGAAGTGACAGAAGGTTATTTGCGATTTTCCCCTGACTCAGTTTTAGAAGATATGGTTAAACAAATGGGCTTGACACTTACACAAGAAGTGCAGCCATTTCAGCCAGAAACTGGTGCTTATCAACATCACTCTGCCCATGCCCATCACCACCATGACTAGCGTTATTTCTGCCCCTTTTTCCCTAGCTTTATCTCGGCTCTTGCAGCTAACTAGCCCCGCTTTACCCGTGGGCGCTTATAGCTATTCTGACGGCATTGAATATCTATGTCATCGCGGCACGATCGCCAATGCCCAAAATTTAATCCATTGGCTGCGGGGAGAACTGCAAACGGGATTTATCAAAACGGAAACGGCGATCACGCTAGTTGCCGCTCAAGCATGGTCAGATAATGATTTATCGAATATTATCTATTGGAATAATTGGCTATCAGCAACAAGAGAAACCGAAGAAATACGCCTTGCTAGTTGGCAAATGGGGCAGTCACTCATCAAGCTGTGGGAGCAGTTGGAAAGTGCGGATGCAGGTCGGCAAGCTCAAATCATGCAGCTTTTGCCAATGGCTAAGGATAATGCTCAAGGACAGGGTTGCAACTATGCGATCGCCTTTGGGTTAGTTGCCGCAAGTTTTGCGATCGCGCCCGAACAAATTGCCATTGGTTATATTCATAGCTGGGTTGCCAATCTAATTAGTGCGGCGGTGCGATCGGTTGCCCTTGGGCAAACCGTGGGACAGCAGGTAAATTTTAGCCTAGGCAATGATGTAATGCGATCAGCAGAAGCGGCGCTTCTACTTTCAGCAAATTTAACTAAAAAACAGGATTATCCACACCATCAGCCACAGCTAGAGTGGTGTGGATGGGGTGTAAGCATTGCCTCAGCCAACCACGAAGTGCAGTATTCCCGACTGTTTAGAAGCTAAGCCACAAACAAGCCAAATAACACCATGACAATTGCCATCAAACCTTGAAATTAATAGCAAAACTATGGCGATTTGGGTTAAAGTAAGACGCATTATTTTAGATTCAAGTTACCACCTAAAATTTACAGTGCGTTTGCACCAAAACTAAGAATATACAAGGCTTGAGCATCACAATATGGCACAGTCAACCACCACAAAGCCCTACGCCGCGTCAACAGGACTAGTACCTGATGTCGAGCTTCAGCGAGTTTTTAAAATGTTTGGCTCAAGTACGGTCGTGCAGGGCGTGGATCTGCAAGTGCAAAGAGGCGAACTATTTAGTATTCTTGGTCCTTCGGGTTGTGGCAAAACCACGTTATTAAGACTAGTGGCAGGTTTTGAAGAACCATCGGCAGGTGAAGTGCTGATCCAAGGCAAACTAATGACCTATGTGCCACCCTACCAACGCCCCGTTAATACTGTATTTCAAAGCTATGCTCTATTTGGACATATGAGCATTTTTGATAATGTTGCCTTTGGGCTGTCGGTGAAAGGTGTCGCCAAGCCCGAAATTCAGCAACGGGTTAAGGATGCCCTCAAGCAGGTCAGACTAGATCACCTCAGCGATCGCTATCCCAGTCAGATTTCGGGTGGTCAGCAACAGAGGGTCGCCCTCGCCCGCGCCCTAGTCAATCGCCCCAAAGTAATTTTGTTGGATGAACCCCTTGCCGCCCTAGACTTTAAGCTGCGAAAGGAGATGCAGGTTGAATTATCCAATTTGCAATATGACCTCAATATTTCATTTATCATGGTCACGCACGACCAAGAAGAGGCGCTGGCGATTTCCTCTAGAATTGCGGTGATGAATCAAGGACGCATTGAGCAGATTGGCACACCTGCGGAGGTTTACGATCGCCCCGCTTCGGCGTTTGTGGCTGATTTTGTGGGCGAGACTAATTTATTTGAATGTCGTGTCATTGAGCAGGATGGCGCATTTGTGGAATTGCGTTCATCCACAGGCTTAGCGATCGTGGCGGCAAAACCCAAGCATTGGCAACCGATCCCCGAAGCTGTGGTGAGTGTGCGTCCCGAAAAAATTCGCCTCTCCACCGAATACCCCAACCAGCCCTACAATACCTATCGCGGCATTCTGAATAATATCTTGTACTTGGGTGATCACTCGCAGTTTGTCGTTGATCTCCATGCCAGCGAAAATGTCCCCCCTGTGCGCGTAATCTTAGTGCGCTCCAATCACCAAGGCGATAGAAATCCACCATTCAACAGTCAAGTCTATGTGTCTTGGATGCCCGAAGACTGTATTGCCCTTCCTAAAACCGCGATCGCATCATGAGTACTTCTAGGGATATTTCTCGCCGCAAATTTTTAAAACAGGCAGTTGGTGCGACCTCGGCGATCGCTGGTGCGTATAGTCTTTCGGGCTGCGGCATTTTTGACAAAGGCGAAAATCCTGAAGCCACAGATGAGAATAATGTTGAGCGTCCTATCACTGCCGATAAGAAAACCTTGTATATTTACGGCTGGGCAACCTATGTCGATAATCAAGAGGTATTTGAAGGCTTTACCAAAGAGACGGGGATCAAGGTGGCTGGAGATTCCTACGACTCCAATGAGGTGATGTTAGCAAAACTAGAGGCAAGCGGTGGGCGATCAGGTTATAGCATCATCTACCCCAGCGACTACATGGTGACGCAGATGCGCGAATTGAAATTATTAGCGCCCCTCGACAAAAAACTCCTGCCCAACCTTAGTAATATCGCCCCTAACTATCTTGATCTGCCCCACGATCGCGGCGCAGTTTTTAGCGTACCTATCAGCCTTGGCACTACAGGACTTGCCTATAATGTTAAAGCGATCAACTCTATTGTTGGCACTGAACCAACGGATTGGAGTTATCTCTGGGAGCATAAGGATAAGCTGAGAATCACGCTGGTGAATGATCCCCGTGAAGTAATTGGCATGGCGCTACACATTCTCGGCAATTCCTACAACACCACTGAGACGGGCAAAATTGAGGCAGCCTTCCAAAAATTAAGGGAACTAATGCCCGCGATCGCCAACTTCACCACCGATGCTTGGCGCGACCCCCTCGCTTCAGGGGATCTGATGATGTGTATGACTTTTTCGGGGGATGCCATTAGTTTAGCGCGGCAAGATCCGAATATTCGCTATATCTTGCCCAATAGCGGCACATCGATTTGGACTGACACCGTTGCTATTCCTAGAGGTGCGGCAAATATAGAAGGTGCTCACGCTTGGATTAACTATGTAATGCGCCCTGATATTGCTGCCAAAATTAGCGATGCCAATAGCTTCGGCACAACCAACAAGTTAGCCAAGACCATGATTCCCGATGATTTAAAAGCAATCAGCGCCCTAGAGCCATCAGAAAACATCATCGCCAAAAGCGGACGCATCAGCAAATTAGACCCTGAGGTATTACAAATATATGAAGGCTATTGGACAAGACTAATCACAGGACTAGGCTAAAAAATCACCCCAATCCCCAATCCCCAATCCCCAATCCCCAAACTATAAATTTTCCCTTTGGTGCTATATGAACTCTCAAACATCGGATCAATTGATGGATGGCGCGAATTCTTCCCATGCTGAAAATTATAGTGTCAACCCATTTTTATGGGGTAACATCGCACTTCTAACGAGTTTGCCTTGGTTATTGGCGATGACGATGGCGGGTTTGGCAGTGGGCGATCCTGTATTTGCATCTTGGTTTGAGATTAGTTTGCTGAGTTTACCAGCGATCGCGGTGGTGGCATGGTGGCAGTGGCAGCAGCCTTTTTCTCCTTTCAGTCTCTGGCTAGTTAAGCAGTCATTTAATAGCCTAAGCGATCGCGATCGCCAAGTACTAGCTCTGCTCAAACAGCACCGCAATGGTTGGTACAGCACAGGCTGGACAGCGATCGCGGTGGCTATAGTCATGTCATTTATTTTTTGTAAGCTTTATGTTGCGGCTCCTTTAGCTGAGGTAATTGCACCTTTTCCTGCGGGACTAAGGTTTTTTGGCATTATTTGGGCAGAAATATTTTTTTTAGTTAGCAATGCGATCGCACAGGCGGGGATATCGGCGCTAAGGATTAAGCTAGCAGCGAGTTCAGATTTAGCGTCATTGCCACCGATCGCGATCGATAAAGTCAAGAATAGTTTTACAAATCTCGGTAAGCCTGTTAATAACCCTATCTCCCAACCTAAGTTAGATTTGCCTATAAAGCCTACTCTAGTTTTAGAACCCAAGTCTGATGATTTAACTAAACCTGAGCCTGAAGTTGAAGAGATTACAGTACCAGAAGCGATCGCTGAGTTAGAGCCTAAAGTTGAGGAGATTGTAGAAATTATTCAACCAGAGGCGATCGCTGATGATTTGGGTGATGTAACTGAGCTAGAGCCTGAAGTTGAGGAGATTGCAGAAATTATTCAACCAGAGGCGATCGCAGAAATTACAACTGAGTTAGAACCTGAGCTTGAGGAGACTGTAGAAGTTGCAGAACCAGAGGTGATCGCTGAAGACTTGGGTGATTTAACTGAGCTAGAGCCTGAAGTTGAGGAGATTGCAGAAATTATTCAACCAGAGGCGATCGCTGAAGACTTAGGAGATCTAACTGAGCTAGAGCCTAAAATTGAAGAGATAGCAGAAGTTGCAGAACCAGAGGCGATCGCTGAAGACTTAGGAGATCTAACTGAGCTAGAGCCTAAAGTTGAGGAGATTGTAGAAATTATTCAACCAGAGGCGATCGCTGATGATTTAGTTGTTGCAACTGAGTTAGAGCCTGAGACAAACTACTTAACAGAAACAGTAATAAACTTTGAATCAGACTTTGATATTGATGCTGAAATCGCGAAAATGATTGCCGAAGAAGAAGCGGCAAAACTAGCAAATATGACAGACTGGCAGCCTGAAATTAATGCCGAAAATGAAAGTGCATTGATAGCAACAGAAATTGATGCAGAAATTGATGAAGAACTGGAAGAGCTAGTTGCATTTAATGCTTATACCGAACAAATTTTACACAACTACCTCACTGATGAGCCTATTGATGAAGAGGCTATTAGTGAAAACCCAGACAACAAAACATACATAGCCACAACAGACCAGAACGAAGCTAAAGCTAAACCTTATCAAATACTAATTGAAGAATTTCTTGTGGACAAATATTTAGCCAAGCTAGAGGAATTGGGCAGAACTGAGAAATTAAACCCAGAAAATTTAAACCCAGAAAACCTGCAACCAGAAAATAATAACGAATAACCTCACCTTACCAATTTATTCATCTGTATAGCTTTGAATGGTGGTGTAATCGGAATCATCGCCAAAGTCCCGCAGGTTAGACACAGAGTAATTAGGGATTGCAATAGTGTTTTTGATAGCCTGCAAGACCTCCTGTGCCTCTGGAGAGCTAACCTGTGCCAAAGCCCTTAACACAGCACTGCGAACTGAGCGATCGCGATCCTTAACTGCCTGAGACAGATAAAACACCGCATCGTGAGAACCAATCTCCCCCAAAGCAAGCGCGGCATCACAACGCACATAAGCATATTCATCATCCTTGAGTAACCTTGCCAACAATGGCACTACCTCCTCCATGCCAATCTGTCCAAGAGTACGGGCTGCAACACTGCGAGTATGGCTAGATGGATTTTCTAGCATTTTTGCCACGGGTGATATTGATGGCACACCGATATTTTTGAGAGATTGCACCGCTTGAGACTGTACACTGATGTCATTATCGGTCAGCAAATTTGCTAAAGGCTGCGCTGAAAGTGGTGACTTAATCTGCCCCAAAGCCCATGCAGCTTCAACCCGAACTGACTTACTGCCATTATTGAGTGCTTCGATGAGTGTCGTTACAGCTAGCGGTGAGCTTATTTGACCAAGGGAATGGGCAGCATGGATTTTGACAAGATTGTCACTATGCTTGAGTGCCTCAACTAGGGGCGATACCGCAGGTAGACTTGCACGCCCTAGCGCTTTTGCCGCCGCGCATTGGACTTGGATGGAGGGGTGACGTAATAACTTGACTAGGGCATGAATGGCTTCGGCACTGCCAATCCAACTCAAGGCTGATGCCGCTTGCCAATAAATTTGACGTTGTGGGTTACAGGTTGCTTCGATTAAGGGGTTGATTGCTAATGGCGATCGCAAATAGCCGAGGGCGATCGCCGCTTTTTTAGAAATTGCCACCTCCTCGCTAGCAAGGCGTTCTAGTAAAGCTGGTAATACATTTTCGCGACATCGAATTAACTTTTGCAAGGCGATCGAAAACTGATCCGATCTTGCCGCCGCATCAAACTCTGCTAAGATTGCTGACCCGCCACCAAGTTCAGGAGCCGACTTTATATGCCGATCTTCTGACAATGCATATCCAGGAGCCGTGGGAATGCGATAGTCTTCTGGTCGAGGTGGCGTGATCTTAGAAATGTTAGGCAATTTCTGGCTAGGGGGAAATTGCGACTCTTCGAGATTCATGGCGACTGTCCTGAGCGATCATTGGTGATGTTAGCGAGTCTCGATACCCATTGCAACAAGTCAGATTTTAGATGTATTGTTACCATTCTAGGGGCATAATTCCCAAAGTTTTTTGTTAATCATGTGTTTGTATTAAGTCTGCTACATAAATTTGTTAGTCCATGAATCAGCTAAATAGTGCTTTTACCTTATTTCTAAGTTTACTCGTTGAAGCAATTCCCTTTTTGCTAATGGGAGTGCTGCTCTCTGGCGCTTTGTTGATTTTTGTGGATGAACGCAAATTAATTGCGATTTTACCAAAAAACCCACTTTTAGGGGCGTTAGCAGGCAGCTTATTGGGGTTTATGTTCCCTGTTTGTGAATGTGGCAATGTCCCTGTGGCTAGAAGACTAATTTCGCAAGGTGCGCCTATTTCCGTGGCTGTTAGCTTCTTATTGGCGGCTCCAACGATTAATCCTGTGGTAATTTGGGCAACTTGGACAGCTTTTCGGGATCAACCTGAAATTGTGATTTTAAGGGTGCTGTTATCTTTGGGAATCGCCATAATTGTGTCGATGGTTTTTAGTACCCAAAAAGATTTGCGAGTAATTTTACAACCGAATATTGCACTCGCTTTGCCATTGCCGAAGGTGAATGTGGGAGGAGTGCCAGTCGGGACTTTCTTTTTGGGTGAAGATCGCAGCCAGCCCCTAGATTTAGGAGCCTATAGCTATGCTATGTCAAAGCCGAAGTCCTTAGCCGATCGCCTCAATCTACTGTTGGACAATACCCTTGCGGAAATGCGGGAATTGGGGGCGATTTTGGTGATGGGCAGTGCGATCGCGGCGATCATTCAAGTATGGGTTCCTCGTGACATTATTTTAGGGCTGGGGCAAGGCTCGGTTAGTTCGATTATTGCGATGATGCTATTAGCGGCGATCGTCTCTATCTGCTCGACAGTGGATGCTTTTTTTGCCCTATCCTTTGCTGCCACCTTTACGGGCGGCTCATTACTAGCGTTTTTAGTATTTGGTCCAACTATTGATCTCAAAGCGATCGGGTTAATTTTGACGATTTTCCAAAGACGTACTGTAGTTTATTTATTTTTGTTAGTTGCCCAACTAACTTTTCTAAGTTGCTTATTTATCAATTTCCAAATTCGTTAGAAACTACAGCGTCTTTCGCTGACTTAAACCCACAGAAAACTTTGAAAGCTTAGCAAAGCGCCGTTTTTGAAATTCTCTTTGTACCAACTTAAAGCTGCAAGCAGTTGCCCTACAACTATAACAGCCAAGCAAATTTGCCCACGCCTGAAATGCTATACAGAGCGATCGCGCCGATCAAAAGTAAAGCTGAAGCAATCATCAAACTATAATCGGCATTAGTAAGCTGTGATTCATGGAGATAGGTTCGTTGCGAACTACCCGAAAAAGCCTTAGATTGCAGCACGATTTCTAGTTTTTGCGATTTAGAAAGGGAATTGAGAATTAAGGGAATAGCAACCCTTGCATAAACCTGCGATCGCTTGATCCATGACATCTTTTCCAAATTTAGTCCTCGTAGGCGTTGCGACTCAATAATTGAGCTTACTTCTTCTAGCAGCAGTGGCACAAAGCGCAAAGTTGAAGAGAAAATAAACACAATTCGATAGGGAATCTTAGCGCGTACCATGCCCACCGTCATCGCATTGACATCGGTTGTAAAAATGGCTAATGGAATAACTAAAATCATGGTCAGGGTCTTGAATACAATATTTAAACCATAGAGCATTCCTTCTAAACTCAGACTTGCGCCGCCAATCAACCACCACGATCGCGGTAATGTCAGTAATGTCGTAAGTTCACCACGATTAAGCAAAATCTTGACCTGTTCCACATTAAAGAATCCCATGCTCAAAATTAGAAACAAATAAAAGGGAATCATGATTTTTAAAATCTTGCCCAAATAATTGAGTCTAACCCCAGCGCCAATACAGGTAATGATTACGCCCAACATCAGTGTCCCCCCTGCGATCGGGCTTTCCCATAAAAAAGCGATCGCTGTAATCGCCAAAACCATCACCAGTTTAGAACGGAAGTCTAAATTAGTAAAAATAGAATTACGGTTAACGGTTTGCAATTTCATGGCTCAGGCACAGGAATTAAGATGGCTAAAGATATTCTATCTCTTTACTTGAGTGATTTATTTCCCAAAAATGATTTGAAATCTGCATAGCAAAATAGGGGCAATTCACGAACTGCCCCTATTTTGGTCGTTTTGCGTAAGTCCTACAGACTTTACCATAGGCAAAATCTAAAAGCTTACATTACGCTTCATTCAAAGCCGCAATACCAGGCAATACCTTACCTTCGAGTAGTTCCAAACTTGCGCCGCCACCTGTCGAAATGTGGCTCATCTTTTCAGCAACGCCCACCTTCTCAACCGCAGCCACTGAGTCGCCACCGCCGATAATCGTAATTGTGCCAGTTTCGGTCAAACCTGCGAGCGTATGGGCGATCGCCTCAGTACCCACCGCAAACTTATCAAACTCAAACACACCCATCGGGCCATTCCAAATTACGGACTTGCAATCTGCTAGAGCATCTTGGAATAACTTTACGGAGTCAGGACCAATATCTAAGCCCATCCAACCATCGGGAATATTCTCAATGCTGACGGTTTGAGACTCAGCATCAGGCTTAAAGTTGTCGGCAACCACCACATCAGTGGGCAACAATAGCTTTACGCCGCGCTCTTTGGCTTTGGCTTCCAAAGCTTTTGCCAAGTCCAGCTTATCCTCTTCCACAAGGGACTTACCAACGCTCAAACCACGCGCCTTGTAGAAGGTGAAGATCATGCCGCCGCCAATAAGCAGTACATCCACCTTATCCAATAGAGTCTCGATCACACCAATTTTGCTGGAAACCTTAGAACCACCAATGATCGCCGCTAGAGGACGCTGCGGATTGTCGATCGCACCGCTTAGATATTGCAATTCCTTATCAAGCAAGAAACCAGCAACGGCGGTATCAATATACTTGGTAACACCTTCAGTGGAAGCATGGGCGCGGTGGGCAGTGCCAAACGCATCATTTACATAGATATCTGCCAAGGATGCCAACTTTTTGGCAAATTCAGGATCATTCTTTTCTTCTTCAGCATAGAAGCGCACATTTTCTAGCAAAGCCACATCGCCATTGCTCAAAGCATCCACCTGTGCCGCCACCACATCACCAATACAATCATCGGTTTTGACCACAGGCTTACCTAGCAACTCAGACAAACGGGCAGCTACGGCAGTGAGGCGCAAACCTTCGGTCACACCCTTAGGACGACCGAAGTGACTGGTGAGGATGACACGAGCGCCTGCTTCGGCTAGATACTGAATGGTTGGTAGAGCCGCACGAATACGAGTGTCGTCTGTGATCTTGCCATTTTCATCTTGGGGAACGTTGAAATCAACCCTTACTAAAACTTTTTTGCCCGCTAAGTCCGCAGAGGTCAAGCTGGTGAGATTCTTTTTTGCCATGATTAAATTTTCCTGTTAGTAATTCTTAAATAAATTTAGAAATAAATTTAATAGTTGCCGAGTGACACTTGCAATTAAGGATTGCAGTATACAAAAATGCATTTTTAGATTGTCTTAACAATCTTACCGAATTAGGGACATTGATGAGCAACAAAATTAATTCTTTTTAAGTATAAATACTTATGCTTTGTTTATGCGTTTGAAGGCGAATAATTGGTAGAGTGGGGTTTTACTCTCCAGTACCAACTATCTAACGCTCGCTATGCAGTTTGCCGATCGCCTTCAGGGTTTGCAGTCTAATGTTTTTGCCGATATGGATCGGGCAAAGGAACAGGTCAAGTCAACAGGAATGTCTGTGATCGATCTCTCCCTTGGCTCATCGGATTTGCCCACTGCCCCATTTATTTTGGAGGCGATCGCCCAATCCTTAGCAGATACCAGCACCCATGGCTATTGCCTCTTTAGCAATACCCGTGACTTTCGGGAGACGGTTGCCGCTTGGATGCACAAGCGCTTTGGAGTCACCCTTGACCCTGAGTCGGAAATATTACCCTTGATCGGCTCACAGGAAGGCACTGCCCATATGCCTTTAGCCCTGCTCAACTCCGATGATGTCGCCCTATTGCAAGATCCTGGCTATCCCTCTCACTATGGCGGCATCGCCCTTGCAGGTGGTCAGGCTTACGGAATGCCACTATTAGCAGAAAATGATTTTTTACCAGTTTTTGCAGATATTCCTCCCGCAACTTTGGCAAGGGCAAAAATGATGGTGCTGAGCTATCCCCATAATCCCACCACCGCGATCGCCTCCCTAGATTTTTTTAAATCCGCCTTACAGTTTTGTCAGCAGCATAATCTGGCGCTAGTCCATGATTTCCCCTACGTGGATTTGGTATTTAATGGCAAGCCCCAGCCCTCAGTTTTGCAAGCCGATCGCGATCGCCAACTATCTATCGAATTTTTCACCCTATCCAAGTCCTACAACATGGGCGGCTTTCGGGTGGGCTTTGCTGTGGGCAACCGCCAATTAATTCAGGCATTGCGCCAGATTAAAGCCGTAGTTGATTTTAATCAGTATCAAGGGATCATGCGCGGCGCGATTACTGCCCTTAATTGCGATTTGAATGATGATTTTCAAGGCGATCGCCACCCCATTGCTCAAGTCTTGCAAACCTTCGAGAGCCGCCGTGATGCCATGCTGACCGCCCTCGCCGCGATCGGCTGGCAAATCCCCACACCCACCGCCACCATGTATCTTTGGGCAAAGCTACCCGATCGCTACGCCCATGATTCTGTTAAATTTTGTCTTGACCTCCTAAAATCCACAGGCATAGCCCTCGCTCCTGGCTCAGGTTTCGGCAAATATGGTGAAGGCTATGTTCGTTTTGCCCTAGTATATCCACCTGACATATTGCAGGCAGCCGCCACCCAAATTGGGGCTTTTTTCGCACAGGTTGATTAATGGCAACCCACTTATTGGGATTGTTTTTTAAGTCGTAGCCTCAAAACACTAAGGCTCAAAATGTCATTGTGGTTCGTTTAATATGCATTACCGCTTGTTTTTGAGTTTTTGTGTCTCAACTCGCTTGGCTATGGCTATAATTGATCGATATTGATATCCACTCAAGGTGATTGCTAAGCTATAGACTCAAACATTATTGAGCAATTAGCAAGTAGTGGCTTCATAGCAGTAATAGCTAGTACTGCAAATCCAGAAATAATGGTGAGGATTGATTGATGGCATCCAACATGAACAACAAAGGCATTGACGCAAACGATCTAGACAAGGATCTCGTGGGTCGTAAGGATAATGCAGATGATTCTGATGCTATGAATGTTGACTGGATGATTATGTCTGATTTTAGTACCAAAATTGGTGCGCCCACACAACTATCCTCAAATCAATCTCCCCCTAAAGCGACAGCCGCCGCGACAACAGCAAAACCCATAGTGCCACCACGCGCCACTGATGACTTAGAAGAGGATTTGGAAGACATCGAATGGTTGCAGTCACTTGGGCTAGATGAGCCAGTTGAGAGCTACAACAAACCTAGTAAATCAGTTACTGGTAATAATCTCTCTGCTGCGTCAACACAATTTAGTCAGTTTAATCAGTCAAATGCCAACGCTGAAGCGAATAACATTGAAAATATTGATTGGCTCATTGTTTCTGATCTCACAAATCGCATCGAAGACTCTGTACCCAAAACTGAATTTAACCGTTCGGATTCAATTTCACAATCTTTAGATACTTTCACAAATTCTGCCGCAGACGACTTTAGCTTTTTAGACGAGCCAGAGTTAACAGATTTCGATAGTCTTGGCTTTGATATAGCGAAGGATGATAATGAGAAAACCTCTGGTGACTTTGCCAATGAATTTCCTAGTGATGAATTTAGCCAAAGTGCCGACTTAAGTGACATGGAGTTTTTGGGGGATCTGCTACAAGAAAGTAGTGGTGCGACTGATGATCTATCAAACGATATACTCAATGATCTTAGAGATATCGAAGAACTAGACACAATTGGGCGTAGTTTTACCTACGAAAATGAAGGAACCTCAGACAACAGCGAAATTAGTGACGACTTGCTTGAGATCGATAATTCTGTCGATAGTTTAACCGATAATCTGGTCGATGAGCAGTTAGACCTACAACCTAATAGTTTTATTGATAGTTCTATTGACGGAAGTTTCGCTCAATCTGAACAGGCTCTTGCTAGCCCTGATTTAATCGATGATTGGCAAGTTGATCCTATGGTGTCTGAAAATGACTTTGCTGTTCCATTAGAAGTAAATCCAGATGTAGATGATGCCATTTGGTCAGATAGCAACAGTCTGTTAGCTGAAGTTGGTTCGTCTACTGACTACGCAGATGTATTTGCTGATGACTGGCAACCTCTTAGTGACAATGTTCCCCTTGATGATGGGGTTTGGCATAGTTCTGAAAGCGCCAGTGATGCGGCTCTATCAGATACAGTGATTAATAATGCCTTTGATAATCCCTTTAATAGTTCCTTTGATGAGTCGCTTGATAATCCCTTTGAGATGGAAAGTGGATCTGATGATGAGGCGATCGCGTTTGCTAATTTTGATTTTCAAGACAGTTTGGCTAATAGCCCAAACGATAGCTCTACTGAAAATTTATCTACTGACAATTTGAATGATGCTGATTTTGCAGTAGAAACTTCAAGCACTGTCAATGATCTTGTTGAAACTAGCGAAGCGGCGGAGTTTAGCGATCGCCCAGACTTTGAGAATGCGAATTTTGAGATAGATCTTGAACAAGAGATTATTCAACCGATGCTTGAGGCGGATAGTTTTGAATATTACGATGAAAAGTTAGAGCCAGCAACTGATTTAGGTCTCAATCTAGACTGGCAAGATAATTTGGAAGCTGATGCTAATTTAGGTGCAGATGCAGATTGGGGGAACAATTGGCAAGATAATTTGGAAGCTGATGCTAACTTAGGTGCAGATGCAGATTGGCAAGACAATTTGGGCAGTTCAGAGCCTCTAGAAGATCAAGACTATTGGCAAGAGAATCTTGAGGTGGAAAGTATTGATTGGCAAAATATTACAGAGTTAGAACAAGATCTGGAGCAAAATCTAGGACAGGAGTTAGCACAAGATTGGCAACCTCAAGATGAGTTCAAAGACGAGTTCAAACAGGAACTGAATGACTGGTCATATCCGCCAATACCAGAAGATATGCCACTTGAGGCGATCGCCCCAAATGTAAGCACTCTTAGCGATGCTGCTGAACCAGAACTGCAAGAACCAGTTGACGACTATCAACATGATTATTTGCCCTCACAGGATTTGAACTTAGAAGCCAATTTTGAGCAAGAAATTGATCGTAATTTAGAAATAGGCTTAGAAGGCAATTTTGAAAGCAATTTTGAAAATATTCTTGATGAAGATTTTGATTTAGCAACCTTTGATGAAGATAGTTTGACCAAAGCACCTAGTGCTTATACGTCAAGTGTTGCGACTACTTTAACACCTATTCACAAGGAACTTAATACCCCGCTTCCTGCGGATGATGTTGAACTTATTGCCAATGAGCTTGATCGCGATATCCAAACAAAAATTGAACCCATCGAGGATGTTGAATTTAGCCGTAATGTCAATCTAGATGCCAAGACCCTAGATCCAATCGATATAATTGATATATCTGTTCCTGAGCCGTCACCAGCTTTTGTCCCTCCTCCACCTATTCCACCCGTGATAGATAGCTTTGATCCTATTGAAGAAGAAATCGCTAACAATCTCCTACGCGATCGCCAAAACTCAGAGGCGAGTTTTATTCAAGATGCTTTGAATAAAGATTTATTAGGTGATGATTTATTAGGTGATGATCTATTGGCAGGTGGTATGAATCACGAATATCTTGATAACTTTGAACTAGATAATCTCGATACCCAACTATCCGCAGACTATGGCTTCACCCCGCCTGCCATTTCTACGGGCTTAAATGCTCCCACCCCGCCCCCATTGATGCCTCCTGCCGCTACCGCGTCAATGCCCACCCCGCCCCCCATTGCCGCCAATCCACCCAACTTTTACGAAGAGCCATCGTTATCCCATACTTCAGCAACGCCCCTAACACCGCCATCACTCCCACCTCTGCCCCCTAGACGCAATACTGCAAGCAATCCATCAAGGATGTCATTGCCTACCCAGTCACACCAGCCTAAGGCAAGAAATGCACCCGCACCTGATAGTTTTGATAGTTTTCATGAGTCATCAGGGCGATCGGCTAACCCTAGAAGTGCCAAAGACATTGACTCTGTGGAGCAAGGCTGGTCAGAATTATTAGATGCAGATACGGTACTATCGGGCGTGTTGCGATCGCCGATCTGTGGCGACACCACTGGCGGTCAGTCTTCGCGCTCAACCCCCAGACCAAATCCAGATACAGGTGCTGCTCGTTCGCCTTCCCCACGCCAGCCCCAACGTCAGCCGCAAGAGCGAGGACGAAGTCAAGGCAAGAAACCTTCAACAGGATTACCTAACTTTGATGAGATGGGTTTAGAAATACATGATGACAATACAGACTGGTCTGGACTATTAGACAGTGGTGAGCTATCTGATAACATCACCACGATTAGCAATGCAAATACGCCCAAATCATCACGACCAATGCCCCCACGGTCAGACATGACCATTGGTGGAGAAACAAGGGAAATTCCCCGCGATCGCCGTCCATCGACACCTAAATTTAATGATTCGACACAGGCAAGAATGGGCATCCCCGCCGATCCTATGGATTTTAACCGTTTTACTGAAGATAACTATGATGCTTACCAACCTGTAACGGCTCCTCCCGCAGCACCCCAAAAGCCCAAAATGGCGATGCCTAGCATCAGCCTAGAGTCTCTGTGGAATGACTATCTCAAATATCCTGTAATTGGGCTAGGGGCGATCGGCGGTGCATTTTTGTTGTATGGCTTGGTCAACCGACCCATATTTGATTTTGGATTACGATTGGGCGTTTTTAAAGATGCAAAAGGTATGGATTTTACCAAGGCAGACTTTACAGGTGCAAAACTAGAAAATGTTGACTTTAGCGAAGCCAACCTGACTAACGCCAAGTTTCACGATGCAAACCTTGCGGGAGCCAATTTGCAAAATGCAAAACTGGATGGTACGGACTTCAAAAATGCCAACATGAATGGCGCAAGGTTAATTAATGCTAGTGTGGTTTGGGCAAATTTTTCCAATGCTCAAATGAATTTAGTTGACTTTTCAGGAGCCGATATTACGCGCTCTAACTTTACTGGCACAAAAATGAATGGAGCCAGTCTCAAAGGCACAAAGATTGGCGCACAGGGAACAGATAAAGCAACGAGGTTAAGTCCCACGGTTTTATTGGCTTGGCAAATTGTCAATGAGCCAAGGGAAGGGCGTAATCTCAATGGACAGGACTTGTCGGCACTTAATCTCAGTCACAGTATGCTCAAGAGGGCAAACTTAACGAATGCTAAGTTAAACTTTACCGATATGACTGAAACAGATCTCAGTGGTGCGAATCTTAGTGGCGCTCAGGTCAACGGTGCAAATTGGAATGGGGCGAAGCTAAATGGGATCAATCTTACCGATGTGAAGTTTGATAAGACCAAACTTCCTCGAACCGATGAACAAACAATTTGCCCTAATAATCGTCCAGGTCCTTGTAAGTTTTGAGGGAGCAATTTTATGGTGGCGCTATGGCGACTTGCGCTCAAGACCAAGCCCTGAGAGATGTTTAGGACTTACGCAAATCAGCCAGAAGTAGGGGCAGTTCATGAGTTGCCCCTATGCGGCAATAACGGTTGCAAATATTTTTGCGTAAGTCATAATGCTAAATTTGTCTTTGGTTTTTACCTCGTCCGTACCAAGATGAAAACCGCGATAGCTAAACAACGGAACGCACGGCGCGTAAGATATCTTCGCGGGTAAAGGGTTTGGTAACATAGACATTTATACCCTGTTTCATACCCCAAAGCTTATCTAATTCTTGATTTTTAGAAGTACAAGCAATTATAGGTATATCCTTAGTCTCAATGGTTTTCTTTAGACTACGACATAACTCTAAACCACTCATACCAGGCATCACTAAATCTGTTACAACAACATCGGCTTTTTTGCCTGCGATTTTTTTGAGGGCTTCTTGACCGTTATTAGCAATAATTACGTTGTATCCACTCTCAACTAGATAGCTAACAATTAAGTCCTGCTCTGAAGGTGTATCTTCAACCACAAGTATTGTCGTCATAATTTCCTCATTTCTATTTCTATCAAATCATATCAAATGACGCATCATCATTTTTAATAAATCAGAATAAATCAGACTGTATAAAAGGCTATAAAAGGCTTGGTAAGGTAGTCGGTTGCTCCTGCGCGATTGCTATGTTCAACTCTTCATTCGTTCTTTCATTGACAACGCAGCTAGAGCATAGCCACCATCGGCTCCATCAATGAAATGCACCTGTCTACCATCGCGCTCAAATACGAGGCAAGTCATGAGGGCGCGATCGGAAATATGAATACCGTAAACTAAACGTCCTTTCAAAAACTGCTTATCTAAATAGCTAATTAACCTTTGTCTCTGTTTGATCTTGCCTGAAATAACCATACGGAGGCAATCATCAAATTTTTTAAAATCCGTAGTCTCATTGACAATTTGTTTGTAATTGCCCCAATTGAATCCTGCAATTTTAATCTTTAAATTCATGAAAATTAATCCTAGAAAATTAATAACACGTAATTTCCAGATGTAAAGTACCTTTTGCCAAGGCTTTTGATAAGCAGTAAATACCCTTGCTTCTAAAGCTAAATTTTTCTTTAAAAATGAAAGCTGCAAATTATCAACTACTACAGGATTACAATCAATATCTTTGCCGTAAATATGTTCGATTTGCTGAATTACTTCACAATAAATAGCATCTATTTGACTCTGGCTAGGGGCTGTTACATAAACGATCAAACTCATGATCTCCTCATGTCTTGTCGGGATATCTTGCCATCGACATTCTAGACCTGTGTAATCGGCGATCGCCTGATCAATATTGATTTGAGGACTATATAAATGACTGGTGGCACGTTCTTTAATCAAGCGCGTTGCGTAGGTAATGCCGCCCCCCCTGAGAATAGCTTGGCTATAATTTGGGGAGACTCGTAGCTTTGCCACTTTGAGGCTATGGTTATCGGTAATGTGTTCTAGGGGTATGATTCCCGCCCTGAGTTCCAATTTAAACTCTTCCTTTGCCATGTTTTGTAACGCAACCAGAGCTATTTCCACTTCCTGAATAAATCTTGGTGGAATCAATAATGAAGCCCCATCTCCGCCGAAAACAAAAGGAATTTCCAGTTCACCCACAATATTGAGAATGGCAACAATTGAGCAAGCACCTAATAAATTAACGTCTTTATATCTTCCTGCCGCGATCGCGGCGGTTGATTGAGCAACATCAGTAATAACTACCACCCATTCTTTAGGAAAGTCCTGAAAGTTAGAGATATCAGTAATATCAGCAAAGTCTGAAATAGTCTCTAGGTCAGCATAAAAGGTTTCAGATGCAAAATTTTTATCCAGAAAATCCTGAGTTATCATGGTGCTGCTCAATGGCAATAGATTAAACAGCGCGAAGCACTGCTCCTAAAATCCTAGCAATAATTGCTTAATCGTACATCCGCCAAACATACAGCACTTTACGCTAGCTAAAGACCTAGATAATTTTTTGAAGGCATTGCGGAGCAATGTTTTAAGTCTCAATAGACTGTGTTTGGTTAGTCAATTGGCGTTGCTAAAATCTTTTTAAGGGCGATTAATCCTTTTTTGAGTTGCCTCGAAACTGTCACTGCACTGATACCCAAGGTTTCGGCAACTTCGCGGTGGGTAAATTCTTTTAAAAACACAAACTCTACAACTTCACGGGTGCGATCTTCCAATAGATCTAATGCTTGTTGCAGCCGAATACTATCTTCTTGGGCAAGTTGAAAGCTTTGATATTTATGATCGGTGACGAGATCGCCGAGGGATGTGGAGTTCTCTTCGCTTTGATCGATGGGTGTATCAAGACTAATGGGCGATCGGTTTTGACAGGCAAGTTTGATGTCATACCATTCATTAACAGTGATCCCCAATTCATTGGCAATATCTTGGCTAGAAGGCTCGCGTCCTGTTTCAGCGCATCTAGCGCGGATGATCTTACAGCCTTGGTTATAGATTGTTAGCCAAGCGCGAGGCATCTTGACAGTAGGGCTTTTGTCGCGGAGATAATGTTGGATTTCGCCTTTGATGTAGGGAACGGCAAAGGAGCTAAAGGCATTGCCCTTGCTCACATCAAAACGCTCGATCGCATTGATCAACCCAATCGAGCCAACCTGCATGAGATCCTCAAAGCTTTCTTGACATTGGTTTTTCCAATGGTATGCCTCACGTCTTACCAGTCCAATATTAAGATTGACTAACTGATTTCGTAGCTTGATTGATGGATTGGCGCGATAGGCTTGCAAAATTTCGAGGGTTTCCCGCTTACGCGAAACAGTCATTTGTGGATCAATATCTTCGGGTTCGCTAGGTTCGTTGCGACTATCGAGAATTTGCCTATGTAAAAAGCTCTCCAATTGTTGGTAAATTAGCGATCGCGCTGATTTATCAAAATCTTCGCAGCAATCATAATCTGTTGTAGGTGCAAACTGGGTCAATGCTTTTTTGAAAGCTTGTTTACCAATCTGAAGCAATTCCCGATCTATCGCTCTCCTTTCGCCAGCATGACGGTTGGTAGTGCGGCGCTCTTCTGTGACAGGGCGTTGAAGGGCGCTAATTTGGTTAATTAGGGCAAGGGGCAGCGAGGCGATCGTTTCCCTAATTAATCCCATATATATTTCGACAAGACGATCTTCTAAGATTACGGATGGCGAAACCTGATATGCTCTTAAAAGAGTAAGATTATTTTTATCTTGGGGACTGCTTGAATCCGATGGCATACTCCAGACATCCTCAACGATGCAAGCCGTTAATAAGTATGCCCAACACATGAAATGAGATTTTTGCATACATGAGCTTGATACAGATAGTTGTCAACTGCACATAGATACTTAAGATCGTCTCTTACAATCTATTGTGGTCAAATCTAAACTAAAAAATATGAAATCGTGGCTTTAGGACAATTTTAATTTTTATGTTGTAGTTTGCTTGATCGGCAATTGCTGTAAGTTGGATTAATCTATTTGTTCCGAAGCCCAGGGAACCCTATGGTGCATTACCAACAGCTAGTAAGCTGAGGAATCGCATATATGATGCCCTTACGAAAGCAATTATAAGGGCAAATACATCGTCAAGCACAAGCGCCATTATACAGTGTTCTGCGTATTTGCTATTTACAGCACTTTGTCCTTTAACCTAAATCAGAAAAAGTTGGGAGTCTTTGCTTGCTTTTTGCTGTAGGCAAAATCTGAACTGCTATAGGTCTTGATGGGTAAAGGCTTTGGCATTTGCACCTGTGTAGTCAGCGACAATGTGACCATTGCCCACAAGGCGATATTTATAAGTGACTAGACCTTCTAGCCCAACGGGACCTCTTGGGGGCATTTTGTTGGTGCTGATGCCCACCTCTGCACCAAAACCGTAGCGGAAGCCGTCGGCAAAGCGGGTTGAGCAATTGTGATATACCCCTGCGGCATCAATATCGCTCATAAATAGATCGGCGATCGCTTGATTTTGGGTGACGATCGCCTCAGTATGCTTGGAGCCGTAGGTGGTGATATGGGCGATCGCTGAGGCGGCGGAGTCCACAATTTTGATGGCTAAAATTAGATCGCAATATTCTGTTGACCAGTCGGACTCGGTGGCGGCCGCAATATCAATAGTTTTGTTAAGGATTTTACAGGTGAGATCGCAGCCACGCAATGCCACTGCCTTTGACTGTAAGGCTTGGGCAACTAGGGGCAGAAATTCGGGGGCGATCGCCTGATGCACTAATAAGGTCTCAATGGTATTGCATGCGGCGGGATATTGGGTTTTGCTATCGACAGCGATCGCTACTGCTTGCTCCAAGTCAGCAGCTTGATCGACATAGAGATGACATACGCCATCGGCATGACCCAACACAGGAATATTGGTATTGGCTTGGATATAGCGGACAAACTGGTTAGAACCCCTAGGAATAATGAGGTCGATCAATTTGTCCATTTGTAAAATGGCGATCGTTTCGGCACGGGTGGTCAATAACTGCACAACATCGGGCGAAACCTGTGCGCCCCGATCTACATCTAGATCTGCATCCAAATTGGGGCAACTGGCGAGAGCTTCGCGCATCACAGCCGCGATCGCCTCACAGGAATGTACAGCTTCACTGCCACCCTTGAGAACTACACCATTGCCCGACTTGATGCCGAGGGCAGCAATTTGGGTCACAGCATCAGGACGCGCCTCAAAAATCACGCCGATCACTCCTAAAGGGCAGGATAGACGCTCTAACACTAAACCATGATCAAGTTCACGATGGATTTGCCGATCGCCAATGGGATCATCCAAGCGCATCACATCCCGCACCCCTGCGATCATTCCTTTTAGTTTATTCGCATCTAATTTGAGCCTTGCGATTAGGGAATTTGGCAATTGATTGGCGATCGCTGCCGCAACATCCTCTTGGTTTGCCGCCAAGATTTTGGCAGATTGCTGCTCTAGGGCAGAGGCGATCGCCTCTAGGGCATTATTTTTGACAGCCGATGGCAATTTTGCAAGGCTGATCGCGGCGGCGCGAGTGCGCTGAATTAATGTTGTTAGTTCAGTCAAGTTTCTTTCTTGGTTGGGGTTTAAACGCAAAGCATTGTAATTTTCTATCCTTATCTATTTTAGATCACAAGCGAAAGTCATGCTAGGTGATTTTCGTGTGGGGCAATTCAGGAACTATCCCTACTTTTGTCTGTTGGGCGGAAGTCCTAAATTTTTTCTACAAGCGTTTCATTTTCTTTTTGAGATCTTGGACATCCGCATCGCTGACCTTGACCTCGCGCAGCCTTGTGGCATAGGCGGGAAATGGGAAACCCACTAGCAAAGGTGACGGTACTTCGGGCTGATGGATAAACATACTGCCTGATTTGAGTAACAGCGATCGCTTGCGGCAAGCCCCTGTCAAGAAGTTATATTCAGGACGCTCCACCTCGGCGGAGTCCAACCGCCCGACCACCCGCACCGCCGCCTGACCGACCACCCGCCGTTCCACTTCTGAAGCGGTTTGCTGTGCGCCAATGAGAATAATTCCTAGCGATCGCCCCCGTTCGGCAATTTCTACCAATAGATCCTTGATGGGGCTGCGACCTTCTTTTGGTGCATATTTATTCAACTCATCTAGGACAATAAAAACAACAGGATATTGACCGCGTTTTTCCTTTTCCATAAATAACTTATGGAGCAGTACCCCCACCACAAATTTTTGGGCTTTACTGCCGAGTTTATTGATATCCGCGATCGTTAATTGATATTCTGCCGCAAGGGGATCGAGATGATGCTTCTGTAATTCTTCTATGGGCAAATCACCGCGAATCAGGTGGGACATTTCATCGGCAATCCCCCAAAGCCTGCGGGTCAGCGCTTCCGCCGTAGCAGGAGCATTGCGACCTAGCCATTTTTGATCGGTATTCTCCACCAACTTATATTCGAGAAATTCGATCAAATCGCGAAAGGTTTCCACTTTGTCCTTACCATCTTCGCCATAGATATCATCAAGATCTAGACTCGCTCTAGGGGCAAATCCTAACTTGCGATCGTGTTTATCATTGTCGATCGCCAATTTTGCCAATCTCTCTTCGACAATACTTGCCAAAAAGCCAATATTGCCCCGTTCAAGATCCTCCCCTGCAAAGAGAAATCGAAACAGGCGATCGCGACAAAATTCGCGCATTCCCCACACATAGGCAGAAATATTATCGGAACGTTGATCGAGGTGAGGTTCTATCTCTTGGGTGTTTTTCTTAGGAGCCGCACAAAAGCGCACATCACGGAAAGGCTGCACGGGTAAATCGAGAATTTGATAACTAGCGCGATCGTCTGGACGGATTTTACTATTCTCTTTATCTAGAAAAAATAAATCTTCCCCCTTCACATTAAAAATCAAAGCCTTAGTATTAGCTCGCTTAGTTTCCAATGCTTGGGAATTAAAAATAGAATGCAATAAAAATAATGCAAAGGAAGTCTTAGTTGCCACCCCAGAAATGCCAGAAATATTGACATGAGCGCCCTTTGTGCCATCAATAAATTCATAGTTTAAATAGGCGGTGCTGCCATTTCGCATAATTCCTGCGGCAATGCGCTGTTCCATGCCATCAAAATTCAGGGCAAACCGCAGATTCTCATCTTCCGCTAGATAGACAGCATCCCCTGGTTGGGGCGGCAAATATTCTTCAGGCTCAATGCGCGTAACTTGAATATGCGCTGCATAGGATACATTCACGGGCATACTGCCACTTGTCACCAAAAAGGTATCCGTATCAAATTGGGTTCCCTCATGGATCGTGCGGACATGATCCACCACGCCATAAAAGTCCACGATGCCTTTGTTGTCGGGGCGCGTGGTTTTGACCTGCACCACATCATCAAGGCGCAAAACTTGGCGATCGCACACTGCCACCCAAAACTCAAGGGGGGTAGCATCCTTAGTGCCTAAAATATAGCCAATTGGTTCATTCATTGTCTTAGACATAGACTTTATAGACGCTTGATGTTCTAAATGCTTTTTTAAATACTTTTAAATACTGTTTTAAATCTTAGATGCAACCTTTACATTCATGGAGGAAATCAGGGGAAACGTGATTTTACTTAAAAGATGTTTTTATTTTACTGTGGGATTTATCGACATTGAGAAAATCTCAAGAAAATCGCACTCTAGATATGCTTTAATTGCGAATACTTTGGATTTATTTCAGTCTCTATTTGCAGAGCAGTTCTTTTATTGTATCTAGTAGATCGGCAGGATGAAAAGGCTTTGCAACATAGGCATTAGCACCTTGTCTGAATCCCCAATAGCGATCGACCTTAGTGGATTTGGCAGAACACATCACAATATTAATATGCCAAGTTTCAGGATTTTCTCTTAATCTGCGGCATAGCTCATAGCCATGCATTTGGGGCATAATGATATCCGTAATTATTAAATCTGGTCGAAAGGATTGCGCTTGAGCGATCGCTTCTAACCCATTACTCGCTGTGGAAATTTCAAATTGATTGTTTTTGAGTAAATTGGCAATCATTTCTCTCTGGGTAGAGCTATCTTCAACAACTAAAATCTTAGACATCACTTTAATTCTCAATTCCATGCCTCAATCCTAGTCTGGAGAATTTGATTACACATGAAGATTAAGTACTGAATTGCAATAGTACTTTAGTCCTATGCTTAATTAGGACTAAGGCTACTTGTTAGATTAATTTGCAATGGTGTAGCTTTGATTTTGCCCCAAGCACAATGAGAGCCTCTATGAAACTAAGATGGAAAATTCTATGAAAATTCGTGTTTTACTAGTAGATGATCATTCCTTTATTCGTCGCGCCCTCAAAATTTCTCTCGGAGATGAGGCTTCTCTAGAAATAGTTGGCGAGGCGGAAAATGGGGAAGTAGCGATCGCGCAGGTGGATCATCTCAAGCCTGATGTCGTTTTGATGGATATTCAAATGCCAATTATGGACGGAGTAGAGACAACCCGTCACATTTGCGATCGCGCTCCAGAAACGAAAGTTCTCATTTTGACAGTAGATGATACTGACGAAAATATTTCGCAAGCTTTGAAATATGGTGCTTCGGGATATATCTTAAAAAATACGCTTCCTGAAGAACTTGCCTTTGCAATTCAAGCCGTATACCGAGGCTATATGCATTTAGACTTAAACTTAGGAAGAAGAGTAATTGCGCGGATACCAGAAACAACAGAGGTCTTAAGTGCTGATTGGGGCAAACTTACTCCAAGAGAACAGGAAATAGTGCAATTGATTGCTACTGGAGCAAATAACGAAGAAATTGCAAATCGATTATATATTTCACAAAGAACAGTAAAAAATCATATTACAAGTATTCTCAGTCAGCTAAATCTGCGAAATAGGACTCAGATTGCTATTTTAGTCGCTCAAATCAAGTAGCGAACAGGATATTGCGGATGCTGTAGCTTGGGCGCGTAACTCATGAGCGATCGCTTGAGAGTGGTAATTGATACTAATTTGGTGTTGTCAGCTTTGGTGTTTGGTGGTAGTACAGCAAGATTACATTTAGCATGGCAGAGCGATCGCTTTGTTCCATTGGCTTCTAAGTCAACGATTATGGAACTAATCAGGGGGCTTGCTTATCCAAAGTTCAAATTAACAATCGCGATTTGCTCTGTCTTGTTGATAATTTTGCCTATCCAATAGTAACTGTTGAGCAGTTTTTTACGGTTATTTGATCCTTTAAATCGTCTGAATTATTGATCGCACTCTTATTTGATCCGATGGTGATCGGTAACTAAATATGGTTTAATTATAAATACTTTAGGTTGATTTCATTGCTATGACTCTTGATGCGATCGAGTTTGCGGAAAATCCAGAGCCGCGTTGCCCTTGTGTGTTGCTTTTAGACACTTCTGGATCGATGGGTGGGGAAAAGATTGCGGCTCTGAATGCAGGGTTACAGACTTTTCGAGATGATCTGTTGCAGGATAATTTGGCTAGTAAGCGGGTGGAAGTGGCGATCATTGCTTTTGATACGACGGTGCGCGTGGAGCATGAGTTTGCTACGGCTGAACATTTTCAAGCACCAACTTTGACAGCGCAGGGTTTGACTTATACGGCTGCGGGTATTAATAAAGCCCTTGATTTGTTGCAAGCGCGTAAGCGTGAGTATAAGGATAATGGCATTACTTACTATCGCCCTTGGGTGTTTTTGATTACTGATGGTGCGCCCTATGGCGAGGATGCCTATCTGTTGACTCAGGCAGCGCAACGGGTGAAGGAGGAGGAGACTAATAAACGGGTTGCCTTTTTTGCGGTGGGTGTGGAAGGTGCGGATATGAATCAGTTGCAAACGATGTCTGTGCGATCGCCTATCAAATTAAAAGGATTAAGTTTCCGCGAGATGTTTGTGTGGCTGTCGGCAAGTATGCAGCGAGTTTCCCATTCTAAACCCGATGAGCAGGTTCCATTAGCGCCGCCAGGTTGGGGGACAGTCTAATGAGTATCGATCATAGTCTAGATTCTTCTCAATGGTCAGTGGTAGCGGTTTCTCTGGAAGGAACTAGTCATCAAAAGCGAGATTTGCCCTGTCAGGATGCTCATTTTTGGCAAGTCGTAGGCGATCGCATCTTAGTTGCGGCTGTTGCGGATGGGGCGGGATCTGTCTCGCTTTCGGAAGTGGGATCTTTGCTGGCGGTGCAAACGGCGGTGAAGGGAATTGCTTCTAAAATTGCGGATTCATCAGTTCCTGATCGTGATGAAGGATGGAAAGTGCTGCTTAACGGTGGTTTAGAAGATGCTTTAGTGGCTATTCAAGAAGAGGCAGAATCGCGTCAAGTGAATGTGCGGGAGCTATCAACGACTTTGTTACTTGCGGTAGCGACTCCTGATCTTGTGGCGGCGATTCAGGTGGGCGATGGAGCGATTGTGGTTGCTAATCAGAAAGGAACGGCGATCGCCTTGACAAGTCCTCCGATTGAAGAATCCCTAGATTTAGCTACCTTTTTAACTTCACCTAATGGCATTGATTCTGCTCAAATTTGTCTATGGGAAGGGAAACCTGCTCAGTTAGCGATGTTTTCCGATGGGTTGCAAATGCTGGCTCTGCAAATGCCTCAAGGTGTAGCTCATGCGCCATTTTTTGCACCGCTATTTAAGTTCATTGCTGAGGCGAAGGATTTAGATGCGGCGCATCAGGAGTTAACTGGATTTTTGCGATCGCCTAGGGTTTGCGATCGCACTGATGACGATTTGACTTTGCTGCTGGCTGCATTGGCTTAGAGTGATTCTACCTAAGCACTTGTACTAAAATATTCATAATGAATGATCGAGGTTACTCTCATGCTGTTGCAAGAACTCAAAGAACAGTCTTATAAACTATCGACAAGCGATCGCCTTGAATTAATTAGTGCGATCGCTCAGTCTTTGCAAAAATCACGCGATTTGTCTATTGATGTTGAACCTCAACCAATTCAAAACAAACGTCCTGCGTTTGGTGTTATGAAAGGAAGTGGCGAAATTTTGGGAGATATAGTTGACTCTGGGATTGTTCTCTCATAGAAAGTAATTCCTACTCTATTAATATGTTCGATTAGGTGTAAATTATCGATGGAGCTAAAGATTGATAGATCTATGGAATAGGGTAAAAGTAGGTCATCGATTTGGTTTTGGATTTGGAGTAGTTGCCGATGGTTGAGGCGATCGCTAATCAAGGTTAAATCAATGTCAGATCCATTTTTATAATTACCCTTGGCGCGAGAACCATAGAGAATTACTTTGCTAATTTCGGGATATTCAGCAAAAATCTGATTGATCTGGATAATTACTTCGGGTTTTAGTCCAAACTGATTCATAGGGTTTCCATTTTTTCTTTTAGTTCGATAAATAGCTGAAAGTAGATATCATGAATGTCTTGATTGATTTGTTGGGCTACTTCGAGATTATAGGTATGTACTGAGGCAATTCTACTTTTGATCATCTTCATCCAGTTGTCGCCATCGGTAATTAAGCCACGTTGAAAGGCTAACCGTAAGGCATCTCGACTGCCTTGGATGCTAACTTCTCCTTGTTCTTCGTAGTAGTCTTTAATCACATTCCATGCAAGTTCGTAGGTGTACTCGAAGGCTTTAATTATTCCTTGTTCTTCTAGTTCGTTTAGTTCACCTTTTTCGATAAATTTGGTAAGCTGAACGATTGCTTTTTGATAGTTATAAAAGCGTTGCTTCCAACGAATGTCATTTTGCATATAAAGTCTTTGATGAGTTCTTTAATATTTAATTCTGTTTGATCAATTAAATTTAATTTCACTTTGTCTCGCAGTAACGTTGATGAAGCATCCACATCTGTTACACGTAGTAGACTTTGTAGAACTATCAATAGCATTGATATGATTACATCTTGGGCAAGAAATGCTACTTGTCATAGTTTTGAGCAATTTGTTCTTATTCTCCAGTGTTGTTTTCTCTACATGAGCTTTTCGTGACAGAACTTGAAGATTGTTTAGCACTGTTTTACCACCTTGAGACATCGGTTTAATGTGGTCAATCTGAAAGTCATTACGGATTTTGCTTTTGAATTTACTTACAGCACATGAAATGAATCCATTTTTTGTAGCTTTGGCAAATACAGCATCTTTGATTTTTCTGTACTCGAAAGGATCTCTTTCTTTAATTTCATTTAAAGTAAGATCTTCGAGTGGTACATCATCGGGAACTAATACTGGAAGTACTGAGATTTGGTTGCCATAATATCCTTTAAATTTATATCTTTCAATATCTAACTGCTTTACAAAGTTTAGCTTGGAACCAAAAAGAACTTGCCAAAATAATTTCTCATCATTCCAAAGTGAATCAATATAAGCATCTGTAGCTCTATCTCCCAAATCGTTGTCATAAATATGTTTAGCAACGATCGCTAAATTACATTTTCTTCTTTCACTAAAAGCTAAAAATTCTGGTCTAATTTGCTTTTGAGCATAAAATCGGAGAATATTAATTACATCGTCATCCCTGTATGCAAGAAGTGATTGAGCATTTGGGAGATATTTATCTTTAATAATATTTAATAAATATTCAAGTTCACCCTCTGATAATACTTCCCGATCATCTGCATCAATCAGTTTGAATATAGCCTCTAAATCGTTGATAAAATTATCGTAAGCTTCTTCTGTTTCATCGTATAGAAGCACGTCATAATTTCGAGGGACAGATTCTCCTGATTCACAAGGTTCAAGAATTGAAAATCTATAAATACCAATAGGAATACGCTTGAGAAAATCTAATTTTTCTAGGTCAGTTGTATCTATTGAACTATCCATGATTTTGGCAAATTCTTCGATTTTGTCAATCGATATCAATCGAGCTATTTTCTTAGCTGTCTCTTTGTCTCGATCAATAAATTCGGCATCTTCTTCAATATGCAGTTTTTCAGGATTTACCCAATTGATTTTATTTTCCCAATCATCGATAAATGTTACAACATAAGCTTTGTCAGTACCTCCCGCCTTAGTCCCACGCAAAGCCCTGCCGATCATTTGAGTCATTAAAATCGTGGAAGTAGTGGGGCGAGTCAAGAAGACTGTTTGGACATTTGGTAAATCTGTCCCCTCCGTCAACATTTCAACATTAATCAATACTTCAAGTTTACCATCCTTAAATTGCTGTATTTTTTTGCCATTTTCTTGAGGAGAAATAGTAGCACCAGTTCCTGCACTTTGAATACTAGAGACTACAAAATCAGATTTAATCCCTCTACTTCTAAAAACTCCGTCTAGCGTAACTGCGTGAACTACATCAATTGCAAAAACTAGCAGAGGTTTGTATTTATCTCTATTGTTGATGTAATGATCGACAATTTGTCTATTACGAACATTTGACATCGCAATTTTTTCAGCAACATCCCTTGGGATTTTATCGAATCCCTCAATTGATTTGATATCGTTATCAGATAACTCATGATAAAAATTCAATTGTGTTTCTAAGCTTTCAAAGATTGGCTCAGCAAGAATACCTCTATTGATTAGCGTTCTTAAATGTTCAGCAAATATGATGTCATCTGGAAACACCTTTTTTAAAAGCCCCGCCTCGCCTTCTTCAGTTCGGAAAGGAGTAGCGGTTAAACCCAACATCTTAAAATTCTTACTTTTTTTCCGATCTGTAAAGTTTTTTTCAATACTCTCAATTAATTTGCGATAGGTCTTCGCAGATGCGTGGTGAGCTTCATCGATCACTAATAGAATTGACTCAGCATGATTAACCCAATTTTCTAACAGATAAATTAAGCCACTGTTCAGACTATCTTTACTCGCAATAATGATGTCATCAGTAGATTTAATATTGGCTGGAATATCGTGTTTAGGATGTCCAGAGATAATACGATACCTAAACTGTTTGACATTCTGAACTGTTGAGGAGTAGGCACTGTTTTTTACAGTATCAAGAGCTTGATTGAGTAATTCGTGACGATGAGCAATCCACAGAACTTTTTGTCCCTTATCGATAAAATTTTTAAGCATCCAGTGAACTGCGGTCAAAGTCTTACCGCCACCCGTAGGCAAAACCAACAACCCCTTGAATGGCGCTGAATTTTTTTTGTCAAGCGCTTGAATAGCTTGGTTTTGATGCTCGTATAAGTCTCGTGGATTCTCACCTCTACTGACTCTTATCGTTCCCGATTTTTCAACTTGTGAAGTTTGCATCTTTTAGTTAAACTTAGTTATTTTTTAACTTGCCTTGGATTCTTGCAATAGTATCACACTACTATCCTTAGTGTCATACATTCATCAGCAATAGGAGATAAAATATTTAAAATCTCGGCAGCGCTAATGTCATCGCATACCCAATATTCTCATCAAAATAAAACTCCTACATTCCCCCCAACAACCTAGCCACCTGCTCTGGAGCAGGCAACTGTCCCTGCAACTCCAACGGCAAAGACGACACAATTTGATAAGTGGCAATCCCGATCGCCTGATTCGACTGCCGTAGCGCATACTCCACAATCGTCCGATCCTTTGACTTACAAAGAATAATTCCAATCGCCGCATTCTCACCCTCCAACCTCACGCGATCGTCCAGAGCCGCCAAATAGAACTGCATCTTCCCCACATATTCAGGCAAAAACTTCCCAATCTTTAACTCAACCGCCACCAAACACTTCAGCCCACGGTGATACAACAACAAATCAATAAAATACTCCTCATCACTAATCTCCAGACGATATTGACTACCCACAAAAGTAAACATCCCACCCATCTCTCGCAAAAATGGTTCCACCCTTGTCAAAATCGCTTTCTCAAGTTCGCGTTCGCTATGTTCATCCGCTAATTCCAGAAAATCAAATGTATATGCATCCTTAATCGCAAGCTTAGCGCGATCGCGCATCTCCTCTGACAAAGTGCGATCAAAATTTGTTTGATTTAGCAAAGTCTTTTCGTAAATTTTGTTCTCGATTTGGTGAATTAACACATTTTTTGTCCAGCCAAATTTTTGAGTCATGCGAATGTAAAACTCTCTCTGCAAATCGTCTTTACACTTCTCCAAGATCACCAGATTATGAGTCCAGCCAATTTCTGCAACCAATGGTTGCAGTTTTTCATTCGTGCGGTAAGTGACATAAAAATTTCGCATATTCCAAATATTCCGCGCCGAAAACCCAGCCATACCATGAAACTCAACCTGCAAATCCTGAGCTAATTGTTCCACTACTGCCTTACCCCAACCAGCGATCTCTTGACGAGTAACGATTAACTCACCAATATCCCAATAAAACGCCATTAACTCTCGATTAACCGCCTTTAAAGCCTCATACTGAGCAGCACGAATCCGATGCTTCACCGCCACTAACAAACTTCGATAATCTTCTGTAACTTCAATTGCCATATCTTTAGATTGTTACAACACTAAAGGATTATCACTCAGCATCGATTCCGTCCCACATTTCAGAAATTGGTCTAGTTTGACCTGCCTTAGCTTGCTGAAAAGCCCGTTTCAAACTCGCCTTCACCTCTTCAATAGGCGTATCATCAGGATCATCTTCCAACTCCTGAACTGGTTCAGAAAACAACACAATCACACGGACACGCCCAGATATATCCACGTCAAAAGGATGATCCAACAATAAATGCCCTTGGCGATCAATTGTCCCTGTAGCTTCCACTGCTCTCATTTAGATAACCTCACTAATAATGAGAAATAAAAATATACTGTAAATCTAATATAGCCTAGTCAGTTAGATACAGACCTTTTCACCAAGACTTACCTTTCATTTCATCAGGAAATAACAAGCGATCGGATAACCTATCTTGATCCAAAGCCTCAATCAAGTACGCACCTGTTGTTTTTTGTTCTTCAATATCAGCATCACTTAACCAAGACTCTAATAAACTTACAGCTTTCTTTTGCCTCTCTTTCTGCATAAAAGCAGATGTCAACATTTGAATCACAAACTCTTCAACAGTAAGACTTTGCTGATTAGCTGCTTGAAATAACGAGCTTTCTAAATTTGGTGGAAGGTCAAGAGTGAGAGTCATAGTTATTTCCTCATCTATTACTACTACAAGCTTTCATAATACTACACCATCCAACTGCTCCGAAAAAATCTCAAAAAGACGATCTTGAGCCTCTTTGACTAAATCACCCACCGAAACATTGTGATTTTGTTTCTTCGCATCCAGAAATATCACCCTACATTCCCCCCAACAACCTAGCCACCTGCTCAGGAGCAGGCAACTGTCCCTGCAACTCCAACGGCAAAGACGACACAATTTGATAAGTGGCAACCCCGATCACCAGATTATGAGTCCAGCCAATTTCTGCAACCATTGGTTGCAGTTTTTCATTCGTGCGGTAAGTGACATAAAAATTTCGCATATTCCAAATATTTCGCGCCGAAAACCCAGCCATACCATGAAACTCAACCTGCAAATCCTGAGCTAATTGTTCCACCACTGACTTACCCCAACCAGCGATCTCTTGACGAGTAAAGATTAACTCACCAATATCCCAATAAAGCGCCATTAACTCTCGATTAACCGCCTTTAAAGCCTCATACTGAGCAGCACGAATCCGATGCTTCACCGCCACTAACAAACTTCGATAATCTTCTGTAACTTCAATTGCCATATCTTTAGACTTCCCAAAAGTTACGCCCAAAAGTTACGATTTAGGATGTCGTTAACATCGCAATTTTCAAGCCAAGAACTAGGAAAATTTACTTGGGGATATTCTTCCCTCATCGAAGCAAGAGCCGTCTCAAAGACCTTAGGCAAGATCTCTACAATTTGATTTTTTAAGCTTGGTGCATCTTCCAAAATATCTTTAATGTCGTTACGAAAAGCTCTTATTTCTTTTTGCCAGCCAACATAACATTCGGGTAATGGAACATAACAGCGTTTCAGTAAATGCTCAATCAATCTTCTTAACAGACTTCTGATCGCATTACGCTGACTTTTACCCAAAGTATCTATCTCCTCAATTAAATTTTCTAAATCCAAATTTGCAAAATCATGGGCTTTCAGCTTAGCGATGGTATCTTCGACCCAAAGCAAAATATCTTGGTCATAGAGAGATTGAGGTGTAAGTAACTCTGTCATTTTCGCCTCTACATACTAAATACTAACCCAAATACTATACTACAACTTTTATCTAGAATATGCCAACCAAAAGGATCGACAAACTCCATCTTCGCAACTCGCCAACTAGGGCTTTTCTGATAATAACTATTAGGATCTACTGCTATTCGAGGTTGCTTACTGGGTGATGGAACTTCTCTAGCCTGTTTGGGCTGCTTGACCTTCTTAACCATTACTGCAAACTTCCATAATACTCAGCGATCGCCGCCAACGAAATCACTCAATTTAATAAGTAGCAAGCACCAATCTAATATTTGACTAAAAAGTGGTGTGATGAGCGATCGCCTATACCCACATTTAAGTATGCTTCCTATGCGATGGACAAACCCGCCAATTTCTGTAGATCCTCCTTAAAAATGTAGTAGTTTGAGCTATTGCTTCCTCCGCCATCACATAAAAGCAAGATAGATATAGCAAAGCCATAATAAAACTGCCCTAATTGTTGCCACCATTCCCTGATACTGTCGCAAGCAAATTCAACTGATTGTGATTGATGAGGGTCTTCTGGGTTTGAGGTGTAAACTGTATAGAGACGATACAATATTTGGCGGCGTTATTAGTCTCTAACTATTGCTCGGAGAGACTTCTGGCTACTATCAGTTGTGCTTATCCCCATGAACCCAGAAGAGCCCTCTGTACGATCGCGATGTTGAGGTGTTGAAAGGCGCTCGCAGTTTGATAACGCGAACATTACAACTTATACTTCTTGAGGTGGCTCAGTGGGCGGCATTGCAGGAGTTGGGGAATCGGGAGCAAGATTTACGCCTCGCATCGTGTCAACAGTACCCTTGATAAATCCTGAGATTGGTACAGCGACCAACAAACCCAAAACGCCATTGAGTTTAAAGCCAATATCCAAAGAAACTAACATCCACACTGGATTCAGACCTGTCAACTCACCAACAATGCGTGGACCCAAAACATTCTCGACAACCTGAATCACGGCAACAGCCACTAAAAGAACCTTCACTCCTAGCCAAAAATTTTGTAAAGCCAATAATAAGCTAACTGTGATAATTGTAGTTGCGCCACCAAGGGGGATCAAGCTGGCTAAACCAATACCAAATCCAAAAAGCTGTGCTAGGGGAATACCCAAAATTAGCATGGCAGTAGTTTGTGCCACACCTAAAATTGTTGCGAGAGTGACTTGTCCTACAATAAATCTCTCGAAATTGCGCGGTAATAGCCTCCTAACTTGATCATTCCATTTTGGTGGCAACCAACTTAATAAACCATTCCAAAGAAAACTACCACGCAAAACCAAGAAAATTGAAAATACAAAGGTCAGGAATACATTAACAATGCTACCGATCGCACCAAATACAAAACCAAATAGCTGACTGGTGACTGTTCGCAAAACTCCAGTCAATTTTTCGATTAGCTGGTTGAAAGTACCGCTAAAGTCGATCGGTAACTGCTCAGCGATCGCCCAAGTCTGCAAGGTTTGTAGTTGTTGCTGTCCTGACTTGATCCATTCAGGTAAACGCACTAGCAGTTCATTTGCCTGCGATAAAATTAATGGCACAAGGAAAATTGCCAAGGTGCTGAGTAGCATAAAAAACACGAGAATTACCAAACCTGCGGCAATACCCCGTTTTAGTCCCAGTTTTGTTAAAAAACGAATGGGATAGTCGAGCAGGAAGGAAATCACCGTTGCCGTAATTAGGATACTGATCAAAGGCTGTAATTCTCGGCATAGTAACAGTAGCAACCAGCCATTGAGAAAAATTAATGGGAAAGTCAGCCCCAGAGAAAACCAACGAGGCAGCTTATTAAGAGTCTCAATCATACGAAACAATATGGTGCGCTAGGTATCCATCTAAAATTGTGCGTTAAAAGTGTTAGATTAACCACAAATTTATAAAAATTTCTTCCTTATGGTACAAACACGGATACTAAAAAAGTATGACTGCATTGTCATTTGCACTATCATAAAAATAATACGGTAAGTGGGAAACTCAGTGCTTTAGCGCTGAGAGGGAAACGAGCGAGGCAATTTATTGCCTTTAGCCTTTTTCTGGTATAATCAAAGAGTGAGTAAGAATAACTATCTACGCGGTGAAGCATTCTAGTTAAGGAGAGATCCCTGCTACTTAGTACGCCTATAGAGAGGCAACACAAAAAGAGCTAATAATGGCAGATTGCAGAGCGTATCGTACTGACTTAGTGATGGACTCCGAAAGCGAAAAACAAATAAAAGTAAGCATGATTGCAGCACCTTTTAGGTAGTTGTTTTGAATGTGTAGAGGCACTTTGACTATGCCTCTGAAGCTTAGTGATAGGCTATTCAGGAATCTCAGTCGCTTCAGTGCTGAGAGTGTCAATTTTTTAAGTGATTTATCCCAATTTATCCCAGTTTATCCCAAGTATGCTTGTCTCACTCTCTCATTACTTAGCAAATCTGATGCCTTGCCCTCAATCGTAATCGTCCCTGATTCCATCACATAGCCCCGATCCGCATTTTGCAGCGCAAGGGTCGCATTCTGCTCTACCAATAAAATAGTGACCCCACTTTGATTGAGTGCCACAATCGTTTTCAATATTTCGCGGACAATTTGCGGTGCTAATCCTAAACTTGGCTCATCCAGCAACAATAGTTGGGGACGGCTCATGACCGCACGGGCGATCGCTAACATTTGTTGTTCTCCGCCGCTTAGAGTGCCTGCTAACTGATTGCGCCGATCGCCCAGACGCGGAAAAATCTGAAATTGCTTTTCAATGTCGGCTTTCACTGCCCAGCGATCGCTGCGTAAAAAAGCACCCAGTTCTAGATTATCTAATACGGTTTGTCGAGCCAATACCCTGCGCCCCTCTGGACTATGGGCAACCCCAACCCGTACTACTTGATCAGGTCTAAGATCCGTAATATTTTTGCCTTTATAAATAATCTGCCCCGATCGTGACGATACTAATCGGGAAATTGCTCGTAAGGTCGTTGTTTTCCCTGCCCCATTTGCACCAATGAGGGTGACAATTTCTCCTGCATCTATATGTAGATTAAGATCCTGTAAAGCCTGAATGCCACCATAGTTAACACTGAGATTATTAATTTCTAACACCGATCCACATCTCCCAAGGTTTCATCCTAGTAGCAATCTAGTAGCAATGCACAAAGATGTTGCCATACTTTCGCGCATTGAAAGCCAAGTCTAGCAAGGCTTTTATCACTTTTTGTTATCTTTTATCACTTCTTATCACTTTTTATCACAAAGTGCTGTAAAACGAGAAATAGCATAGTCATTTCTTATTTTGGTATATTATATTGAAAGTCTATAGGTTTGGACATCGTGGCATTTTTTCGTCAATATATCGCTCCCCTAATCATCTTCGCAATATTTCTATTTACGCTAATTTTAGTCAGTTCTCGTGCATTTTTACCTGATGATATGGTTGCACCTGCACCAGTTGGCATCATCTTTATCGCCTAGTTATCACATCACCTATGACTGATATCACTTGGCAAAGAAGGCATATCATCTCTTTAGCTGACTTTAAGCCCCACGACTATGCAACAGTCATCCAGACGGCGCTTAGTTTTTTGGAGGTGTTATCACGGCGGAATAAAAAAGTGCCAACCTTACAAAGTAAGGTAGTTGCTAATTTGTTCTTTGAGTCTTCAACCCGTACCCGCAATAGCTTTGAGCTTGCGGCAAAGCGTCTATCTGCTGACACCCTCAACTTTGCCCCAGGGACTTCTTCCCTTTCCAAAGGTGAGACAATTTTGGATACGGCAAGAACGTTTTTAGCGATGGGAACAGATATTATGGTGATCCGCCATCAATCGGCAGGTGTGCCTTTGGCGATCGCCCGTGATATGGATGCCTTGAGTGGCAAAGTAGCGATTCTCAATGCTGGGGATGGTAAGCATGAGCATCCTTCGCAAGCATTGCTTGATCTATTGACCCTATGTATGTATCTCAACCCTCAAGATCCGAAGCCCAACGATTTAAAGGGCAAGAAGGTGGCGATCGTGGGAGATATTCTGCATTCTAGGGTGGCGCGGTCGAATCTTTGGAGTTTAATTACCAATGGTGCAGAAGTGCATTTGGCAGCGCCGCCAACCTTGCTACCTGCTGATTTTGCCGCCTATGGTGTCCATCTGCATCATCAGCTTGAGCCAGCCCTTGAGGATGCCGACTTTGTAATGACTCTGCGATTGCAAATGGAAAGAATGGGGCAGTTTCTCATTCCTAGTCTGCGCGAATATCATACTCAATACGGCATCACTCGCGATCGCCTCCGTAAATGTGCGCCCAATGTCCAAGTCTTGCATCCTGGACCTGTCAATCGTGGTGTAGAAATTAGCTCAGATCTTATGGATGATCCACGCCTAAGCCTAATCGATAAGCAAGTAACTAATGGTGTCGCCATTCGCATGAGCCTATTGTATTTGTTAGGCACAGCCATTTAATTGCTGATTACAACCCACAGTTAGCCCACTTTTGCCAATAACTTTTTCCAATATGAAGATGGTTAGGGAAATAGAATAGGCTGTGACTACATTAGCTCTCCTGATTCTTGCAAAGAGTGGAGACGCTGATAAATGCCGCCTTGATTGAGTAACTGTTGATGCGAACCAATTTCCACAATTTTGCCCTGATCGATGACCACAATTTTGTCAGCCTCGCGGACAGTGCTGAGGCGGTGGGCGATGATAATCGTGGTGCGCGTGCCTTGAATGCGGCGCATTGCCAATTGAATGGAGCGCTCGGATTCATAATCAAGGCTAGAGGTTGCCTCATCAAATACTAAAATATCAGGATTGACCAGTAAGGCTCTGGCAATGCCCAAGCGTTGGCGCTGTCCGCCCGATAGCCGCATCCCGCGCTCACCGACAATAGTGCTGTAACCATTGGGCAGCAGATGCAAAAAATCATCCACACTGGCGATCGCACAAGCCTCTTTGACCTCGGCAAGGGTGGCATTAGGGTTGCCATAGGTGAGGTTGTCCATTAATGTGCCGTTGAAAATATCCACTTCTTGATGCACGATCGCCAGCCTCTTGCGATAGCCCGTAATGTCTAAACTGGCAATATCTTCCCCATCAATGAGAATCTGACCGCCAGTTGGCTCAAAATAGCGAAATAGTAATTTCACTAGGGTGGATTTGCCAGAGCCAGAGCGTCCGACTAGGGCAACGGTTTCATAGGGATTGATTGTAAACTGGACATCTGCTAGAACGGGGCGATCGCGATCGTAGCCAAAGGTGAGATGGCGAAATTCCACTTTGCCATCGAAATGATATTGGGGATATTGATTATGGGTGATAGCTAAGGCGGCATCTTGACCGATGGGCTGCTTCATAAATTCATGGAAGCGGATCATTGACGCATAGCGCCGCGCAAATATTTCGGCAAGCAGGCAGATTGGTTTGACCTCGGAGTAAGCCATACTCGCTAGGGTGACAATTGTAATGAAATGTCCGATCGACATTTTGCCGCCAAAGGTAGCAAATAATGCCGCCCCAAACACAAGAAACTGACAAGCCTCTAGGACTGTATCCCTTGCCATGCCTAAACGCACATAGCCAATGTGGATGCCCCATAGGGATACTTTTGCCTCTCGATCTAGGCGATCGCTTTGGCGTTTATATTCCTTCGCTTCATTGGCAAAGGCTTTAACGGTTTTAATATTGGTGATAATTTCGGAAGTGCGACTTTCCGTATTCTCTTGATAAATTTCTAACCTTGCTTCTATTTCCGTAAGTTCTTTGAGCTTCTGCAAACTCATCAACAAAACTAATAGGAATGAAATTAAAAAGAAGGCAGAGATCCACCAAGTAATCGCAAGGATAATCATAAAAATGCCGATAATTCTGGCTATTTTGGGGATAAACTGTCCCGCGATTTCAGGATAAGACCACATATGATTATCTAGACCCCGCGCCACCCTTCCTGCTATACGTCCAGGATTATTCTCATCATAAAAATCAAGGGGTAAGCTTAGGATTTTGGCTACGGACTTTTGGGTTTGATCGCGGCGCGTATTGAGGGCAATCTGCCAATGGAAGTTATTGGCAATCCAGACCTGCAAAGGGGCGCGAATAACTGTGACCACAAAAATGAGAATACTGAGGACGATCAGGCTAAAAATAGGATTGATGGGTTGCCCCACGATGCTCGATAGCAATGTGACTATGTGAGCGGTTTCGGAGTCGAGCGATCGCCCCGACAGCACATTAATGATTTGACCAACTGCGTATGGCACAAGTAGGTCAATCAATTCAAAGGCGATCGCCCCTAGCAAACTCCAAAATGCCATTACCCGATAATGGCGAAAATATCGCACAATATCCCAAACATTTGCGGTCATTGTTCTTGTCCTATGAATGTAATGCGCCCTTTCAGTTATAGCAATTCTCGAAAAAATTAAAATCGGTGCGAAGCGCTCAGACCCAAATCAAGGAAAATTTCGATCATAGAAGTTCTAAGGGGACAAGCGCATCGGTTGCTTTTCCCTCTGAATTAGTGGCGTATAGTCTAGAATATCGGCATATCTCTGTTTCTTCTATCTTGTTTTTATTCTAGACTATGGCAAAAATATTCGTTCAAAGGGTTGTTTGCGATAGCGGCGATAAATATCAAAGTCACTGTCTAATGTGGCGATCGCCGCAATATTCAGTCTTTCAGAGATCGCAACTAGTGATAAATCGGTAAAGTCTGCGGGTAGATCTTGATAGGTTGTGTTAAGTTCTTGAATTCTTTGATAGTCTGATGGCTGCAAGTGTTCGCATATAATGGCTTGCTTGAATAACGCAGATAGAAATTCGTTTTGAACTTTGATGTTTGGAGCCAGTAGCCACAGAACTTCTGTCACACAGGCGACTGTGGTAATAAGTTGACTGGTGCAGGTACTGAAAAAGTTAAGCGCTTGTTGGTGATGTTTGTCCTTGCGATCGTAAAATGCAACGATTATTCCAGTGTCAATTAAGATTAGGCGATCGCTATTCATGTCTTGCCTGATGCTTTGCTCTAATCTTTTCGGCAATTATTTTTTTACGAACGCTTCGATCTGATAGATCTCCTGATCCTTCTAGGAAATGCTTAGGATAACCGCCCATACGTTCTAATACTGTTTGAGACGCAGTTTGTCTACTAGTAGAATTTTTCTTGATAGATGAGATGAATTGTAGTACGAGAGGAATTTGCTGATCGTCAAGTTGTCTGATCGCTTCTAGGAGTTGGCTCTGATTGTTGGGAGACATGGCAATTGAGCTATATATTTTTTTCTAGTGTAGCAAAGTTATAAATTACGAGTGTAGAAGTTGGCGATCGCCTATGTTCAAAATGTTGGCGATCGCCTCTTGCTCCATTAACATTCTCGTATGACTAGCGCGTGAGTGTTCAATATTAGCTAAATCTTAGAAATAGCGTCTTCAATCTCTTCTAGACTCACGTCTGCTTGATCTGATTTTGCATAGATAAGTAGGAGCAAGATTAGTTCAGGTGAAAACACTTGATAGATAACGCGATAACCGCCGCTTTTTCCTGTGGGAATATCGCTATTTTTGGCACGAACTTTAAAAATGGTGAAGTCTAGACCAGAGATTTGATCACCGATAAGGTTTCCATTTTGTAGCTGTTCGATAATTGGCTGGATATCAGATTGGATTTTTCGGTAACGTTTGGTTAGTGGTTTTAGGCGGCGAATGAATGGTAATGTAAAGCGAACTTCAATCATAGGTTTATGTTGTAGCGTCTTCCCAAAGTTGTGATATTGGGAAAGTTTGTCCTGCTGCTGCAAGTCTTACAGATTCTTGTAAGTCAGCTAGTATTTGTTCTTTGGGTTCTTGTTCGTCAATCCAAGCTAATCCACTAATATTATCGGTGTTTAAGGAATGGATTAGCTGTTGCCAAAGTTCTAAGGGGACAAGTACATCGGTTGTTTTGCCTTCTGAATTGGTGACGTAACGAATAAGGTTTTCAATTTGGGCGATCGGCATAGTTTTAATCCTTCTATCTTGTTGTTATTTTAGCCTGACAGCGATCGCCCACGGTCAAAATGTTGGCGATCGCCCCATGTCATGTAGTGAAAATTTATCAAAATGGAATATCATCATCGTCATATTCATTTGGATTTGATTGATCGAAATTATCAAAGTTACAAGACCAATTGCCATTATTTGCTACATAGGAAGCTAGAGATTGTTCTTGTTCATTGCAAAAATTTACTTCGATTCCGTTAGCTTGTGAACTCCAATTGCGATCGCTTAAATATGGCAAACGTGAGCCATCGGCTAGGAATTTCTGAACTGGCTCAACTTTATTCCAAGATCTTGAAGTGCCATTCCATCTAAAACCGTCTGACCTTAGTAACTCTCTGAGATTGAATGTTCCATTTGTCCCGCGTCCTTGTTGGTTAGTGACTTTGATCGTGATAAAGCGAGTTTCAGTTGTGGGAACTGGATAGTTTTTCCAGTCAAGTTCTTGCAGTTGCATTTTACTGGTTAATCCTGCAATGAATGGCGACATTTTGAAACTATCTACGACTATGTATAACTCTTCCTTGGCACGGGTGAGGGCAACATAAAATAGGCGGCGATCGTCTTCGAGTAATTTGTTTTCATCATCGCCAAAAATACGGAAAAAGATTGAACTAGGATGAATAGTGGGATAGTTATAAGCATCGAGAATGATTACTGCTTGCTGTTCTTTGCCTTTGTATTTATGGGTTGTGGAAATTTCGATTAATTGTTCTAAATCTCCGACTAAATTAAGTTTTTTGAGAATATATTTACGAAATTCATCTAGTTTTTTGATTTTACGATCTACGCCTTGCAAAGTATTTGTCTTGCTGAGTAGAGCAATTTGTTTGCCATCTTGGATGAGTTTACCCGTGAGGCGAATAATTGCGGCGGTCAGGTCATCATAGCCATATTCTTTCTCTTCAATCGCCGTCATTTGAAATTTAGCGATGTTCACAAGCCGAATTTTGCCTTGTAATTGCGTAGATGGTTTGGCGGGTATGCCTTTACCCGTCATCAACTGATTACCGATTTCCACAATCTGCGAACCTGATCGGTAATTGGTCGTGATCGGTAAGGTGTGAGATGGCTTGAATATTTGGGTAAAGTTTTTGTAGTAGTACAAGTCTGCACCAGCAAAGCCATTGATGGCTTGCCAATCGTCACCAACACAGAAAAATAGGGCTTCAGGATTTTGTTTTCTGATGGCTGTAATGAGGTTATGAAAGAGCAAGGAAAAGTCTTGGTACTCATCAATCATGATGTATTTAAGATCTTTCAAGTCTCCACGAAATTTACTACTCAAAAATACGGTATTGCCTTCGTCTACAACTTTTGCGGCTCTTTGCATCAGCCCATCAAAGTCTTCTTCGCCTGTTTGTTGGAGGCGATCTAAATAGGAGATATAAAAATTCTGGGCTAAATCCAAAAATTGAAACTCTGGTTCGCTTGTTTGAGGATTAGTGGCAAAATAACGCTCAATTTTTTCGCTCAGTTGGTTAGGAGTCAGGCATTGCTTGCGACAACGCCCGATAAATTGGATCATGGATTGAGTAAATTCATCTATGGCACGGTCTTTAATCCTTTCCCAGATTTTTGGAGTGCTGAGACGATTCAATTCAAGACCTAAACCTATGAGAAGTTCGCGCAAATGTTTTTCCATTCCTTCTCGTCCGTGTGATCTTAGAATTGCTGGGTTTAATTCAATAAACAAATAATCAGACTGTTCTTTTTCCCAATAATGTCGCTTTTGTTCTGATTGCTCATCATAGTTGGGATCGCCTTGCAGTCCAAAGTATTCAATTACAATCCCTTTTTTACCATTGACTTCTTTTAAGATCGTAAAGTCAGGGTGATAATTTACACCTCTCCACCAAAAGTTTTTTTCATATTTAAATGGAATGTCATGCTCAAATAGGAAATCTGCTATGATTTTTTCCCCTCCAGATTTATAGTTATAGCCATCAATACCGACTTGCGGTAACGAGCGTCTATATTCGATCATTTCTTCTGGTGTTAAATCATATCCACCCTCAGAAATTCTTATCCAAACCTTTCTGAATTTAGCAATCATTAGAGATTTAATCTGTTCAGAATAATCTGGATTTCTGACGTATTCATCAATTACGCTTTGCAAGCTACGGCTTCTTGTTTGTTGACCTTCTGGCTCGTCAAAAATTAGAGTTTCATCAGGATGTACTAAGTGATAAGCCAGTGAGTGAAATGTCATGGCATAGGGCAGATCATTCTGTAAATGTTTTTGTAATCTTTCTCTGATTTCTTGAGCAGCTTTTCTATTAAATGCTAATAGTAAGATTTCAGATGATTTAATACCGCAGTGTTTTTGTAAAAATATGGCACGATTAACTAATGTGGATGTTTTGCCACTGCCAGCCCTTGCGATAAGTTGGACATGACTATTAACCGAGCCAATGGCTAAAGATTGTTCGATATCTACTTTGCTAATTAAGTTGATACGTATCCACGACTGAACAAATCCCCTCTTTTTATCCTTATAATCTTCCAACGATAAATAATCAATCAATCCATTTTCATTGTAATATTTGTTTGCCTTACAAAAACAAGAACTGAGATATATATCAATCTGTTTATCTACTGAATATCTCTTGAGTTCTAGATATTCATTATATGATATGTAGCCTTGACATTCTAGATTATAAAAGGCACTAGCTTCATCAAACAAGAATTCACTTAATAATTTTTTTAGTTTTGTTGATAATTCATCTCTAAATTTGCTTAGATATGGCTTGCATATTGTTTGATACTCTTCATATGTTATGTAGTTACTACACTCTTTTCGATAAAATCTATGAGCTTCATCAAATAAATTATTCTCTAAAATATTATTTATTTGATTGGATAAGCTCAGTTTTACATACTTTTTTCTCAAGAAATCATATTGATTAGTTGAAATATATTTTTGACATTTAGACACATAAAAGTCAGTAGCCTCATCAAAAAGCTCTTGCTCTAAAAGATTAATTAACTGTTCAGTCAGTATATTCTCAAATCTTTTTATGTATCGTTGATAAATTGATTGAAATACTTGAGTTGTTATATAACTAGAACATTCTAAATCATAAAAATCAATAGCTTCATCAAACATATTACTTTCTAAAAGACTAGTAAGCTTGTTCTCTAATGGCAATCTGATTTTCTGTAAAAAAGGTTCTTTTTTTGATTGATAATCTAATTCGGAAATATACTCTTGACATTCAGAAAAATAGAAGTTGTCAGCCTCGACAATTTTTGATTCGGAAAGAAGTTCATATAACTTATTGTTTAAACACTTTGCATTTTCCAGATATATTATTTTCTTATTTCTTTCAATATTTGCAATGTCATGAATTTGTTGCAATGATATTGGAGGGTAAAAGTGTTTAAAATTTGATATAAATCCATATATAGTGTACTGTTGATCAAATTTAGTTTCGATTTCTTCAAAATTTGAGAATGCTCCATCGTAAGTATAAGTACTACCTGTAACGTTGATAAATACTTTGCCATAAGATTTTCCACTTACGCTGACAACTCTAGCCTTAATTTTGTTATTGCCAATTACTCTCTTGCCTACAAGTAGAGACCATACTTTTTTTATGTCATCAGCGATATTTGCAAATAAATTTATATCGTTAGTTTCTTGATTGATTTGACTCATGATTCTGTGGTATTTGCATTGCAACGAATAGAATGCTAAGGCATAGTTAGATTTGTCTAATATTTTAGTGTTTTTAGAAATCGCCCCACTCATAAACCCATCAGCAAGTAAAAAACAATCTCATTCTGTAACAATCGTAATTTGACCTTTACTTGCAGAGCCTAAAACAGTTAAAAGTTTTGCAGCTAAAGGCTTTAGCGCCGCCAAACTATTTGATGGTGCTTGCAAAACCACTACCGCAATATCAAACTGAGGAAAGTTTTGCTGAAAAGATAAATTGCGATCAACCGTCACAAAGACATCAAATTCCTCTACAGCAAGCGCTAAAAGCTTACCGTTTTTGACTCCTGCCCATCCCATCTGCGGAACTGTTTTTACTTCATAGCCAATAATCTCTCTAGCAAATCGGCGATCAATACATTCATCTAAAAGAATCCTCATATTACGCCGCCACACTCACCAAACTTCTTCCTAACTCTTCTAAAAAATAAATAACCTGTTCTCTCTTTACAGTTGGAAAACCATCCAAAAAATCATCAATGGATTCCCCATCCTTGAGATAATCCAAAAGCGTCTGCACAGGAACCCTAGTATTTGTAAATACAGTCGTACCACCCATCACATCGGGATATCTGCTAATAAACCTTGAGTCTCTAAACATAAATTTGTGATATTTAGATATATTTAATATTCTAGCAACTATCGATCTTGCGATCGCAATTTGTCCGATATGTTCATAACAAATATCCTGAGCCAATTAACCTGATGATAACACTTTGATTTTCTATGCGATCGCCTGTGTGCAGGTAAATGTAAAATAATAATGATGCTATCCTAAATCCTAGCTGTTAACTCACAAAGTTATGTTAGCCTCCGAACCCTCCTTAATAATCGACATTTCCGAAGCCCAATTGCAACTACTTCACTTACTCGATCTAGCGATCGCAGCTACCCGAAATAGTTATTACCCAAGGCGATCAGCCCGTAGCTCGACTAGTATCCATTGCCCCCAAGCGATCGCTATTTGGTAGCGACAAAGGTAAAATATTCATGTCCGATGACTTTGATGCCCCCTTGCCAGAGTTTGAGGAATATTCATAATTGATAATTCGTAATTGAATATATGAAAACCATACCTGTAGATAGACTCACCACCAATTTTATCAACCTACTGGAAGAAATCGCCACCACAGGAGACCCCATCGAACTTGACTGGCAAGGCAAACGCTTCCAAATATCACCAGTAACACCCAAAAATATAGCCACAAATAGGCTAGACAATTTAGTAAGACGACCAAATGTTATCATTGGCGACCCAGAAGACCTAGTAAGCATTTCTTGGGAACATGAACTCAACCTCGATCTACCTTGATACCCATGTCATTATTTGGCTCTATGTTGACGAGCGAAACAAACTGAGCAACTTTGCCCAGTCCATTATTTCCCAAAACTACGATCTCATCTGTTCCCCATTAGTGAAACTAGAGCTACAGTACCTATACGAAATAGGCAGAATTACAGATTCGCCAAACCTAATTTTGACAGATCTTGCTAATCGTATTGGCTTGCGCCTATGCGATAAAAGTTTTATTGAAATTATTAACTGCGCCCTATCGATTACATGGATTCGTGATGTTTTTGATCGCCTCATCGTCGCAAACGCAATGGTTAACGAAAATATCCTACTAAGCAAAGACCATAAAATCCTTGAAAATTACACCCATGCGAGATGGTAGGAATGTTCATAGCAAATATCCTGAGCCAATTAACCTGATCATAACACTTTGATTTTCTATGCGATCGCCTATATGCAGGTAAATGTAAAATAATAATGATGCTATCCTAAATCCTAGCTGTTAACTCACAAAGTAATGGCTTCCATTCCAGCTATATGCGACAGTTTACAGAATTTGCAGTTAGCTAAGAACTGATATTTGTCACAAAGTAGTTCCTTCACAACGTACTTTATTTGCAAAAGATGCCGTGCGATCGCTAATATTGAGAATATCAGTGATCATAATACTTCCATTCAACTCTTCTTTGCTGGGATGATAGCCTTGATTTTGGGCATGGGTATCCATAAAACGAGACATTTGTTGCAACTGAAATATTTCAAAAGTATCTATGACTGTTACCCCTAGCTGTATTAACCAAAACGAATAATCCCGAAGCAATCTTAAGACAAGTTGCCAACCAAATCGAAAATATTAAGGACAAGCAAGTTCAAAGTACCGTAGCTGCTTCGACCGCTATAATATCTGGCATAGCCCTAAATAAAGAAATCATTCAAAGATTATTGAGGAGCGAAATAATGAAGGAATCAGTAATTTATCAAGATATCTTGCTAGAAGGTGAGGCTAAAGGAAAAGCTAAAGGCAAGGCTGAAGGTAAATCTGAAACCGCTAATCACATTGCTCAAAATATGCTGCGTTCCAATGTTTCCATAGTCCTCTAGCTAGAGGTATAGTAACGCTACGATTAAGATAAAATTCTAAACAAAGTTAGTAAATTTATTTTTAAAGTTATTTGCCAAAATGTCATATCCATCTAAACCAACAGTAATTATCACAGGCACATCCTCTGGGGTGGGTCTCTGGTCTGCCAAAGCCCTCGCCGACAAAGGTTGGTATGTGGTCATGGCTTGTCGCAATATTCCAAAAACTGAGAAGGCGGCTGAGTCTGTAGGTATTTCTAAAAACAATTACATGGTGCTGCCCATCGATCTTGGCTCTTTGGTGAGCGTTCGTGATTTTGTGGCTAAGTTTCGGGCAACGGGGCGATCGCTAGATGCACTAGTGGTCAATGCCGCGATCTATTTGCCTTTGATCAAAGAACCATTGCGATCGCCCGAAGGTTTCGAGCTAACGATGGCAACCAATCACCTTGGGCATTTTCTGCTGTGCAATTTGCTCCTTGAGGATATGAAGCAATCTAGCTATGGCGATCGCCGCATGGTGATCTTGGGTACTGTCACCCATAACCCCGATGAGCTGGGCGGCAAAATTCCACCGCAGCCCGATTTGGGTAATTTGGAAGGCTTTGCCAAGGGCTTCACCGCGCCCATCTCCATGGCAAATGGCAAAAAGTTTGAGCCAGTCCGCGCCTACAAAGAGAGCAAGGTCTGTAATATTCTCACTATGCGCGAATTGCACCGCCGCTATCACGCCACCACAGGGATTACCTTCACTTCCCTCTATCCTGGCTGTGTTGCCGATACACCCCTATTCCGCAACCATTATCCCCTGTTCCAAAAGCTATTTCCCCTCTTCCAAAAGAACATCACCAAGGGCTATGTTACGCAAGAACTATCGGGTCAGAGGGTGGCAGCAGTGGTGGCTGATCCTGAATATAGGCAGTCTGGAGCATATTGGAGTTGGGGCAACCGTCAGAAGCAAGATGGTAAGTCCTTTGTGCAGACCGTATCGCCTCAAGCCCGTGACGATGAGAGAGCCGCTAAAATGTGGGATCTCAGTATGAGGTTAGTACGCTTGGCTTAAGGTTGCGAGGATGGACGCAAAGCGTCACCCTCAAAATTTCTATGGATATATCATGATTGACCAAAGATCCCCCTCAATCTCCCTTACCAAGGGAAAAGAATTTTCTTCTCCCCCCTTCACAAGGGGGGCTGGGGGGGATCGTAACCTTGAAAAGCAGGCTATGCGATCGCCCAGTTCCCTATACCTGCATATTCCCTTTTGCAAGCGGCGCTGTTTCTATTGCGACTTTGCGATCACCACAGGCGGCGATCGCCTAAAAGAAGAATATGTCAAGGCACTCTGTCAAGAACTGGCACTCACAGCCGCAATCCAGCCGCCGCCAGCACCCTTACAAACGATCTTTTTTGGGGGAGGTACGCCGTCTTTGCTGAACGTGGAGCAGATGGCGCAAATCTTTGAGGCAATTACTCAATATTGGGCGATCGCCCCTGATGCCGAAATTTCCCTTGAGGCAAATCCTGATACGGTCAGCCTTGCGAGTTTACAGGGATATCGATCTTTGGGGATTAATCGCATTAGCTTAGGCGCACAGGCTTTTCAGGAGAATCTATTGGCGATATGCGGCAGGGGGCATGGCGTACAGCAAATTTATAGCGCGGTGGATTTAATTAAACAGGCGGGATTTGTGAACTTCAGCTTAGATTTAATTTCAGGACTGCCCGATCAAACCTTGGCGGATTGGCAATTTTCACTGCAAGAGGCGATCGCCTTACAACCTAAGCATCTATCTGTTTACGATCTCACCATTGAGGAGGGAACTGCCTTTGGCAAGCGTTATGAAGCAGGAAGTCAGCCTTTACCCAAGGAATCCCATACGGTGGAGATGTATCTAGCTGCCCATGAACTATTGACGGGGTTGGGATATGAACATTATGAGATTTCCAACTATGGGCAAGCGGGTTATCAAGCAAAACATAATTTGGTCTATTGGCACAATCAAGAGTTCTACGGTGTGGGCATGGGCGCGACTAGTTATATTGATCGCCAACGCATTGACCGTCCGCGCAAGATGCGTGCATATTTAGAAGCGATCGCTGCCTGGTCTGATGGTGGTACAGGATTTACCTCGCCAAGGGTGACGGATGCCGAAGCCTTAATGGATACCTTGATGCAGGGGTTGCGGTTGGCTGAAGGTTTGAGTTTAAAGGCTTTGCAAGAACGCTACGGATTAGAATTAGGCGATCGCGTTTTGGACTGTCTAGAAAAATACCAATCGCAACAATGGGTGAATTTGATTGAGAATGCTGACGATATGCAGATTAAACTCACCATTCCCACAGGCTGGCTATTTTCCAATGTGATTATTGAAGATTTGTATAATATTTTGCTTTAAGGTCATCGCTAAAAATAGGACTAGACAGGGCAGAAAATTTGAGCAGTAGGCAAAACGAGCAAACAACTCACCGAAGCTCAAGCTTTATTGCAGCAATAGCGCGGCTTCGGTGAATTGCCTAATGGCTAAGCATTTAAGCATTTAATGGCTTTGACTTAAACCTGCGGCGCACATAGCGCAAAAAGGTCAGCCACTTTTGAGCAGGATAATCGTAAAATGAGAAGATGTCACCATAGGCGGCAAAGGCATTTTGATGGTGCAGCCAGTGACGCTCAGGGGTGGTGATAAATAGAGAATCGCAGCAATTTTTGATCAAGGGTGGGGTCTGCCAATCGAGAATAGAAACGTGCCGCCACACCACATGAAACTCACCCAAAGCCAACCCAATCACAGAGCCAATTGGCGACAACTGCCATAGCCAAGGAATAAATATAAAATATGGTAATGCACCTAAAATCCCATCTAACAATACCAACGGATTTCTAGTCAGAACTGCATAGTGCAGAAAGCTACGGTTTTTACCATGATGCACAATTGAATGAAACTTTCCAAATACGTGTTCAGGCACATGATAGAAAAACGTGGAGAAGAAGTCACCCAATAGCAATAGTAGCAAGGTTGCCGCGATCGCCTTGCCAAGCTCTAAAGTAAATTCCAAATTAGATCCTCACAACTTGCTAGAGCTTAGAAGATCAAGTTAAAGATAGATTTATGGTGGGATTATTTTAAACTTATAGATAAATTATAGGATGGTTAAGAAATACTAGAAGCAAGGCGATCGCTCAAAAAACGATACCAGCCCGAAGCTATATCTATATCTGTAAATCGAATGCTGGGCATCTCTCCCGACTTCAGCACAAGTTCGATGCTAATTTGTTTAGCATTTAAAGGAAATTCGGCATCTTTTGCGTCATAAAACTGATTATCGATGCGAAACCTGATTCTCGCAATATCTTGAAAAGTTACGGTTTGCGTATTTTTGAGACCTTTACGGGTGGGCTGTCCCCATGTGAGGCGATCGCCCTGCTGTCCTAATACGGCATAGATGTCATATTTATGCCGTTCAAATTTTTCTGCCCATTGTTTATAAAATTCAATTTTCTGGTATTCATTCCAGCCAGACCAAGCCAGCCCAAAAAATGCCACTAACAAAGGCAACCACAATAATCCACGTTCCATAAAATTTGCAATATGTTTCTATTTTACTTATAGCGGTTTTGCGCCAACTTTGCGCCAACTTTGCGCCAATAAAGCTCTATACAACTACGGTAAGAAACAAACAAAATACCTACAGCAGCAGATTGATAAATAAATGGCTATGCTCTATTTACTGAATATAACGTTACTAAATATAACGAGTATGGAGGGACTCGAACCCCCGACCCTCAGAACCGGAATCTGATGCTCTATCCAACTGAGCTACATACCCAAAATTTTTTCATAGTATAGCACTTTTCACAGCAACCAATCAAAAAATTTATAACAGCAACAACAACGCTTAGCGCTCAAACCTGACCCTCAGAGATTTGTCAAGCGTTCTCAAGCATCATTTTACAAATTTTTTGGTTCTTCAGAGGTCAAAAAACGCACCCACTTGCCCTCTGGACTTAGGATTTTTGAACCTATTGGCAAAATTAACAGTCAAAATATCCATACAAAGTCCCATAATTGGGTTGCTGATGTTTAATACAGTCACTACTCATATCAAACACCATAACCCTCCTAATCTGGGCGTTGATCCAGATCTGAGCTTAGTGCAAGCTTGCTTGCAGGGTGACTCCTATGCTTTTAAAAAGCTATATCAACGCCACCATCAAAAAGTGCGATCAACCCTCTTTCAATTGTGCGGCTCCGATGGCTTAGATGATTTGGTGCAGGATGTGTTTTTGCGGGCATGGAAAGGGTTGCCCAAATTTCGCCAGACTGCCCAATTTGCCACATGGCTTTATCGGATTGCCTTTAACGTGGCAAGCGATCGCCGCAAAGTACTAGCAAAAATGCGATCGCAAAGTATATCCGTTGAAGATGAGCAGTTGGCAAACCTCGCTGATGTCGACCTTGGACGCAATTCCGACTATCAGCCTGCCCTCACCCAAATGCACTATCAAGATCTGATGCAGCGTGGCTTGGCCCATCTTAGCGACGATCATCGCGCTGTCTTGGTACTCCACGATCTAGAGGAACTGCCCCAAAAGGAAATTGCCGAAATTTTGGCGATTCCTGTGGGAACCGTAAAATCACGGTTATTTCATGCCCGTAGTGCCATCAAAAAGTTTTTAGCAGCCCAAGGAGTTGAACTATGAAAGATCGAAATTCTGATGAGTGTTTTGATAAAGATTTTGATAAGAACTTTGATGAAAGCTTTGATGATCCTAGTCATCAAAGTCTATTGGCTTTTATGAAACAAAACAAGCCGCTCGCCCCATCGGCGGATGCAGACTTTGAGCAGAGATTATTTGCAGAAATCAATAAATATCCCCAGCGATCGCCACAGCAGACTGCCCCTCAACCGCTTAAACGTTGGTTGCCGATGATGCTCATAATTCCCACAGCGATCGCCGCATTGGTTAGCTGGAATTGGATTAACGGGCGCAATCAATATCAAATGGCAACTAATCAAATCAGTGATGCGGAGAAATTAGCGATCGAGCAGTCTCTAATTAATAGTTGGAATATGACCGAAGATAACACATTGCTCACTGCGAGTATCTCTAATGCAAGTGCAAAGGATGTACAGATTTTGCAGGATCTATCACCATTAGAATATGAGTAAGGTAACAAAATTATGTTTAAAATTATGTTTAAAATCTTTCAATCTAAATTCTTTCATGGCGCGGTTGCAGGTTTGGCGATCGCGACCAGTGGCGCAGTCTTTGCCATTAATACGAATATTAATGCAAATGTTAGTGCTAGTACTGATCTAAAAAATCAACTAATTGCAGAAGCAAATGCTAATCCAAACCCTAAGCCAGACATTCCACAACCTAATCTCGCCGAATCAAATCAATTTGCGGACTTGCCCCCTGAAGGTTTAGCTGAAAGTCCTAACCTATTGCCTTCGGGTAGGCTGCTTAAGCAATTAAATCTCTCTGATACTCAGTTGCAAAAGCTTAAGCAAATTAGCGATCGCGATCGCGATAGTTTGCGGGAAATGGGTCAAAAAGTGAAACAAGGGCATCGAGAACTGAGGGAGTTGTTGGCGAGTAGTGAGGGTAGTGATGCGATTCGGGCTAAGCATGGTCAGTTGCTAAACCTTCAAAAAGAGCTTCGTCAAAAACACTTTGAAAGAATGCTATCCATGCGCGAAATTCTTACACCTGAGCAGCGATCGCAGCTAAATCAGCTCATTCAAAAAAAACACCCTCGGCGCGATGGCATAAGGGAGCGTTTAGAAAAACGTCTTGATCGACGAGATCAGATTAATTCGTAGTACCAAATCGAGAAAAGACCTACAAAGGTTGCCAAGCAGTACTAGTAAGAAGATGAAGGTAGCCAAGCAGTACTAGTAAGAAGATGTTTGAAAAGTTTTAATCTATCCAAGCCCCCCTTTTTTAGGGGGGATTTTTTAATCTGCCTTTCGTAAGCTGGGTTAGGGGAAATCAATTAGTGTTTTTAACGAAAGTCAAGACTTTTCAAACAATCTCTAAGTCCCCATCAGTGATTCTATAAACTCTTTTTATAAGCAGCCCAGCCGCCTAAATCGGAAATATCCTTCCAATTAAACTTCTCAATTAATTCTTGAGGATAGAGAAAAGCCGTTAACACTTCGCCATCTTCCAAATAGACATCAGCAGGATACATATTGGGCGGCTCATTGCCAGCAAGATAATCAAACTCATCACTGGTCATTTCATACACTTCCCCAGGAATAGAAATACCACCAGTCTCAATCTCATAAATCGCAGGATGCCAACCATCTCCTGCGGCATGGAGGCGATAGCGGGGCTGAGTGTTTGCAGGGCGAATAAACTTTGCACCTTGGAGGTTGCCATGATCGGGCTGACCACGCAATGCTGAACCACAGATAAATACTCGTCTCGTCCCGTTAGATGCTGTCATATAGTGATGCTTAGTAAAGCGATAAACTTTTATATATTACATTTAACCAATAGGTCTGCAACTCTACAATACCTAATTGACCGACGAAAGTGTGTGAAAATTCTTACGAATCAAAGCCTTTGAGTATTTTCTCGCTGTGACAAACTTTGTGCTTTGCTAATCGAAGCAATCAGAAAAGCATAGGAAATGCAACCAACGATCGCTAATAACCAAAAGTTGATTAGGGCGCTAGTATTCCAGAGAGCATGGAGCAGGGCGGCACTTAGGTAGCCGATGGTGAGGATTTGCCATCGGCGGGAGGGTTTGAGTACACTTAGACCAATGAAATAGCCAAAATAACCGCTATAGGCCATATGCCCTGCCACCGAGCCTAAAATGCGGGGAATTAGTAATTGTAAGCCTGTGAGTTCGGCAGTACCTGTCATTCCCGCCTGACTTGCCACGCTTTGAATGATATTCGGTACATATAGCCCCAGGGTTTCGGTGAGGGTGAAGCCTACCGCCGAGGCTGCTCCCAACAGGATGCCATCGAGGGGTTCGCTAATGCCAACAAGCGATCGCCATTGTTTGCTAAACCTTAAACCCATGAACCAGAGTAGAAATAGGGGTAAAGCCTTGAGCAGTTCCTCCATTAGTCCTGCCCCAAAAAATGTCGATACTAAAATGCTAAGCAAATTAGTCTGTCCTGTTGGAGCGTTGCCTGGTAAGACTTTGTAAAAGAACCAGATAAATAGATTGAGTACAGGCGTGCGGAGAATCGCGGCAGTAAATAGGGCTGTGCCAAGAATAATCCACCAAGGCTTGGACTTGCGACAAAGTTGATAGATAAAATAATAGGCGGCGAGGCTGATATAGATGGAAACCGTGAGGTTAAATAATTTCGGTTGTCCTAAAAAAGCAAACATCATCACCACAAAACCAACAGTGGCGAGTCCTGTTAAAAAATAACTCTTTTGCCAAGGCTTATTGTGGGTAGAAAAAATTGGTAAAAGCTGGGTTAAGGTAATTTTGGTGATTTGCGATCGCGGTGCATTGAATGTGCCTGTGTCGATTTCAGTATCGCTATCATGGGCGGGATCATGGGCGGGATGTCGCGCCAGTTCAAAGATAAAATTGGGACCATCTTTGCTTAAAGCAATGCGATCGCCATGGCGTAAAATCTGGCAACCATAGAGGCGCTGCTCATTGACAAAAGTACCATTGGCACTCTGAAGATCGCAAATTTCCCAACCATAACAAATGGCACTGATGGGGTTAGGCGCACTCATAATTGGGCGAATTTCCGCATGGCGGCGAGAAACAGACCCATAGAGGTCTAAATCAATCGCCACTTCGCAATGAGGATCGCGCCCAATGGTAATGGGGTGATCGCTGAGGCTAATGGAAGTTAATAATTCTCGATGGCGATCGCCCCCACGCAGATTTAGTGATGGATCTTGCGTGACCTGTTTCAGAAAAGCCATATTTTCGGGGCGATCGTTCATATTGGGGGAACTGCTATATGCGGTCAATGTCTAATGCGGAAGCGGCTCTGGCTAATTGGGAAATATCACTGAGGTTGTCGATATAGGGCAGAATACCCAAAACAGGTATATTGGCTAGACGGGCTATCATTTCTGGCGGCGCGAGTTCAGCAATTTCTGCGGGGCTGTAGGGTTGAGAACAACTGAGGACAATGCCTTTGAGTTTAACCTTTTGCGCCCTCGCAAGGGCAACATTGGCGATCGCCTGCGAGATTGCGCCCAAACGCACAGGCACAACCAGCAAGGTCGGCAAAGCCCAATCCCTTGCCAAGTCTGCCACCAAATATTCATCGGTAATTGGCGAACCCAATCCTCCCAAAGCTTCCACCAACAGACGCTCCTTCGTTTGCGCTAGTTTTTGAAACTGCTGCCAAATTAAGCCTAAATCGATCGCTTTGCCCTCCTTTGCTGCCGCGATCGCAGGGGCAACAGGGGTTTCTAAATAAATAGGGGTGATTTCGGCGAGGGTTTGGGTCAAGGCAAAGGTTTGATCATAAAATTCGCGATCGCCAATGCCAGACTGCACAGGCTTGTAAATGCCAAGGGAGTCACTGGGGCGATCGCTATAGGTCAACCAATAAGCCGCCAATGCCGCCGTTACTACCGTTTTGCCAATGCCCGTATCACTGCCTGTGATTAATATTTGTTTGGATATTTGTTTGGATATTTGTTTTGATTGACCCTGCGCCATGCTTGCTCCTAAATCAGGTTTGTATCTATCTAGATAGTAGCGGTGCAGAGCATCGCCACTATCTAATTTAATCAATTTCACCGATGTATGTCCCTAAACCAAGGGCAGTACGAATTAATGTCCCTTGCACATCCACCGCACGATATTGAGCGATCGCCTCAGAAATTGGCACACTGATTACTTCACGGTTAATCCAAGCCACCATGCGATCGTACTGTTTGTGTGCCACGAGATCCACCGCCGCCACCCCAAACGCCGCACCGAGAATGCGATCAAGTGGTGATGGGGTACTGCCCCTCTGCACATGCCCCAAAATCGTCACCCGACTCTCCATATTGGTGCGGGTACTGATTTGATCGCCAAGGTACTGTCCAATGCCACCATAGAGCGTCTGTCCAAGGCTATTGGTATAGCGTACTGGTTCACCTGAGGGGGTTTTTACCGCCTCTGCCACCACCATCGTACTGAAATTAAAGCCACGCAATGCCCGATTCATGAGGCGATCGCAGACCTTATCTAGGTCATAGGGAATCTCAGGAATCAAAATTACATGAGCGCCCCCTGCAATGCCAGCACTGACGGCAATATGCCCTGCATCCCGCCCCATCACCTCCAAGATCATCACGCGGCTATGGCTAATCGCGGTATAGGTCAGCCGATCCAGTGCTTCCACTGCCACACTTACCGCCGTATTAAAACCAATGGAATTTTCTGTAGCCCCTAGGTCGTTATCAATGGTCTTAGGCACTGCCACCAAATTCATATTGCCCTGCTGTGCGAGGCGGCGCAATATCGCCAAGCTGCCATCACCACCAATGCCAATCAGCGCATCTAGCCCTAGCTGATGATAGCCATCGATCACCTCTTGAGAGCGATCAATAGTCTCACCATCTGATAGCGGATAGGCAAAGGGATTGCCCTTATTCACCGTACCTAAAATCGTACCGCCATAGCGCAAAATTCCTGATACCCGCTTCATATCTAAAAGTTCCGATTCCACAGGACGGCTCATTAATCCTTGGGTTGCGCCTTTAATGCCATAAACCTCCATGTCCCACTCACGGGCGCGGCGCACCACCGCCCTAATTACCGCATTCAAGCCGCCACAGTCGCCGCCGCTAGTCAAGATGCCAACACGCTTAGCCTTACTCATATATGTTCCGCCATATTCCGCAAATTGTTAAAAGATAATTCAATTCCGCTTCAATCTTTATAGCCCTTTGCGTATGGTCAATCTATTCACTTAAGCTTTATTGAATAATTCATGTTATGCAGAATGCGGATGATGAATCTCTTGCTGTTAGCTAAGCAGGACAACTCCTTGGGACACAGGGAGTCTGGCTCGAAGATAGGCAACTATCTTGCCAGTTAGTACCACTACGAAGTGAGTAAAACCTGCGGAGGGATGATAAGTCCAGCTTAGAGACGGCTCTAACAAGGCTCTCCCAGTGAAAGAGGAAGCCCTTACTCTATTTTTTGTTTACAAAAAAAATGAGTGTCGGGTATGTCACTCAGTGATATTTGAGCGCGGCGCAATGCTTCAGTTACAGTGACATTACCCTTTTGCAATTCTGTTTCTGCATGGGTGGCAAGGTGAATAATATTATGATTAAGGAGTCCCGCTCTAAAATCAGTCACTAGGGTTGCTAGTTCTTTTTGAGAGATTTTGACAGTACGGCTGATGGGGACAGTGTTGGGTGAGAAGAGGATGATTTCGAGAAGACAGGATACTCGCTCCCCATTCAAGAGTTAGCGCTGCGGCACTTCTCTCTGTATGCTAATTGCATGGCGATTGCTTGCCAATCACACGCTGGCTGATGGTAGGTCAGGTCTTGCAATGTTATCATAAGACTAAATGTAATACATGGTTGTGGCAATCTGACGCTGACGCTGGCGATCGCAGAGATCTTTGAGGGTGCAACTGTCTAATACATCGGCGGCAGCTTTTTGGGCTGATTCCCATACTTCACGAATCACTGCCAGAGATGTATTTTCTTGCCCCACCTTATCTTTGTTGTTGATTAAGTCATAGCCTTCTATGCCCTGAATAATTTCTAGCAAACTAATCTCCCAAGGTTCGCGAGAAAGAGTGTATCCCCCTTTAGAACCACGCTGACTCTTGACTAGCCCTTGACGCTTGAGAGTCGCTAAAAGCTGCTCTAGATAGCGATCAGGGATATTTTGCTGAGCGGCGATCTGACGAATTTGCAAGGGCTGGTCGATCGCGAAATGATTAGCTAATTCCACCATCGCTAAAACCGCATATTCACTCTTTAAGGAAAGTTCCACAAGCCTTTAGTCATAATTTAAAGATATTTCATGATTATACTACGGTATGGCGCTGTAAATTATGGATTTGTATAGTTACGTTTTTGTAAGATATCTCGCGATCTCTAAATTAGCTGTTAGCCTAAATAACATAAAAGCCAGAAAAAGAAGCCAGCAAGAGAAGGTTGAGACAATCGTACTTTATTGGCTCTTCTTAAGCTTTTTCTTGTCTTTTTCTTGACTTTCGATTAATTTTTGATTAGCTGTTGCTTAACTTCTATTTAGAGATATACCAGTAGATATTTGTTTTACCTATGAAGCGATTTCGAGATGAATGGATTGATGAATGGTGTCGGGAGAATGGTTGGACAGATCTATTCATTGAGCGTTGTTGTAATTACTGGGCGTTTCCCCCAAGCTCAGTTATGCCATTGCCGATCCCCAATAAAATATTGCGCGAGATCAAGGCTGCAAAAGGCATGAGTGATGATGAAAAACTTTGGTCACTAGCTGCGGTCGCCATTTCCTGCTTAGCCTCAATCTGTTGCTTTATCCTCAAAAATCCTCTGCCCATAACCTGTGCCTTTGGAGTTGTTGCTTTTATTGTTGGTCAATTAGAGATTGAGGAGTTTTAGCAATGCTGGAGCGACTTTTACAAATGCAGCTCAGCCGCGCTTGCAAAAGTTATAAGGCTGTATCAACCGCGTTCTAGCAATACTTGCTTTAAACGCATAGGATCGCCATGGTCGATCACTTTGCCCTGCTCCAATAAAAAAGCACCATCGGCATAGTTCAATTCATTTAAGCGGTGCGTGACCCATAGCGCCGTAAGATTTTTTTGTTTTACCAAATCTCTTACCGAAGCCACAAGATCATTCTGATTTTCTCCATCTAATAAGGCGGTAGGTTCATCTAGTAGCAATACTTCGGCATGACGAGCGATCGCCCCTGCGATCGCCACCCGTTGCTTCTGCCCCCCACTGAGGGCATAGATCGGACGGCGGATCATTTGGATGAGATTTACTGCTTGCAGCGACTCCTCTACCCTTTGCTGTGTCTGTCTGTAACTTAGGTTTTCTGATACCAAGCCAAAGGCAACATCAGCGCCAACGGTCGGCAGTACTAATTGGTGATCAGGATTTTGAAACACAAAACCAATTCGATCGCTTATTTGCATCGCGCCTGACTGAGGTTTGAGCAACCCAGCCAATAGTCTTAGCAAGGTTGATTTGCCACTGCCATTAGTACCGAGCAGCATCCAAAACTCGCCTTGAGGTACAGACAGGGTGCAGCGATCAAGAACAGTTGCGCCAGAGTCCCATGCAAAACAAAGATCGGAAACCGCAATAGCCGTCTTAATAATCGGTTGAATGGATTGGTCGGTGGGCATTATATTTATTGATTCGGGCGTGGGGTAAATGCTTCGTATGTTGTAGGACTTATGCAAAAAGACTTGAAACCCAGCTTTTGGCTGTTTTGAGGCTAGTTTGCGTAAGTCCTAAGTTGTTTGGAGGTGCGGTGTAGCCGTGCTTTTAAAACTTGTTTTTGAGGTTAGCAGTAAGCGCTATATATAGTGTCAGTATTTAGCCGCGCACGAAGCCAGCCCCTAGCCCAGACGACGCTCCCGACTTCTCAGAAACTTGTACAGCCGAAATTTCACTGGCTAGAACTGAAATCCTTTTGCCTTCTTGCTTTTGACAAGTTAGCTCAATCAATTGGGGATGCCCTTCGGCGATCGCTTTGCAGATATCTTGATAGAGCGCCTCTGCGCCTTCCTGTTCTAGGCGTTGCACAGACAAAGCGATCGGGTTGTTTTTGAGTGTAACTTCAACTGTGTACATCAGCATTAATAAAATTTCCTTGATTTATGATCTAAGTTTAGGCTTATCGCATCCTTGATCTAAGTATGCCATTATCAAAGCCCTTCATGTTTGTAAAGGTTAAGGTTTACTCCTTGCGCCAATTTGTCTGGCAATGTCTAGTTAAAATATCATGATCCCAAGACTTATATCGTTTTTTGAGTAGTACGATACATATTATTCTCAATCTTCCCACGTAAGCTGATACCTGTTGAGCGCTAAAACCAACGAGATGTATGTCACAAGTCAACCTACAACGAGTTAAGATTTTAACCGAACAAATTAAGTTTGAAACTAGCCAGCCAATGACTGATTGGGATCTGGTACAGCATTTGCTAGATGAACTGATGGAAAATCATCAGCAATACAAGTCCTATGCCCTCAGCAATAACCTAATTCCCTATCACTCACCTGTTTCCAAAATCGCTAGCTAAGGATTGAAAATAAAGTGCAGTCTATTGAGACTTTTAATGAGACTTTTAAATTTTTCTCTGGGTTTTAAGTTAGTGCCAAGCAATGTAATTCATAAAAGTGATTTATAAAATAATGCCATTAGCCAAACCGTCCGATCTCCACACCATTTTGACGAATTACTAATTCCACGCTCAAAGAGCTTGCAGGAAAAATATCCTCCTTGGCGATCGCCCGAATCTCATAGGGAGCCGTCAGCGTGCTTACCAACTTAAATAAATCATTCAAAGCTTCAGGAGGAAAATTGCCCACCTTGCCCGTGATGGGATTTGCCAACACGCCTTCCTGTCGCGCCCGAAAGCTGACCAAGAGAAATAGCTGCTCAATTTTGGCGGCGAGAGCCTGTGGTGAAAGATCGGGGGTAAACTTAAGGGTAGCAATTTCAGTGCCTGCGGCAAAAATTTGGCGATTGAGGGTGACATCTGCGGCGATCGCAATCTTGGTTTCCCGCTTCAAAAAATTGCCTGCCGACAAAATTCTGACCACATAGCTTTTGCCATCACGCAATCGATTTAACAAACCCTCAAATTGGGCATCTGTAATTTGCACCACTGGCTCTTTGGGGGCTTGTTCGGGTAAGAAATCTAGCAATTCACGGGCATTACGCTCCGCCTGTTGCAATAGCTGAGTGCTGGCTTGGCGCAATTCTGACGCACTGAGGTCTGGACGCACCACCCCAATCGAGAGGATCTGATCAGCAAAAATCGCCACATTCCCCTTACGCAATGCTTCTAGACTGATTAATAGTTGTTCCCTGACTGATTCCAAAGAGGCGATTTCGGTACTCAATGCCGTCCTTTGTTTTTCAATTTCCGCAAGACGCTGTTCTGACTCGCCCACCCTCTGCTTCAAAATTTCGCGATCGCGGGAAATGCTATCTAATTCTGTAGCAATGCGTTCTTTCTCATTGCGTAATTGCTCACTTTCATTTTGCAAATTCTCCTGCTCAGCATTTAGGCTTTGAATGCGATCGCGCAGATCTGCCTCCTGCTGTGAAGCCTTTTGCAATTCCGCATCCGCCTGTTGAAACTTATTTTCGACTGTTTGTAATAGAGCCTGCGTTTCGGCTTGTTTGCGTACCGCCTGCACTAAAGATTGATTAATTTCTTGTAGGCTTGCTCGCGCTTTTTGCTGCTCATCCTTAGCCGCATTTAATTCTGTTTCAACCTGCCGCTTCTGTTCTTGACTATTAGCCAATTCTGAACGAATGCTTTCTAACCGAAATAGTCCATCGCGCAACTGCCCACTTAACAATAGCAATATGCCCAATGTGGAGGCCGAAATTAGACCGCCAGTGGCGATGGTCACGACAGTGGCAGTGTCGCGAGGTCTGAGGTTAAACACACTAAGCCGCGCTTTACCGACCTTAGTACCTATGCGATCGCCTAATGTCGCAATGATGCCACCTAAGATTAAAATCGCTAAAATCAGCGTGTATCCAGCCATGTAACTCCTAATAAGTCCTCACGCTGTAGATCTTAAACTATATAGCGCTTTACTTGAAACCCACAAAGATTTTTGGAATCATACCAAATACAAAACTTGGCAACTACTTGAAGCTCAGATCATAAATTCAGTGAATTCCTGAAAGAATTATGAAAATAGAAAATAGAAAAATATGGATTTGACGGTTTGCAAGTTGTCCTTGACAACTTGCAAACTGCGATAGCAAGCTGCTAAACTTGATTGTGATAATAAACAGTAGTGCCTTCATCGGGAACAACTTTGCAAGCCTTTTGGGAAGTGAAAAATGACTTCCAAATTGGTTCACTAGAAACCCGATAGTAATCGCCTAGGACAGGTTTAATGGCTTCAGTGGCAGTCTTGAGATAGTAATGGGGAATGCCAATAAATAGGTGATGGGCAACATGAGTACCAATATTGTGATGAATATCGTTGAAAATGCCATAGTCGCGATCAATGGTCGACAGCGCTCCCTTAAAGAAGAACCAGTCTTTACCACGATACCAAGGAATATCGGCTTCAGTGTGGTGTAGGTAAGTAACCAAGTCCAGCCATACGACAAAAATCAAGTAAGGTACAATATAGAATTTAAATAGGAATAGAAAACCATAGGTAAATCCTAACCAGCCCAAAAAGCCCACCATCATTAGCCAACAAGCTGTACTGGTGATGATGTCATTGGTTTCTGATTCGCGAAATAGGTCATTGTTGGGCATGAAATGGGAAGCGGTGGTGCGGGCGGGCGATCGCTTGAAAAGATAAAAAGGATAGGCAAATAAAAGCGCATCAAAACGAATCAGTTTACCGATCCAGTCCATTCCTTTATATTCACTTGCCGTGACTGGATACCAACTTTCATCAGTGTCGATGTTGCCAGTATTTTGGTGATGAGTACGATGGCTGATGCGCCAGCCATGATAGGGAACCAGAATCGGGATATGGGTTAAATGTCCAATCAGGTTATTTAACCATTTGCTGCGGGAGAAGGAACCATGACCGCAATCATGTCCAACCACAAAAAATGCCCAGAACATTGTGCCTGTGGCAAACCAAAAAATAGGATAGAACCACCATGCGTCAATCGCGATCGCTGCCGCATAAAGCCCAGCAATAATCGCTGCATCTGCAAAAAAATAGGCGAGCGATCGCCATACATTAGGAGCAAAACATTCACTAGGAATTGCCGCTTTTACCTGTTGAAAGGTAAATGGAAGTTCTGTTTGTGATACTGAAGAATTATCTGAAAGTGGATTGTCAAGGTTAATCCGATGCACAGTCGTTGTCGACACTGATAGTGACCTGTTGTTAAGAAAGGTTAAGTTAGCTTTTAGATTCTAGCAGTAACTTGGATTCTTGTTCAAAACCAAAGCTATTTAACAAAAATGCCCAGCGATCGCGACTGAGATCGTTTAGGTTAGGTTTTAGATATTTTTTAAGATGATTTTTGAGATTACACTTTAATTTTTGATGATCTTGATCAGGAAATCCACGCAAATTAATATATTCCTGCATTTGCGAGATCGCCTGCTCCGCGTCATTTAGTTGCAGTTTTTTGACTAATTCCCGTTTGCGCGTTTGCATATTTCCCAATATTTCATACTCAAAGGGGCTATGCCATTGCAAATATCCTGCACGGTGCAGTAGCCCAAGGGCGATCGCTGCATCAGGTTTTAGTCCTGTCGCTGTGCCTTGGCGCGGTAATCGCTCTAGCATTGCCAAAGCTTGCTGCTGTGTTTTTTGTTGCTGTTGTAAGAAGAAATTAATCCTCTGGCGATCGCTATCATCCAACCAGCCCGTCGGCTCACTGACCAACATCAGCGCCTCCGCAGGCAGATCATCCCGTCCTGCCCGTCCGATCTCTTGGATATATTCCGATAGGGTCAGGGGCGGATGGAAATGCAGTACCCATCGGGTGTCTGGCTTATTAATACCCAGCCCGAAGGCGCTTGTGCAGATCACAAAGGGATATTGGTTATTTAACCAAGCTTGCTCAATATAGCGGCGCTCTTGGGGTGGCAAACCTGCATGATATGCCGCCGTTGGCAAATTGAGAGCCTGTAGCCATTGACTAATTTCTTCGGCATCACGGCGACTGCGGACATAGATTAAGCCCGATTGCCTAGGGCGATCGCGAATAAATTTTAAAGCTTTGGCTTTGCGCCCTGCGGGAGTCCAAGCGATCGCCACATCGAGGCGCAGATGGGGGCGGTAAGGGCTAGTCCTCACCAGTTCAGGATTTCGCATCTCTAGGCATTTTTGCAATTCGGTGGCAGTGTGGTGATCGGCGGTGGCGGTAAATGCTGCAAGGGAGATCGCCCGATCATCATGTTCGCGCATTAAAGCCGAGCGCACCGCCCCCAAACGCCGATAGCTAGGTCGAAAAGAATCGCCCCACTGCACCAAACAATGCGCCTCATCAATCATCAAACCGCGAATATGCAGGCGGCGATCGCGCAAACGTTCCCATATAGGCGTACTCAATAGCGTTTCTGGTGACACATACAACAAACGCAGGCTGGTTAAATTTTGAAGAATATGACGGCGCTCTGGTTGCGACAGGTTACTATGCAGACAGGCGGCAGCTAAATTACGCGATCGCAAGTCCTGTACTTGATCCTCCATCAATGCCAACAGAGGCGATACGACTATGGTCAGTCCATCATTTAATAAAGCGGGCAACTGAAAACAAATGGATTTACCGCCCCCCGTTGCCATAATTGCCAAACAGTCGCGCCCTTGCAACAAGCTACTCACAACCTGATGCTGGGCAGGACGCAATGAGCTATAACCCCAAACCCTTTGCAAAGTCGCCTCAACATGGGCTAGTTCCTGAGATATTTCTGAAGGTTGATTTGTCATGGTACGGTTGAAGCGATCGTAGTATATTGACAAGGCTGACAGCATAAAGCTTTTGCAATGGCTTAAAATACTTAGAGTTGTTTGTAAGAGCTGCTCCGCACCCTTTGCCGAAAATTCTTTGTATCGCTTAAAGCCTGACTCAATAGGTTGTAGTGAGGCAATTAGTGACTGAATTTGATGACACAGGTTTAAATGCTTAGCACTTATTGTCCTATGCTATGTAAAGTAGATGGCAATTATTCAGCGATTATCCAGATTCTAGTCCTTACTGCAAAGGAAATTATTTAGGTGGAACCCAGAGAGTCATCAACTCTTCGCACTAGAGACGCACTTCATCACGTACTGACGGTTGAAGATCCAAAGGGGTTTCGTAATTTTCTTTTGCATAACACCACCTACTCCCTCGGTAGAAGCCTCGAAAATTCGATTATATTGCGGTCTAATCTAGTATCGCGTCAGCACGCTGTCATCTTGGCGATCGCCCATCCTAACCGATCCGCTTATTTTTTCAGGGTCATGGATGGCACCCTCGAAGGTAAGCGCAGCACCAATGGCATTTTGATTAATGGCAAAAAAAGGCTTTCTCATGTTCTGGGGCATGGGGATGAGATCCTATTTAGTAAAGACACAAGAGCTGTCTATCAGGTCATTAGCGCGATCGCCAGTGCCTCCAAGCCTAAGTTAGATAAGTCCGCCAGCATCCAGGCAGGCGATCAACGCCTAAGCTCATTCAATTTTGTACAGTTCTCGCCTTTGCAAGCGATCGCTGAACGGGATCTCTCGGTCTATGTGCGGGAGACCCTTAACCAGTTTATTTCCTCCCCAGAGATTAACCCGCAGCCCATTGTTGAAATGAACCTAGTGGGCAAAATTCTTTATCTCAACCCTGCGGCGCTTTATCAATTTCCCGATCTTGATGATCTAGGTCTAGGACATCCATTACTGCAAGAATTGTTGTCACAGCTAATTCCTTTAGTCAATCCAGTGCAGAATGTTTTCATTCGAGAAGTCACGATTAATGGCAAGAACTTTTCCGAAGTCATCCATTTTATGCCTTGGAGTGAGGTGATTCGCATTCATATTGCTGATGTTACTAAACAAAAACAAGCGGAAGCAATTATTTCCTATCAGATTCACTACGATGCTCTCACAGGGTTGCCAAATCGCAAATTCCTGAGTGAATATTTAGTTAAACTAGCCAAAAAATTAGATGATGACGCTCAAGTTAATGGGCTAGCTAATAGACCAACTAACAGCCCAAGCAACAATACCATTGATAAATTTGCAATTCTTTTCTTAGATATTGACCGCTTTAAACTAATTAACGATTCTCTAGGGCATGGTACGGGCGATCTCTTATTACAGGCAGTTAGTAGTCGCATTAAAGAGTTGCTGCGACCTGATGACCTGCTCATACGTTGGGGTGGTGATGAATTTGCGATCGTGGCGCGTAACATTGATAGTCTTGATCAGGTGGTGCAGATAGCTGAGTCAATGATTCAAAAACTTACATTGCCCTTTCTCTGTGGTGGTCACGAGCTGCACATCACCACCAGTATTGGCGTTAGTATCTATCCCGATCACAATAATGATGTCCAAGAACTAGTTCACAATGCGGATATGGCTATGTATCGTGCTAAGGCTGAAGGGCGTAATAGTTTTCAGTTTTATATTCCCAATATGCAGGAGCAGAGTTTTCAACGTCTCGTGATGGAAAATAATCTCAGAAGGGCGTTGGAAAATGATGAACTTGATACATATTACCAACCGCAGGTGGATTTAGAATCTGGCAAAATAGTTGGACTAGAGGCGTTATTGCGTTGGAAGCACGTAGCGCTCGGCTCGATCTCCCCCGCTAAGTTTATTCCCCTTGCGGAAGAAACAGGCTTAATTGTGAATATTGGCAGTTGGGTATTACGTCAGGCTTGTTTACAGGCGATCGCTTGGCAAAATATGGGTTTACCACCAATCCAGATTGGGGTGAATCTATCTATTAAGCAATTGGAGCAGCGAGATTTTTTAAGTAATCTTCAAGAGATTCTGCAAGAGACTAATTTCAATCCCCATTTTCTAGAGTTGGAAATTACTGAAGGGATTATGATGAATCATGTTTCGGAGAAAATTGCTTTGCTTAATCAAATTCGCGAATTGGGGGTGAAGTTATCAATTGACGATTTTGGGACGGGCTATTCATCGCTCAGTTATCTCAAAAATCTGCCCATTGACACAATTAAAATCGATCGCACTTTTATTGAATGTATTACCCATAACGATCAAGATCGGGCGATCGTTTCATTGTTAATCAATCTTTCTCATAGTCTGAATTTGGTGGTAATTGCTGAAGGTGCTGAAAGTCGGGAGCAGGTGGATCTACTGCGATCGCTGGGTTGTGATCTGATACAGGGTTATTTTTTCCATAAGGCTTTACCTGCTGAAGAGATTGAGGATTTACTGAGGGCGCAAAATGTGACTAAGCCGCAATAATTAAGTAATTAGGCATAAGAAAACTTAAAAATCAAAGATTAAGGACTCCGACTTTTTAGTAAATTTGCAAATTGTCTTTGCCTGCCTAGAAAAGGTCGGGGATCTGGGCATTTACCCTACATTCAGCAGGTTATTTTTGGTATTCAAAACAATTTTACTTAACAATAAGATACAATATGATAGATAAACATGAAAATTAATCGTTTAAAACCTAATATTTGCCATTGTTATGAATAATCAAATTGCCAATAGCATCGCCAGTAGCTCAGCAGTTATCGATCCTAGTGGTTTATCTAGTGATATTTCTAGCTTGGAGAGTACTATGAAGTCTCAAGTTAATGCTCAAGACTATAGTTTACCTGCGGGGGGCGCTGATCCTGAGCGATTTGATTGGCAAGAGGTATGGTATCCCGTATTTTATTTAGAAGATTTAGATAAGACGCAACTCCATAAATTTACCCTTTTAGAAAGAGATTTAGTAATTTGGTGGGATCGTCAAAGCAACGCATGGAAAGCCTTTGCCGATCGCTGCCCCCATCGACTTGTCCCATTATCGGAAGGGCGCATTGCCGAAGATGGACTATTGGAATGTCCCTATCACGGTTGGGCTTTTAAGGGAGATGGTAGTTGCGATCGCATTCCCCAACAGCCCATTGATGGCAATGCCCACAGGTCAAAACGCGCCTGTGTCAGCACTTTGCCCACCGCCGAACGGCAGGGAATGTTATTTATCTATGCGGGCAAGCCTGAAAATGCCAATAGTGTCAAAATTCCCATCATTGAACCCCTCGAAACTGATACTGATAAATGGACAGTCTTCGGCACATTTCGGGATCTACCCTATGATGCCATTACCCTGCTAGAAAATGTCCTTGATGCCAGTCATTTGCCATTTACCCATCATAAATCGGTGGGGAATCGTGCCAATGCTGCGCCAATGGATTTAGAAATTCTCGAAGCCCATAAAAATGGATTTACAGGGACTTGGGCAGAAGGGCCTAGACGGGGCAAATTGGGAAGGCAAAATACCACTTTTATTGCACCAGCGCTAATGTGGCATGACCTGACCTCTAAGCAATTTGGACGCACTATGACGGTGGTCTATGCCACGCCCACCCGCAAAGGGGAATGTCGTATGTTTGCCCGTTTTCCCTTTCAATTTAATTCTGCTATCCCCCGCTTCTTTATCAGCATCACGCCCCGTTGGTATTCCCATTTAGGACAGAATAGTATTCTCGAAGATGATCAAATCTTTCTGCACTATCAAGAGCGCTATCTAGAAGAGGCGAATACTAACTATGCCAAGGCTTTCTATTTAGCAACTGCTGCTGACAATTATGTTTCAGAACTGCGGAAATGGGTCGATCGCTACCAAGCAAATCCCTTTGCGGGGCAGAAATTAACAGCCCCCCTTCCTAAAAATGCACTTTTAGACCGCTATCATTCCCATACGATCAACTGTGCTAGTTGTCGGCAGGCGCTGCATAATATTCGGCAGATCAAGAAAATTAGTATTGCGATCGCCGCGATCGCTTGGACAATTAACCCGCTAATCGTTTTAGGGCTGTTGAGCAGCAATGGATTAGGTTTAATTCCATTAATTTTATTATGTATATTACCTGCGGCGATCGCTTCTATCACATGGTTAGTTTGCCATAATCTAGAGCGAAAGTTTATCTATGGTCAAGAAGTCCCACCACGCAATTTGTAACACTGTTTATAAATTGCAATAAATTACTACAATGTAAGCAGTAGGATGCGTTAGTGCAACGTAACGCATCCTACTGCTTAAAGAAGATGCGTTACGCTATCGCTAACACATCCTATGTTTAATTCCAACAACCTACTTACCATAATTCAACAGGGTGAAAGTAAAGGAGCTAAATAAATGACCGAGCAAAACGGGTTAACTCTTGAAGGGGTAGCGGATGATCTCGATGCAGTTAAAACGATTATGTTTACTCTTGCGAGGCAATACGAACGCATAGATCGCACAGTTGATCGCGTGACAAGTCAGCAAGAAGTCAATACTAGAGCAATTAGTGATTTAACTCAATTCATGGGGCAATTGGGTGAAGCTATGGCAATCACACAATCTAATATCAGGCAAATGCAGTCTGATATCAGGCAAATGCAATCTGATATTAGAGAGATGCAGTCTGATATTAGAGAGATGCAATCAGAGGTAAAAGGCTTACAAGTCGAAAACCGTAGGATTTTACAGCGTGTTTTGGGTGATGAGTTTTTCTGATTTACCGCAAAATCTAAAAACAAAATCTATAAAATCCAACTTGTAACACGTCCAATGAATTATTTTCCTGCCGATCGCTACTTTGCATACCTCAACTCACCCGCGATCGCGGCGATGGGTGATAAACAGAACGCGGTGATTATTCAGCCCATGGGGGCGATCGAACAGCATGGCGCACATCTGCCCTTGATTGTGGATGCTGCTATTAGTATTGGGGTGTTGGCAAAGGCATTGGCACAACTCGATCCAGCGATCGCTGCCTATGCCCTGCCGCCCCTGTACTATGGCAAATCCAATGAGCATAGTACCTTCGCGGGGACAGTTACATTACGCACGGAGACTATGCTGGCGCTGTTGACGGATATTGCGGAGAGCGTTTATCGTGCTGGTTTTCGCAAATTGGTATTGATGAATTCCCATGGTGGACAGCCGCAAATTTTGGAAATTGTGGCAAGGGATCTGCATGAGAAGTATCCAGACTTTTGTCTGTTTCCTCTATTCACTTGGCGCGTTCCCAATGTTGCCAAAGATTTGCTAACTGCGAAGGAATTGGAATTTGGCATTCATGGCGGTGATGCGGAAACTAGCTTGATGTTGGCGCTGTTACCCGAACAGGTGGATATGGCTCAAGCTGTCACCGAATATCCCTATGGATTGCCAAAAGATAGTATGTTGAGTATGGAAGGGGCAAACCCTTTTGCGTGGGTAATGCGCGATCTGAGTCGCAGTGGCGTGTTAGGTGATGCCAAAGCCGCCACCAAAGAGAAGGGCGATCGCCTATTGGCTTCCCTCGTTGACGGCTGGACAGCGTTAATTACCGATATTTATAAGTTTGAGCAACCCAAGGCATATGGCGATCATCTCCTCTAAACCCAGTTCTAATATTCCCTCTGATGATGGTCAGGCAAAGCCCCAAACTGGTGAACATAGCGACCAAAATCAAGAACAGCCGCAGGAACAAAAAAAATCACGCCGTAAATCTGCTCCAAAATCCGCCGCCAAATCTTCGCAGGACTCCACTCAAGTTGCTTTAGATCTATTGCAAGCGGCAGCCACCCCAGAGGAGAAATTAGCGGAGCAGTTGGCAAAGGATAGCCCCGTGGTTAGCGCCGATGTGAATATTCGCCCTAAGAGTTTAGAGGACTATATTGGACAGAAGGATTTAAAGGAACTGTTAAATATTGCGATCGCCGCCGCCAAATCCCGATCTTCAGCACTAGATCATTTACTGCTCTATGGTCCCCCAGGGTTAGGGAAAACCTCATTGGCATTAATTATTGCTCAAGAAATGGGCGTACAGTGCAAAATCACCTCTGCCCCTGCCCTAGAGCGTCCCCGTGATGTGGCAGGTTTACTAGTTTCGCTGCAACAGGGCGATATTCTCTTTATCGATGAAATCCATCGCTTACCCAATGTGACGGAAGAAATTCTCTATCCTGCGATGGAAGATTATCGCTTGGATATCACCATTGGCAAGGGGCAGGGGGCAAGGATTCGCAGTGTGCAGCTCAATAAATTTACCTTGATTGGCGCAACTACCCGCATCGGTTCCCTCTCTTCGCCATTGCGCGATCGCTTTGGATTTGTGCAGCATTTCCGCTTTTATGAACAGGATGAACTGACGCAGATTGTCTCCCGCAGTGCCAAAATTCTCACGACTCCCATTGATGAAGCTGGGGCAGTGGCGATCGCCGCGAGATCGAGGGGTACGCCCCGCATTGCCAATCGTTTGCTTAAGCGGGTGCGGGACTATGCCGAGGTCAAGGCAAAGGGCGAACCGATTACAGGGGCGATCGCTGAGTCAGCTTTGGAATTATTTAATGTTGACCCCAAAGGCTTAGATTGGATCGATCGCAAATTATTAACGGTCTTAATTGAGAATTTCAACGGTGGACCTGCGGGACTGGATACCCTTGCCGCCGCCACGGGCGAAGATGCCCACACCATTGAAGAGGTTTACGAACCCTATTTATTGCAGATTGGTTACATCAATCGCACCCCAAGGGGTCGAGTTGCCACAGCCGCCGCTTGGAAGCACTTAGGATATTCTGTACAAACTGCGATCGCGGGTTTGCTATAGGCATTTTGACCGAGTTTAGCAATGAATTGTTACAAATGTCTAATTAAGCATCTTGGGCTGAATCGGTAATGCTGTACTATGTCACTGTAATAGCCAAGATCCGTCATCTTCAGAGGCAGATATTATGTTTCTAGCAAGTCGTGGTGTCCGCAAGTTTAGCGATTCTAGCTTTTTGATCAAAACTAGGCAGTTTGGCATCCTCTCAATTCTGGCTATTACTGCCAATGTGGTCATCCCCCTCAGCGCCCAAGCGCAAATTGCCCCCGATGGTACAACGGCAACGGAAATTAAAGGCAATGCGATCGCCCCCACTGGAGCAGGTACAGTCAATGGTGGCAACCTTTATCACAGTTTCGATAAGTTCAACGTTCCCGAATCGGGCGTAGTTTTTAATACGGGTAACTCTTCCGTTAATGGCAGCAGCGTTAATAACATCATTAATCGGGTTACGGGTGATAGCCCTTCCAGTATTTTGGGAACCATTGAAAGCCGCCAAGCTTTTCCCAATGCCAATTTATACTTACTCAATGCCAATGGTGTTGTCTTTAGTGAAAATGCCCGCTTAGATATCGGCGGTTCCTTCCATGTCACCACTGGCACTGGCTTAGGCTTTGACCACAATCAAAAATTTAGCGTTGATAAAAATTCCGTTGTATTTCCCAATGGCGACCCCAAAACTATTCAATTTGCGGTTGCCCAACCTGCCGCCATTATCAATCAAGGCAACCTCGCGGTAAAGGACGGCAAAAGCATATCCCTCACCGCAGGCACTGTAATTAATACGGGCAGTCTAGCTGCACCCAGTGGCAATGTCGATATTGCCGCCGTCAAGGGGAATTCCCAAGTGCAACTGCGATCGCCTGATTCTGTACTAGGCTTGGCGGTGACGCGAGATATTATTCCAGACAATTGGAATGGCACAATTACCGCCTTACCAAAACTAGCAGAATCCCTCACAGGCAAAGCCGCCGAAGCCAATCAGGTGGTGGTCAAAGCCGATGGCACGATCGCCCTCGTAGAAAGTCCTAGCGCTTCTGATATTGCGGTCAAAGATGGTATGGCGATCGCCTCTGGCAAGATTAATGTCGCATCTAGTAGCGTTAAAGGCGGCAATGTCGGCATATTTGGCGCTCAAGTCGGTTTGGTGAATGCCAAAATTGATGCGTCAGGGGCAACAGGGGGCGGCACGGTATTAGTGGGTGGCGATTTGCAGGGCAAGGGAACTGCACCTAACGCTCAGCAGACCTATGTTGATGCTAGTTCCCAAATTCTGGCAAATGGATTGCTAACGGGCGATGGGGGCAAAGTCATTGTTTGGGCGGATCGTTCCACGCAGTTTTTAGGCGCGATCGCCGCAAGGGGTGGTGAGATTTCAGGCAATGGCGGCTTTGTGGAAGTATCGGGCAAAGAGAACCTTGACTATCGCGGTGATACGGATACCCGCGCCCCCAAGGGCAACACAGGCACATTATTACTCGACCCCACAAATATTAGCATTGCTGTTACGGGTGGTGATACCCTTGCTAGTGTTTCTGCCTTTGCCAATGCACCTGCCAATGCCACGATCAGCAATTTACTGATTAACAACGCTACGACCAATGTAGTTCTCCAAGCCACGAATAATATTTCTTTCGGCACTTCCGTTAATATCGTCAACAATGGCATTAGTCTGACTGCCCAAGCAGGCAATACTATCTTCGTCAGTTCTGATATTACCACCCAAGGCGGCGATGTCCGACTTACTGCCAACGATCCTGCTTCTGGCGCTCAAACCAATTCAGGCACTCTCACCATCAATGCGCCCATTACCACCAATGGCGGCGCGATCAATCTGCAAATTATTGGTGCAGGCTCGTTATCTGTTAGTGGAAATCTCGACTCTGGCACGGGCAGTATTACGTTAACTGGCAACAGTACTTCTGCGAATGGCATCAACCTTTCTGGCACATTCACGCAGATTACTAGCAGTTCGGGAGCGATCACAATCAATGGTACTAGCAGCGCTGTTAATGGCAATGGCATATTTGTATCAGGAGGTGGTGACTCTGTTGCCATTACTTCTACTAACGGCACGATCAATCTTTCTGGCAATAGCACAAACGTATTAGGTGGTGATGGAATTCAATTCTCACCCGTTTCTATTGGCAGTTCTACCACAATTCAAACCAATGGCAATATCAACATCACTGGCGATACGGCTAATCCTGCCCAAGTTGGTTTAAATATTCGACCTCCAGATCCAAGTGGCATATTGATCATTAATAGCGGTAATGGGAATCTCACATTTACTAGCGATCGCAGTGAATTTCCCACAGTGGGTTTGAGAGGTTCAGGCACACTTACCCTGCGTCCTTTCAGTAATAGTGCCAATCTGCAAATTGGTGGTGTCAATACCTTTGTGAGTGAATCTTTTCTCACCACGCTTGCTGCTGCTGCATCGACAACAGGTTCCCAATTCCAGAATATTTTTATTGGCAATAGTACGGGTAATAATGCGATCGCCCTTGTTGATAATCTCAATATCACCACGCCCATTTTCGGCACATTAAACTTCGCGCCGATTACGCTTCAAACCGCGAGTACCTTCGATGCCGCAGAGTTTGCCATTAATACTTCTACAGCATCTTTAGTAATCAATGCCAATCAAGGAATTAGCAATCTTGGTAATATTGTGGCAGCAGGGGGCAATGTCGATATTGTCACTAATCAAGGTAGCATCACCTCAAATCCAAATAGTTCTATTCGTACTGATTCTAATAATCAGAGTGGGGGAGGTGTCAGAATTATCGCTCCCAATGGTTCCCTTACTTTAGGGGCGATCGATACCCATAGCAACGCTGCACTAGTTACTGGCAATGGCGGAAATATTACGCTTAGTACCGCAGGTAACATTTCCGTTGGTAATCTGATTGCCTTTGCGACCACTAATAACAATGGCAATGCAGGGCTAGTTAGTTTCACATCAGACAATGGCACGATTACCTTTACAGGCAACACAATTAACCTTAGTGCCAATAAGGGAACTCCCGCATTTTCTGGGGTCGGCAGTTCCATTAACTTTGCCAATAACGTTATCTTCAATACATCAGCCTTCAGTATTGACACTACAGGGATCACCAATAGCGGTAATGTCACCTTTACCACAGGAGTGGTCAGCAACAGTAATACCCTTCTCTTTATCAATGCTGGCAATGGTGATGTTACTTCCTTTGGCGTGGCGGGAACTTTGGCTCAGCCATTAGGTGATCTCTCCATTAATTCCACTGGTACAAAGCGCTTTAACTTGGGGGCGATCGCTGGTAGCATATCGTTGATCGGTGGTAATACAATCGTTGGCGGCGACCTTGTTGCTCTTGACAGTGTGGGAGGTAACGTCACCCTAGGCAATACGCAACTCAATGGCAATCTCTCCATAGTCGCCAACGAGATTAACTTTACAGGTACGCAAACAGGTACTGGCAATATTACCCTCAAGCCTATCAGCACTAATGTCCCCATCGAGATCGGGGGTACTAGCGATTTTGTGCTTGGCATTCTAGAGTTAACCTCTACCGATCTCAATGCCTTTAGCGGCGGCACATTTAGTTCTCTAATTATCGGTCATGCAGATGGCACAGGGGCTGTTAGCGTTATTGCACCTGTCACCTTTGCCCAACCAACAATAGTGCGATCGCCCCTCGGTGTTGGTACTGTTGCCATTAACGCTAATATTACTGCCACTAATAGCCTCACGATTGAAGCTGGTAGTTCAATTAGTCTGGGTAATAGTACCAATATCACTTCCACAGGCGGCGCACTAAATGTCGTTTTGAATTCCGATCGCGATGCCAATAATAGCGGCAAAATTTCCATTGGCACGGGCGCATTAATTAACACAAATGGCGGTGATATTGTCCTTGGCGGCGGCGCTAACCCCTTAACCACACCCGCAGTATTCAACAGTTTTGCCAATCATGGCGCGACTATTAACGGCTCCCTCAATGCTGCTGGCGGTAACATCACCATCAATGGCAGCAACGTATTTACTGGTAGTAGTGGTAGTAATGTCGGTGTGCATATCAGTAGCGGCGCTCAGGTCACGACCAATGGCACTGGCAATATTACAATCAATGGCTCAGGGGGGATCGGCGGTTCTAATAATCATGGTGTAGAAATTTTGACCATAGGGACTGTGGTGGAAACTGCCAATGGCAACATCAACATTACGGGTACGGGCAATGGTACGACTAGCGCCAATAATGGCATTTTCATCGCCAATGATGCTGTTATTCGTACTACGGGTTCTGGCAGCTTAAATTTGACAGGCACAAGCAACTCCACTGGCAGTACTGGCTCTGGTATTGTGATTAATCGCGGCACTCTTGCGGCTTTGGGAACGGGAAATATTCTGCTCAATGGCACAAGTGGCACAGGCAGTACGGGCAATGTGGGCATTAGTATTACTGGTTTGGGCGCAAATTTGGGCTTGATTTCAACCACTAGTGGCGCAATCACTCTTCAAGGAACTAGCCGTGCTACTGGCGGCGATAATAATCAGGGCATTTTGTTGGGCGGTAATGCCACTGTGAGAGCCAATAGTACTGGCAATATTACGCTTACAGGAACGGGGGGGAATGGGGTTAATAGTAATCAGGGGATTTTAATAGAGTTACCAACTTCTAACTTGATTGTTACTAGCGGGGCGCTCAATCTCACGGGTACTGGTAATGGTTCAGGAATTACCAATCATGGCATCGCCGTTAATTCGGGCGTGGTCGATGCGATCGCGGCGGCTGGCAATATTACGATGACAGGATCGGCTCCCGCCAATAGCTTTGGCATCATCTTTAACAACGCTAATATCAAACCCACTAACACCAGTGGTAATCTGACCTTGAATGCCGATGAAATGGAATCAACGGGATTAACCACCATTCGCGGTACGGGATCATTATTTGTGCATCCACTCACAGCCACCCGCAACATTACCCTTGGCGGAACCGCTAATGCCAATAATGGCAGTCTCGAATTAAGCGATGCGTTTATTAATAATCTTCAAAATGGCTTCGCTCAAGTTTTCATTGGACGTAGTGACAGCAGTGGTTTAATTTCCCTTGGGAATAATGTTGTGTTTAATAATCCTGTGACCTTGCGATCGCCGCTTACAAATGGCGCAATTAATACTTCAGGCTTTAACTTCCGTAATATTACAGGCAATGTCACCTTCCTCGCCAATCAGAATATCACCGCAGGTAATATCATCGCATCAGGTAATACCACTTCGCTCACAAGTACTACAGGCGCGATCAACACTTCATCAAGCACTATTGACACCAGCGCTGATGGAAATGGCGGCAATATTAGTTTTAGTTCTGCTACAGGTCTGACCGTTGGTAGTCTCAATACTGCATCAAAGATCATTGGTAATGCTGGGGCGATCACCTTTAGTAATGGCAACATTACGTTCGCAGGTTCGAGCATAGATGTATCTAGCAATAGTGGAAATGCCCAAAACTTAACCTTTGGATTTCCCGTTACCCTAAGTAGCCCCAACTTAACGATTAATACGGTCAGCAGTAGCGGCACTAGTGGCACAGTAACATTCTCCAATACAGTTAATGGAACTACTGCGGGAGTCAATAACCTGACAATAAATAGTGGTTCTGGCAGTATCGCCTTTAATAATTCCGTTGGCTCTAGTACAACACCATTAGGATCACTTTTTGTCAATAGTACTGATGCAACTAGATTTAACAGCACCGTCAATGCAGCAAGCTTGAATACCAATGCTAGTGGTACTACCCAACTAAGCGGCAATGTCACAACCACAACCAGTCAAATTTATAACGGTGCTGTTAATTTTACAAATGCGATACAACTGACTAGCACGAATAGTGACATTATTTTTAATAGCTCGTTGAATGGTAATCAAGCTTTAACCTTAAATAGCGGTACTGGCAACATCACTTTTGGGGGTAATGTTGGCTCTAGCGTTAGTCCTTTAGGTGATCTCACAGCAAATTCCACAGGTATCACCAGATTTAATAGTATTGTCAACGCAACGAACTTGACAACTAATGCTGGCGGCGCAACAGAACTAAATGGCAATGTCACCACATCGGGAACCCAAACCTTTAATGATGCAGTTACTTTAACCAATGCGGTTCAACTAGACACGACTAATAGCGCGATCGCCTTTGGCAGCACAGTTAATGGAACTCAAAACCTAACTTTGAACAGTGGCATAGCGAATATCACTTTTGCTGGTACAGTCGGTGGTACTACAGCTTTAGGCAATCTAGTTGTAAATAGTGGTGGTACGACCCAATTGAATAGTATCAATGCTGCAAATTTGACAACAGATGCTAGTGGCACAACTGAACTCAATGGCAATGTAACTACATCTGGCACTCAAACCTACAACGATGCTGTTACCTTAACTAATGCAGTAATAGCAAGAACAACTAATAGTAATATTGCTTTCAATAGCAGCATTAATGGCAATCAAAATTTAACTTTAACGGCTGGTACGGGAAATATTTCTTTAGGAGTAGTCGGCAATAGCACTCAATCTATTGGTGATTTAATCCTCAATTCCTCTGGTATTAAGACAATATCTAACAAGGTTTTTGCAAGAACTTTTACCACTAGCGCTGGAACTACTATAGTTAACGATAATATTAGTGCCATCAATGGAATTTCTCTTGGTGATTTTGTCATTAATAGTAATGTAACTCTGACCGCCAATGAACTTGACTTCTTAGGGAATGGTAGTGGGAATGGCAACGTAGTTATTGCTCCATTTAGTTCTACTATTGCGATCGCACTTGGTGGTACGGACACAACTAACACGCTCAACCTAACCGCAACTGATCTGGCTGCTTTTGCGGGAGGTACATTTAGCTCGCTGACGATTGGCAACACTGTTGGCGAAAATTCTATCAGCTTCGCAGGAAATGCTAGTTTCGCACAACCAACGATCATTCAATCCCCTCTTAACTCTGGTACAATCAATACTTCTGGCTTTGACTTAACCAATACAGGTGGTTCTCTTACCCTTCTTGCCAATCAAAACATCACCACTGGCAACATTACCGCCAGTTCCATTAATCTCACCAGTAACACAGGCACAATCAATACTAGCAATGGCACTTTGAATACCAGTAGCTTTGGCAATGGTGGTGCGATTGACTTGCTTTCCACGGTGGGCAATGCGCCGATTACAGTGGGTAATATCAATACATCCAGTACGCTTACAGGTAGTGCAGGGGCTTTAACCTTTGGCACAAGTGGTCTGGTTACTTTTGCAGGTTCGCAAATTAATCTTTTGAGCGTGACAGGCAATGCAGGAATTATCAATTTACCCAATCCTGTGGTGATCTCTAGTAATAATTTAACGATCAATACTGCAAGCAGTTCTGGCAACAGTGGCGCGATTACCTTGGGCAGTCCCCTCAATGGCGCGATCGCTAATACCAATAACCTCACCCTCAACGCGGGGAATGCTGATGTGTCTTTTAATGGGGCGATCGGTAATACAGTTCCCCTTGGCAATCTATCCATTAATACCACTGGCGCAACTAACTTCAGCAGTACAGTACGCGCTAATAATCTAACTACTAATGCAGGTGGTACTACCACGATCAATGGCGATATCAGTACCACTGGCGCTCAAGTTTATAATGATGCCGTTACTCTTGCTTCCAACACCCAACCAAGTACCATTCTCAGCACCTTCAACAGCAATATTACTTTTAATGGAACGGTCAACGGTAATCAAGCCCTTACCCTCAATGCAGGTTCAGGCAATATTACCCTTGGTACAATGGGCAATACCGCCCGTTTAGGCAACCTCATCGCCAATAGCTCCTCCTTAACCACCTTTAACGGTGTGGTCAATGCCACCACAGTTGAGACCAATGCAGGAGGTACAACAAACGTTAATGCCAATATCAACACCACCGCCACCCAAACCTACGGCGACACTGTAAATCTTAGTGCTGCTACCATTTTCACAGCTACGGATGCCACGATCACCTTCAATGGCAATATTACAGGCAACCAAGCGCTGCGGGTAGTCAGTGGTACAGCAGATATTAATTTTCGGGGTACGGTCAATGCAGATAATCTAATTGCTGAAAGTGGGGGCATCACCCGTTTTAATGGGGTCAATGCCGCGAGCGTATTTACTGATGCTGTGGGTACAACCGAACTCAATGGCAACATCACCACCACAGTTTCCCAAATCTATAACGATCCTGTTAGCCTTACTGCGGCTGTGCAGTTGCAAACCACCAGTGCGCCAATTACCTTTAATGGCAATGTGACTGGCGGACAAAACCTCACCCTCAATACCAATGTGGGGAATATCGCTTTCAATGGTCTAGTGAATGTGGGTAACTTGACCGTGAATACCCTTGCAGAGTCGCGCTTTGCCCAAGATATTAACACCACAACTTTTACCACTGATGTTAATGGTACAACCGTGATTCTCGGCAATGTCACCACATCGGGCATCCAGAACTACCAAGATGCGGTACTGGTGGGAGCCAATAGCAGTTTTAATAGCAGCAACAGCACAATTAGTTTTGCTAGGCTACAAAATGCTGCGATCGGTACACCCAGCAACGTTACCTTCAATACAGGAACGGGCAACCTAAATCTCAATGCCGCAGGTTCATTAGCCGATCGCCTCGGCAATATAACGATTACCAATGCCAACGATGCAATTATTAGCGGACTTTTTGCTAATTCCTTTACCCAAATCGCAGGCACAGGCGAAACAAGGCTTAGCAGTGCGGCGACCCATGACCTGACAGGTAATTTTAATGTCACCAGTAATCAGTTCTCAATCGCTGAAGCGGGTACTCTCAATGTCGGCGGCAATGTTAATGTTCAAGCCGCTAATGGCATTACCATAGCTGTGAGTTCCACATTCTCCACATCAGGAGCAGGTACATTCGACCTCAATGCCGACACCAATATTGATGGCAATGGCACATTCTTAAATCGCGGCATCATTACGGATACGGCGCGTACTCGCTCGGTTAATATCACCGCCGCTATACCAGATATCCGCAATGAGATTAATGCTGCGCGGATTGCCCTTGCGCCATCTGTGGCAAATAGGAGTATTGCGATCGGCTCTGTTGCTTCAGGAGACTTTAAAATCGAGGATTTTGCTTTTGAATTTCTCAAAGCCGATACGGTGGCGATCGCCGCCAATGGGGGGGCGGTCAGCATCGGTTCTGCCAGTGGCGCATTCCCTGTGGGTATGAGCTTAGAAATAGGTACTGCGACTTCTCCCGCTAGTTCCATTATTGCAGTTCCCAATTTCACTCTAAATTTGAATGTCGATCGCAACCTCAGTCTTGCCGCTAGTAATATTCAATTAGGCAATACCACCGTTGGCGGCGACCTAACCTTCACAAATCCTACTACTGTAGGACAGAGTACGGGTAGGCTGACTGTCAATGGACTTACTAAGTTCCTAATTAATAATCCCGATACTGACATTATCCTCAGACGAGGTAATCTTCTTAATGGCGGCGCAAGTTTTGCAGGTAGTCAGAGCTTAAAAATGCGAGACTTAGAACTAAATAATGCTGCCGACAACTCATCAATTACAGACTTACCGACTAACTTCCGTAACTTGATCTTGACTCTAGAAAACAGCACTATCAATCTATCTAATACATCGCTGACAGGTAAATTAGAACTGACGGGGCGAGATATCGTAATTGATCAGGATATCTCAGCGACCTCCGCGAGTTTAAGGGGCGACAATATTACGATCGCCCGCAACTTCACCACCACAGACAGCAGCTTTTTGGGTGTCTCACTCGGAGTTAATAGTAGCGGTACTTTTCAGATTAGCCCTACTTCTAATATTAATGTTGCAGGGGAATTTTTTGATTCTGGCACTGGCAACAATGCGATCGCTGGCAATATCAGCGCAAAATCCATATTTTTCAACCGCCCTGTTAATCTCGTCGGTGATACAAATATTGTCAGCACTAATGCCATGCGTTTCTTTGGCAGCATTAACGGCGAATTTGCGCTCAAACTAGATGCCAATGGCAATCAAATTTCCATGTCCCAATTGGGAAATATTACGCCCCTAAGCAGTTTCACCATTGCACCGAATACAACGCTCGCTCCCTATTCCGTCTTCTCTGAATCATCTTTCGATAAAGACAATGTTAGCATCAATGTCACTGGTGATATTTCCCTTGGCAATGTAATTAATGACCGAGATAGCGAGGTTTTGATTAGCGGTCAAGGCGCAGTTACCATCGGTAATATCACTACGGCAGCAACCATAGGCAATGCTGGCAACGTCACCGTCAACGCTTTGCAAAATCTCACCACGGGCAATATTAATGCCAGTGCGATCGCGGCTACGGGTGGTAATGTGCAACTGACCAGCAGCAATGGCCGTATTAGTACAGGCGATGTCAATACATCTGGCAGTACTGGCGGCGAGGTTTTCTATGACGCTAGTACCGCCATTAATGCAGGCGTGATTAATTCTTCAGGACGAATTGGCAATGGCGGCAATGTCACCCTTGACCCTGTGGGGGATGTGGTGGTGCGATCGATTGATGCGTCCAGCCCAACACAGGGCGGAAGTGTCACCCTAGTGAGTACGGGCGGCAACCTGCGAATTATGGACACCATTCTCAGCAGCAATAATTCTGCCTGTGTGGGCGCGAGTATTTGCACACTGGGCGGTACGGGTGGTCAAATTGCTTTGCAAACGGGCGGATTGGGCAGCTTTTTTGTAGGTGATCCCACGCTCAATGGCTCAGCAGGATTCTTTACCACAGGGTTGATAAGGCTTGAGGTGGGGACAATAATTCCTGTGCTGTTAGGAAGTACCTTTACGCAGGGCGGCATATCTATCACCCCTGGCGGATTTTTAAGAGTTCCTCCCGTTGACCCACCTATTGATCCCAAAGATGACGATACATTAATTCTGAACCCTGAAGATGAAAGGATTTTAGCCATCCGCGATGTTTTAAAAAAGGAAGCCGATCGCTATTTCCGTGAGGGCAATCTGGCTAAAGCATTTGATGCGATCGAACGCGCCTATGTCGCTGAATTGGAGACTTTTACAGGGCAGTCTCTAGGTAAAGAAGCCATTAATATTGAAAATACGCAAGATTTGCTATCAACAGTAGCCCAACAAACAGGCGATGTTGCCGCTTTGATCTATCCTGTACTTCTAGACGATCGCATTGAAATCTTAGTAGTTCCACCAAAAGATAGGGGCAAGCCCTTCAGCCAATCTACAGTTGCTGCTAATCAACAAACGATTCAAGAAGTGATTAGCGACTATCGGAATAACCTGCGCGATGTTGGCTCCAATGACTTCTTAGAACAATCTCAACAGCTTTATGATTGGATCATTCGCCCCATTGAGAAGCAACTCAGCGATCTCAAGGTGGATACCCTCGTATTTGCAATGGATAGTGGTTTGCGGGTAACGCCCCCTGCGGCACTCCATGATGGCAAGCAGTTTCTCATTCAACGCTATGCGATCGCTAATATTCCTGCAATTCGCGCCACTCGGACTGAAGAGCGCAACCGCAAAGCCACAAGGGTTTTGGCAATGGGTCTCACGGAGTCTGTACAGGGATTTAGCGCTCTACCATCTGTGGATATTGAGATTAGAACCATTTCTTCCGAGCTTTTGCAGGGTGATGCATTCTTGAACAAAGAATTTACGGTGAATAATCTGCAAAATCAGCGCCAGCAAGGGGTGTACAATATTCTCCATTTAGGAACTCACGCTCAATTTGTCAGTGATACCAGCAAAGAATCCTTCATTCAATTTTGGGATAGTCGCTTACGTCTAAGCCAAATTCCCAAGTTGCGATTTGATAATCCTGTAATTGATATGTTGACCTTGAGCGCCTGTCAGACTGCCGTGGGCAATAATTTGGGTATTAGTGGCTTGGCAGTGGAGTCAGGAGCGCGGAGCGTTTTAGCCTCCCTTTGGGAAGTATCCGATGCAGGCACTGCTCCCTTAATGATCAGCTTTTACAAATCCTTTCCTGATGCCGCCAATAAGGCGCAGGCGATGCGTCAGGCGCAGATGTCGCTACTCAGTGGCAAAGTACTAATTGATCAAAATAAGATTTTGGGTATTGAGGGATTCCCCGATATTCCTTTACCTAAGGGGTTAGGAGTGATCGATCTTAGCCATCCCTTCTACTGGTCTTCATTTATTTTAGTTGGCAACTGGCTATAATTAGGGCTTGCTGAAAAAGCAAGAAAAGCATACGCGCATAGGTTTTCAAGGGCAACGAAAACTGATAAAATGCAAAGAAAAGCAGCAAAAGCAAGAAAAAACCTTGCACCGATAAAAATTCATGTACCGAAAAGCCCCTATAGGACAGCTATCATTCGAGAATTTCTACCTACCATTTGGCGGCAAACTGTCAGGAGAAAATCGATGGGTAAAATTAGCGGAACTAGTACCATGGGAACAATTTGAGAGTGAATATGCAAAACAATT